>JAJZIL010000007.1 GCA_021810605.1 bacterium | reverse complement strand
GATCTGTGTTTTAAATATATTTTCAGGAGGAACTCTCTCTACAGCTGCAATAGTAGGTATAGGTTTAGGTCCTTTTATTACAGCTACTGTTATATTTCAATTCTTAGGTTATATTATCCCTAAAATTAAAGAGTTACAAGAACAAGGAGAGAGAGGTCAGAAAATTATTAATCAGTATACAAGGATAATCACGGTTCCTATAGCAATTTTACAATCATATGGAATATATTTATTCTTGCTTAATGCTTCAAGTACTCCTATTATATCTAATCTAAATACACTTCAAATTGTTACTTTTATAATTACAATGAGTGCAGGTTCAATATTTTTAATGTGGTTAGGAGAACTTATTACTGAATATGGAGTGGGAGATGGGATATCATTACTAATTGCACTAGGTATACTTGCTACCCTACCTGAACAAGTTATATCTGCAGCTACAACACAGGGCATTAATGGTATTGTTGGTATAATATTAATACTTCTATTCTTAGGTATGATTATTTCTATAATCATTATTAATGAATCATCTCGTAATATTCCTGTAAATTATACTAGAATGGCTAGAGGAGTTGAACTTGTAGGAGGAGAAAAATCATATATTCCAATTAAGATTAATACTGCAGGGGTTATGCCTATAATTTTTGCTTTGTCTTTAATACTTGTTCCAACAGAGTTATCTAATATACTAGAAAGTAATAAGATTCCTTTAGTTCACAGTGTTGCTACTAATGTCTTTACATTTCTTTCAAATCAAACATACTATGGTATTATATATGCTCTACTTATAATATTTATGACATATTTTTATACCTTTATAGTTTTTAAACCTGAAGATGTAGCAAGAGATATACAAAAGCAGGGGGGGTTTGTTCCAGGTTTTAGGCCAGGTAAACAGACTGAAAGTTATATATATGATATTTTACTGCGTCTAACATTTGTAGGTTCTATCTTTTTAGCAATAATAGCAATTATTCCTCTTATTGTTCAGGGATATACTAATATAACTACAGTAAGTATAGGTGGAACAAGTATCCTTATTATAGTAACTGTACTATTAACTATGATAAAAAATATAAAATCACAAATGGTAACACGCTCCTACTCAGTATATGTTTAAATAAATTCTAAATCATTATCTTAATATCTATATCAGATATTATATCTTCTGTCATAATATCTTTATAAATATTCAATTTAGTTTCTGTTAATTGAGAATATTTTTTTGCAATATATAAACCAATACCTGTAGATGAATTTTTTCCATGAGAATAATTAAGTTTATATATTTTATCTGTGTTTATATTATTCTCAGAATAGTTCTTTATTTTTATTGATATTTTGTCATAAATTTTATCTTCAGTAATAATTATAGATGAATTTTCATAAGAAAAATTAATAGCATTTTCAATCACCTCTGATAGAATTTCTTTAATTTTATTTTTATCAGTATTGAGAGTATAATCTATTTTTGTAAATTTATTAAAATATATACTAATATTTTTTTCTATTATTATTGGAGAGTAATTATCTAATATTTCTGATATAACTTTATCAATACTAAAAACTTCAATATTTAAAGAAGTCTTTTTATTTATAATAGAAACTCTCTCTTTTAATTTTTTTTGTATACTTCTTATTACAACAATATTTTTTTTATACTCATTTCTCAATGTTAGATTCTTAAGATAATCCTCTAATTCAAATAATATTTGATTAATAAAATTAGAATTTGATTGATGTTGATTTTTATATGATATATTTTCACTATTTATATTATAAATTTTATCTTCTAAATCAGATGATATATTTTTAAATTTATTTACAAATATAAATATTAATACAAAGAATATATTTACTGATAGAAAAATATACCATAGAGAAGTATTGTGAAGTAATATTATAGATATAATTTCATAAAGTATTATATATATATATATACTTATATTATCATTTTCAAAAAACATACTTTTTGAAAATAGTAGAGTTATAATAAGGAAGAATTCACTATATGATACATTTAATATATATATTATAAAAAAGTAAAAAATTGAAAAAGAAAGAATTGAATAAATCTCAATTAGATTATTCTTATATATATTTTTTTTATTAAATATAAAAAGATATATTATTGTAAGAATTGATAATGCAGATAGACTTATTATTAATATTGAAAGAGTAAATTGTATGTTTATATATTCAGAGTATATAAAAAAAATAAAAATTATTATAGATGAAAGTATAAAATTTATGAGTATATCTTTTTTTTCTTTCCTCTTGTAATAAACTTCTCTTATCTCCATTTTATATCTTTTTAAAAGTTAAAATAAGACTATTTTCCTCTCTTTTATAATAATTTCCTGTAATCTTTGATATTATGTCTGATAATCTTATCCAAAGTGTTTGTTTTTGTATATCAGTTATAGTTTTATTACCAATATAATTTACAATTTTATCATCAAATAAAAATTCAGTTTTTATATCAGTTCCTGATATAGATAGTTTTATAGTTAAATTTCTGGCATCATTTTGTTTACTAAAATCAAAAATCAATCTTATAAAATTCTTTAATTTCTCTACATCTGTAATTATAAACCTTTCATTTCTTATACTACTTTCTAAATTTACATTGATTATATAATATTTCTTATATTCATCAATTATTTGTTTTATTATATCTTCTATATTAGCTATTTCTACATGAAAATATATATCTCTATTTTCATAATTTTTTTCAAAAAATATTCCATTAAGATACATATTCGCTTGGTAAGATAAATATTCAAATTGAAATTTTTCTATTATATCTTTTATATTTGAAGTAATTATATTTTTCAATTTATGAATTGAATGATTCTCAAATTTTTCTTTTTGAATAGATTTATTATTTTTTAAAATCACTGATCTTAGATAGATTACTCTATTTAAGTAATCTTTTTTATAATAGTAAAGTATAGAGAAAATTGATATGTATATTATAAGATATAATAATTCATTTATTAGATTTGATTGAGAGAGTATATATGTTATATATATAGTAATTATAGATACAATAAAGAATATTTGAGAAAATATTTTTTTATCTTCATAGATTATAATATATATGTTCAGTATTATCATTAAAATAAGGTATGCTGAATGAACTCCATAAAAATATATAAATACCATTTCTGTAGAGAATAATAAATATTTTAGAAAGCTATAAAATATATTTCCATATCTTTGATAAAAATATTCAGAGGAATATATAGATATTATAGTTATTATATTTATTAATATTAATAGTAAGCTAAATGATTGAATTATATAGTAATAGTGTATATATGATAAAATTAATATAACAATAATAATAGACGATAGAGAATAGAAAATATATTTATCTATATATATATTTATTTTTTTTAAGGCATTCATTAAGTATTAGTTTAGCATCTTTATTTTATTTCTTAAATATTATTATTATTAGTCTTATATAATATATAGTATATATATGATAAAATTAATCTAATACTAATAATAGATTACATAGTATAGAAAATATAATCATTATATGTGTATTTATTTTATTTCTTAAAGAGTATGATTATTAGTCTTATAGGAGTATCAGGATCTGGAAAGGGAACTCAAGCAGAAATGTTAAAAGATAATTTTTTATCTATATCTGGAGGAAGGATTTTAAGAGATATGTATTTACAATCTTCACAAGAGGGTATTGATTTATATAATAATTATTGGGGAAAGGGGGAATGGGTTCCTGATAATATAATATCAAAATTAGTTTTATCAAAAGTTAATTTTCAAATAGAAAATATTTTGTTTGATGCATTTCCTAGGACTTTAGCTCAAGCGATAACATTGGATAATTTTCTTAAAGATAATGGTAGAGATTTATCTTACGTTTTTGAATTCAATATAAAAAAAGAAATTGTTTTAGAAAGGATAAAGAATCGAGAAAAAACTGAACTACGTTCAGATGATAAATCTTTCTCTACTATACAGAAGAGAATATTATCTTATTATGACAATATATCTATGATTAGAGATTATTATAAAGAAAGACTAGTACTTATAGATGCAAGTAATAGTAAAGAGGTTATATTTAGAAATATTTTATCAATTATTAATAATGAAACCTAAAAGTCCTGATGAAATTAAATATATGCGAAAAGGTGGTAAAATTTTGGCAAAAATATTATCTAATCTTAAATTACATTCAAAGATTGGTGTATCTGAAATAGAATTAGACAATATAGCTATGGATTTATGTAAAAGCTATTCTGTTACCCCAGCATTTCTAAAATATAAAGGATTTCCTAAATCTTTATGTATTAGTATTAATGATAAGATTGTGCATGGAATTCCCTCAGAGTATAGAATAAAGGATGGAGATATTGTTTCGCTAGATTATGGAGTTATATATAAAGGTTTATATACAGATGCTGCTATATCATTTCAAGTAGGAAAAAAGACTGATGAAATATCTCAATTTTTAGATACAGTAAAGAAATCTAGGGATGATGGTATTAAAGTTTCAAAGGTTGGTAATTTTGTTGGAGATATATCTTATGCAATGGAGCAACCAGTAAATAAAAAAGGCTATTCAGTTGTAAAAGAGTTAGCTGGGCATGGAATTGGATATAGACTTCATGAAGATCCTTTTATATTGGGTTATGGAAAAAAGAAAACTGGATTAAAACTTGTTAAAAATATGACACTAGCAATAGAGAGTATGATTAATATGGGAAAAAGTGATATTACAGAAGATAATGATGGTTGGACAATAAGAAGTAAGGATCATTCTATGTCAGGACATTTTGAACATACTATCTTAGTTACAGATTCTAATCCTGAAATACTAACATTACTCTGATAGAAAGCTATCAGCATCATCAATAAGTACCTCTCTTGGTTTGGATCCATCTTGAGGTCCTACAACTCCATTATTTTCTAGTTCGTAAATGAGTCTTGCAGCTCTAGCATATCCTATTTTTAATTTTGATTGAAGTATTGATGCAGATCCTCTTTTAGCGTTAACTACAACTCTTACAGCATCAGGAAATAGATCATCTTCATATGATCCTACAGTTTGATCTGAAACTATTGAGTCTCCATTTTGGGAATTGAGTATCTCATCATTATATGATGTCTCTATACCTTGTTTTGAGATAAAGGTTATAACTCTAGATATTTCTTCTTCTGTTACTAGTGGTCCCTGAAGTCTTATAGTCCTTCCTAGATCAGGTGATTTAAATAGCATATCTCCTTTTCCTAAAAGTGTTTCTGCTCCCATTTGATCTAATATTACTCTTGAATCTATTGCTGATGCTACAGATAAAGCTATTCGAGCAGGTATATTAGCTTTGATTAGTCCAGTAATTACATTTACAGAAGGTCTTTGGGTTGCAAGTACTAGATGTATTCCTACTGCTCTTGCCATTTGAGCTAATCTTACTATTGAATTTTCAATTTCAACTCCTTTTGTAAGCATTAAATCAGCCATTTCATCGATTACTATGATAATACTAGATAATTTTTCATCTTTTTCTTTTGTTTCATTATAACCATCTATATTTCTCATTCCATCATTTTTAAGGAGATCATATCTTCGTGTCATTTCTGAGAGAGCCCATTTTAATGCATTATTAACACTATTCATATCAGTAATCACAGGAGTTAGTAAATGAGGAATTCCATTATATACTGATAATTCAACATGTTTAGGATCAATAAGTATTAATTTAAGAGTATCAGGAGAGTGTTTATATAGAAGTCCTAGTAAAAATGAATTTATAAGCATACTCTTTCCTGATCCAGTTGATCCTGCAACTAAAAGATGAGGCATAGATGTAAGGTCTTTTATTATGATTTCTCCAGTAACATCTTCTCCCATAGCAAGAGGTATTTTATTAGAAGGATCATTAAATTCAGGACTATTAATAAGATTTTTAAAAGATACTATTTGTGATTTAGGATTTGGCATTTCAATTCCTACAAGTGAAGTTCCTGGTATTGGTGCATCAATTCTTACAGATCCTGAAGGTGCAGCTAAAGCTAGTGCTATATCTCTTGAAAGTGTATTTATTTTAGAGACTTTTGTTCCGGTTTTTATTTGAAGTGCATATCTTGTAATAACTGGTCCTACTGAAATATCAACCACTCTAGATATTATATTAAAGCTTTCTAATGTTCTTTCTATAATTTCAGAATTTCTTTTTATATCAGTATCATTTACAACATTTATTCTTTTAATTTCATTTAGAAAGTTAATAGAAGGCAGTTCCCAGTTATCAAAATGTACTGTTTCTATAGGAGAATTTTGAACACTATTATTTTTTCTAGTAAGTGTATTCTTTCCAGATAATGTCCCTACCATAGTATCATCATTCTTTCCAGTTACTTCGAATTCTATATTTTGTATATTATTATCATTTTTTTGTACTTTCTCTTTTTCTTCTGAAGACTTTTGAAATTCTAATATTTTTTCAACTAGAAAATTAATAAACTCTTTTATTTTTCTTATTGATTCTATAAAAGATAGAGATATAGACATCATTAAAGATATGATAATAATAGGAATAAGTATTATTATTGAACCTAATCTACTCAGTTCAGATCGAAGGTACTGTGATGATAGGTATCCTATTGCTCCTCCAAGTTTTCCTTGAGAAGAGAGTAGTAAGGATACTGGTTGAGAATACATAAGATTTATAAATGAAAGTATTGCTACAATAAAGATTAAAAGTCCAATAATTGAGGATACAGTATTAAATTTTATTTTAGTTCCTAGAAATCTTAATGATAGTAAGAATGAAAATATTGCAAAAATTATTATTCCATCACCTAAGAGGGTGTATAAGAATTTTAATGCATTTATATGAACAAAAAATCCTAAAAAAGATAATAATGATAGTATAAGTAATATTATACCTATAATAATATATGTATCTTGTCCTTCAAGTTTGGGGCTCTTTTTAGCTGATAGGTTTTTTTCAATTGCAGATTTTTTCTTTCTTCCCATTGTTATTATAAAAGTTTACCATATAAATTTGAGAAACTCTATATTTTATGATAATATCTCTATTTGAATATGAATAACATTAATGTAAAAAAAATAGCTCTATTTTCTTATTTAGCACTAGCTATTTTGGTATTAGCTTTAATGCTATTGCTTGTATATATTTCAGCAGGGAATAAAATTAATCTTAATTTTTCAAATAATGCATGTAATATTACTTATCAACCATCAGTAAAAAAATATTCTTCTTATCCAAAGATGTGTATAGATAAGAATAAGAATTATACAGCTACAATAGAAACTAATTATGGAAATATAAATGTTACTCTTAATTCTGCAGCAGCTCCATTAGCTGTTAATAATTTTATATTTTTATCAAAATCTGGATTTTACAACAATATTATATTTCACAGAGTAATAAAGGGATTTATGGTTCAAACAGGAGATCCTACTGGAACAGGTTCTGGTGGTCCAGGGTACACTTTTAAAGATCAAATTAATGCATTGAGCTTAGGTATGCCTCAAGTATTGGTAAGTGCATATGAGAAGAAGGGGTATACCTATGATACAAATTTAAAGTCTATTCCATTTTCTACTGGAGTTCTTGCTATGGCTAATAGTGGTCCAAATACAAATGGATCTCAATTCTTTATTACACTTGCAAAAGATACTCAATTGAATGGACTATACACTGTATTTGGTAAGGTTACAAGTGGGATGAGTGTTGTTGAGAAAATAGGAAATGTTCCTGTTAATGCAAAGGATCATCATAGACCATATTTGAAGATCTATATAAAAAAGATCACAATAAATAATTAAATATTTAGAATATTGACAATATTTATATTTTATTTGATTAATAATCAATAACTTATTGATGTTTTAGAAAAAATTATTGTGTCTTGATAATAAAACTCATCGTTAATATATCTCAGTATTTATTTTTTTATATTACTAAAATAAAGTATCCTAGTTATAAATTTATTGATTATTTTTTATTATATATTAATTAATAAGTATTAAATATATATTGAGAATAGTTAATAGTGCTAATTATTTATATTAATTTTTATATTATTACTATTAGATGGTAAGTATCCTATTATAGAGAAAATGTAAGGATTATCATTGATTGATACCTCTTTAACATTTTTTATAGTTTTAATATAATTTTCTGCTGAAGAGAAAGATTTTCCCTTAATTGAAGATAGTATATTATTTTTATTTATATTCTTAAATAATTCTCCAGAATAAGAAATAGATATTTTTATATTACCAGAGGAGTCTAAAAATATTCTCTGTATTGAAAAATTAATATTTTTTATTATATTCCCTTTATACAAGGCATTTTTTTCAATTGCAATTTGTATATTATTATAATTATATTCTTGAGCTTCAGTTTTAGTATTCATTGAAAGGTTAAGAATTGAAGCAACAGCTCCTAGAGAGTGGTCAAAGTTTTTAGATATAATAATATTTTTTATTGACTGTTGAATTATTTTATTATTTCCTGAAGATACTAAAGCTCCTCTTCCTCTTGCAAATAATTGTTGAGATAAAGTACTTGAAAGATTATTTATATCGTTTTGTGTTACAACCTGTTCTGTAGATGTAGATTCATTTCCTTGAGAAAATGCAGAAGGATTAGTTACTGTGATTGAGCTATAGTTATTATTTGAAAATGTATCATTTGCACCAATTGCAGTATTAGTATTTAGAACAACATTCTCATTAATTGTTCCATAATTTGTTGTAGATGAGGTAGCAGTATTTGTTACTGTTGCAGCAGGTACAGTTATTGAAGAGGATAGAGTAAATGATATATTATTAGAATCTGAAAATTGAGTTGATGCAGGAATTGTTACTGCAGATGTAGATGTATTTGAAAATGTTACTGATCCACTAGCGAAACTTCCTGTTTGTATAGTTTTACTTCCAGTTGTAGGTATTGAACTTGATCCTGATTCATTTGAACTTACTATTTTGGATGGTATATTTAAGTTGTATCCTTGAACGTTGGATATATTTGGATTTATGGTTATTAATTCTTGTGAATTTATTTTTTTACCTGTTATAGTTATATTTACACTAGAAACTGTTAAGAATAAGTAATAAATAATAAATATTACAAGTAGTATAAATATCCCTACGAAAATTATTAATTTATTTAATTTTTTACTTTTTTCTCTATCTTTGAAGAAAGCACTTTTAAACATATTAGGTTTTAAAGTATCTTTATTTAAATCTTTGTGAGTCTCATCTTTTTCTTGAGTAAATTTATTACTATGCTCTGTATCTTCCTTATTACTATCTCTGAATGATGCAACATCTCCTCCTGCAATAAGTTCGAATCCATCTAATGAAACCTTTTGTGACGATATGATAGGTTCTTTATTGAATTCAACTCTTTTAATATTTTCTTTTTTCTTATTTATTTTTGAATCTTCTCCTAAAGGTATAGCATTATTTTGATCTGGTTTATATTCAAAGAATTGTTCTTCTTGAGAGAGTTTTTTTGTATCAGAATTATCTATTGTTTTGTATATATCTTCCTTAAAAGGAACCTTATTGGACATATACATTGCATCATGTATTCTTTTTTTTAATCTTACTACTTCTCTCCATATCTCTTCATTAATTTCTCCTATTTTTGATACAGATACAAATCCTCCAGACAAAGCTATGTTCTTTCCCTGCTCATCCATTGTTACAATAACAACATCTTTATCATTTTTATCAATAACTTTTCGGATCATTTTTAATCCTACTAGTGATGTTATTACATCAGATCTTTCTGGGATAATAAGTATAACTCTATTGGTTTGGGCCTTTAGAATTTTTTCTGTTATAAATGTTATTTCGTCATCTAGATCAACGAATACTTTAGTATCTTTCATATTTTTTATATTGCAATAATAACATCATCTTTTACTATATCTAATACAATCCTAGCTAAACATACAGGAGTAACATCTTCTGGTTTATTTAATTTAAGTGTTTTATCAATTACTCCATCAATCTTTTCTGGAGATAGAAAATTTATCTTGGGATTTCTATTAAAAGGTAGAAGTACCGACCAAGGATATTCTACTAATTTTGTTCTTATTTCAGATAATTTTGATCCTCCTCCACAAAGAAGTATTTGATCTGGATATATTTTAATATTTTCCATTTCTTCTAATGATATTTCGATTCCTGATATCCATAAATCTATATCTTTTTTTACTGCATCTCTTATTTGTAGGGATTTTCCTCGATCAATATCTTGTTCTGTATATTGAATTTTTAAACTTTCTGCATCTTCGTATGATATAGATAAATCAGCAGCTATCCTTTTTGTAAATGATCTTCCTCCCATTGCAAACATTTGAGTATCTTGGAATGTTCCTTGAGATACGAGTGCAATATCTGTAGTTCCTCCACCAACATCAATTATTATGGCATCAAAACTTGAATCTCGAGCTCCTTTTACTGATCTTGCTATTGCAAATGGTTGTACAGCTATTATTATAGGAGAAAGATTTAATTCTTTTAATATATCATCTAAAGCTCCTGCAAATATCAAAGGTGTATATACAAAATATATATTCAATGTAACTTTTTTACCTTTGAATCCAATTGGAGTTGTAACTTTATAATCATCAATATATGTATCTGTTACTGTGGCATTTACTAATTTTATTTGTGTCTTTTCTGATCCAGTAGATGCTGTAAATTTTTTAATAGCTTCATCATAAGCAGTATCATGTACCTTATCTAATATATTCTTAATTTCTTTCTCATCAATATTTTTTTCTGCATCTTCTCTTTCATAATTTATTTTTATACCTACTCCTTTAACTAACTCCCCAGCAATTCCCACGACAACCCTTTTTGGAGTATTTATATCATTTAACTCCTCCATTGCAAGATCAATTGACTTTTGACATGTAGAAATAACACTCTTTATATTTGTTACAACACCACCCTTCATTGCATGCAAAGGTTGTCTTACCTTACCAAACCCTAATATTACTACATTATCCTCTTCAATATTACATATTAAAGTTTTTACAAACTCTGTCCCTATATCGAGAGATATAAATGAATTATTATCTTCTTTTGTTTTCTTTCCAAATATTGGCATTATAAAGTTTTGTTTTTCTTTTTATTTCTATAAACTTTTGTAAAAGTCTCAATTAGATTTTCAGCTATTTTAAATTTAGATATTATATTTACCTTATCTATTTTATCATTAATCATTGAATGGATCTTTTCTTGTTCGTTTTTTGTGTTTTGAGTTATTTCAGATACATTTTCTATTATATCTTTTCCTTTAACAACATTTTTATCTATATCAAATACAGTTTTAATTATAATAATAAGAAATATTATTATTAAAATTCCAATTATAGAAAATAGTACACTATATATTATATTCATACTATTAATATAGCATAATTTTTTAATTTTTTGTTACCTGTAATTTCCCATTATTATATTTTATTATAATTACAGAAAATCCTGTTCCAGTTGGAGTTATATTTTTCCCTTTATAAAATATTTCTGTATATTGAATCTCCCCTATACTTAAAACTATATTATATAATCCCTTTATCTGTATTTCTCCTTTTAATATTTTATTATATTCAGTTTTATTTTCTACAACAGCATTTATAAATACTGGTTTTATAATATCTTTTATATTTATATAAAATGTATTAGCAATATCCTTTTTATTGATTAATTTATTTATGTAATCAATTTGGTAATATTTAATATTATCACCTCCTAGAGGATCTACAACCTTTATAACTATATTATTTAATCCTTCTTGTAATCCTATTTGTTGGGAGAATACTCCATTTAAATTAATACTATTAATCTTATCACCATCAATATATAGAGAATTTCCTAATGTTATTTTTCCTGAGAAAAGTATAGATGATTTATATGATGTTATAGTAGAACTTCTAGGGGAGTAGATTGTTATTTTAGGAGGGGTTTTAAATGATATATATTCATGTACTGCATAAATAATAGCAAGTATTACAACTATTAATATAAATAATAGATATAAAGATATTCTTCTATGTCTTATTGAATTAATTTTAGTATTCCTCTTTTTTTTAGGCATCATGTGATACTCTTCAAGTTTATTTTCTCTTCTAAAAATAACTAGAGCATCATCGGAGTTTAATCCAAGATATTTGGCATAGATTTTTATAAAACCTTTTGTTGCAGAAATTGATGGTAATTTTTCAAATTCACCTTGTTCTAGAAATTCTATATATGATTTTTTTATCTTAGTAGCAGTTTCTACTTGTTCAATTGTAATACCACTTTGAATTCTAGTTTTTTTTAGTATTTCAGATATATTTTTCATTGTTTAATTTAAATAATGCAATTGAATTTTGGTAAATTTTCTCTTTTGCTTGAGTATTTTTAATCTTTTCTATATTTTCAAGTACATAAATTATATTTGATGAATTATTTATTTTTTCATTTCTTATCGGTTCAGGTGTAAGGAATGGAGAATCTGTTTCTATTAATATTTTAGATAAATCTGTATTTTTAATAATATTTCTTATCTTATCTGCATTTTTAAATGTAGATATTCCATTAAAAGAAAGATAAAATCCTCTATCTTCAATTTTTTCTAATATAGAAATATCTCCATCAGCAGAATGAATAACTCCTTTATTTGTATCCCCTTTTTTATAATAATCGGAAAGAATTGTTAGTGTATCTTCTAAAGCTTCTCTTGTATGAACTATTAAAGGAAGATTTTTCTCTAATGCATATTCAATTTGTACTCTGAAATTTTTTTCTTGATTCTCCTTATTATTATCTCTATAGTAATCTAACCCACATTCACCAATTGCAATAATATTTTCTGTATAAACTGATTCCAATTGTTCTCTGGTTATAATTTGTTTTGATAATTCTGGATGAGATCCAATTGCATAATAAAGCATAGGATGGATAAATTGTGGATTGGTTAAAGAATCCTCTAGACTTGTTGCTGGAACTATAATTTTTTCAACTCCACTTTTTTTTGATTTTTCAAGTATGTTATCTATATCAGGATAATAAAATTTATTTGTATGTGAATGAGTATCTATCATTATATTAATTCTATCTTTGGGAATATTATATAAGGCTTATTGATTTTTCCAAAATATGGGGTATAGTAAAAACCCTCATTTTTTTTATTTAGAATAGAGAGTATTTTCTCAGATGATTCTGGTATAATTGGAGATAGTAGTATTCCTAATGCATATACATACTGTATTAATATATACATATTTTTTATATTCTTATTCTCCCATATCTTAAGTGTATCAAATCTCTTATTTGCATAATCTGAAAATTCTATTATTTTATGTACAGCACTTTTTATTCTAAATTCAGATAATTCTATATTTATACTTTTAAATATATTTTTTATATAATCCTCATCATCATTAGATTCAAATTTATTGATAGATCCATCAAAATTTTTGTATAAAAATGTTAAAGTTCTATTGATATAATTTCCAATATTAGAGGATAGAGTAGTATTTACTAGATTTATTAATTCTTCCTCTTTAAAATTAAAATCTTTTTTTTCTGGAAGATTTGCTGCTATATAAAATCTTAAATTATCTTTTCCATATCTTGAAAGTGCATCTTTTGCAAGCATAAAATGATTTTTACTTTTAGACATTTTTTCACCTTCCAAAAGTAGATTTTCATTAGCTACTATTTGATATGGGAGATTTAATTTATTATTGTTTGCAAGAAGTATAAAGGGAAGTATTATACTATGAAATACAATATTATCTTTTGCCATAAAGAATATTGATTTAGAGTTATTTCTCCAATAATCTATCCAGTGATTTTGTTTAAGTTCTTTTGTAGCAGAAATATATCCTATTAGAGCTTCAAACCATACATAAATTATTTTTTCTTCAAACCCTTTAATTGGTATACTTACTCCATACTTCATATCTCTTGTTATAGATCTTGGATTTAATCCATTTTTTATGTATTCTAATGAAAATTCTTTTACATTTTTTCTGAAATTATTTTTTTTATCTATATAATTACGTATTTCTTTCTCTAAAAGTTCTAATTCTAGGAAAAAATTTTTAGTTTTTTTAAGTATTGGGGTATTTCCACATATCTTACAACGAGGTTCAATAATAGTATCAAATTGTATTAGAGTAGAGCATACATCACAGCTTTCAGAGACTTTAGCATTTTTATCATTACATACTGGGCATATTCCTTCAACATATCTATCAGGAATGAATCTATTATCATACTCACAGTATGGCTGTTCTTCTTCCCTTATTTTTATATATTTTGATTTATATAGATCTAAAAAAAAATCATGTACAGTTTCTATATGTATGTCGCTTTGAGTATTGGAGTACATATCAAACTTTATATCCAGTTTCCCAAATATTTCTTTAAATTTTTCATGATGTTTCTGAGAGAATACATATGGATCAATACCTTCTTTTTCTGCAGATAGAACTACACCTGTTCCATGCATATCTGTTCCGGATATAAATATACTGTCTTCTCCTGTAAGTATTGAAAATCTGTGATATATATCAGCTGGAAGGTATGCTCCTGCAATATGCCCTATATGAGCTTCTCCATTAGCATAAGGGAGGGAGACTGCTATTAATTTTTTTTCCTTTTCCTTTTTCATAGGTTCTCATTATATCATATATTATATTATAGATAGTGTTACATACAGTATTATAGCTGATATAGGAATTGCTATTATCATAAGAATACTAAGGTTGGAAAAGGAGTTAAGAAGTATTAAAGATATTATTGTTATAGGTATTAGTATAGCATTTTTTACAATATTTAAAAAAGATATTTTCTTGAGAAGATCTAATATCATAAGTATTAGAAAAAATAAAATGAGAAAAATTTCAAATGAAACTATATACACATTAAGTGCAATAACATCTCCTGATGAATTCTTGGGTGAAAGCAAATACTGAGTAGATATAAGAAATATTATAATTAAAATTATTGTAAGAGAGAGTAATATTTTAGTATACCTTTTATAAGAATTATGCTTATTCATTAAAGAAGATATTATTATGTATTTTTAGTTACGTCAATAAGAAAATTTTTAAGATCTTTTCTCCCTACTATTAAATTATATTTTAAATGTTCCCTATTCTCAACAGTAGCTTTGGTTTCTATACTAATATTTTCATCTATGAAGTTTATTGTAATATCAACTACTAATCTCACACTCATACCATTTCCTGATTTTACAATTGTAATATTGAATTCTGGAAATTCCTTTTTAATATTATCTCTTATCTTATATATATTAGAAATATTTTTATCAAATCTATTTCCAATAGAATTAAATCTATCAATAGTATCCTTAAGTCCTATTTTTTCTGCAATATCCTGAGATATAGATGTTGAATATGCTCCTGTATCAATTTTTGCATTATAAAAATCGGGAATATCATTAAGCTTAACTTTTGTTTCTCTCCCGAGTATAATTTTTCCTGTGATTTCATTAACCTCTTCTTCTATCTCTCCTCCAAATATTTCTTTAGATACTCTAATCGCAGAAGCTGCATTTCTTACTTTTAATTTAGATACAGATTCTAACCTTTCTTTTAGTCCAGATTTATTAGCAATTTGAATTGCAAGCCCAGGTCTAGCATTTACTTCCATAACCAAAGGTCCTCTTTCTTTATCTAAAGATATATCTACTCCGCTGAATTTTGAGTGTATTGCTATATTTGATTGTATAGATAGATCTAATATTTTATTCCAATAAGGGATTCTTATTCCACTTAGTCTTTGATCTGTATCAGGATGAGTGTCTATATAGTTGTCTTTCATGATAGCATTAGTAGTAATTCCACTTGCTATATCTATTCCTACTAGAATTCCTCCTGAGTGTAAATTAGATTTTCCTTTTGATTCAATTGTAGGAATTCTTAACTCAGCCATAATTGGGAAATTCTTATAAATTACGACTCTAATATCTGGAAGGCCTTCTTTAATATGTAAATTTTCTCTTAAAAATTGTGAATTTATTATTCTCTCCTCAAAAATAGCCATATCATTCTTTTTATTAATTGAATAGTACCCATTAAGTATGTTTAAAATATGTATTTTTATCTCAGTTAGAGTAAGTATTTCTTTATTAGGTGCGATCCAAGCATCTTCTTCATTCTCATTTCTTTTTTTTCTTTTACCGTATATTATAATAATACCTTCTCCTCCTAATCCTTTATTAGGTTTAATTACAAAACTTGTTGGAAGATTATTGAAATTAAAATTATCAAGATCTTCTATATTTTTTATTATTGAAATTGTTTTAGGAGTAGGTATATTATTATCGTTAAGAATTTTCTTTACTCTTATTTTAGAATTAGATACCCTTATAGAAGATCTATCTATATATGATAAATTCCTTGCATTTATACCAAGAATATTATTTGATATTTTTTTATATTCTTCTAAAAACTTGATCATTCTTTGGATATATTTCTAAATCTATAGAATTCTTTCAGTCTTAGTGAAGAAGTTTTACCTATATATATATCAAGTAGTATTGCTAGAATTGATATATAAGGATATTTCAATAGGATTATATGAGTAAATGAGTTATCTATTAATATAAAAGTTACAATTGCAAGTATCACAGTTTGAGTGTATATAATACTACCTTTACTTTCTCCTTTATTTATTTTTGTAAATGACAGAGAGTCTGCAAGAAGAATTAATATAAGCATAGAATATACTGATATTTGAGTATTCAATCTTAAGAATGTATGTGCTATATAAAGGGATAATATTATTGATAGTGCTACTATAGATATAACAATTGCTACTTTTGATGCATAATGTAGTTTTAAATCCTTAATAAAATATTTAACTATATAGTCAAATATGAGTATTAATATTGTAATTATTAATCCTAAAAATATTCCAGTAGAAGCAAAAGCAAGTACAGCTATAACAGTAGTATATAGGTTAAAAGATTGTATCCCTATAATATCTCTAGCAAATAGTATTATTGTAGCAGCTAAAGGTATTGCTAGCAGTATATATAAAGTATTTTCTTGAATTCCAGATCTTAGTAAAAAAACAGTCAATTCATTCATAATATAGGCTATATATAATATAATATGTTCTTTTTATCATATTTATATCAATTTGTCTATATTATTTATTTATATTAGTTAAAGTGCAAGGTTAGTTAACTTCTCTATAGTCAGTAAGTAATTTTTCCACTTCTTTGTTTTTTAGTTTTTTTAAAGCTTTACTTTCTATCTGTCTTATTCTTTCTCTAGTTACTTTAAATTCTCTTCCAACTTCTTCTAGAGTTCTTGCAACTCCATCTTGAAGTCCAAATCTAAGTTCTATTACCTTTCTTTCTCTATCTGATAGTGTAGAAAGAACTTCTTGGATTTGTTTTTTAAGATAATCTCGGCTTGCTATCTCTGCAGGTCGAGGATTATCCTCATCTGCTATGAAATCTGCAATTGTATTTGAATTATCATCACCTACAGGAGTAGATAGAGAAGTTGGATATTGAGAAATCTTGATGATCTCCTGTACTTGTTCTACAGTTTTTCCCATAGCTTCAGCAATCTCTTCTGGTTTAGGATTCCTTTGTAGCTCAATTGCGAGTTTTCCTCTTATTTTTTGCATTTGATGTATTGTTTCAATCATATGAACAGGTACCCTAATTGTTCTTTCCTGATCTGCAATAGCTCTTGTTATTGCTTGTCTTATCCACCAAGTTGCATACGTTGAAAACTTATATCCTTTTCTATAATCAAACTTATCAACTGCTCTCATAAGACCTAAATTACCTTCTTGTATAAGGTCTAATAAATCTAAGCTTCCTTTTCTAGCCCATTTTTTTGCAATAGATACAACTAATCTTAGATTTGAAGTTGTCAAATATTCCTTTGCTTTTTTATCTCCTTTTTTAATTCTTTTTGCAAGAATTATTTCTTCAGGTCCTGTAAGAAGAGGAATCTTACCTATTTCTTGTAAATATGCCCTAATTGGGTCAGAATCAATATTTGCTTGAATTCCTCTGAGTATTTTTATTTTATCATCTAGTGAGAGAACTTCTTTTTTACTAGATTTCTTTTGACCAGCTTCTGTCTCTTTTGGTCTATCTTCGTCATATATCAAATCAATATTCTCTTCATTAAGTTTTATGAAAAGATTGTCTATCTCATCTATCTCATTTTCAACAAAAGGTATAGTGTTAAGGATATCCTCTTCTGTGAGAAATCCTTTCAATTTACCTTTTTCGATAAGTATATCGGAGAGTGAATTATTTTTTATTTTTTTTGTTTGGGCCATATATATAGATAGTATATTATAACATACTGTTTCAAATTTGAAAAAGTATCGTTCTTATAAAAATTAAAATCTCTAATTTTGTAGGTATAGTTATTGAGGTTCCAAATTATAATGGTTCTAATCTAATGTGGAACTTAAAAATTTAGACTTGATACAGAAAGTAAATTAAGCCTTTATTATTAATTGAGAGTATTGAAAAATAGAAATATTTAAAAAATATTATTTATACAGTACAATAGAATAACTATGAACGAAAACTTTTCATTTAGTCAACTTGTAGGCATATCTAGAAATGCTATATCTATGTTTTTTCAAAATATAAATATATTTTATTTGGGGATTATTTCTGTGATTTTCTCATCTATTGTATTTATAATAAATTATATTCATATTAAAGAATTTAATATTCCTACAAAAATAACACAATCTTATGTTAATCATTTTTATTCCAAACTATATTCAATCTATACAGTACATACAAGTGAAATATTTATAATACTTGTATTACTTTTAGTATATATAGTTGCATCAATCTACTTTACATCCTTTTCATCTACTGCACTCATAAAATATGTCATTTCAGGTGAAGGGAATGAAAATTTTATATCATCATGGGATAGAGGAAAGGAAAAATGGAAAGAATATATAGTGTATTATATAATCTATTATATTCTTGCAATTATTATCTCAATTATTGTTATTTTAATAGCAATATTTTTCTTAATTATTCCTGTAATAAATTTTATTGTTCTTATTCTATTAATGTTATTCTTTATAATATTATTTTCTCTATCATTTGTAGGAATAAGACTAGTTCTTGATCCAGATAAAGAATTAGATATAATCGATTCTATAATATTGTCATATAAATCTTTCTGGAAAAATAAATTAGAATATCTCAGAGTAATATCTTTTTATATCATGACAATTATAATTCTATCTTTCATTTTAGGAATAATGGAGTCCATAATAGTTTCAGTAGCACTAGATATAATAAAATATAATTTTATGTTGGGGGTTAGTTTTGAAATTATAGGAACACTCATAGTTCTCTATGCATCAGCATTACTTTCTGTATTTAGTAGCGTATATTGGACTAAGATATACTCTATATTTAAAAATTTAGGTTATCTAGAATAAATTTTGATTACAACTTCTCACTAGATCTAATTTAAAACAATACTGATTCTTTATATATATGTAAAGTCTTATTAAATTAAGATTATATAGAGATAATAATCAATTAATCCTTGTGTATAATATCCGTATAAATGTTTTTTAGAGATGTTACTATATCTTATAGATCTAAAAGATATCTTAGTATGATTACTAATACACCATAGAGTTTTATAATTAATACTACATTAATCTAAAAATTTATCTCTTAGTCCAGTATATATAAAAAGTTGAGCCCATCCTGCAAATCCTTCAAAACTATTCTGTATTGAAATTTTTCCCTCTCTAGTGTTTTTAAATTCTCCTTTTAGATATCTATTGATCCAGACATCTTCAGGAAATGCATTATGAAAATTCATAGAATATAACATTATACACTCTGATACTTTATCTCCTATTCCATCAAATTCTTTTAACTTTTTTTTTGCAGTATCATAATCTAGTTTTTTTATATCATAAATATTTATATTCTCGTCAATTATTTTTTTTGCACTATTTATTACAAATCTATCTCTATATCCTAGTTTTGCATCTTTCAGTATATCTAATGATGCATTTTTCAATATTTCTATTCTAGGAAATGAATATATATCTCCTAGAATATGAGCTCCTAATTTTTTTGAAAGGATTTCAATACTCATTTTGATTTTTGTAACAGAGTTAAAACTTGATATTATATATGAAAACATACATTCATATTCATCCTGATTTATTACTCTTAGTCCTCTATATTTTTCTGTTAATTTTTTTAATTTACTATCTCTTGATATGATCTCCAATATCTTTGTATAATCTATATCTAGATTAAAATATTCTCGTATATCTTCCTCTCTAATCTTTGGAGTAGATTCTATTTGAAGTACATCTCCTATCTGCTCTATAATTACAAATTTATCTTTTATGATTCCAAAATATTTATTCTCTCTCTCTTTCTTGAAGTTAAAACATTGTCCTGATTCAAGCGTATATGCTAAGTTGAAATCTTTTACAATAATATTCATATATATTACATGATTATATCATTTATATAAGAGAAGCCCCTTTTATATCTGAGAGATTATCATAATCTATATGAATATGACCTTTATAATTAGCCTTTATTATGCTTATTACTCTATCTCTATACTCTTTGTCTTTACAAATAAATGATCCTTGGAATAGAACAGATGCAGATTTATAATCTGATATAAAAGATACTATGGAAAGAGCAAATATTTTTGCAGATATTTTTTTTAAATATTTGTAATCTATATCTTTTATTTTTGATATTTTTCTTAAAGAATTTTCTGCAATAACACTCTCAAATGTAGAATTTGAAAAAATATTTGTTAGGCTAATAATATCTTTTGGAATTTGTATATTTCCATATTCAGAATTTATAACTAAGTTATCTTGTGTATAAGCAATATTTACTCCAGTTCCAGATATAGCTGAAATATATATATCATATCCAGAATATTTATATATATTATATAAATTAACTGCCACTGCATCATTTACAATATTGAAATTACTATTAAGCTTATCTGATAGATTAAAAGTATCATCTTTGAATGGAATTACTTTAGTAACCTCAGTATTTTTTTTATATATTCCATCAATAATAGTATCTTTTCTATATGCTCTAAAAGGATATGAGAATATTACAATAGTATTTTTATTTTGAAATTTTTCTTCATTGTATTTATATATAATATTTTCAAAAAATTTATCCTTATCTTTAAAATTTATCCTTTCTTTATGGGTTCTTTCTATTTTCAATCCGGATAATTTTGAAAAATATATGTGTGATCCTCCTATACCAATTACTGTAGAATTTTGTTTTTTTGACAATCGTTCTCTCTTTATAAGAGAGTTAAAACTATTTGAGTATATGACTGTTTTTATATTATTGATTATATAATTGTTAGTTTCCTTTATTGGCATATTCTTTTTTAGTTTCTCTTACAAAATAGTATAAAGATCCCATTCCTATGATTAATACAGTAAATGTTACCATTACAAATCCTATTCCTAAGTGATGTAAGTTTCCTATATCTATACCTGTATTGACTGATAGATTAGCTATTTTAGGTAAAGATAGAGTAAATATTCCACCTATAATAAATACTAACCCTCCATAAGTAAGAGTATTTCCTGCTATTTTTGATGCAATCTCGAGTCCTTTATTTTCTGGCAGATTCATTTTTCTTATCCATTGGCCAAAAAGTCCTCCAAAAACTGCTTGTACAAGCATAGTTCCTAATCCAAACATTACTCCTGGAAGGAATGCTGTATAGGCATTAGGCATCTGAGGTACTATTATTGTATATAGAATAAGAGCAAATGATCCAAAACCCCATCCTGCAATAAATCCGTGAACGAGAGCCATAGAAGGCTTTATTTCTTTTGGATACTCTTCCATATCATGTGTATGTTTTTTTCCTAGCCAAGATGCAGGGAAAAAATCTAAGTGTAGTATACTATGTTTATTTAGAACATATACTCCTGCTACAAGCATAACAATTCCTACAATAGTATATATATAGCCGTTTATAGAATAAAATGCTTTTACATTTATTATTGCAAGATATACAATTTCTGATGCTATGGCTCTTTGAAACGTAAATGCCAAAGTAAATAGAAAAGCTACAAAAATACCCTTTTTAGTAGAGAATGCTCCAATCGCATAGCTAAATGTAATTGGCCAAGTGTGCTCATCAGGGGTAATACCATGTATTACTCCTAGAAGTAGAGAATATAGCAACAAAAATAAGATTCCTCCCATAATTCTTACATAATAGCATATAACTGATAATCATTTCTATATTTTGATATAATGAGATATATGAGTAAATATATATTTGAAGAAGAAATAATAGAAAAAGATCCTAGTAAAATCACTTATCTCTATGATAGTGGATTTATACTTACTAGAAAAGGTGTAGGAGTAATGCAGAAGATTAGAAGCTTAAGAATAGATCTTAGAAAGTTTGAACTCTCATCTGAGAATAGAAGAATACTTAGAAAAAATGAGAGTCTTAATTTAGAAATACTAAAGCTTCCTCTTAAAGATAACTATGATTGGAGAATACATGCAATGGGTTATAGATTTTATAAAGAAAAATTCGGGGATAATGTGATGAGTGCAAATAGGATTAAATCTATTGTAAAAGAGGAAGATAGCTCTTTTAATAGTATTCTAAAATTTTCGAATAAAGATAATATATTGGGTTATACAATTTGTTTTATCTTAGATGGAATTATTCATTATGCATATCCATTCTATGACACTAGTTATATATCAAAAAGTTTAGGTATTGGTATGATGACTAAAAGTATTGAGTATTTTAAAAATAAGGGATTTAATTTTTTCTATTTAGGTAGTGTGTACAGTAAAGAATCAGTATATAAACTACAGTTTAAAGGATGTGAATGGTTTGATAAAGATAATTTATCTGGTTCTTTTTGGAATGAGGATTTAAATATTTTAAAAAAAATGTTATCATAGCTTATATTATATAAAAATAATCATGAGTATATATCAAAAATTCTTTTTCTTTGCATTAGGTCTGTTAATTACTTTACTAGGATTCTCTATTCCTAACATAGTTATAGAAATAATTGTAGTTCTAATAGGATTATATTTAATTATCTCATCATTTACAGGAGATATTAGGTTTGTAATTAGTAGTATACCAAAAAGTAAGACTGAGAATATTGAGATTGATTTAGAGACACCTTCCAAAAAGAATCTTTCTAAGAAAGAAGTATCTAAATCTAATAAAACAAGAGCAAAGAGTGTATCTAAAAAAACTAGCAGTAATCAATCATCTAAATCAGTGCCTACATCTGTTAAGAGAAATTCTAAAAAGATTCCTCAGAGTAGTCAAAGTAGAAGTAAAACTACTACTAAAAAATCCAAATAAAAAAAACATTAAAGTAGGAAGAAATCGATTAATAATATATAGATTTATGTAATAGTAAATATGAGAATATATTAGATAATCTAATAAGTGTAGAAAGTTTTAGTATAGATTAGACTTATTAAATCCATTTTATTAAGAGCAAGTATTTATTTTATTGATATTACAAAAATACTATAATTCTATATCTATTTTAAATTAAAGTATTATATGAATATATACTAAATGGGTGAGTGTAAAATTTAAAAAAGCTTTTTTATTTCAATAATATTAATTTTGAAATTATATATTGATATAACAACTTTTTCTTTACTGATATTAAAATTTATGATATATTAACCTTCTATGAATGATACAGATTTAAAAATTCGTAATATTGCAGTTATTGCCCATGTAGATCATGGGAAGACTACTCTTGTGGATAGTTTTCTTAAGAAATCTAATATCTATAGAGATAATGAGAAAATTATGAATGAAAATCTTATTATGGATAGTGGAGATTTAGAAAGAGAGCGAGGAATTACTATTACTTCAAAAAATCTATCTATTCCATATAAAGATTATAAAATAAATATAATAGATACTCCTGGACATGCAGATTTTGGAGGAGAGGTAGAGAGAGTCTTAAATATGGCTGATGGATGTTTACTTATAGTGGATGCTCAAGAAGGTCCTATGCCTCAGACAAGATTTGTTCTTAAAAAGGCAATTGAGATGGATAAAAAAATTATAGTAGTAGTAAATAAGATTGATAAAAAATTTGTAGATATAGATAAAACTTTATCTAGAATTTATGATTTATTTTTAGAACTTGCTGTAAACGAGAATCAATTAGAATTTCCTATTTATTATGCAATAGCAAGAGAAGGGAAAATATCTGAGACTTTACCTAAATCATTTGATGATATGTCTGATGTAACAATACTTTTTGATGGTATTATAAAATATATTCCAGCACCTGATTATCTTATTGATCTTCCATTTTTAATGCAAGTCTCTTCAATTGAGTATGATAATTATCTAGGTCAGTCAATTATAGGAAAAATTCTACAAGGAAGTATACAAGTAGGTATGGATCTTAATGTTATTGATGAGGATATGTCTATGCATAGGTTTAAAGTATCTAAACTTTTAGAGAATAGAGGTGGTACAAAGAAAGAAGAAGTTATGGAAGCATTTTCTGGAGATATTGTAACGATAATTGGAGCAAGTGATGTAAAGGTTGGAGATACAATAGCTGTTTTGTCTCATAAAGAGAGATTACCTGATATCAAGATTCAAGAGCCTTCAGTAAAAGTTGCATTTGAAGCAAATACATCTCCATTAGTAGGAAGAGAAGGGGATATTGTTACATCAAGAAAGCTTTTAGAGAGACTCAATAAAGAGATGGAGAAGAATGTAGCAATGAAGCTTGATATTGTAGGGGAGAGTTATCTTATATCAGGGAGAGGAGAGTTACATATATCAATTTTAATTGAAACTTTAAGAAGAGAGGGCTATGAATTTCAGATCTCAAAACCTGAGGCTATAGAAAAAAATATTGATGGGAAGATTTACGATTCGAGAGAAGAACTTATAATTGATGTTCCAAAAGAGTTCATTGGGGAGATAAGTAGTGAGCTTGCTAAAAGATCTGCAGAACTATCTAATATGGTAGAGGAAGGAGAGGATAGAGTAAGATTTTATTATAAGATTCTGACAAAAAATTTATTTGGTCTTAGAAATGATCTTATAAATAAAACAAAAGGAATGGCTATCATAAATCATAACTTTTTAGATTTCATACCTTTTTCAAAAGGTTTTATAACTGAGAGAAATGGAGTATTAATTTCAACTGAGAGAGGAATTGCTACAGCTTACTCACTTAACAATGCACAAGATAGAGGAGAGTTATTTATATCTCCAGGTACAGAAGTATATGAAGGAATGATACTAGGAATTAATAAATATCAACAAGATATGGATGTAAATGTTATTAAAGAGAAACATGCTACAAATATGCATACAGAGAAGACTGATGATAGTATAGTTCTTTATCCTCCTATTCCTCTTACAATTGAGTATGGTATGAATTTTATTGAGGATGATGAGTTAATGGAGATTACTCCTAAGAATATACGTTTAAGGAAAAAAATTCTAAATAAATCCCAAAGAGTAAAAAAGAATAAATCATAGTATTTATAGGTTAAGCATATTTTTATTTTTTAATTTTATATATAATAAATTGTATGAGTCTTTTAATATATGTTATATTGGGAATAATCTTTGGTGTTATATTTTCTAAAAGATATAGGGTAAAAGGAGGACTATATATATATATTCTTACGGGTATAATAGGATCTCTATTAGGAGAATTATTTACTTCAGCTTTTATATCTACGAATATACTTTTAGATATATTGTTTTCTATAATTTTTTCTATTTTACTTCTTTACTTATTTAAAATTGCTATAAATAAAACTAAATAATATGAGAAATTTTCCAAAAGATTTTAAATGGGGGGTTGCAACTTCTTCTTATCAAATTGAAGGTGGGAATAATAATGCTGATTGGGCTTTATGGGAAGAAAAAAAAGGACTTGATAAGGCAGGAAATGCTTGTGGCTCATATGAAAAATATATTGAGGATATTGAGCTTTTAAAAAAAATAAATGTAAATTCATATAGATTTTCTTTAGAGTGGTCAAGAATAGAGCCAAATGAAGGAGATTGGAATATAGAGGCAATTGAACATTATAAAGATATGATTAAAAGGTTGAAAATAGAGAATATTGAGCCATTTGTTACTTTATTTCATTTTACTCTCCCTCAATGGGTTTCAAGGGAAAAAGGTTTTGAAAATAAGAAAATAATAGAGTATTTTAAAAGGTATGTAGGATTTGTAGTAGAAAATTTAGGTTCGGATGTTAATTTTTGGATCACTATAAATGAGCCAGAGATATATAGTACGTTGGGGTATATTACGGGGGAATGGCCTCCTGGAAGAAGGAACTCATATATAAAGTATTTCAAAGTTATTAGAAATTTAGAAATAGCGCATATACAATCATATAAGAGAATAAATGAATTATATAAGAAGTATGGTTGGAGCAAACCTTCTATCTCTATATCTAAAAATAATACAGATATAGTTGGAAAAGATTTTATATCTAAATTATATGTTTGGTTTTTAAAATATATATTTAGTTATTCTTATCTTAACAGAGTTAGAAATTATATTGATTTTATAGGTTTAAATATTTATTTTTATAGTGAAATTGTATTTGATCCATTTTCTAAGGGGAATTTTTTATTTAGAACTCTCTCTCTACATAATTTTGATAAACAGGATATTATAAATTGGGATATAAATCCTAAATCAATGTATAATATTGTTATGGATATACATAATAGGTATAAAAAGGATATTTATATAACTGAAAATGGGTTATCTGATATAAAAGATACAAGAAAATCTAAATATATAAAGGATAATCTAGAGTACCTACTTAAGGCTATTGATAAAGGAGCTCATGTAAAGGGATATTTTCATTGGAGTATGATTGATAATTTTGAATGGATTGAAGGTTTTAAACCTAAATTTGGGATAGCTTTTATAAATAATAATGGAGAAAGAGTTTTGAAAAAATCTGGAAAGTATTATTCTAATATTATTAAGAATAATTCACTATGATTAATATTTAATATATAATTAATAATATTAAAAGATAATAATAAGCTTATGAAGATTGCAGATTTACATATTCATTCATCTCTATCTGATGGTGTTAGATCACCTGAGAACATAGTAGATTTTGCTGAGAATATGAAAGTATTAGATAAGATATATATTACAGATCATGATAATATAGATGGATCTTTGAGAGCTAGAGATCATGCATTAAAACATAACTATAATATAGATATTGGAATTGGATCAGAGATCTCCTCAGAAGATTGTCATGTAGTAGCTTTAGGAATAAAGCATAATATTAAAAAAGGTAGAAGTGTAATAGATACAGCACAAGATATTATTTCAGATGGAGGATTTCCTATAATAGCTCATCCTTTTAATCCATTTTTCAGATTAAGACATATTCCTGGAGAAAGTATTGTAAAACTTCTTCAAAAAGAAAAAATTCCATTTGCAATAGAGGTAAATGGATCTCTTAATTACCAAACTATTCCATATAAAAATAGAAAAATACTTAATAAAACTGTATCTATCTCTAGATCAAATCTTAGTACTATTAATCTTGCAAATAAATATAATGTTACAATTGTAGGTGCATCTGATGCACATATGCTTAGGGCTATAGGTAGTGCATATACTCTCTATGAAGATGATTTAGTATATGATATAAAGAGTAACAAAGTTAGTTATGGATTTATATTTGCAGATAGAAGAGAGAGCATGCCATATATAGGATATCATATGTTATTTGATCCAATTCCTATTAATATGCTCTATAAAAGAAAATTTCTGAATATTATTCCTAAAGCTAAAAATAAGAAAAATTAATTTATTATGTAAGTTTTTGAAAGACACATTAAATAAGCTATATAAATATTTTGCAGTTGGGGTATTAGGAATTTTTATAGATAATCTCGCAATACTATTTCTAGAATATATTGTACATATATCTCCATATATAGCAACACTAATATCTGCAGAAGTAGGAAACCTTAATAATTTTTATTTTAATGATCGTTGGACATTTCAAGATAGAACTTCTGGATCTTTTTGGAATAGAATTTTAAAATATCATGCATCAATAATAGTGGGATTCATTGTATCTCGTGTAGTTCTATTTCCAATATTCTATAATTTTTTTATTTTTCATATTGATAAATTTATGTCAACTCTTCTTGCTAATAATATAAGTATACTATTGAGTTTTATAATTAATTTTACAATTAATATTTTATTTACTTGGAGAAAAAAGAATCCTATAAATGATGCTATAGAAGATGCAGAATTAAGATAATACTTTTTTAATATAGATTAATTATATAATTTTAAGAGAGTACCCAAATATAAGAATATCTCTTCATTAATATCTTTTTCCCAACAATCTCAATATTTCTTGATAATACAATATTTTTATACTTATTCTCTAATATATGTTCTTTAGAGGATAGGTTATAGATGAATTCTAATTTATCTTTTTTAAATGAAAGAATACTTATATCTTTAAATTTATTATAATGAGAATGTTTATATCCTATTATATCAATATATTTTTCTCTAACTTTTGAGATCTTTCTTAAATTATCTATTATTATATTACTATTAATCTTATCCCATCTAAATTTATTTCTTACAAACATTCGTTTATCAATCTTCTTATTTATTTTTATATTACTTTCTATTTCTCCATATTCATCGCCCATATATATTATAGGAGTACCATTAAGACTCATTAGTATAGCAAACCCTTGAATAATTTTATCTGTATTATTGTTTAGTAAGGTGGATAATCTTAACGCTATTCCATTGTTATAAATATATCGCTCATATCCTTTTGAAAAAAGTTTTATTTCTCTATTATTCATATTGTCAAATGTCATTTCATCATGATTTCTCAAAAATCCTGCAAATTGATTTTTACCCGGTATATCATTATATTCTTTGATATAATCTCTTATATATTTATCATTTTCTGCTTTTAAACTTAGCATTAATTTTTGCATCATATTAAAATTAAATGACATTTCAATTTCATTAAAATACTCTTTTATTTTATTTAGTTTAAGATTAGATTCAGATATAAATATCACATCACTATATTTATTATTTATAGAATCTTTTAGTTTTTTTATAACTTTATGAGTTTCCTTTAAATTTTCACAATTAGTACCTTCTTTTTTTATAAGATAAGGTGCTGCATCTATTCTAAAACCTCTTATTCCTAATCCTGCCCAGAAATCTAGTATCTTTACAAATTCATCAAAAACATCTGGATTTTTCCAATTTAAATCTGGTTGATATTTATAGAATCTATGAAAATAATATTCTCCTCTTTTTTTGCTATACTCCCAATTACTAGTTTCATAATCTTTAAATATAATATTAGCTTTTGAATATTTAGTATTAGAATGGTCCCAAATATAATAGTTAGAATATTTTGGATCATTTTTTTCTGATTTTATAAACCATGGATGTTTATATGATGTATGATTTAGTGGAATATCAATAATTATATTTATCCCTAGAGTTTTAGCTTTAGTAACTAATTCTTTGAAATCTTTAATTGAGCCTATCTCTTTTCGTATGCTTTTATATGAAGATACATCATAACCATAGTCTTTCATTGGGGATTTGAAAAATGGAAGAAGCCAGAGAGTATTTACTCCTATGCTTTTTAAATATACGAGTTTTAATATTAATCCTTGTATATCTCCAATACCATCTGAATTACTATCATAAAATAAATCAATATATACTTCATACCAAACACTCTCTTTGTACCAAAATTTATTTTTTGATATACTCATAGATAATGTCAATATTAAGTATAATTTTTTCTGATGTTGTAGTATTAATACTATTCATATTTTCTTTTAAGAAGTATATAGATCGTAAAAACACGAATAAACTCTTATGGTCATTAGGTTTTTTCGAAGCATTTATAGCTATATCTTCCTTTCTAATATCAATATACACTAAAAGTCATGTTTTTTTCTATATATACTATTTTTTAGGTGCAGGATTAACTCCAGCACTATTGGGATTAGGTTCTGTGTATCTGTTTAAAGAAGGAAAATATAAAATTCATACAATACTATCATATCTAACGTTTATTCTATCTTTACTTTTAATAGTACTTTTGTTCTTTTCTACTATATCTGTATTAAATTTCAATAATCTTTCAAATTTAATATTTAAAAATATCGTTACTGCAGCAGACATAAAGATATCCCTTTTAGGAGTAGGAGTTATAAATAATGGTTATTGGTTAGTTCCTCTTATAGCTCTTAATACTATTGGTACATTAGAGCTAGTTTATATATCTGTATACTCTTTTATGAATGATTATAAGGCTAAAACTATATCTAAAAGAAGTATAGGGGTTCTATTTATACTTATAGCTGTTATCTTGATTGCAATAGTCTCATCAATTTCTAGATTTTATAATATATCAATTGTTTGGCTAGCATTTCTATTTGCATGGATAGTATTTTTTGTAGGATATATTCTTACTTGATAATATAAAGTTTGATTGAATATGAATAAAGGTTTATCTAAAGTTCTACATTTTTCTAAAGTATTTAGTGTTTTTATATCAGATCATCCTACTACAAATATTCCTCAGGATATAAAATCTTTGAGAGAATCTCTTATGAGAGAAGAATTAGAAGAGGTTATTGAAGCTATGGATGAAGGAGATATACTTCATCTATCAAAAGAACTATCAGATCTAATATATGTAGTATATGGGACTATTATAGCATATGGATTGCAAGATAAGTTTGATGATATTTTCAGTATTACTCATGAGAGTAATATGAGTAAACTTGATAGCGATGGTAATGTGATACTAAGAGATGATGGGAAAGTTTTGAAATCAGATAATTTTTTTAAAGCTGAGCCTAGAATAAAAAAAATTTTAGAAGAATAAAAAATAGGGATTTTTTAGATCCCTATTTATCGAACAAGAAGTAAATAGTTTACAGAATTATCTTTGTTGCTCTCTAGCTTCGTTTACAACGATACTTCTTCCACCTAATTCTTTATTATTAAGCTCTTCAACGGCTTTTCTTGCCTCTTCTTCTGTTGACATCTCAACAAAACCAAATCCTTTTCCTTGTCCTGTAAATTTATCCATTATAACTTTAGCAGAAACAACTTTTCCGATAGTAGAAAAAAATTCTTCTAATTCTTCATCAGTTGTACTATATGGTAGTCTTCCTACAAATAACTTCTTTGACATAAACTTATATATATAAAATAAAATAAACTAAATAATAAAATAAAAATCTTTATACTGGTATAAACGTTATAGCATTACCTATCTTTTCTCCTCTTCCTGTTCTTCCTATTCTGTGGATATAATCTTGGTAATTTTCGGGTAGATCATAGTTTATTACATGAGTAATATCTGAAATGTCTAATCCTCTAGAGGCTATATCAGTAGCTACGAGTATATTGATCTTATTTTGTTTAAATAGCGCAAGTGCTTTCTCTCTTTTTGACTGAGATTTATCACCATGTATGTATTGTACATTAAATCCTCTTTTATTTAAAGTATCTGAGAGGAATTCAGTGTCCCGTTTGGTTTTTGAGAATATTAATACTTTTCTGAATCCTTCTTTTGTTAGTAGTTCATGAAGTACTTCAATCTTATTTTCATTATTATTTTTACTGAATTTTATAATATCTTGATTAACATTTTTTGAAGGATCCTTAGTCTCTCCTACAGATATAGTTATAGGATTATCAAGAAATGTATGAATGATATCTTCTGCAAGTTTATTTATTGTAGCTGAAAAAAATAGAGATTGTCTCTTTTTTGGTAATCTTCCAACTATAAATTTAATATCATCAACAAATCCCATATCAAGCATTGTATCAACTTCATCTAATACAACATTATTGAAATTTTCAAATCTAATAATTCCTCTTTTAGATAAATCTTGAATTCTCCCAACTGTACCTATTAGAAAATCTATATTTTTTCTTATATCATATATTTGTCTTCTTATATCAACTCCACCTATACATACTGCTGAATTAATATTTAACCCTCTTGTAAAAGAGTATAATTCTGAGTTAATTTGTATAGCTAATTCTCTTGTTGGAACTATTATTATTACTTTTTGAGATCTATCTCTTATTACTTTATTTATAAGAGGTATCAGGAAAGCTCCTGTTTTTCCAGTTCCTGTCTGTGCAAGTCCTACTACATCTTCTGCATCTATTATATGTTTTAAACTTTCTGTTTGGATTGATGTTGGATGTATATATCCTTTTGACTCAATATTCCTTATAAGTGATTGTTCTAGATTGAAGTCTGAAAAATTACTTTTTACTGTATTGTTCTCAGTATTCTCTATTACCTTAGATACTTCATAGACATATCTAGATATATCTATTCTACTTTTATTGTTGCCATATCTAGAGTTTCTATTGTTATTAAATGATTTTCTATTATTATATCCACCAAAACCTTGTCTATTATTGTTCCCCTGATTTCTATTTCTAGAATAACTATTTCTATTATCCCATCTACTGTTATCTCTATTATTGTTATACATAGTATTATATATTATAAATTTATTTAATTTGATCTAGCTCTTATAGATCTTAAAATAAACTTATAATACCTATACTAACTATTGCAAGAATACAGTATATCATCTTTATAAAATAAAAGCATCTTTTTGTACAATGTAAGGGAAAATAATAATATATTTCTATATTTTCCAAAATATAATAAAGATAATAGTAATATTAGATAGAAATCTCAGAAATAGAAATTTGGAATAGATTAAATTTTAGTAGAAAAAACTATGAATACCTCCAATATATCAAATATTTTTCTTATTTTTTTGTTGAATTGCTTGTCTAATTTTCTCTTGCTGTTCTAATGTATAACCATATGTTATTCTGGTACCAAAACTATATTTTTGTACTTCACCTAAATCTTCTTGAAGTTCTTTAATAATTTTAGAAATAGTGGGGTTTGATATACCAAATAAAGTACTCATTCTATTAGTACTTAAGATATTCTCAGGTGCTTTTTCTGAAAATAACCCCTTATCTTTTAATACTTGTCTAATTTTCTCTTGTTGTTCTAATGTATAACCATCTGTTATTTTTGAACGAAAACGATATTTTTGTACTTCACCTAAATTTTCTTGAAGTTCTTCAATAATCTTAGAAATAGTTTCTGTTGATATCCCAAACAAAGTAGTCATTCCTCTTATACTTAAGATATTCTCAGGTGCTTTTTCTGAAAATAACCCTCTAGTTTTTAACCCTTGTTTAATTTTCTCTTGTTGTTCTAATGTATAACCATCTGTCAGAACATTTTTTGAATAAAAATTATATTTTTGTACTTTACCTAAATCTTCTTGAAGTTCTTCAATAACTTTAGAAATAGTGGGTGTTGATATCCCAAACAAAGTACTTATTTCCTTAATACTTAAGATATCATTAGGTGCCTTTTCTGTAAATAACCCTCTAGCTTCTAATCCTTGTTTAATTTTCTCTTGTTGTTCTAATGTATAACCATGTGTTACAACATTTTTTTGACCAAAACTATATTTTTGTACTTTACCTAAATCTTCTTGAAGTTCTTCAATAACTTTAGAAATAGTGGGTGTTGATATCCCAAACAAAGTACTCATTCCCTTTATATTTAAGATATTCTCAGGTACCTTTTCTGTAAATAACCCTCTAGCTTCTAATCCTTGTTTAATTTTCTCTTGTTGTTCTAATGTATAACCATCTGTTATTATTGTACTAAAACGATATTTTTGTGTTTCACCTAAATCTTCTTGAAGTTCTTCAATAACTTTAGAAATAGTGCGTCTTGATATGCCAAACAAAGTGCTCATTCCCCTTATACTTAAGGTATTATGTATAGGTTTTGGATAAAGATATTTATTAACATTAAATAATGTTTCAGGATTTGTATTAGATTGTGATAATTTATTAGTGAGTGCAAAAATAATATCTTGGATATAATTTTTTGAATATCGTATCATTCTTCCTAAGTTTTCATTAAATTCAATAAAATTCTTTAATTCATCTTTAGTTAGATTTAGTAATTCATTATCTTGTATATATAATAAATTATTATCTAGTACAAATGTTACATTACCTATCTGATCACAAATCAATACTGTTCTATTTAAAGATAGTATTTTTACTGCATAATAAGGGGAAATTCTCATCATATTAGAATCTACTTTTCCCTTTACAATGGTAAGTTCATTACTATCATTAATATCTATTCCTAAATTTTCTTTTAATAAGAATAGTAAAATTTTTAAACGTGGAATTTCTTTCCTTTCTTCGAAAACTCCATTTCTTTTATATAGTGTAATATCTTTTTTATCTGGGGGGACAATAATTAGGTTACATTCAGGAATATTTGAAATTCTATGATCGATATCTTTTAGACTATAAGTAATATTATGTATTTGGTCTAATATTTCAGATATATTTTGAATTTTATAATGTTCAAATGCAAGATCTTCAATTTCTCCTTCTGAAAGATTAGCAAAATTCTTTTTTATATCCTTCTTAAAACAAGTAGTTACTTCATTAGATAAGTTAATTAATAAAGATAATGCTGTTTCTGTATATTCATCTACATTATCTGGGGTTAATTTACTTTGTAGGATATCATTCAACTTATTTTGAAAATATTCACTTTGACTGAATTCATTTTGAATATGTCTGTATTGTTCATTTTCCATAGTGGGCATTATATCATTACCTATAGTTTTTATCAATTATGTATATAAGTTATATGTATTATAATTAATAAATATCTTTATCTGTATTGAACTTAAAAAGAATTATGCTGATAAGTGGTAATGTTAGATAGAAATCTCAGAAATAGAAATTTGGAATAGATTGAATTTTAGTAGGAAAAACTATGAATACCTTCAATATATCAAATATTTTTCTTATTTTTTTGTTGAATTGCTTGTCTAATTTTCTCTTGCTGTTCTAATGTATAACCATATGTTATTTTGGTACCAAAATAATATTTTTGTACTTCACCTAAATCTTCTTGAAGTTCTTTAATAACTTTAGAAATAGTGTAGTTTGATGTGCCAAACGAAGTAGTCATTCCTCTTATACTTAATATATTCTCAGGTGCTTCAGGTGCTTTTTCTGAAAATAACCCCTTATCTTTTAATACTTGTCTAATTTTCTCTTGTTGTTCTAATGTATAACCATATGTTATATTTGAATAAAAATGATATTTTTGTACTTCACCTAAATCTTCTTGAAGTTCTTCAATAACTTTAGAAATATTATAGCTTGATATACCAAATAAAGTTTGCATTCCATTAATACTTAATATATTCTCAGGTACCTTTTCTGTAAATACCCTCTTATCTAATCCTTGTCTAATTTTCTCTTGCTGTTCTAATGTATAACCATCTGTTATTTTTGAACGAAAACGATATTTTTGTACTTCACCTAAATCTTCCTGAAGTTCTTTAATAACTCTATAAAGAGTGGGTCTTGATATACCAAACAAAGTACTTATTCTATTAATACTTAATATATTCTTAGGTGCTTCAGGTGCCTTTTCTGTAAATACCCTCTTATCTAATTCTTGTCTAATTTTCTCTTGCTGTTTTAATGTATAACCCTCTGTTATTTTTGAATAAAAACGATATTTTTGTACTTCACCTAAATCTTCTTGAAGTTCTTCAATAACTTTAGAAAGAGTGGGGTTTGATATACCAAACAAAGTACTCATTCCATTAATACTTAATATATTCTCAGGGACTTTTTCTGTAAATACCCCTTTATCTTTTAATCCTTGTCTAATTTTCTCTTGCTGTTCTAATGTATAACCCTCTGTTATTTTTGAACGAAAACGATATTTTTGTATTTCACCTAAATCTTCCTGAAGTTCTTTAATAACTTTAGAAATATTGTAGTTTGATATACCAAACAAAGTACTCATTCCATTAATACTTAATATATTCTCAGGTACCTTTTCTGTAAATACCCCTTTATCTTTTAATCCTTGTCTAATTTTCTCTTGCTGTTCTAATGTATAACCATATGTTATTCTGGTACCAAGACTATATTTTTGTACTTCACCTAAATCTTCTTGAAGTTCTTTAATAACTTTAGAAATATTGTAGTTTGATATGCCAAACAAATTTCTCATTCCCCTTATACTTAAGATATTCTCAGGTTCTTTAGGTACTTTTTTTGTAAATACCCTCTTATCTAATTCTTGTCTAATTTTCTCTTGCTGTTTTAATGTATAACCATATGTTATTTTTGAATAAAAACGATATTTTTGTATTTCACCTAAATCTTCTTGAAGTTCTTTAATAACTTTAGAAAGAGTGGGTTTTGATATACCAAACAAAGTACTCATTCCATTAATACTTAATATATTCTCAGGTGCTTCAGGTGCCTTTTCTGTAAATACCCTCTTATCTAATCCTTGTTTAATTTTCTCTTGTTGTTCTAATGTATAACCATATGTTACTACTTTCCCAAAATAATATTTTTGTACTTCACCTAAATCTTCTTGAAGTTCTTCAATAACTTTAGAAATAGTTTGGCTTGATATACCAAACAAAGTACTCATTCCATTAATACTTAATATATTTTCAGGTACCTTTTCTGTAAATACCCCTTTATCTTTTAATCCTTGTCTAATTTTCTCTTGCTGTTCTAATGTATAACCCTCTGTTATTTTTGAATAAAAACGATATTTTTGTAATTCACCTAAATCTTCCTGAAGTTCTTTAATAACTTTAGAAAGAGTAGAGTTTGATATACCAAACAAAGTACTCATTCCATTAATACTTAATATATTCTCAGGTGCTTCAGGTGCCTTTTCTGTAAATACCCCTTTATCTTTTAATCCTTGTCTAATTTTCTCTTGCTGTTCTAATGTATAACCATCTGTTATTTTGGTACCAAAACTATATCTTTGTACTTCACCCAAATCTTCTTGAAGTTCTTTAATAACTTTAGAAATATTGTAGTTTGATATCCCAAACAAAGTACTCATTCCTCTTATACTTAAGATATTCTCAGGTGCTTCAGGTGCCTTTTCTGTAAATACCTCCTTATCTTTTAATACTTGTCTAATTTTCTCTTGTTGTTCTAATGTATAACCATATGTTATACTGGTACCAAAACGATATTTTTGTACTTCACCTAAATCTTCCTGAAGTTCTTTAATAACTCTAGAAAGAGTGGGTCTTGATATACCAAACAAAGTACTTATTCCTGTTATACTTAAGATATTCTCAGGTGCCTTTTCTGTAAATACCCCTTTATCTTTTAATCCTTGTCTAATTTTCTCTTGCTGTTCTAATGTATAACCCTCTGTTATTCTGGTACCAAGACTATATTTTTGTACTTCACCTAAATCTTCCTGAAGTTCTTTAATAACTTTAGAAAGAGTAGAGTTTGATATACCAAACAAAGTACTCATTCCATTAATACTTAATATATTATGTATAGGTTTTGGATAGAGATCTGTTAATGTTTCAGGATCTGTATTAGATTGTGATAATTTATTAGTGAGTGCAAAAATAATATCTTGGATATAGTTTTCTGAATATTGTATCATTTTTCCTAAGTTCTTATTAAATTCAATAAAATTCTTTAATTCATCTTTAGTTAGATTTAGCAACTCATCATCTTGTATATGTAATAAATTATTATCTAATATAAATGTTACATTATCTATCTGATCACAAATCAATACTGTTCTATTTAAAGATAGTATTTTTACTCCATAATAAGGGGAATTTCTCATCATATTAGAATCTACTTTTCCCTTTATAATGGTAAGTTCATTACTATCATTAATATCTATTCCTAAATTTTCTTTTAATAAGAATAGTAAAATTTTTAAATGTGGAACTTCTTTCCTTTCTTCGAAAATTTCATTATCTGGAGTTAAATTACTTTGTAGAATATCATTCAACTGATTTTGAAAATATTCATTTTGAATATGTCTGTATTGTTCATTTCCCATAGTGGGAATTATATCATTACCTATAGTTTTTATCAATTATATATATAAGCTATATATATTATAATTAATAAATATCTTTATTTATATTGAACTTAAAAAGAATTATGCTTATAAATTTTATTATATCAATCTTCCTTTTATATAAAGTTTTTTGTGGGGTATTTTATATTATAATTTAAAATCTCTATCTTTAGCTTTAGGTTGGAAAATATTATTCCAAAGTTTTTGTATGTCTTGCGATTATATCTATTTATTATGGTAATTGTATATAATAAGTAAGTTTCGTATTTTCATACTTTTCTTTAAAAAAAGAAATAAGGTATAGTATAAGATATGGATATACCAATTCCTCCAATAATTTTTATTTTTTCTTTTTTAGTATCTTTAATATTATTCTTTTTTACTCCAATATATAAATTTGAAAGTATTTATATCTTATCTTTAATATTTATTGTTATAGGAATCTTTTTAGCAGTATACTCTTCTTATACAATAATAATAAATAAAACTACAATAAATCCAAATGAAACTCCAAGTATACTTATTAAAAATGGCCCTTTTAAAATATCTAGAAATCCAATTTATTTGAGCATGTTAATTATATTGTTTGGTCTAGATTTCTATTTTTTTGCAATTATATCCTTTATAAATATAATAATTTTTTTTCTTATTATAAACTTTTTTATTATTCCTAAAGAAGAGAAAAACATAGAAAAAAAATTTGGAGATACTTATATTGAATATAAAAGAAAAGTTAGACGTTGGATTTAGAAAAAGTAATAAGTTTCTGAATATTAAGGATTGTTTTTGAATCTATATTTGTTTGTATGATCTTATTTATAAAATTATTCATCATTTCTGATTCTTCTTGTATACTAAATGATATATTGATTAATAATTGAATTTAGTAGATGTTAATATATTTCTAAAGAAGGTTATTGTTATTGAAACTGATTAAGCTCTTTAGAAAAATCATCAAAAAAACTATAATATTTATTCAAAATTTCATTATTCATAATTATGTGAATTGCAAATGCAACATAGTTGCATTATAATATATAGAATGGATAATATTCTATCTAAGTTTAAAATTCAGGGTTATAGGATGACTCCTATAAGATTCAATATAATATCTATTTTTTATGTTAAAAAGGGTATATATTCTGCAGATAAAATACTTTATCTTTTAAATAAAAAAAATATTACTGCTAATAAAACTACTATATATAGAGAACTATATTTTCTTTTAGATAAGAATTTTATTACAGAAGTTAATATAGGTAAATTAAAAAAATCAAAATTATATGAGTACAGTAATGAATATTTTCATCATCATCATTTAATTTGCAATGAATGTAGTAGTATTAAACACATAAAAATAAATGAAGAGTATTTAGATAAAGAAAAAATCAGAATAGAGACTGTAAGTGATTTTAAAATAACCAATAAATTTATAGAATTTTTTGGTGTTTGTTTGAAGTGTCAAAATAAATTAAATAATTGAAGGAGTAAATTATGAGAATTGCATTTGTAGGAAAAGGTGGAAGTGGCAAAACAACACTTTCAGCTTTAACAATTGAGTATTTAAAAAAAATAGGATTACCAATACTTGCTGTAGATGCAGATATAAATATGCATCTTGGAGGTTTAATTGGTTTTGATGATAAAACTAAAACTAAGCTTAATATATCTGATAGTGAGTCTATAAAAGATATAAAAACCTATTTGAAAGGAGATAATGATAAAATTAAATCTTTAGTAGAGTTTAGAAAAACAACTCCACCTAACAGTTTATCAAATTTTGTAAATCTTAGTAATAAAGATGACTATATACTTTCTAATTATACTCTTGAGAAGGATAATATATATCTTATGAATGTAGGTACTTATGAAAAAGGAGAGATAGGGGCTAGTTGTTACCATAATAATCTGGCTATACTTGAGAATATTCTTTCTCACCTTATAGATAGAGATGGCTATGTAGTCTCTGATATGGTAGCAGGAATAGATGCTTTCGCAGGAAGTCTTCATGCACAATTTGATAGATTATTTTTATCTGTAGAACCTACTAGAAGAGGAGTAGATGTATATAACCAGTATATAGAACTTGCTAAGGTTGCAGGTGTAGAAAATTTACTTTTTGTTGTAGGAAATAAGATTAGAAATAATAAAGATAAAAATTTCTTAAAATCATTTATTCCTGAAAATAAAATAATTGGATATTTGTATTTATCAGAGTATTTATCAGATGCTGATCAAGATTATTCTCCTCTTGATATAGATAAACTTGAAGATAATAATATGGATTTATTTTCTAATATTAAAAAGATGCTAGATTTTATTACTCCTGATTTAAAATCTAGATTAGAAAAATTATATGAATTACATAGAAAATATGTATCTCAAGATTCTATTAAAGATAGATTTGGAGATCTTACATATCAGATTGATGATAATTTTGATCCCAGTAGTATATGAATAAATCTGTATTTTCAGGTAAAAATTCGGTATTAGATTATCTCAATCCTGATAAAAATGAATATATTCCATTAGTCGAGATTCCTAGAGTTCTTAACCCATTCTATAATGATAAGGTAAGAATATATACAAAACTTATGAATACTCTTCCTCTTACTAACGTGAAGTCATTACCTGCTTTAAATATGTTATTCTCATCTAAAGATTTGGGAGAGTTGGATCAAGTCAATACCCTTATAGAAAATTCATCTGGGAATACAGTACTTTCTCTTGCTGTTATAGGAAAACTTCTAGGAATAGATCATACTAAAGCTATTGTATCTAATGAAGTTTCAAGAGGAAAGTTAAATTTATTGAGACTTTTTGGAGTAGAAGTAATTGTAAATAAGGAAGCAATTTGTCCTGATCCAAAAGATAAAACTAGTGGTATTTATAAATCTAAAATTTTGGCTAGTAAACATAAAGATTGGTTCAATCCTGGACAGTATACAAATGAGAATAATCCAAAGGCACATGAAAAATGGACAGGGCCACAGATATGGGATCAAACAGAAGGAGAGATTAGCATTTTTTGTGCTGGAGTGGGGACCACTGGTACAATACAAGGAACATCTAAATTTTTAAAATCTAAATCAAATAGTATTACTACAGTAGGTGTATCGAGAATACCTAATAATCCTGTTCCTGGTGTAAGAACCAAAAATCTATTAGAAGAAATTCCTTTTATTTGGAAACAATATGTAGATGAATTGGTAGAGATTGGGACTAAAGAATCTTTTAAATCAAGTCTAGATTTATGTAGATTTGGTTTAGTAGTAGGACCTAGTTCTGGTTTTGCTTTTGAAGGTCTCTTAAAATTTCTTAAAAAACAGAATAATTTAGATAAATTTAGAAATAAAAATGGAGAAATTATTGCAGTATTCATATCATGTGATAGTCCAATTCCATATGTAGATGAATATTTTGAATATCTAGGGGAGTCTGAATTTCCTAAGATAGAAAATGAATATCTATTACCAAAGAATTCTAAAAGTGAAATTTCTACTTTCAATACAGACTCAAAATATGAAATATCAGTTAGAAAAGCATATAATATGATATTTAAAAGCAACCCTAATATTGTTTGGAGTCAAGTACTTTCAGATAAATTAGTTGAAATTAATAAAAATATAAAAATTTTGGATATAAGAAAAAAGAATGATTTTTTACATTACCATATTCCTGGATCTTTAAATATTGAATATGAAGATCTAGAAGATAATATTTCAAAATATGTTGATATATTAAAAAGTAATAAAATTATTGTAGTATGTAATTATGGAATTTCATCTCAATCAGCTAGTAAAATGCTACGGGATAACAATATAGAATCATATTCTGTATCAGGAGGAATGAGTGAGTGGTCAAGGGATGATCTCCCAAGATGGAAGCCTGATATTTGTAATCTTTATCAATAATATTATATTGTTAAATTATCTCTATAGTATCTCCTCCTATTTTTTTTACAAAATAACTATCATGAGATACGTATAGAATAGCTCCATTGAAATTTAGTAGAGAATTCTCTAACTCTTCAATTGATGGGAGATCCAAGTGATTAGTAGGTTCATCTAAAATTAATACATTAGGATTTTCTAAAAGCATTTTTATAATTTGAAAACGAGCTTTCTGTCCTCCAGATAATCTTTCTATCAGAAGATCCTTATCTAAGGATGGATTAAATAGATAATCTTTTAAAATCTTATTAATATTAGGAATATCAATTCTTTTTTCTCTGTATATATCGGATATACCCTCTGTAAGTGTCATTTTAAGATATTTCTCACTAATTTCCTGTTCATAAATGCCTAAAACTATTTTTGGGCTAAATTCTATCTTCCCTGAATATATAGTTGCAATATTATGTTGGGAATATATAGTAGATATTATCGTTTTTATAAGAGATGTTTTTCCTGCACCATTTCTTCCTTTTATTTGAATTCTATCTTTATATGAAAGTTCAAAGTTTATGTCATAGAATAATGGGTTATTATATCCAATAGACAAATTTTTTACACTTAAAAGTACTCCTTTTTGTTCTGTATTATTACTACTCGCAAGGTTAATGTTCTTATCCTTATATTTTTCGTATTTTTCTATAATGTTTTTATCGCTATTTTCAATAGAATTCTCATCTATCCAAATAGATGGTTTCTCTATAGTATCTTTAATTTTATTATATTCCTTCTCAACTCGCTCATACATTACTCTTGTAGAAGCATGTGCTCCTCTTTTCTTAATATTGGCTATCTGTTTTTTCAGATTATCCATATTTTTTACAGATTCTTCATAGGTTCTTATATTTGTTATATTTTTAATACTATTTTGCTTCAGATAGGAATCATAATTCCCAGTAAAAGATAGAGCTTTTCTATCTTTAATTTCTATTATTTTCTGAACATAATTTAGAACATCTCTATCATGTGTGATAACAAAAACACTATGGTTAGTATTTTTTAGCCAAGATATAAAATCTAATTTCCCAGTATCATCCATATGATTAGTAGGTTCATCAATTAGAGCTATATCACATTTTGAATACATTACTTTAACTAATTCTACAAACCTTTTCTCTCCTCCAGATAGTTTTATTAATGGCATTAAATATTTATTCTTATCGATCTTGTAACTTATGAGTGATTGTATAATCTTCTCTTCAATATTAAAGTATCCTAATTCACTGAATTCTGTTATGGCATCAGTATAAATTTGGATTTTATCAAGATCATCTCCCATAGTTTCAGGATATGTATCTATGATATTTTTAAGTTTTACAAACTCAGGAAGCTCATTTAATATATATTCTAATACTGTAGTTTTTTTATCATTTAGATATTCTTGTTTAGTAACTATAATATTAATGTTTTTTTTTATTTCTACATTACCTATGAAATCAGTATCCTCTCCATCGAGAATTCTGAATAAAGATGTTTTTCCAGTACCATTACGTCCTATGAAGCCTACTTTTTCATCCTCATTTATTGAAAAACTAAAATCTTCATAAAGAATTTTTTCTCCTATAGTTTTTTCTTTTATATTTACATTTATAAGCATAATTGATTATATATAAAAAATCAGATTTCTACATTATATATTAGAAACTTATAATTACAAACTTGTATATTGAATTATATACTTTTAGAAAGAGTAATCTGATAAAAAAGATTTGATATATTCTTTTCTTCTATAATTTTAAGTCCTGATTGTTCTGATATCTTAGAAACATCTTCCAAAGATAATCTTATATCTTGAGGTGGTCCAAGTTCTGAAGAATCTTTTCTCCAGTCAAAATCGACAATAATTCCAGAATTTTTTAACATTAAATTAGAGTTTTGTAAAACCTTTATAGGATTTTCAAAATCATGGAGTACTGTTCCTAAAAATATTATATCTGCAATACCTTTGTTAAATATTATATTTTCGGCTTTATCTACTTTAGTTTCAATATTAACTATATTCTGGTCTTTTGCTTTTTGTTGAAGTCTTGAAATTGCATCTGTATCTATATCTGCAGCATATACTTTCCCTAATTCTCCAACAATTTTTGCAGCAGGTATTGTGAAAAATCCATCATTACAACCTAAATCTATAAATGTATCATTTTTCTTAAGTCCAATTGAGTTAAGTATTTCTTCAGGATTTTGTCTTTTTCTTCTTTCTTCCTCTTTGTATTGAAATTTATGATTATGCATAATATCTAAAATTTTAGATATGAAGAATATTTCCCTATTAAAGGAAGCTCTTTTTGCTTTGATGATAGTGCATTAAAGATTCCAATGATTACTAATATTAACATTAGTATATATGCAATATCAGAGAGTATAGATCCTAGTATAGGAATATAGTAAATAAAATCTATGATTACTGATAAAAGTAAATCTGCAATAAAGAGTACAATTGCTTGTTTTACATGAAATTTTATAAAACTACTATCTTGAATTCTATTATCAACAAAAAACCAAACTATTCCTATTATAAAATAAGTTAATATAGATACTAATATTTCCTTATCACTAAAAATATTATCTTTATTTGGCATATAAATTATAGTCTACTAAATAGCTGTGTTAACTGTCAATTAATTTTTTTAGTCAATGGTATCTTTCATTTTTGAGGAGTAGTAGGATTTATTAATTGAACTAATTTAACAAGAGCATAATCCACTATTAGATACACTATTATTCCAATTAGTATAGATCATTCAAATATAGAGCTGTTACTAACAGTATTATTAAATATACTAGAGGAAAGGTATAGAAAAAATATTACTAATTGAATATATAAAATTTACGAAATCACTTTGAGGATTTTCTCTAAAAAGAAGTAGTATAAATTTAAATGCAAGTAATACTTTAATAATTCTTAATAGATTCCAACTATTTGATATGCTCTAAAAATAACTTTTTTGTCTTATACTCATTTTTCGTTGTATTATTTGTATTTTCTTCTATTATGATTAATTCTAAAATAGATACATTCAGTATATTTTTTTTATAGGATATTACAATAATGTGAAATAATATCTATTTGTAATTGTATATGTAGAAGAAATATCTTCTATATAGTATTTTTTATAAACCCTATGTTATTATTTATATAATAAAACTAGTTGCACAGTCCTATATTACTGATTTATCAAGTATTAGCTGTTGTATTTAATTTTTAATTTTCGTTATATTTACTTTATTTTTTATATCCTTACTTCGAGATATATTTTTTGTAAGCAGGACATAGAATATTAATGCGATTGTAAATATAAATAGAATTATTAGAAAAGCTAATATCCATAGTTGCCAAGCTTTTACTCCATTAATATTATTACTTTTTTCAATATAAGGTTTATCCATATCTGTGATTTATGAATTTAATATATGATAATATATAATATTGTTATAAAAAACTAAAGAGTTATATGTTCAGATTAAAATATAAGAACCTAAATATTGTTGAGATTAATAGATCTAATTTAGAGCATAATCTTAAATATTTTCAAAATAATAATCCTAATATGGATATTTTTCCAGTTTTAAAATCGAATGCATACGGGCATGGAATCGTAGAAATTTCAAAGATATTAGATAATTTTAATTTGAAATATCTTGCAGTTGATAGTCTTTTTGAGGCATATAAACTAGTAAAATCGGGAATAAAAACTCCTATTTTAATAATTGGATATACTGATCCTTATAATTATAAGGTTAAAAATCTTAATTTTTCATTTGAAGTGTTTGATCTAGATACTATAAATGTACTTGATAAATATCAGAAAAATCCAAAAATACATATAAAAATTGATTGTGGTATGCATAGATTAGGATTACAATTAGAAGATATCCCATATTTTATAAAAAATCTAAAGAAATTTAGGAATGTTTTTGTAGAAGGTATAATGGGGCATTTCTCAGATGCAGATAATACTCATTCTTCTCAAAGTTCTCAAAGGCAACTTAATGTATTTAGAACTGCTGTGAATATGTTTGAAAATGAGGGTTTTAAATTTTTATATAAACATATTTCTGCAACATCTGGACTATTAAATGTTAAAAATGAATTTAATGCAGCTAGATTAGGTCTCGGTCTATATGGTATATCTCCTATTCCAAAATATCAAAAGGATCTTTGTGTAGTTTTAAAATTAAAAACTCATATAATTCAGATTAAAAAGATAAAGAAAGGAGAGACAATTGGTTATTCTGATACATTCAAGGTTGTAAAAGATTCTATAATTGGAATAATTCCAATAGGTTATTATGATGCAGTTGACAGAAGGCTTAGTAATAAAGGATTTATATCTATAAATAATAAATTTTGTCCAATAGTAGGATTAGTTAGTATGAATATGGTAGCTATAGATATAACTGGTCTAAATAATATTAAAGTAGGAGAGGAGGTATTAGTCATATCGAATAATCCTAAAGATAAAAATAGTGTAGTAGAGATAGCAAAAAAAATTGAAACTATCCCCTATGATGTTTTGGTACATATTAATCAGGATCTAAAAAGAGTAATAATTTAGATTTGTAAAGATTTAATTATATCTATAAAATATTGTAAAATTAGTATATATTATATTTTACAAATTGAATCTATTTTTTAATCCTTTGATTGTATCTGGGGTAATAATTTCATTTACAGTTTTAAATGTTTTTTCTATCTCTTCTATTTCTTTTAGATTGATCACTCCTGAATCTATGAGATATTTTGCATAAGGGGTAATAGCTCCATATTTATCTAAAAGTGTAGTTATCTCTTGTTCTAAATAGTTTAATTGATCTGAATTACTAATAAATCCATCGGTACTTTTTGTATCACCTAGATTTCTAAAAATTCTTTTGGTTCTATTGATCGCAAGTTTTAATGCTTCTTCTTTATCAATATGAGGATGTTGAGTAAGGAGTGATTTATAAAAAACTATGACACATTCTACATAATTCCCCCCATCTATTTTTTTTTGCATTGTATCAAAGTATTGATAATTACTTGGTCTATGGAGACTTAATTTATTTTGTATTTTCTTTTCTTGTCTCACTCCAGCGCCTTCACTAGATATCTTATTTCTTGCTGGATTTGTTCTTGTAAATAGAGTTATTCCTATTTTTTTTCTAGTTTCTGCTTGAAATACATGAGTCATTTCATGAGCTACAATTGCTAGTACAGATGAAGTAGGTTTTATTGAGTAGAAATTTCTTTTAAAACTTTTAGGTATTGTTATAGTTCTTTTTGAGTTATTTACGTATAATGTAGTCGCTTTTTCGCTTATTATGACTCTCCAACCTTCAAATTTATTAGATTCTAGCATTACTTCAAATAGTTCTTTCATAAATTCAGGTGAAACCAAGAAATTCTCTCCGAATTCAGTTTTAAAGTCTTCAGTATCGAAATCTTCTATTTGTTCTTTTTTTAATGTATCTATGAAAGATAAAAGATTTTCTCCAAAAGGAGTATATCTGCCTTTTTGAATTACACCTGCACCATTTTTGAAAAAATCAAATCTTGAAAGGTTTCTTTCTCTTTTTTGCATATTATTGAATGATTTTATATATGAAAGATATCCTTCAGTATCATTTCCTATCCTTACCTCTTTATCTTTTATTTCTATAACATTATAAATGCAATCCACAATAAGAATATTTATTTTCTCCATATATACTCTATATGAAGAAAGTATCTTTGGGTTGTTAATATAGTTTTTTCTTTCTTCTTTTAATTGTCCTTTTAATTTTCTTAGATTATTTAATCTTTTAATTACAGATTCTGGATTTAAAACTATTTCATATTTAGTAGGTATTATGATTTTATCTAAAGAACTGTCGACATTATTATTAATTAAGTATTTTTTTAATTCATTAAATAATATTTCTTCAGTAGAATTATTTACTTCTGTCATTATTTGATCTCTTCTTTTTTTAGTTAATTTGGAAAAATCTATTTTATCTAATATTTTAAGAATATTATTTAGATCTGTTCCAGGCAATAACTCCGTTTGAGTTTCTGTTAAAATATTTTGTAGTAAAGTCTGACCTTCTGTTGTCTGAAAGTATTCTACTCCAAAAAAAGATATTGTATTTACAGGATCTTCTTTTATTTTATCAAATTGTTCATATAAACTTTCTTCTATTGTATGTACCTCAGATACATTAATAGTTGTACTATTATGTGTAGAACCTGTATTTATATCCGAAGGTCTTTCTGGATAAATCATATACTATTACTAATATTTAAATAAACTAAAAATTAATAGACAAAGCATGTCATATCTTATAGTTTTTGTCAATGGTTTGGCTGTTGGTAGTAGATATTTTTTATGAAAATATAAAAAGTTCCCAGTCGTAGACAAAGTTAAAGCTGAAATAATATAGAATTATTCCTATTATGATATAAATTATGTATGTCTTATCCAAATTTAAAAAATAAACATTTATACAAATCATATTTTTCTGCTAAAGACTTTATAGCATATTCTAAAAAATCTAAAGATTGGATAGAATTTAAAAATCCTAAAGTTGTAATATTAATATATTCCTCTAACCTTCTAAAATATATTTTAGAGACATATGAAACTGAACATATAGAAAGTTTTGGAGATTTTTATTTATTAAAAAATATGTCAGTAGGTATCTTAAAGATTGAGGGTATTGGCGCTCCAACAACAGTAACTTCTTTAAAGGAGATGATAGCTCTAGGTATAGATACATTTATAAATTTGAGGACTACAGGTGGATTGCAAAATAAATCTAATATAGGAGATTTAGTTTTATGTATAAAAGCAATTAAGGGATGAAGGTGTATCGTACCATTATACAAAGAGATCTATGTATTCTTATCCAACAAAAGATTTAACATTAAAATTAGAAAAAATTTTTTATAAAGCTAATATAAAATATATTAAAGGAGGGAGTTGGACTATAGATACACCATATAGAGAGACAATTGAAGAGATTAATCATTATAAAGATTTAGGAATTCTAACAGTCGAAATGGAAGCATCGGCCTTATTTTCTGTATGTCAATTAAGAAAAGTTAATATAGCCTCCCGTTTTGTAATAAGTGATTCTTTAGGAGATCTAGAGTGGAATCCTCGATTTGGAAGTGAGGTATTAGTTAATAGTCTCAAAAATCTTTTAGATACCATTATAAAAATGGAGTGATCCAAGTACAATTCTCGCTGTCGTAGACAAAGTTAGAACCAAAATTAGAGTTGAATACATAAAATTAAGATGTTAATCTTTTATCATATGATAAAAATATATGTAATGTGTGGATTACCTTTTTCAGGAAAAACCACTCTTTCTAAAAAAATTTCTGTTTTTACTGGGTATACTAGAGTTAGTTTTGATGAACTATGGGTAAAATTAGAAACAAGTGATTTAAATTTTCCAAGAGACAAAACTGAAGGTTAGAAATATGTAAATGGTAAATGTGAAGAGATACTGATTGGTGAACTGAGAAAAAATAAATCTGTAATATATGATAATTTGGGAGGTAAAGTAGAGCATAGAGATGTAGTGAGGGATATAGGGGAAAGATTTATGTCAGATGTAATAGTAATATATTTGAAAACTCCATTTAATATTATAA
>JAJZIL010000001.1 GCA_021810605.1 bacterium | reverse complement strand
TCATTTTCATTAAATGAGCAAATCGAGTACGATCGTCTCAATCTCTCTGAAAAAAGCACAATAATGTATTGACCACTTTTATACTCAATATTCTCATCCAATTTTAAAGAAATGATTAGATATTTATTATCTATATTCTCTATATGCTTTATTATTCCAACCTTATTTACCATTAGTAAGGATAACAAGTACAATTGGTTCCTTTTTAAATCTCTCTTTAAACTCCTTCTCAATCTCACTTATTATAAATATCTTTGCCTCTGATGAATCTTTCAGTTTATTTTCTATTTTTTCTGCGAAAGTACTCTTTATAAAATTTTCTATATGAGATATCATTTTTAAATTTTTATTAGACATAATAAAACCTCTTGAAAGTATATATGGATCTTTTTTAAGCTTAAGATGAGAATCTGTATTAATAACAACAAGAATCATCCCATATTCAGATAATTGTTCTCTTTCCTTTATAATTTTATTTCCTACATCCCACATAGAATTATCTGAGATTCTAATAGGTACATGTTTTATTCTCTCTCCTTTTACAAAACCTCTTCCAGGAAAATATTCATATACTAATCCATTTTTAGGCATAAGTATTTGGTTATCAGTTATACCAACCATTTTAGCAGTTTGTATATGTGCATCTAAAAATGATTGATATCCCTCAATTGGCATAAAAAATTGTGGTTTAACAAGATTTAGAAATAATTTATGATCTTCTTGATGAGCATGTCCTCCTGCATGAACATCCATAATACTTTGATGAATTACATGTGCTCCTGATGATATTATTGTATCTAATAATTTTTGTATAAGCATTGCATTTGAAGGTATTACTGAAGATGATAATACTACTGTATCATTACTATTTATATTTACGTATTGATGTTCTCCAGTTATCATCTTCATCAACCCTGCATTTTCTTCACCTTGAGCCCCTGTAGTAATTATCAGAATTTCATTATCTCTATATTTAGAAATATTCTCAACCTTTATAAAAATACTTTCAGGAACTTTTAAGTATCCTAAATTTTTTGCAATCTTAACTGTAGTCTCCATTGAGATTCCTGATATTGCAACTTTTCTATTATATTTTTGTGCAAGTGTAATAAGTTGGTTTATTCTAGTTAGAAGTGAAGAGAATGTTGCTGCAATAATTCTTCCATCTGCTTTTATAAATATATTCTCCAATACTGGAGTTATACCACTTTCTGATACTGACATTCCAGATTTTGTAGCATTTGTACTATCAGACATAGCTAACAATACTCCCTCCTCTCCAACATTTACAATTTTTGCATACTCTGTAACCGGTTCTTGAAATGGAGTATTATCAAATTTAAAATCTCCAGTATGAACAATATTTCCAAAATCTGTTCCTACTATTATACCTACTGAATCAGGGATATTATGATTAACTCTAAAGAAACTGACTTTGAACCTCCCAAGATTAAAGCTATCATCAGGAGAAAACTCTATAATATTAACTTTTTTCTTAAGAGAAAAACTTGATTCTGATAATTTCTCTTTTATAATCTCAGTTGTCATTTTAGCTCCATATATAGGAGGAAAACCTAACTCTTCTATAACATAAGGAAGTCCACCTATATGATCTAAATGTCCGTGAGTTATAACAAAACCACGAATCTTATCTTTATGTGCTTTAAGATAATCAAAATTTGGAATAAGTAAATCAATTCCAAAGACTTCATCGTCTGGGAAACCCAAACCAAAATCTATTACTATAATATCTTTATCATTTTCAATAATGGTAGAATTAATACCTACCTCTTCTACACCACCAAGTGTGATGACTTTTAATTTTTTATCCATAAATTATTCTATAAATTAAATAAACTACATATAGAGTCTTTTTTATTAAGACTCTAATCTTTTTCCTAATCTTCTTTCTCTTTTTGAGAAATCTATAATTGCACCATATATATTATCTATACTAATATCAGGAAAATATTTTTTTTCAAAGTAAAGTTCAGTTGGGGCTCCATTCAGCCAACCTATATCAGAAGTTCTCAACTCCCCAGCTGTTCTAATTAATAAATCAGCAGGAGGAATTATACCCCCGCTATCTAAAAAAGACAATAGCTCCTCCATATTAATGTCCTTATCATTATAGTACAGTCTGGATTTATTAACCACTCTTAAAAACTGATCCATGCCTCCAAAATCTATAGCAACAGAAGCTATTTTTGTTGTATTATTTTTTGTTTTTTCTTCTAAATCATCAATCACATCCTTTAAATATTGAGGAATTCTGTCCTTTCTCCCTAAGTGAATAAACCTAGTATTTTCTTTTTCAAAATCTTTATAAAAACTCTTAAGCAGTTTTTTAAATGTTTTCATTAAAAAGGTAACTTCACTCTCAGATCTTTTCCAATTATCTGATGAAAATCCCCAAAGTGTTATATACTTTAATCTATCTAGCTTAGAAAGTTGCCTTACTATATCAGACATAACATCTGCCCCTGTCTTATGCCCAAAGGAGACAGGCATCATTCTCTCTTTTGCCCATCTACCATTCCCATCAGGAATAATTAATATATGTGAAGGAAATTTTGAATCATCTATCTTAGATATAATATCAAGTCTATTCATTTCTAAATTTTATAAATTTATATATTCTATCAAAAAAACTCATTTCTTCCAACTCATAAGTTATTACTCCTATAAAAAACAAGACACATGAAATCTCGAAAGTAAAAAAAGGTATATAAAAAAACATAAATAAACTAAATATTATACCTAAGAGAGGAATGTAATCACTAAAAAGCTTAAATGATTTTTTTTCTCTTATATGTTTATGCTTTATGTTAAATATAAAAGATGAAAGATTAATTAATATAAATAAAAACATTACTAATACAGATGCTACATCTACTAGAAATAAAGTATTAGAAAAAATCAAAAAAGAGATAACAACAATTGATAAGAAAATTAATGATACATATGGTGACCCAGATTTATTAATTTTAGAAAATTTATTTGATATTTGTTTTTCCTTTGACATAAATAGAATTGTTTTAGAGGATGCTATCATATTAGAATTTCCAGCAGAAAGAGTTGATATTAAAGCAGAGATAGGAAGTAATATAAAGAAAGGTCCCATAATTCTTTCTGCTGCAATGATAACTGAAGATACTCCAAATGAACCTTTTAGAACTGAGAGTACGACAATATCAATTAAAAGATATAATATTAATACTAAAAAAAGAGAGATAAATATTGCTCTTGGTATATTTTTTCTAGGAGTCTCTACTTCTTGGGATATATTAGTAATAGCTTGAAAACCCATAAATGATATAAATATAATCTCAATAGTAGAGAATATAGATTTAAAACTACTTATATAATAATGAGAACTAAATCCTTGTATATGAAATAAACCTATTACAATAAATATTAATAATATTAATATATTAAAAAATACTAAAGTTCCTTCAAACCACCCTGTTTCTGAAATATTCAAAATTGCAGCCACAAAAAGTACAATAAAGGCTATAACTGATGCCTCTGTACTACTTAGAGAATGAATAAAAAATTCTCTAAGATATATTCCAAATATATGAAGTACAAATGCTATAAAAATACAACTACTAATATATATACCCCACCCTGTTAGAAAACCCCAAAAATTTCCTAATAACTCTTTTGTAAAAAGATAACCACCTCCATCTGATGGATACATTATAGATAACTGAGAGTACGATAGTGCCGATATTAGAATAATTATAAATGCTATAAAAAAAGAAATAAGAGATAAGTATCCCGAATCTTTTATTGCTAAACCAGTAAGAGCAAAAATTCCTCCTCCAACTATACTACCAATGGAAAACAGCACTGCTGCAAAAAGTCCAAGATGCTTTCTTCTATCTAATTTTATTTTCCAAATCTTCATCTCAGAGTATTTGGTTAAAATATTTTAATCATCAGCTATCAGTGATGCCGAAAATTCCTTTGTTATTCCAATCTTTTTATTTGGATTAAATATAAAATGTGGATCAAATATATTTTTTAACTCTTTAAATATATTATATATATCGTCCCCATACTCCTGTAGAAGATATGGACTTCTAATTAAACCATCATTATGTTCTGCAGTAATAACTCCCTTATATGAGAGAACTAGATCATAAACCTTATCTGCAATTCTAAATATTTTATCTCTTTCCTCTTTAAGTCTTAAATCCATAAGTGGAATAATATGGAAATTACCATCCCCCATATGTCCAGCGACTGTATAAAGAAGCTTTTCTGAATCTAATATATCATAAATTTTAGGCAGAAAATCTGGAAGATTCTCAGGTCTTACTATAATATCATCTATAAATGGTGCTGATTTTAAATTTTTTATCCTTTGTCTAAGAAGATTAAAACTTTCTCTTCTTATAGCAAAATATTTTTCGATATCGCGATCATTTTTTGCTTTTCTCATATATGCATTCTTATATACTGATAAGTCTTTTTCAAGATTAGAAATATTCTCATCAATTATCTCCTTATTATCTTCATTGAATTCAATTAAAAGAATTAACTTAGGAAGACCATTTCTTAGAACAAGCATAAATTCTGGAAAAAATTCAAAAGGCATTTTTAATATATTACTTCCCAAAAGTTTAGAAAATGCAAAAAAGAATTTTAATGCTAATTTAAAAGTATAATTATCAAAACTTTCAAAACTTTCTGGTTTATATTTTAGTACATGATTTATTATTTCAGGAAGATTATCAAAACTATCCATAAATACAATTAACATACCTTCATATTTTTTCTTCTCTATAAATTTTATTTTTGCATCAGTCATAACACCCAAAGTACCTTGAGCTCCAATAAAGACTTGAGAAAGATTAAAAGTCTGATCTTCTTTATTCCAAACATTCCAAATATTATATCCAGATGATATTTTTGACACATTAGGTTTGGATTTCTTTATAAATTCATCATTCTTTTCAAATAAATCAAATGTTTTTCTATATATATCTGCCTCAAATCCATCTCCTTTCATTTTTTCGTCTAATTCAGTTTTAGTTAATTTTTTGAAATTATATAAGGATCCATCAGAAAGTATCATATTTACTTCTTCTACATGATCTTGAGTTTTTCCATAATTCAAAGATTTTTCTCCACCTGAATTATTATTAACAATTCCACCCCATGCACAGATATTTTTTGATGCAGGATATGATGGATATACAACATTATTCTCATCTGCTACTTTTTCAAAATCTCTATAATACAAACCTGGTTCTACAATAGCATACATATCTTCTTTAGAGAATTTTTTAAGTTTATTAAGATACTTCATATCAAGAGCAATTGAGTCTGTAATAGTTCCTCCTGACATACAAGTTCCACCAGAACGTGGAGTTATAGATAAATTTGCTATTTGAGCTTTATTCTCATTTACAATCTTAACCAACTCTTCAATATCCTCTTGTGAATAAGGAAATACTACAAGTTGAGGTCTTCTTTTAAAAATTGAAGTATCTCTACTATGAAATTCTAGAACATCATTATCATCAGATACTTCACCTTTTATTCTTTTCTGTATTTCTTGTTTTAATTCATTTATATCATTCATGATTTTTTTAATAATTTGTAAATTAATTTTATTATACCTTTCTCATCTATACTATACTTTGATACAAGTTCTGAAAAAGTCCCTGATTCTCCAAATTGATCATTCATACCAACAAATTCTATAAAGGATGGGCACTCTTGAGAAAGAATCTCAGCTATTAAAGACCCCATTCCTCCTGCAACTTGATGATCTTCTACTGTTAGTACTTTTCTCACATTCTTAACCTTAGATACTATAAATTCTTTATTTATAGGTTTTATAGAAGAAATATTTATTACTTCTAATTCTATACCTTCCTTTTTAAGTAAACTTGCAGCCAGAAGTGCATAATAAAGAGTATAACCTGTTGCAAAGACTATACACTGAGGTTTTTCACTTATCCAATAAGAATAATTTTCTCCAAGTGTAAATGGAGTAGCTTCAGTAGTAATTACAGGAGTAACCTCTCTTGTAAATCTTAGATAAAATGGGCCATAGTTTTCTCCTGCAGTTTTTGTAACTTTCATAGCTTCATAATAATCACATGGACAAAGTACTTTCATATTAGGAAGAACTCTCATAAGAGCTATATCTTCTAATGCTTGATGAGTCGCACCGTCTTGTGCGGTCATAAGACCTGCATGATGTCCTGCTATTTTTACATCAGAATCATTATATGCAACGGTAGTACGAATCGTTTCCCAATTCTTTCCAGGAGAAAAAGTTGCATATGATGAACTAAAAGCTCTTTTACCATTTACTCCAAACCCTGCAGCTACAGCAACCATACTTTGCTCTGCTATACCACATTCAAAAAATCTATCTGGATATTTCTTTTGAAATTTATCTACTTTAGTAGACTCTGCTAGATCTGCAGTAAGAACAACTATATTATTATTTTCATCTCCTAAGATTACCAGTTCATCACCATATCCCTCTCTTGTAGCCTTTTTTTCTACAGAATCAGAAAATATATTTTTATTTAAAAATAGTTCATCATTTAACATAATTAATAATCATTCTCAATTTTATTTTTAAGTGTTCTAAGCTCCTTTAAAGCAACCTTTGCTTCATCTGGTTTTGGAGGTTTTCCATGCCAAAGATAATCATTCTGCATAAAATCAACCCCTTTTCCAGGAATAGTATGTGCAATTATTACAGTCGGTTTCTCATGAATATTTTGCACTTTTGCAAGAGACTGAGCAATCTCACTTATATTATTCCCATCTATATCAATTACAAACCATCCAAATGATTCATATTTTGCACTTAAATCATCAAGAGGCATAACATTTTCAGTAAAACCATCAATTTGTATATTATTTCTATCTATTATGACAGTAAGATTATCTAATTTATATCTTGATCCCATCATAATAGATTCCCAGATATTGCCTTCATTATGTTCACCATCTCCAGTAATAACATACACATGATAATCTTTCTGATCTAGTTTTGCAGATAAAGCGATACCTATTGCCTGTGAAATTCCCTCTCCTAATGGTCCAGATGTAGTTTCAAGCCCAGGTAGTGAAGTCCTATGAGGATGACCTTGTAATCTTGAATCTAATTGTCTAAGAGTGGATAATTCTTTTAAAGGGAAATAACCAGATAGAGCCATAGTTGCATATCTAACAGGACAAACATGACCATTAGATAGAATCAATCTATCTCGATCTTCCCATTCTGGATCATGAGGAAAATGATTTAGAGTATGAAAATATAGAACAGAAAATATATCAGCTAAACCTAAAGGACCTGCAGTATGACCTGACTTAGCAGTCAAGAGCATATGTATTATTGCTTCCCTTATTTCTAATGCTTTTTCTTCTAAAAATTTTACTTTTTTATCAGTAATATCGTTGAGCATATATATTTAATATAACACTCGAAACTTTATGTTGCAAATTTGTAGACTATCATTAAATCCGATACATTTGAAGATAATTTTCCTGTATCTATAGTATCTTCTAAACTTTGAAAAAAAGGTAAAGTATTATTATTATCTAAATAATATTTTACATCTAAAGATAATTCTTTTGATCTTTTTATAGAATCAATATCGGCAATTGCACCTGCAACAAGATAATTATCCCAACCATCAGTACCAAAAGAAGTTATAATTATATTGTCCTTAATACAATCAAATGCACCAGCAACAACTTCCTGGTTTCTCCCTCCCATACCTTTTCCTTTTACTACAACAGTTGTTTCTCCTCCTGCAAGAAGAATCTCACCTTTATGACATTTATTTATAAGCTGACATCCTAAATCTCTAGCAATACCATTTACTCTATCTGAAAATATTGATACTTTAATACCCATTTGTTGAGCTTTATTTTCCATAGCCTTAAGTGGTGTCATATTAGTCAGTAATAGAAAATTTTTAACTCCTATAAATATAGATTTATCTTTTGGTGTCTCTTTTATAAATTCTATATCAATATCAATACTATATTTTTTGACTATTTTAATAGCATCTTCTCTTGTAGTTTCATCATATACTAAAGGACCTGATGCAATAAAAGAGAGATCATTTCCTAGAACATCTGAGAATATTAGATTTATAACAGTTGCAGGATAACAAATTTTTGCAAGATTACCTCCTTTAACAAGAGATAAATGTTTTCTAAGAGTATTCATTTCATAGATATCAGCTCCTGAGTGTAGAAGTTCACTCTCTACTCTAATCTTATCTTCCAGAGATATGCTACTATATTCAAAAAGAGAAGATCCTCCTCCACATATTATACTAATTACTAAATCCTCTGAAGATAGGTTCTGGAATTCTGATATTACATTCTTTGTAAATTCAAAATTAGTAGCAGAAGGTAAAGGATGTGTCCCTATTGTAGTTTTAATATTCTTACTACTCTCTCCAATAAGATCAATTACAAAACCCTTTTCTATATGTTCTTCCAATTTAGAATTTATCAAACTTGATAGATATGAGGAGCCTTTTCCTATACCTAAAAGATATATTTTTTTATACTTAGATAAATTAAATTCTTGATTTTGTACAGTTAATATTCCTTGTGAATAATTTATACTTTCATTAAGCACATTGCTCGGATCAATTGAGCTAAGAGCTACTTCTATGAGGGATAATACTACATCTCTCTTATTATTTTTTGATAAGTCTTTTATATTCTTTATATATCCCACTATACAAAAATACTAACAGAGAAAGTTTTAATTGTCTAGATATGATCACATACTTTCTACCCTATTTGAGTAAAAATAATATTATCTTTAATTAAATATTTCTCAACCTCTTTATACCTAAAACTTTAATCTAGATCTTTTAGAACTCCTACTGTATTACTTTGAATATACATCTCTATTTGTATCAGAAAATAATACTCTCACAATAAAAATACAAATAACATTAAAAAATTTTTCAACACACTTAATACTTGACAAAATATTATAAGTCATATAAAATGTCAGGTTCTTTAAATTTAGATTAGAAGATAAGCCTATGATCGAAAGAAAAACTTTCGAACACGGTGATACTCAAGATGAGTTCACTGTTGTCATGGAGGGTAATCATCTTGTAGCAGACGAAATAGATTTATTATCGCTTTCTACAAGAAGAGTATCCTCAGCTGCTGAAGAAGGAGTCCTCAGTAATGAGACACTTTATGCCTTTTTTTGTGCAGTTCACAATCTGGAAACTAGTCCAACAAATACTATAAAAGATTCTTTAGATAGAATTCATGATAAAGCTGTTGGAAGTAACCTTACTAAATCTGATAGAGTATCTATTAGGAATAAAATTCGAGCTTTTGTAAAAGAGCATGGAGTAAGTAGTCTAGTATTTGCAACATTAATATCAATTCCTGGAACTTTTGGAATATATATTGAATCACAAGCTAACACAGTTGGAAAAAATTTTTATTCACATAAAAATAATATAATTGATACTACCCTAAATATGGATGTGGTTCCAATAATGGAGAGCATTGCAGATCGAGAATCAATAGAAATAGATACAGATAAAATCAATCCAAAAGAAATAAGTAATATTGATCTTCTATCTATACCTTATGCTCAGAAAGTACTAAATATTAATTTTGAACAATCAACAAAAAATAGTATTTCTAAAAATTTGGGAAATATATTAAGTATTCCTAATACCACATCAAGATATCCTGTAGGAGAGAGTGCATATATATATTTCATAAATAAGGCTGCTTCTTATTATAAGGTAAGTTCATCAATAATGGTAAATATAATTAAATGTGAAAGTCAGTTTGAACCTGAAATACCAAATTCACAGTCATCTGGGGCTTATGGAATAGCTCAGTTTATGCCGAATACCTTTTATAACAAAAAAATAAACCCTTATATATCCTATGGAATTGGAAATCCTTATGCTCAAATAGCTGAAATGGCTAAATTAATATCTGAAAAACAGATATGGAGGTGGAGTTGTGCACCTTAACAAATAAAATATATATAGGGATAATTGTGATGTTTTGACTTTTATTCAGAATTTGTGTTAGTATCAGATATAGAAAGCTTCTTTTACTAAATATTTTATAATTAAATATACCCAATTAGGTATTATTTTTATTTGATCAAAAAATGGTTAAAAAAATCAATGAGGATATCGACTTTTTAAAAAATAGTCGAGACAAAATAATTAAGAGTTTTGCAACTCATGATGGTGATAATGGGTCTCCTGAGGTACAGGCTGCATTATTCACTCAGAGAATACTTCAATTGTCAGAACATCTTAAATTAAATAAGAAAGATAACCACTCTAGAAGAGGATTACTTCAACTTATTGGAAAAAGAAGAAGAATTCTAGCTTTTCTTGAATCAAAAGATCAAGAAAGATATTCCATGTTAATTAAAAGATTGGGTCTTAAAAAATGAGTGTAATAAAAAAAGAAGCTAATATTGCCAATGTGAAATATTCTTTTGAAACTGGCAGATTAGCACAACAAGCACTTTCTTCAGTTCTTGCGACTGCCGGAGATACTGTAGTTCTCGCAACAGTTGTAACTAAAGAAAAAGATGAATATATAAATTTTTTCCCTCTGACTGTTGAATATTTAGAAAAATTATATGCAAGTGGAATTATATCTTCATCTAGATTTATAAAAAGAGAAGGTCGACCTTCTACTGATGAGATTCTCAAGGCTCGAATAATAGATAGATCACTCAGACCATTATTTAGTGAAGATTTTAGAAATGAAGTTCAATTAGTAGTTAATGTTTTATCTTATGATAAATTAAATGATCCAGGAATCCTTGCAATTAATGCATCTTCTCTAGCATTAATGTTAGGAGGAATACCCATAGAAGGCCCTGTTGGCTCTGTATGTATAGGATTAAAAGATAATGAATTTATACTTAATCCTTCTGTAGATATAATAAATTCACTTCCTTTAAATCTAACATTATCTGCAACTAAAAATTCTATATCAATGATTGAATCTGGTGCTGATAGTATATTAGAAGATACAATGATAAAAGCTATTGAATTTGGGAAAAAATCTTCTGAGGATTTTATTAAACTTCAAGAAGATTTTCTTAAAGAGGCAAATATTTCTAAATTAGAATATAAGAGTGTAAAAATATCTGAAGATTTACTAAAATTAGTAGAAAAAGAATTCTATAAAGAGATAGAAGATTCAATATGGAATGAGAATGATAAACATCTACATCATAGAATTAAAGAAAGGTTTTTAGAAGACTTTGAAGAAGGAGAGATTAGTGAAGCAATTGAGTATCTTACTCGCAAAACTACTCGTGAAGGTATTTTAAATAAAAAAATTAGACCTGATAAAAGAAAATTTGATGAAGTAAGAAAACTTACAATCGATATAGATATATTACCTAGAACTCATGGTTCTGCTCTTTTTCAAAGAGGAGAGACTCAAGTTCTTTCAGTAGCAACTATAGCTCCTTTAAAACAACAGCAAACAATTGAAAGTATAGATGGAGAAGAAACAAAAAGATATCTCCACCATTATAACTTCCCTGGTTGGTCAGTTGGAGAGTTAAGTAGAAATCTCTACTATCCTGGAAGAAGAGATATCGGACATGGTGCATTAGCAGAAAGAGCTTTAGAAAAACAGATTCCTGATCCTGAAGAATTTCCTTATGCAATAAGAGTGGTATCAGAAACACTATCTTCAAATGGATCATCTTCTATGGCATCAGTATGTGGATCTACCCTATCTTTAATGGCTGCAGGAGTAAAAATTAAAAATCCAGTATCTGGAATTGCTATGGGACTTATAAAGGAAGAGAGTCAAAAAGATTATGTAATACTTACTGATATTCAAGGCCCAGAGGATCATTTTGGAGATATGGATTTTAAAGTAGCAGGAACAAAAAATGGAATAACAGCTCTTCAAATGGATAATAAGCTAAAAGGTATTCCAGTAGAAATACTAGGAAAAGCATTAAAACAGGCAAAAGAAGCAAGAGAATTTATTCTTTCTGAGATGCTAAAAGTTATTGATTCTCCTAGAGATAAAATCTCTGCATATGCACCTCAAATAGAAGTAATGAAAATTAAACAAGATAAGATAGGAGAGTTAATTGGTCCTGGTGGAAAAGTTATAAAGAATATAATTGAAAAATCTGGAGCTGAAATAGATATATCCGATGATGGAGTTGTATCAATTGCAACAATATCTGAGGAAAGTAAGACAATTGCAATAGAAATGATTTCTGCAATTGTAAAAGAATTAGAAATTGGAGGAATATATAAAGGAAAAGTCTCTAAAATAATGAATTTCGGAGCATTTGTTAATATTACTCCATCTATATCTGGGCTAGTACATGTATCTGAGATGTCCAATGATTTTGTTAAAGATGCTAACAGTATAGTAAAAGAAGGACAAGAAGTGACAGTTAAAGTTATAGGAGAAGATGATCAAGGAAGACTAAAATTCTCTATGAAACAGGTTTAATTTTAGATATTCTTTCTAAAATATTCTCAATATTATTTTCACTAGAACTAAAAATATATACTCCTTGATCATACTTTACATCTTCAAAATATTCAATCAAAAGTTTTACTGTTAATACATTTTTCAAATCTTTTATATATATTTTCAACCCAATTTTAGACTTAATACCAATACATACCAAATCTATATCTTTTATTACTATATCATTAAGGTATGAAGACATTATCTCTCCTTTACTTATTATTGAATATATATAGTTCTTAGAATTATTTTTATACTCAGATATATTTTTAAGTATGTTAGCTTTAACTTTTAAATCTTCAATACTTGAAGGAGAGTTAATCTCTAAGAGAGATGATTTCAAATTTCCTCCGATTGATTGAAGTAAAGATAAATTTTGAAAAGTTTTCATTGATATATATTGTGATGAAAGATTTTCAGTATTTGAAAGAATACTCATTAAAACAAGTTGATACTCTTTCTTAGACATAATACTGTTATATTCAGACATAATATTAAAAACTATCTCTGATGTAGAAGAATATTCTTCAGATATTATATTTAAATCTCCATATTTCAGATTCCCTGGATGACTATCTATATTTATAATCTTAATATTACTTTCAAAATCAGATTTATATGTTTTATATATATCACCTAAAAAATTTAAATTTTCAGTATCTAAAGTTATAATAAGGTCATATTCAAAAGATGCTTTTTTTAAATCTATACTTGATAGTTCTAATGCACCTTTTTTTAAAGATATAGAGAAATTAAAATTATCTTTATCTGTATTATATTTAACATGATCTATAACTATATTTTGTTTCTTTATTGAAAGCTTATATTCTCTTAAAAATTGAGTAATGATATCTTTTTGCTCTAACATTGAGTAATTAAAAAGATACTCAAACCTATATGGGAAATTTTGTATATATATATTTACTGTTTTTTTAAAATTTACAGTAATAAAATGCCACATTAAGAAAATAGAAGCAATACTATCTAATGTCGGTCTTGTATTTGTAACTAAAAGAATTTTAGTACTTAAGTTTATAATATTTTCTAAATTATTTTCTTTATCCATTTAAATATTAAAATTCAATGGGCAGAAAATTTTACACTTTATCAACTATGTAGGATACTATTATATCTCCTTCCATAGCATCAATGCTATGAGACACTATTATACCACATTCTGTACCAGTAGCAACTTCTTTAACTTCATTTTTTAAATGTTTTAACGAGGTAATTTTTCCCTCAAAGATAACTTCATCCTTTCTTAATATCTTACATTTAGAAGAATTTAAGATTTTTCCTTCAAAAACAAGAGATCCTAGAACTATAGATTTATTTGATAGAGTTATAACCTGTTTAATTTCCGCTCTTCCATTATCAATTTCTATATATTCTGGAGGAATAAGTGATTCTGCTGCATCCTTAACATCTTCAACTAATCTATATAAAATATCATATATCATAAGAACTATATGCATACTTTGAGCAATTTTTTTAATTCTAGGACTAGCTTTAATATTAAATCCTATTATTATGGAATGTGTATCTTTTGCAGTATTTAGATCTTCTTCAGATATATCTCCTAAATCTTTTTTAAATATATCAATATTGATATTATTAAGTTCAATACTTTCTAAAGCAGAAACAATAGCCTCTAGAGAACCTACAGTATCTGATTTAAGAATAATTGAAAGCTTTTTAACTTCACTTTTTTCTGCAAATAAATCTTCTTCATTAAATTCGTCAATTTGCTCTATTAGATTAGTTTGTTGAGGTTCTATATTCAATTTAGATTTTGAAAAGATTATTGTATCTCCTACATTCAAAAAATCTTTTTGTCCAGATAAATATATAGGAGCAGATTCAGTTGCTTCTTTTATGCTCTCCATCTTATCATTTTTTAAAGACCTAATCTTACCTAACTCTCCTTTTTGTAAAGAATAAATATATTCCCCTACATTTACTTCTCCATTCTGTACAATACACAGACTTATATTACCTACATGAGCATCTTTATATGATTCTAAAACTACTAGTGAGTTTGTATTCTCAGGAGTATATATATCTTCTAATAGATCATATTGAAGAAAAATAAGATCTATTAGATCATCAATACCTATTTTTGATCTTGCTGAAACTTCTTGAAAAGGAATATCTCCCCCATATCCTTCTAATAAAATACCTTCCCTTGCTAAATCTGACTTTATCTTTGTAATATTATTAGAAGGAAGATCAATTTTATTAAAAACTACAATTGTTTTAAGATTATTATCTTTTATTATTTGAATTACTTCCCTTGTTTGAGGCATAATTCCATCATCTACTGCGATAATGAGAAGTACTAAATCTGTCATTAGAACACCACTTTTCCTCATATTCGAGAAGAGTTCATGCCCAGGGGTATCTATAAGAGTAAGATGTCTACCTTTAAAATTTATATCAAATGCAGTAATATTCTGAGTAATTCCTCCTGCTTCTTTTGCAACTACATCAGATCCTTTTATAGCATCTAAAATAGAGGTTTTCCCGTGATCAACATGTCCCATTATTGTAATAACAGGAGGTCTTCGTAATTGTATCTCTTTTACTTTTTTACTCATATATATATGCTTAGTATAGCATCAAAAAGCCATTAAAACAAAAAATCATAGTATTATATACTGAAGAAAACTATTAACATCTGGGACTATTATAATTTAAAAATTCCTTTACTTATAGAAAAATAAGATAATTAGAATTTTTATTTTTCTAAAGAAGGCTCTTCTTCAGATTTTATACCATCAGATTCTATATCTATACTCCAAGAGGTAAGCTTTGCAGCTAATCTAACATTTTGTCCATCCTTACCTATAGCTAAAGATAATTGGTCATCAGGAACAATTACTATTACATGTTTTTCTTCTTTATCAAACTTTAGTGCAACTGGTTTTGCTGGAGAAAGAGAATTTTTTATATACTTTTCTAAATCTTCATCCCAAAGAATAATATCAATTTTTTCATTTCCTAGTTCATTAGTCATAGCAATAATTCTCATTCCACGTTGACCTACACAAGCACCTATTGGATCTATTCCTTGAGCATCAGAAAATACTGCAACTTTTGTCCTAGACCCAGCTTCTCTTGCAATATCTTTTATTATAACTGTAGAGTTTGAAATTTCAGGAACTTCATTTTCAAATAAAGCTCTAATAAAAAGATCAGAGGATCTAGATACAATAAGTTTTCTTCCACCTGTTGGAAATTCTTGAATTTCTTTTAAATAAACTTTGATTTTAGTACCTGGTCTTAAAATTTCTCCATAAATTTGTTCTTGTTGAGGCATAATAGCAGAAATCTTTCCTACCTCTACAACAATATTTTGTCCATCAAACCTTTGTACAGTTCCCATCTCTAAGGTACCTATTCTTTTTTCTATTTGAGATAGTAATGTATCTCTTTCAGTCTCAGATACTTTTTGTAAAATTACCTGTTTTGCAGTTTGAGATGCAATTCTTCCAAAATCTTTTGGAGTAGAATCTTTTCCATTAACAGTAACTTTGAAATCTCCTGTATTATCATCTATTTTTGCTTCAACTACATCTTCCTCTTCAACAGAATAATCCTTTCTATATGCAGCAGCTAGAGCTTCATTTACAGCTTCAATAACATCTTGAGTCTCTATACCCCTTTCAGAGGCTATTTGATGTATTGCTATTAAAAAATCAGATTGTGCTGCCATATAATTACCTAATATTACTATATAAATTAAGAATAAGTATATCATATTAATAAAAATCTGTAAAAAATAATACTTAATACTTAAAAATAACATTTATTATTAGCATAAAACTAAAATATATAAAATTTATTTTTAGAGTAAATTATGATATATTTATATCATGTCAAAACTTAAAGATAGTCTTATATTTCAAATCAAACAGATCGTATTTGGAATACAAGATGGACTAGTTACAACAATTATTCTTACTACAACACTTGCATATGTTTCTGATACTAGAATACTAATAATATCAGCTCTAACTGCAGGAGTTGGAGGTGCTATATCTATGGCTACAGGAACTTATCTTGGAGCCAAAACTCAAAAAGATGTATTAGAGATAAAATCAAAGAATTCTAAAGAAATGTCAGAAATTCTAATTGAACAAGAATTAACTGAAGATAAATTGAAAAAATCTGATATCAAAAAATTTATGGAAATAATAAAAGATTATCCAGAATTTGGGAAAAAGATAGCCTCTAATCTGATATTAGGAATAGATATTGATAAAATTGTAAGTCCAATAATAGATGCAATTTTTATGGGAGCATCATTCTTAATTGGAGCTATAATTCCAACTCTTCCATACATATTTCTAAAAGTACCTATAGCTCTACCTTTATCAATCATCTTATCTGCATTAACACTTCTTATAATAGGGCTTGTAAAAACAGTAGAAAAAGGTCAATCTAGAATAAAGAATGGGCTTGAAATAATGATAATTGGTATGATTGCAGCTTTACTTGGATATTTAATCGGAAGAATATTTTAAATTATGACAGATGATATACAGAATTTAAAAGATAAGGTTACAGATAACTTTCTCCCAGATACACTTAAAGAAAATACAGAAATAATATTAAGAAGACTAGAGAGAATGTCTAAATTTAAAAGCTATTCATCGGACTATGAAGTTGCTTCTAAATATATAGATACGATCACTCAAATTCCTTGGAATACAATTACTACTGATAATTTAGATATTTCTAATGCTAAATCAATTCTAGATAAAAACCATTATGGAATGAATGATGTCAAAGAGAGAGTTCTAGAATACCTTGCATCAATGAATTTTAACAAAGATCAGCCTGCTCCAGTTTTATGTTTTGTAGGATTACAAGGGATTGGAAAAACTACAATTGCAAAATCAATCGCTGAAGCACTAAATAGGAATTTTGTACGAATAGCTCTTGGCGGAATATCTTCAGTATTAGAAATTAGAGGGCAGTCAAAGGTTAATCCAGATGCAGAACCTGGATATATTATTAAAGCTATAGCTAGAGCTGGAAGTATGAATCCTGTAATACTCTTAGATGAATTTGATAAAATTTCAGATGAAGGAAGTGTCCGATCTGCTATAATGGCAACATTTTTAGAGATATTAGATCCTGAACAAAATTCATCATTTATAGATCATTACATAGATTTTCCAATTGATCTATCAAAAGTAATGTTTATACTAACTGCAAATAATCTAGGAACTATATCATCAGCTCTACTTGATAGGCTAGAAATTATACGATTTTCTTCATACTCAGATGATGAAAAATTAAAAATAGCTAAAGATTTTATAATGCCTAAGGTATATAAACAAATTGGGTTATCTGAGAGTCAAATAAAAATAGATGATGATATATGGGCTGATATAATAAGGCCTCTCGGATATGAGGCAGGAATAAGAGAACTTGAGAGAGTTCTTATGAATATTGGAAGAAGAGTTGCTAAAAAGATTCTACTTGAAAAGATAGATTTAGTAGAGATCAATAAAGATAATTTAAAACTATTCTTACCTATTGGATATTAATGGATAAGATAAGAAAAGAAATTATTAACTGCAATAAGTGTAACTTATGCAAAGATAGAAAAAATGCAGTACCAGGAGAAGGTAATATTCACTCTAAAATATTCTTTATAGGAGAAGCTCCAGGAGAGAATGAGGATAGAGAAGGAATACCTTTTTGTGGAAGGTCAGGAAAAATTCTTGATGAGTTGTTAGAAAGTATAAATCTTAAAAGAGAAGATATATTTATTACAAATATAGTAAAATGTAGACCACCTCAAAATAGGGATCCTAAAGAAGATGAGATCAATGCCTGTTCCCCTTATTTAAAAATACAAATAAAATTAATTGACCCTATTCTTATATGTACCCTCGGAAGATATTCTACTTCATTATTCCTAAAAGATAGAAAAATATCTCAAATACATGGCAAAGTTTTTAAATATGGAAAATATAAAATTATTCCACTTTATCATCCAGCAGTAGGATTATATAATCCTAATATGAAGTCTGTCCTTAGAGAGGATTTTCAAATAATAAAAACTATAACTACATTACAAAACATCTAATATTATGATGAGTATCCTTTAATAATAAAATAGGAAAATTCTTCTTAAGTGTACAATTTTATATTCAAACAAAAATTTAGATTTATTATTAAAATCTATAGGAATCTAAATTAAACTTAGATTATTATATATCTTTCAATTCTTGATATAACTTTTTTTCTTTAAAAGAAAGATGTTTAGGTATATTAATTTTAATTGTTACTATATAATCTCCTACCTTGTGTCCATGAAGAAAAGGAACTCCTTTATTCTTTATCTTAAATTTCTCTCCATCTTGTACTCCTGAAGGTATTTTTAAGTTAACTTTCTCATATATTGTCTGAACAGGAACTATACCTCCTAATACAGCTGTAGGGATATCAATAGTAACTACTCCTAAAAGATCATTCCCTTGTCTTTTATATAATTTATGTTGTGCCACTTTAATATTTATATATAAATCACCACTTGAAGCATTATTCTCACCTACTGAACCTGCTCCAGCAAATTTTAGTACAGTATCATCATTTGCACCTTGTGGTATTTTAATTTTCATTTTTTTTATCTCCTTAACCCTACCTGTACCTAAACAATAATTACATTTATCTGAGATAACCTTCCCAGTACCTTTACAAGTATTACAGATACTCTCCATTGCAATATTTCCAATAAAACTTTGAGTTACTTTTCTAACCTTTCCGGTTCCATTACAATTACTACAAACTGATACTTTTCCACTTTTAGATCCAGTTCCTTTACAGTGAGAACATTTATTCATTGCATAAAAAGCAATTTCTCTCTCAGTTGGGAAAATAACCTCCTCTAGAGTTACATCAATTATAACCCTAATATCTTCTCCAGAAGAGTCCTTTGAACTATTACTATTTCTTGAATCAGAAAAATTAAAATTACCTCCAAAAAAATCTGAGAATATATCCTCGAATCCTCCAAACCCTGCAGATGAGAAATTTGAAAATCCTCCAGTACTTTCTTCATACCCACCAGAACCGGAATTTCCTCCAGGACCAAAGGGCTCAGCATTTCCAAATCTATCATAATTAGCTCTTTTTTGACTATCTGATAGAACAGAGTATGCCTCATTAATTTCTTTAAATTTTTTATCCGCATCAGGAGAACTATTTTTATCAGGATGATACTCACCTGCAAGCTTTCTATATGCTCTTTTTATTTCTTTCTCGTCTGCTGATTTGGATATGCCTAATATTTCATAATAATCACTCATACCTGAATTATTTTAGCATATAAGTCAATATACTGACAGAGGTAAAATAAATGCTATAATAAAAGTATGTCCAGATATATGTATGTAAAAAAGATTAATAATAAGCCTCCAAAAATTAAGTTAAATGCTAGAAAAAGAACAAGAGTAGCAAAAAAAAGATTTAATTATGGTGCTATGTTTCTAATTTTTGTAGGTGGGTTTTTTGTCATAATAGCTATCTCTCCCATAATCAACTATTATATAGATCAGAATATATTCCACCAATACCAAACAAAAATAGTAAATGCAGATCCAAATGCTTCATATTTTTCACAAATTATACAAGCAGAAAATTTTCAAAAAAATAACACCTATACAGGTTATTTCCATATATCTATTCCTACCATAAACCTTAATAATGTTCCTGTAAAATCTGAAGTTGATGGATTTAATACAAATGCATATGAAAAAATTCTAGTTAATTCACTTGCTCAAATGAAGGGAACTGCCCTTCCAGGACAGGTTGGAAATGTATATATTTATGGGCACTCTGCCCCACAATGGTTTGCAGATTTATATCCGTCATCTTTTTTAGGAATATTTACGAATATATTACAACTTAAAATTGGTGATAAAATATTTGCTAAATTCAAAGGAGAAAATTATACATATGAGGTATTTCAAACACAAGTAGTATCACCTAATGATATATCTGTATTACAATATCCTCCAGGAAAAAGATATCTTACTCTTATGACTTGTATCCCTCCAGGTATAGGAACACAACGTTTTATTGTTAAAGCAAAACTTATATCATAAATATATTCTATTTACTACTATTATTGAGGAGAATTATTCACAGGATTCTCTTGGGTAAAATTCTTAAATGAATATGTTGTTCCTAAATTGGTATCTATTGTATCATAAGAGCTTTCTACCTGATTTTTTTGAGCATCTTGAGTAATAGGATTAACATTAGGTCTATTTGTAGATGAAATATCTACAGTATCTGGAATAGATTCAGTTGGAATATCTACACCATTATCACTTTGAGTACTTGTGTTAAAATCTGGAACTGCATTAATACTTTGTCCTAAATTAGGATTAGGTATTTGATCATTAGTACTAGAAACGTTTTCCTCCATATTTTGAGTAATAATTGGATTAGAATTATTATCTACAGGAGGAATATTTAAATTTTCTGTAGTATCAATAAATTCATTTTGAGTTTGAATAGCACTAGAATTATCTGCAGTATCACCAGACAGATCAAAATTATTAATATTTGGAGCTGTATTATTAGTATCTTGAGCTGTACTATCATCAAATAATACATTCTCATTCTCTAAAGGATTTAAATTTGTATTTTCTTCTGTATCAGATATTGTATTAGACTTATTTTGAGACATATTTACTACTATTTTTGGATTATTTACAGTGTACACTTTAGAGTTCTCATTCATTGCATTATTAGGAACAATTCTGTCTAAAGATGACTGACTTCTCCTCATTTTTAATATTTCTTCAGGATTTGTTGTTATAAGAGTATTTTCATATTCAGATGAAAGAACCTGGATTGCCACATGATTAGCTCCAACAAAAAATATTCCTTCTCCTACTTCCGCACTAAGCAATAAATTTTTCTCCCCTGCAGAAAGATAAAATACTTCTGCTAAATGATCCATTGCAGTTGGAGACTGTCTCAATAATATCTGTATTGAAGAGTTAGTCACTACAGCTTTTCCATAATCACTAGAAAGAAAATCATCTACATCCTGAGAAATAGTTGTCAGTCCAAGATAATATTTCCTTGCTCTTTTTGCTACTGCATAAACAAACTCTGCTGAATCTGGATACTTCATTAAAAGCCAGGCTTCATCTATTATAAAAATCCTTCTCCTAAGCTCTTTCTTTACCCTAGTCCATATAAAATCTAACATTAAATACATAGATACTGGCCTTAATTCATCTGAAAGATCTTTTATTGAAAAAACAATAAAGTCATTATCTAAATTTACATTTGTCTGTTGATCAAAAATTCCAGAAGCAGAACCTTTAACATATTTTTCTAACCTTTGTGCTAAAGAATGTGCTTCTTGCTCTTCCATTGATTGAAGAATCTTATATAGATCTTCCATTAATGGTGGTTGTTTTGTTTGTGTATCAGGATCAAATGTTATGCCTTTATCTCGATATGTCAAAATCAAAGCTTTGTCTAAAATAGCATTTTCCATACTACTAATTCCTCCATCTTCACCTAACATAACTTTAAAAAGACCATGTAGAGAAAGAATTTTAAACCTTAATTCATCTTCACCTTCTTCATAAACACCTGATAGATCAAAAGGATTTATCTTAGATCCAGTATCTTGAGAAAATGTTATATACACACCATTTAAAGATTTACATAACTGTTCATACTCACTCTCTGGATCCACTATTATTATCTGTGTTCCTAACATTAAAGATCTTAATGCCTCTAACTTTACTAAATAACTTTTTCCTGCACCTGACTTTGCAAAAATAACTGAATTAGCATTTTCTAATTCAAATCGATCAAATACTACTAAACTTTTATTGGCTTTATTAATACCATATAGTACACCTCTATCAGAAGTAAGCTCAGAGGATACAAAAGGAAAAGTTGTTGCAATGGATGTTGTATCCATATTATGTGTATAATAGAGCTTGTCACTTGCTGAAGGAAGTGTTGATAAAAAACCTTCTTCCATCTGAAGTGTTGATGGTTTTATAATAAGTGACATTGCACCCATTGTAGACTCTAAATTTTTAGAAATATCTTCTAACTCATTTTGACTACCAGCCCTTACTGTCACATATAATGCAAAATGAAAGTATCTCTCCGCTCCTTTTGCTAAATTTTCTTGTAATTCCTTCGCATCTGATAAAGCAACTTTCAAATTAGGATCCATCACCTTTCCAGATTCTATTAGATTATTTGTAGAAGCTTCCATCTCAGCAATCTTATTTCTAAGTTTAGTTATTACAGCTGCAGCATTAATAGGATAATAAAACATACTTATATCAATTGAATGCTCAAATGTGATAAGAGGAGAAAGCCAATTTGGAACAACATATCTAGGGTATGCTAATACAAAATATGTTCTATAAAATTTCTCACCTATTTTTATATGAGAGAAATCAACCTCTATTGAAGGGGGAGCAATAATATCCTTAATTGAATTTATCCCCATACCAAAAGAAGAAACTGGATCTGTATTCTTATAATTAGGATTCCCTTCAATCACAGGATTATCGATAGACCCCTGAACTACATTATTTGTCTGATTATTATCATTATTTTTTAAAAGATTAAAAGGTATTTTCATATTTATTTATAAGTTACAATAGGACTAGTATATTCATCAAAACCTTCTCTAATTTTAGCATTCATAGGATTATATATATTATAAAAAAGTTTTATAAGTTCAGCACTCTCAAGCTGTTTGGATTTTAATCCCATTCTAGAAAGCTGTCTTATAACATGATCCCTTCTAGGAATAAGTCTTGAAGATGACTGTGAAATCATACTGTCAACATCAAAATTAGAATCTTCTTTCCCAAAAATTTTACTAGTAAAACTAGGTTTTTTAGGCATAAGTGTTAGATATGGAATTACAATATAAAAATGCTTATCTAAAACATTATTTTTAACAATAAGATCTTTAACAAATTTTCTATATATATCAATTTGATATTTTATCTTAGGGTCTTGCTGTTTTATCTTATATTCATCTATATTTTTAAGATATGAAGATATATCAACATTTTCAGTATGAATCATTACCTGTATATAAAAACCAAGAGAATTAAGCATTCCTGCAAAAGCATATATTTTAGAATTCTGCTCTACTTCAGATAATAGATAAAAATTTACTGCAGAAGTTTCAATTACTACACATACATTCTTATCCTTTAATATTAAAAAATTATCCTTTATATCATATATATTAAGATGATCCTGTGTAGTTGCTACAATAGGAGTATTATTTTGTGTTGAATTTCCAAATAAAGCCATAACTATTAAATCTTATTTTGAATAAATTAACATAGGATCCTTAACAGTATCATCAAGTTCTATAAAGATAGGATCAAATGTCAAACCTTGATATGCAATTTCTAAATTATACGTTCCTGACAAAAGAGGAGTCCTAATAAAGAATTGTCCTAATTGATTAGTCTTAATAGCTCTAACTGGTTTTTGTGAAGAATCTTTTATTATTATTACTGTATCAGGAAGGATCTGCCCTGTATTTTTCATAACTACACCAGAGATTATATTCGGATTACTGACAAAATCTGGAAGGTATTTTAAAATATCTTCTTTCTTCAAACTCTCTTGCTTAGAAGACTTTGTAGTCTCTGGATTCTGAGTAGATACATTAGATTGTGATGTAAGATTAGTCATAGAGGAACTTAAGTTATTTTCAGAAGGAATTTCCTTCTGATTCTTAGAATCTAAAATTGTAGTATCTACACTAGGTTGAATAGAATTATTTTCAAATACAGGATTAATACCCAATGTATTAGAAATATCATCTTGTGGACTTGGAGAAGGAGTCTCCGAGGATACGTTAGATACATTAATTTCATCTTGTCTATTTTTTTGATCTATGACTTCTTGAGCTATATCAATTTTTTCATTTTGCTCATCAACTTGTTTTTTTAACTTATCATTTTCTTTCTCAAGTTTTTCTAGTTTCTCAAGTATTTTTTTTATATCAATATCTGGATCAAGAGTTTTATTAGTATTTACAGTTTGACTAACAATATTTTCATCTATTTTAGGAGTCTCTGAAGGTGAGGAAGATAGATAATCATAAGAATGAGGAATAGCATTTGTATCTACTGACACACTCGAAGTATCAGGAGGTTCACTTAAATTACTATCAAATGAAGTAGATACTGTTGTTTGAGTTAGAGATTGAACAGTATTCTGCCCCTGAGAAATATTTGTATCTGGTTGTATAGGTGGCAAATTTACACTTGGTTGTTGAGAGAAGTTATTAATTTCATTTTGTATAGGAGGGTTGTTATTAGGATTAATATAATTCTTATCTACTTTTGGAATATTCATTTGAGGTACTCCCATATTAGGATTTGTTATAGGTGGAGTATTAGGAACAAAATTTGAACTAATATTCCCTACTCCAGAATTAAATGGATTCTGAGGATTAATATTAGGATCAACTGTAGGAATACTTCCTGTATTAAAAACTGCAGTGTTTATAGGATGTTCAATATTATCTTCAGAAGACTTTTTATAGAAATCTTTTGGATCTGGTTTTCTTAGAGGTTCCAATACATTTACACTATTGTTATTAGAAAAAGAGGATGATTTCGATAAATTTTGGTCTACTCCAATATTATTAACAAATGGAGAATTATTATTCCCTAAATTTTGAGATGATATATTCGAACTCGTATTCCCAGTTCCCATTCCTACATTTTGTGATTGATTAACTTCATCTTTCTGAGGATTATTAGAATTAATATTATTCCCTGATGGATTTATAAAAGGAGGATTTATATTCATCCCTGAAGAAGGAATATTATTATTAATAGAAGGAGATACCATTGAGTTTCCAGATGGTGTAGAATTGAGAGAATCATTTAATTTATCTATATTATCAATAAGAATTTTCTCTCTTTGATCTAAAAATTTCGAAGCATCTGAAGATGAAGGTGAATTAAGATTACTATCTATTGGAGATTGATACATAAATGTAGCAATTTCACTATCCTTTTTTTCTTGTGGCATTAATATTTTAGGAATTTTAAGTATATTTGGAAATTCTGGATTTTTTCTCCAAACTCTTTGTGTTGGGTTTTTAATTGCAATTAAAAAATTTACTATTAAATCATCTAATGGTCTATCATCTACAGGAACAAAATCTATAAATAGTGCTATTAGAAGTAAAAAACCAGTAAATACAATTGTTATATAATTATTTACATGAAAAACATACATTATAAAACCTAGTGTCAGAGGAACAGCTATAAAAACAAATTGTTTCAAAGACAAATCTCCTATCAATTTGAACTCGACACTCATTATATTTTGTGGTACTGCATGCGCATTTTCAGTATTCTCCATACTATATAAGATATCATAAAGATAATAATATTTAAAGCTAGATTTGTATTTTATACTTGATATGATATAGAATAATATTTATGAATAAAATTACAAAAGCAGTAATAGCACTGGCTGGCTATGGAACAAGATTTTTACCTGCAACTAAGGTACAGCCAAAAGAAATGCTCCCTATTATAAACAAACCAATTATTCAATATCTTGTAGAAGAATTGATTGATTCTGGAATTAAGGACATAATAATGGTAACAAGAGGGCAATATACTCTAGAAAGTCATTTTGATAATAATATTGACTTAGAGTTTCATCTTGAAGAAAGTGGAAAATTAGAAATATTGGAAGAATTAAAAGAACTTCCTAAAAAAGCTAATTACATCTATGTCAGACAAAAAAAGCATCTACCTTATGGAAATGGAACACCTCTTCTTGTAGCTCAAAATCTAATAAAAGATGAGGAGAACTTTGTATATATGTTTGGAGATGATATTGTAAAATCAAAAATTCCTGCAACTAAACAGTTAATTGATTTTTCATATAAACATCATGGGAATATAGTTCTAGCAACACAGGAGTTACCAAGAGAAGAAATTAGTAAATATAGTAATGTTCAACTTAAAGAAGATGGAGTAACTGTTAAAAGTATTGTTGAAAAACCAAAGATTGAAGATACTACTTCCAACTTAGTTTCTTTTGGAAGATATATTTTAAATCAAGATGTAATAGAAGAGCTTGCAAAAAAAAATCTTGGGAAAAACAATGAACTTTGGCTTACAGATGCAATATCAAGACTAACTCATTCTGATAAAGTACTTGCAACAAAAATAGATGGAAAATGGTTAACTACAGGAGACCCTCTAAATTTTCTAAAGACTACACTAGAGTACGCTAAGGAAAATCCAGAACTCTGGACTGAATTGAAAGATTATGTTAATAATATATAGTATATATTATGCAAGATAACAATCAGAATACAAATACTCCTACTCAGACACCTGAGCCTAAAAAAGAGGATGTCATATCTAATGATTCTCAAAATGCTTTGACAGATAATACATTTGTAGAGATTAATGAAATTAGAAGAAAAAAGAAAAGATTAATATATATAGGAATAATATCTTTTGTACTAATACTTATCATAGGATCATTAGTAATATATTATTTAGAATACAGAAAAGTTAATACTCAATATAATAATATAACTCTAACTATGTGGGGAATAAGACAACCTGCGAGTGTTTATGAGCCGGTTATAAAAGAATATGAAAAACTTCATCCTGGAATAAAAATACAATATACATTAGTCCCATCTACTTATTATGAAAGTTCTCTTTTTAATAAACTCTCTTCTGGGATAAATGAACCTGATATAGTTCCTATTGGAAATACCTATCTTCCTATATATCAAAAATTCCTATCACCTGCTCCTTCATCTGTAATAGATATGTCTCAATTCCAGAATCTTTTCTATACAACAGCTGTAAATGACCTTACTAGTCAAGGAAAGATTTATGCATTACCTGAAAATTATGATGGATTAGCCTTATTATATAATAAAACTGAATTTGCAAAAGCTGGGTTATCTGCACCTTCTGAAAATATAAATACATTTGTATCTCAAATACCTAAACTAGTAGTAAAAGATAGTAATGGAAATGTAACTCAAGCTGCAGTAGATATAGGTACTAATACCTCTAATATAAATAATGCCTATAACATCCTCACCTATTTAATGTTTATAAATAATACTAGTATGCTATCTTCTAGTGCAGTAACTTTTGCAAATGGGCAAAATGGTCAAGAAGCACTAAATCTATATAATTCTATTGCTGCAGAAGATGGATGGGAAGCTACTTTTCCTAACTCTGTATCTGCATTTGCTGGAGGTTCAGTTGCTATGGTTTTTGAACCATCTTGGGAAATACAAAATATATTAAAATTAAATCCCAATATTGATTTAGGAGTAGCTACACCACCACAATTACCAGGAAAAACTGTAAATCTTTCTTTATATTTTGCAAAGGCTGTTACTAAATACTCTCAACATCCAACAGCAGCTTGGCAATTTGTAAGGTACTTAGACTCTAAAAGTGTACTACAACAACTATATAATAATGAGCTTAAAAATAATGAAGTTGTTGGAGAAATATTTCCTAGAGTAGATATGGCTAATCTTGCTACACAATATAAATATATGATTCCATTTATACAAATGGCTCCAAGTTCAAAATCTTGGAAAATAGGTGATTACAGAGCTGTATCAAATATATTTGATACAGTAATATCAGGAAAGATTACTCTTTCTCAAGCACAAAGTGAGGTATTGTCTCTACTCATAAAGATAACGAATGGCAATTACACAGTCCCTCCAAACGAATAAGTGATGGATATCAAAGAACTTCTTATAAAAAATAATTATACCAGTAAAGAGGAGTATGAGAAATTAGAAGAGAAATCTAAGCAAATTTCAAGTTCTATTGAAGAATTAGTCATAGGTAGTAACCTTATAACAGAGGAAGAATTAGGAAATTTGATTACTAAAGAGTACTCAATCCCACATACATCGCTAATTCATAAAACAATTAATCCTGAAACAGTAAAAATAATCCCAGAAAAAATTGCTATTGAGAAAAAAATTATAGCATTTGATAAGAGTGAATCTACTTTAAAGATAGGAATGACTAATCCAAGAGATATTAATACAATAGAGTTTCTAAAAAAAGGAACTGGTTATATAATTGATCCTTACTTTATAACAGAGACATCTTTTTTTGAAGGATTAAAATTATATAAAACTTCAATAAAAGAAGAATTAAAAAATATTATAGAAAAAAATGAGAAAGAGTCCAAAGATGTAAAAAGTGAAGATACTGAGGCATTACCTATAATTAATATTACGAATACTATATTAGAATACGCAAAAACAATGGGTGCATCTGATATACATCTAGAACCTTTAGAGGAAAGAGCTGTTATAAGATATAGAATAGATGGAATACTACACGATCAAGCAACATATTCATTAGATATACATAAGGCAGTTGTTGCAAGAATTAAAATATTATCTAACCTTAAAATTGATGAACATAGACTTCCTCAAGATGGAAGATTTAAAACACTAGTTAATGACCAAGAGATATCTTTTAGAGTATCTACTATGCCTGTATATTTTGGAGAGGTTGTAGTAACAAGACTTTTAGAAGATAATGCTAAATCATATAATCTAGAAGCACTTGGTTTTAGAGGAGGAGATTTAGAAAAAATTAAAGATTCTATAAAAAGAACTGTTGGAATGATATTAGTAACAGGACCTACTGGATCAGGAAAAAGTACAACTCTCTATACTATATTATCTCAGCTAAATACACCAGAAGTTAATATTAATACAGTTGAAGATCCAATTGAATATACTATGCCTAGAGTCAACCAAACTCAGGTCTCTGCCAACATTGGACTGACCTTTGCAAATGGATTAAGATCTTTTTTAAGACAAGACCCTGATATTATCATGGTTGGAGAAATTAGAGATAATGAAACTGCAGACATAGCTATTAATGCTGCAATGACTGGACATTTAGTTCTATCTACTCTACATACCAATGATGCATCTGGGGCAATTCCTAGACTTATAGATATGCAGGTAGAATCTTTTCTTGTAGCCTCAACTCTTAATGTTGTTATTGCACAAAGGTTAGTAAGAAAATTATGTAATACGTGTAAAAAAGAATATAAAATGGATGCAAAAGAGTTAAGTATCCTCTCTGAACAATATGAAAAAAAAGGAGTTGGTAAAAAAGTTACAAATAATAAATATTATAAAGCAGTAGGTTGTGAATACTGTAATAATGGATATAAAGGTAGGATTGGTATATATGAGATATTAGAAATTAACGATAAAATAAAAGAATTAATTACAAAAAAAGAAAGTGGAGAGGTTATTCAAAAAATAGCTCAATCAAATGGTATGAGTCTTATGATAGAAGATGGCCTTGCAAAAGCATCTGAAGGACTCACATCAATAGAAGAGGTACTAAGAGTAGTAAAAGAGTGATTTTATATTAAGAAAGTATGCTCTATTCAAATAATTTACAAAGAAAGAAGAAATATTATATATGGTATTGATATTATATTACTATCCTTTTTTATCTGAGTTTCTCCAATAAGATTAAATATATAATCAAATTTAAATTTATCAAAAAGACTTTTCTTCATATTATCTAGGTTTATAGCAATATTACCAGAAGAATAATTAAGTATAAAATTAATTTCTTTCTCTCTTTCTCTATAGTAGTTTATACCTAATGCATTTGAATAACGTATTATTGAAAGTAAAGATAGGTTTTCAATATATTTAAGAAATAATATCTTATTTCCTACAATCTCTTCTTCTTTTATTTTTAATATACTATTTCTTATACCAATATCAACTAAAAATATTTTAATATTAGATATTTTACTAGCATTCTCTCCATATTTAGAAAGTGAAAAAATCAAATTAGAATCTTTAAGAAGAGTAATATATCTTTCAATTGTATCTCTATGTACTCCAATATCTTTTACTAATGAGTTAAGACTAAATTCTGAAGCAAAATTTTCAGAAAATTTAAAAAACATAGTTGCAAGAATTTTTGTATTTTTAATATCTTCTAATATATATATATCCTGTAGCAATACCTTTTCAATTTGTGTTTGATATAGATATTCATATTGCATATCCTTACTATCAATACTCCAACTCTCTATAAATCCTCCTATAATTAGATATTCATAAAAGTATCTAAATATTTCATCTTCATAAAAGATAAAATCTGGAAGTATTTGGTCTAGATCAGCAAAAAAAATTAGTGGATTTATAAAAATATTCTTTTTTAAATCATGAATTTTTAAAATTAGCTTTAATATATTCTCTTTTTTCAGTATATCGACTTTATCATCAAAAGAAAGTTTATAGTATATATACTCATAAAATGAAAAAGTATATACTTTAAAATTCTTGATTCTTCCTGCTAAAGATTCCTTACTTTTTCCCAATATAGACTGTTCAACTGACCCTGATATAATAAATTTTATATTTATACCTCTATCATAGTATTTCTTTAAAAATAGTTGCCAATCTTTAAATTTATGAATCTCATCTATAAGGAAATATATAGTTCTATTTTGTATTTTTTCTCTTAAGATATATTTTTCATATACTTCGATTAGTCTATCAAAAAAAATTGGATCTGAAGAATTAGAGTATATATATGGATCATCCATTGATATATATATTATATCTAGTGGACTTACATCATTCTCTTTAATTAGATCAAATATGATCTGACGAAGTATAGTCGTCTTTCCCACTCTTCTTGGTCCAGTTATTGAAATTATCTGTTTTATCTCTTTAACTGATATAAATATACTGTCATATATATCCCTTCTATATAATGGTGTATTTTCTATAGATAAAATATTTCTCCAAAATGGATTATAAAAATCTAGTGTTTTCCGTATAAGATTATCATCCATATACTTATATTGTGCACTAAGTAATAAAATTTTGCAACCAAATTTAAATATTAAAGCATAAAATATTGAGTACAAATTATTATACTAAAGTGTATAATATTGAGATTTTCTCTAAATCTTAGAGATATTCCTAGGAGATAAACTATTTATAATCCATTGACTAAATACCCTTAATCTAGTTCCTTTTCCAAACATTAACCCTAAATATATAAATTTCCATAGTATCCAAGCAGTTTTTCCTGTAAATATTACATTTTTTAAAGACACTATAGCATTATTACGTCCTAATGAAAGTAGCAACCCTTTTCCTTTATACTCAAAAGATATAGGTGATAGTTTTTTAGATATCCTATATATATTTTCTGCACAAATCTTACCCTCTTCTTCTGCTATTTGAGCAAATTGAGGTAGAGAGTTCCCGTTAATATCCTTAAAATCAGCAACATCTCCAATAGCAAATATATTTTTAAATGGTTTAATATTAAAATATTTATCTACTTTAATTCTTTCATCAGTTTTTACACTATCAATATTAATCTTTGGAGTATTAGGTTTTACACCCGCAGCCCAAACTAGAAGATCATAATCTAACTTCCTCTTATCTAAAAGATATACACTACTACTATCTACTTTCATGACTTTAGAATCTAGAAGTATTGAAAGATCATTATCCTCTCTTGATAAAATAGATAATATTTTCTTTCTTACTTTATCCGGGAAATTAGGGATAAATTTTGTAGAAGAATTAAGTATCTCAACCTTTATCTTTGTATCTAATATTTTCAGATTTTCATAAAATGGCTTCATTCTCTCCACAAATTCCACTATTTCTGTAGCAAGCTCTATCCCAGTAGCCCCTCCACCAACAATAACTATTTTTATACTCTTCTGTTTAACTTCATTAGCCTTTTCAAAAACAGAAATAAGATTATTTTTTAATTTTATAGCATCTTTTATATCATAAAGAGGAATTGAATTTTCTAAAGCTCCTTCAATCCCCCAATAATTTACAGAAGCACCTGTTGATATAACTAAATAATCAAAAGAAATCTTTTCATTTTTAAGAATAACATTTTTTTTATATGCATCAATTGATATAACCTTATCTACAATTACCTCTCTTACACAGCATGAAAAATTCTCTCTTATTGGAAAAACTAAATCTTCTGGGAAAAGTGACCCCGTTGCAACTTCATGGATAAGAGGTGTAAAAAGGAAATAATTATTATCAGAAATTATTACAAATTCCCAATCTTTATCTCCATGTACTAATTTATGAAGTGATCTATATAGATTCACTCCACCAAAACCAGCACCTAGTATTACTACTCTTTTTATTTTCTTTAATTTCTTATCTAATTGCATAAAATATCTATATTTATATTTATGTTTATCTATTATGATAGTATTATAAATACAATGCAAATTTGAAGTTATTCCTATCACAGTAGATTTAATTTAGATATTTAGAATAGATATTCCTGCTAGATAAAATTCTGTAATAATACTATTATTACAGATAGCATATATATATTATGAGTAATATGAAATATAAAGTTAATTATTTAAATCTTCAAATATAGTATTTTATATATTTATTTTTTTGCTTCCTTTTTTACAATATACATCCTCTGATCTGCTAAATTTATTGTATCCTTTAGACTATGACCACATTCAGAAGATAATGCAAAACCCAAAGATGCACTAATACCCTTTTCTGAAAAAGATAGTTTTATTCTATCTAAAATTGTATTTTCTATATTTGGTAAATATTCTGAATTAATATGCCTTACAATAACTACAAATTCATCTCCCCCCTTTCTTACAACTGTATCTCTAGCAGAAATTACTTCCACTAATGCTTTAGAAGATTCAATTATATATTTATCTCCTTCTTTATGTCCCTTTGAATCATTTATTTTTTTAAGATCATTTAAATCTATAAAAATTATACCAAAATCTATACCATTCTTTGATAATGACTCTAATTCAGAGACAACAGAGCTGTCTTCAAGATAATTATTGTTAAATAGATTTGTCATTTTATCTATTTTTCCATCATGTCTTAACCTATCAATTTGTCTTAAAAGAATTTCTATCTGTACAGAATTATCCTTTAATTTTACTTGACTAACAGATAAATCCTTCTTGAGTGAATCTACCTCTATCAAAAGTTGTTTATACTGTTCAGTCAGAACCTCTTTTGGTATATTCTCTATACTTTGCTCATCCATATAATTTTAAATTATATCATAAGAGTTAATCATAAAGTTATAACTCATCTAATCATATAAAAATAACTTGCTTTTATAAGCTAAAATCTATATATTTTAAGTATGGCAGAATTTATTTATGAAGCTACAGATCTACAAGGAGATGTTAAAAAAGGTACTGTTAGTGCATCTGGAAAAGATGAAGCAATGGAGATCATCAGATCTGAAAATCTTACAATTCTTTCAATTGAGGAGAGCAAAGATAAGACAAAGAATGCAACAAAGGGAAGGGTAAAATTAGTAGAAAAGCTTCTTTTTTTTGACCATATGGGAAAAATGCTTACAGCAGGACTCTCACTAGCAGATACACTTGACTCCCTTGTACAAGATGCAGAAACCAAGGTATTTAAAACTGTTATTGAAGATTTAAAATATAATGTAGAATCTGGAAATAAGCTCTCTGATACTATGAAAAAATATCCTTATATCTTTACACCACTGATAGTAAAAATGATGGAAATTGGAGAGACTAGTGGTACTATTTCTGAAAACACAGTTCTTATTAAAGATCAAGTACAAAAAAGTTATGATTTAAGAAAAAAAGTTATAGGAGCTTTGATGTATCCTGCAATCATAGTAAGCATAATGCTTATAGTTTCAATAGGATTAATAATTTTTGTATTCCCTCAGTTAAGTGGTCTTTTTAAAGGAAGTGGAGAATCTCTCCCTCTACCTACTCAAATAATGATAGATTTATCTAATATTCTTACTCATTATGGATTAGAGGTATTAATATTAATTATTATCCTTATATTTGTATTTAGAGCACTTCTAAGACTTCCACAAGCAAAATATGCATGGAATGTTATCTCCGTAAAAATCCCAATAGTAGGAGAGATTATAAAAAAAATAAATGTAACAAATTTTTCAAGAACATTAGGAAATCTTCTTAAAAGTGGAATTCCTATAAATCAATCCATTACTATTGTAAAAGATACTGTATCAAATGAAGCATATAAAAAAATCATAATTGAGTTAGGAGCTAGTGTAGAGAGAGGAGATCAAATATCTCCAACTTTATCAAAATATCCAAAACTTTTTCCTAATCTTGCTACAAGAATGATTGCTGTTGGAGATAAAACTGGGAATACTTCTGAAATGCTTCTTTCCGTTGCAGAATTTTATCAAAACCAAGTAGATGATACTTTAGCAAATCTGTCAGTAATAATTGAACCTTTAATGTTATTTGTTATGGGAGGTGGAGTCCTTTTGATAGCACTCTCAGTAATAGCACCAATATATCAGATGACAGGAAGTATCGGAAGTACTTCAGGGACTTCCGCAGCAAGTGGAGCAGGAGGAAATGCACCAGCAAAATAAAGGATTTACACTCATAGAGATTTTAATAGTAATAACAATACTAGGTATAATGTCATTGCTCATAGGATTCTCTTATCTGACATTACTTACCCATACAAATGTAGATAGTGCAAATCAAAACGTATATTCAATGATAAAAGAAGCTCAAGATGATGCACTTGATAATCTTGCAGGATTTAGTCAGTATGGAATAGAATTCCAAACTAATCAAATTACCCTATTTCCTGGAAACAACTATTCTTCTACTAATAGTGCTAATGATACATATTATTTTCCTCCTGAGGTAACACTTTATAATCTTACCCCTTCAGAAAATAATCCAATTATATTTAACTCTGTAAATGGACAACTTACTAACTCTGGAGTATCCTTTGATATAGGAAACTCAAGTTATTTTATATTAATGAATATAAATAATAATGGAGCAGTATATTAATAATAAAGGACAAGCATTTATTGAATTACTTTTGACTATAACTATTATAGCTATAATTTTTGGATCTTCCCTTTTTTCAGTACAACTAGTATATAAATCGATAGAAATATCAAAACAAAAATTAGAAGCAAAATATTTACTACAACAACAAATAGAGAGTCTTTATGCAGTACAGAATCAATCATGGTCAAATCTTGTTGCAGGAGAATATTATCTTCAATATAATCCAACGAATGCTACACCCCACATAGTACAAGGATGGGAACTTGTTCCAGGATCAGAAACATATAATGAGTATACTGTTGATGTTGTAATTGCTCCAGCATATAGATCAAATTCCAATACATTTACAACAGATACCACACAACCAATTGATACAAATTCTATGGAAGTTACTGCAAATGTATCCTTCAACTCATTTGGAGAAAATTTTTCTTACTCAGAGACTGAATATTTAACTAATTGGCAATCCTTTTAATTATGGGAAATAATAATAATGGACAAACACTTATTGAAACTATACTTTATGTACTAATATTAGGGATTATTATTATTGTAACTACTACAATACTTGTAGATTTAATATCTACACAAAATAAAATAACAACAATTGCTAACGCAAATGATACTATAAGGATAAGTATGAAAGAGATAACTCAAACAGTTGAAGATGGATATCAAGTATTGACTCCAAATCCAACTAATACTACAACTAATGATTTAATAGTACAAACAGACTCAGGAGGAGATAAAATTATGTTTTATTCTTCAAATGGGATTATTTACTCTCAATATGATAATAATACTCCTGAACAGATATCTTCTTCAAATATATATACATATGATTTATCATTTAGTGAAGAAGCTAACACAGGAATCTCTCCTACAATACTTGTAAATATTACAGAATCTAATGTAGGTACAAGTGGTATTATAACTAAAAAAACATATGAAACAACAGCAACACAAAGAAGACAATAGAGGACAGGCTGCAATAATTGCAATTATAGTTTTAACTGCAGTACTTTTAACTGTTATGACAACAATTTTAACAATAGCAACTTCTGAGTATCAACTTTCTCAAAATGACATACTGGATTCACAAGTAAAATATCTAGCTGAATCAGGGGTTGAAAATGCGATGTTACAAATTGGAGAAAATGGCTCAAGTTTCACAGGAGGAGCTTTTGTATCCCCCATAGATGCTCAAATTAATGGGTCAGATAATGTAACTGTTACATATAATACATCTGTATCTCCAGAACAAGCTACAATAGTATCTATTGCTCAAGCTTATCAATATGGATCTAGTAGTAATATAGCAATTCAAAGAAGTTTACAAGTTGTAATACAGATGGGGCAAAATCCACCAATACTTAATTATGCATTATTTGCAAATAATTATATAGCCGGAGAATGGTTTCAAGTTCAGGGAAATGTACAATCAAATAATGAATTGCAATTCTTTCAAGTTAATTTCAATTCTGATAATATAAATTCTGTTGGCAATGGAAATGGTTTTGGAAATTATTTCTGGCAGGTTAATAATACAAATACTAACTCTATATTTAATCTTAGTACAAATCTATTTAGTTGGATATATAATTCTAACCTTGCAGGACAAATTTCTTGTAATAATTCTACATACTGGGGTGGATCTTCTTGTTTAATAAATAACTCAACTATTGGTTCAATAGTTAATCTTGCTCCTCCTCCTCAGATTAACCTTCCTACATTTCCATTAGCTCAATGGATTAGTCTAGCTCAAAGTAACGGAACATATTTCAATTCGACACCTAGCTTTGAATCTTATTTACAAGGGTACTCTAATGTATCCTCAGGAATTGATACTATTACTCCTCCTGCAGGAGTTTATTATGTAAACTCTAATTCTTTAAATCTCCCCACTACAGACAGTGCAGGAAATCCTATTGTATATAACTTTACAAACTCATCTTTACTGTCTAAAAATGGAATCTCTACAAATGCAAGTTTTATCGATACTTCTCCATACTCCCCTTCATCTGGAAAATATCTTCCTGCACTAGTAGCTGGAAATCAAGGTATCTATATTGGAGTCAATGGAACAAATCTAGAATTCAATGTCACAGGAGTAATATATACTCCTGGTAATATATCTATCAATGATGATATTGATATGCCTTCAGATGTAACACCCAATGATGGAAATTCTACAATTAATATAAATGGAGCCATTTGGGCAGGTGGATCCCTTAATATTAATAACTTATATTATAGTGACTATAACGCAATAAATGGAACTCAGATAACACTAGATCCTACAATAATTAATGCCACTACAGGATTTAATATTATCTCTGGAACAACTCAGATACTTTCATGGAATGAGATAAATTAATGTAGTCTATTTAAAAATAAAAAATCTTCCAGCAGTATTATCTACATAAAAGAAACCATTAGAATAGGTCAAACCACTCACTGCAACTTCCCCTCCAGTAGTTCTTTCAGCAAGATACTTTCCTGTATGTCTATTATATACAAGGATATTCCCCAACCCATTATCATAATACAAATTACTATCTAATATAACAAATGGCTTATTATTTAGACCTACAGCATTCTGAGACTAGATTTTTCCAGTAGAAACAGATACATCAAATATCTTTTGACACTAGTAGATCCAATATATACATTATTTTTAGTAATAGTAGGAACTGTTTCCTTCCATCTGAGCTCCATTTGGAAACTTAATTTTTCCATACTCCTCATTAAATGTCCAAACTATAGCACCAATACCTTCATTTATTTTAAATAAATAATCACATCCCTGATTAGTATTATACTAATTTAGTTGCCATTATATAAAGCAATTGTTATATAATCTAATCCTCTATTTATACCTTTTGTACTTCCTAAATTATATACCTAAGCTATTTTATAAGTATTTATATGACTTTGCTCTTCCAAAAAAATATTACTTCTATTTTAACCTATTAATACATTTATATAAATTAAAGAAACACTAATTCATTAGAAATAGGAAGATAATGTGATCTACTAATATATATGATATTGTATATTCTGTATTAATCAGATTATATTCTTTTACAGACTATTTTTGGTATAGGTACATGTAATGCATACAGGCATTAACTAAAATGTAAAAATAATGTAATATGAATTTATGGAAAATCTGCTCAAAGATATAATAAGGCGAGAAAAGGTATTTGCAATAGACATATCTTCAGGATCATTAAAAGTTGTTGAATTTGAAAAAAAGAAAGACCATTACACATTAACAAATATAGGAGAGGAAGAACTCCCTGCTTCAACTTTTATTGCAGGAATAATAAGACAACCTAATGCAGTAATAGAAAAACTCAATATAATACTATCTAAAAAAAATCCAAAAAAAATAAAAACACGTTTTGCAGTTGTAATAATCCCTGATGATCAGATATATTCTCAAATTGTAAAAATTCCAAAAGTAGAAATTAATAAAATAGAAAAAGCAATACAATTTCAGTTATCTACTTTAATTCCAATGAAGGAAGATGATATCTATTGGACATATGATGTTCTATCTGAAGATGATGACAATTATGAAGTTATAGTAACTGCAGTATCAAAAGAAAGTGCAGATTCATTTATAGACACTTTAAAGCTTGTAAGAATAACTCCTCTACTCTTTGAAGGAAGGGCTCAATCAGCACTTAGAGCAATAACTCTTAATAAAGAAGATGAAGAGTATCTTCTATTAGATATGGGAAAGAGTGTTACAAATATAGCAATTAATAAAAAAGATGCTATACAGTTTTCTACTTCATTCTACTTTGGATTGAATCAAATAGTTAAAACTACAGGAGAATATCTTAAACTAAATGATGAGAAAATTAATGAATATTTAGAAAAAAATGGTATAAAAACAAAAGATGATGAGTTTGCAAAACATATAGAGAACTTATTTCTACAAGTTGATCAAGAATTGAAAAAAGCTCTTAATTTCTATGGAGAAGAAAAAATCAAAAAAGTATATATATATGGAGAGACAGCCTCTTTAGATGGAGTTATAGAGAGAATTCAAGAAATGACCAAAGTTGTCGTAGAAAAAGCAAAGATAAATATAAAGGTTTATCCAATTCTGCAATGGGAGAAGCATGAACAAATATCTCCTTATGTACCTATAATAGGATTGGAACTTTTAAACAAAGTTCCATCATCTACATACATAAATCTTCTCCCAAAAAAGCAAAAAAGTAAAACAATACAAGCATATTTTCTTAAATTTGGATTTTCTGCCTTAAAATTTTTACTTCTTAACTTAGTATTACTTTCTTTAATCTTTGTATTTCTAACATTTATAGATAATATCGATATAAAAGGTATAAATACTCAGATTAATTACTATCAAATGCAGATAAAAAATCCTAAATATAAAGGTGTATCTAGCTCAATTAATAATATGAATACTCAAATTACAACATTAACACAAACTTATACAACACAGTATCATTGGTCTTATGTAATATCTCAAATTTCTAATCTAGTCCCTAATGGAGTCTTTTTAAATAATCTTGATATAACAAATGTAGGTAAAGGGTCTCAAGCAATTTGGCAAATTAAAATACAGGGAGAAGCTCAAAACCAAACTCAGATTACACAACTAGAAAATAATATCAATTTGCAAACTGACTTTTCAAAACTAAATATGCCAATATCTAATTTTGAGAGTACAATAAATCCTGGATTTACAATGATTTTTAACTATAATGAAAGTAAATAAAGAATATAAAAAATATATAATATATCTTCTTATATCAATAGTAATAATCTATGCTTTATACCTTAGCTATAATATATACATTCAAACTAGAACCAGTAAAAGATCTTTGAATGTAACTTTATCTACAATAAAACAAAAAGATTTAGAAGAACAAACATTACTTTATCAAAAACAACAATATGCCCAAAAAGTAAATTTTCTATATAATACTCTAATCTCTCAAAATTCAATAAGTAATTGGGTTAATCAAGAAAATATAATAGCACAGATCACAGGAGTAAGTGCTCAAATAGCATTTGGATCTGCAACAGTATCAAGTCAATCAATAGAACTAGGATCCGGAACTTCTGCAACACCAACTTCTGCTGGAAAAACATTATCAGTAAGTTTAAATATAACAGGAACATTCCAAGGAACAACTGAATATATCCGAATGTTAGAAAATTCCTATTATTTTTCAAACATAATAATGATTAATATGACTTCTCAAAAAGGCGGAGTTAGTAATTTAGTAAATACATCTATTACACTAGACCTATATATACAATGAAGACAAAAAAGAATAAATTAAAAAAGAGTAATATATTTTCAAAACATCCTATTGAGATCATAGAGATAGTTATTGTTATAATAATTTTAATAATTAATATTATAATAATTAATCTTTTTGCAATATCTTCAAACAATACTCTAAATACAGTTCCACCAATAACATATGTAAATATAAAAGGTTATGAAAAACTATATAACCAGATATCAAAAAAGTACATTTACTCTAATACAAGTTTAGTACCTCAGATCAATTTAAAAAATGTACTCTAAGATTAAACTCGATAAATCATTAGGTCAAAATTTTCTAATAAAAGGGAATTATGCTGAAAAATTAATACAGTATGTTAATAAAGATGAATCTATTATTGAAATTGGTCCTGGAAATGGAGCAATAACTGAAAAACTCATAACTAAAACTAAAAATATTCTCTGTATAGAGAAAGACATACGCTTCATACCAATACTGAATGAAAAATTTCCAAAAACATCAGTTATATTAGAAGATATTTTAAAATATGACTTATCTAGTATTCCTTACACTAAATTCTCACTTGTTTCTGCACTTCCATATTATATATCAAAAGATATAATTTCTTTATTTTTAAAAGGGAGTATTAGAGCAAAAAATATATATGTCATACTTCAAAAAGAAGTAGCACAAAAATATACAACTGAAGGAGAAAAATTATTCAATACACTTAAAATTTATGCAAAAGATATAGAAAAAGGAGATATTATAAAAAAAGAAAATTTTATACCTGTACCTAAGGTAGATTCACAAATTATATATATAAAAAACATCTATAATTTTGACAAAGAACAAAAAGAATTAGAGAGTTATGTAAATATCGGATTTTCATCTCCAAGGAAAAAATTAGGAAATGTTATTAAAGGTGATTATTTAGGCAAATTTAAAGAGAAAAGAGCCCAAAATTTAACTTTTAATGATTGGGTAGAACTTTATAGACGTTCTAAAGAACAGTCCTATTCTTAGATTTGTGAAAAAGAAAGACAAGAATAGTTTAAATCTAATAGAAAATTCTCTTAAATTAGAGATTTAAGAAGGCTTCTCAATCAATAATATTTTTCTCATTAGCCTATTCCTGTATGTAATTTATCAAAAAAGATATTTTTATAAAATAATTATTTTCTGAAAAAGAATTTTGTTTGAGCATATATCACAAATGACTGTACAGCCCAATAAATTGATAATGCAGCAGGGATAGGGCCCAGTATTCCTAATGATATAATCAAAAGAAGTGCTGGCATAAGATACAAAAGTTGTTTTGAGATCATACCACTAAAAGCATTTGGATCAATATTCAAAGCCTTATCATCTCCTTTTGATTTATCTTTTAATTCTAATGCTGTTTTTTCTTCTGCTATCTCACTTTTCATATTAGGTAAAGATACCTTCGATACTAAATACTGAGAATAAGCAACTAATAAAGATAATATTATATAACTTATTGCAGCTACACTAAAAAATCCTACTGTAATAGCATCTTTTCCAACATTTATATTTAGAAAATTTAAATTATAATGATAATTAGCTGGATAGTGTAGAAAAGAAAAATATACAAGTTTATTTAGATATTGAGCTTTATGTTGAGACATTACTAGAATAGCTTCATAAACCCCCCATAAAATTGGTAACTGAATTAAGAGTGAAAAACAACTACCTAAAGGATTCACTCCTTCCTCTTTAAATATTTTCATTTGTTCCTCTCTAAGTTTTACTAGATCTTTACTATATTTTTTCTGAATCTCTGCAAGTCTAGGTTGAACACTCTGCATGTTTTTAGTTGTACTAAGTTGAGATTTTAGCAAAGGCCAGAGTAATAATCTTAAAAGAATAGTAATAATCACTATAGCTAAACCAAGATTAGAAAAAGAAATTTTATAAAAGAATACAAATATATTTATAATTGGATTAAATAAAAAGGTATTCCATATCAAAACAAAAAATCCACCAATAGCACTAAAAATATTCATATTTTATTTATACTTTTTAAAGTTTCAAATATATTATTTTTTATTTCCTCAAAAGAAACTTGTTCCCAATCAGTAAAATTATGATTTATTAAAAATATAAAATCAAACCCAGGAGATATATTTTCTAAATTCTCTCTTATAGCAAATCTAAACCGTCTCTTTATCTTATTTCTAAAAAAAGCTTTTCCAACCTTCTTTCTTATCACAAATCCAAATTTTGAATAATTGGTATTGTTCTCTTTGTAGAATAGAAGAAAGTATTTATTAGAAACACTTTTCTTGTCTTTATAAATCTTTAGGTATCCTGATCTAAGCCTATTTTTAGAAGGTAACATACTACTATCTTACCCTATTTCTAGGTTTTTTTCCTATTTTTCTAAAAATATCTGAAATTGTTAGCACTTCTCTTCCTTTAAGTCTTCTCCTTTTAAGTACATTTCTTCCTCCATGAGAAGCACTTCTTTTTAGATATCCTAACTTTTTTAGTGCTTTTAATTTTTTTGGCTGATAAGTTCTTTTCATAACTATTAAAAATGATAAAACTTATTATACCTTATAAATATAATATCTTCAAATAAAATATAATTTTTAGATTAAAAATTAAAACCTTATTTATTAAAGTAGGTTAAATTAGATTATTGATAAAAATTTATATAATTTATCTAAATCTTTTTTTATTTATGCAACTTATATTATTTAAAAGATATCTTTATTCTAAATTATATTTATTGTATCTATCTATATTAAATATTCATTCAAAAAATTTTTTACACCTTAAAAGTAAAGTATCATAAGAAAAACAACATTCTATAACTACTCTATTCTCATCTAATGTTTCTTTCATAAAAATTAATTATATTAATATTACTTACAATAATTCATATTGATAAAAATAGGTGAAAACTCTATAATTATTTAGTTAAATTTAGATAAATTGAGATGTTAAGATACGATTATACAAACATGTTGTCCCCTCAAATAAAAGATCTCTCTTTATCAAAAGGAGATTTTTTTAAACTAGAAAGAGAAAGTATTAATAAAGATAAACTTACTTTTAGAAACCTCATTTACTCTAATGTAGAAGAAATTAAAAGTATAGGAGAAGAAATTCGAAAGAAATATAAAAATTATGTAATTGTGGGTATTGGAGGATCTGACTTGGGATCTAGAACAATAGTTAATGCACTTGAAAATAAAAGTGGGGTTAACATTCTTTTTATAGGATCTAATACTGATCCTGACGAATTAGATTCTTTTTTTAATAATATTTCTCTAGAAGATAGTGTTTTTAATATAATATCTAAATCAGGAGAAACAATTGAGATTATAGCAAATTTCCTTTATATAGAATCTCAAATTGAAAAACAAATGGGAAGAGATAAAGTTGAAGATCATATAATAATAACTACCTCAGAGCCAAAAAGTACTATAAGAGATCTCGCTTCTGAATACAATATTCAGATAATAGAAGGAATTAGTAATGTAGGAGATAGGTTTTCAGTACTTTCTATAATTGGACTTCTTACTGTAGATATAATGGGACTTAATATAGATAATATGATAAAGGGAGCTCAAGAAATTGATGAGCAAACTAATAGTCTAGATCCTGAATATAATGATGCATTAGCATTTTCTCAACTACAATATCTTTATTTCAGTAAAATGAAAAAAAATATTTCTGTACTTATGCCTTATTCTAAAAGGTTAGAAAGATTTGGATTTTGGTATAGACAACTTTGGGCTGAAAGTCTAGGGAAAAAACTCTCATTAGATAATAAAGAAATCTATGCAGGAATAACTCCAATTGCTTCTTTAGGATCAACTGATCAGCACTCTCAGATACAGTTATATAATGAAGGGCCTAATGATAAAGTAATAACATTTATCATTCCTGATCATTTTGATAGTAATATAAAAATTAAAACAAATTTATCTGAGGTATCATACCTTGATAATGTATCTTTTGAAGACATTATCAAAAAAGAAAGATTAGCTACTAGTATATCTTTAATGGAAAATAGTAGAACTAATGGGACTATTTTTATAGATAGGATCAATGAAAATAGCTTGGGAGAACTATTTTTCTTTTTTGAAATGGCTGTATCCTATCTTGGAGTTATGTTCAATATAAATACATTTAATCAACCTGGAGTAGAAAAAGGAAAAGAATATATGTATGCCTTGCTATCAAAACCAGGATTTGAAAAGGAGAAAGAGAAACTTAGTAAATATACATAAATTTATGGAATTTAATAAAGAAATTTTTGAAAAAAGTATTGATATTGTAATTTTTGGAGCAACAGGAGATCTAGCACACAGAAAATTATTTCCATCTTTATATAATTTATATACAGATTCCTCGTTTAAAGATAAATTTAATATAATTGCTCTTGGCAGAATTGATAGTAGTAATAGTGACTTTACATCAAGATTTAATGATACTATTCCGCAAAAAAAAGAAAGAGATGATTTTTATAATAGGATTAAATATTTTAAATGTGATTTTACTAAAAAGAGTGAATTAATAAGGTTAAAAGTAGAGCTTGATAAAGTCTGTAACTCAAGAATATTTTATCTAGCACTTCCACCTGCAATATATAATGAAACTATATCTTCTCTTATAGATACAGGACTTAATATACCATGTAAAGAACATTCAACTTTCACAAGAATAATATTAGAAAAACCTTTTGGACATAACCTTGAAAGTTCTATCGAACTTAACAAAACTATACTCTCTGGATTTAGTGAAAAACAAATATTCAGAATCGACCATTATTTAGGAAAAGAACCTGTACAGAATATATTTTCATTTAGGTTTGCAAATAATATATTCGAAAATATATGGAATAAGGATTATATAGATAATATACAGATTAAGGTATTAGAAGATATGGGTGTTGAAGATAGAGGAGCCTTTTATGATGCAAATGGAGCACTTATTGATGTCTTCCAAAATCATATACTACAAATTCTCTCTATCCTTACAATGGAAAAACCTCATGAGTTTAAAGAGGAATATATAAGAGAAGAAAAAAATAATATATTAAAATCTATAATTTATGAATCTTCTCTAAAAGCACAGTACAAAGGATATAAGGAAGAGAATAATGTCTCTTCAGAATCAAAAAGAGAGACTTTTATTGCCCTAAAATTAAAAATCCAAAATGATAGATGGAGTAGTATACCAATATATGTACAAACAGGAAAATATTTAAATGAAAAAAGGACTGAAATATCAGTAATTTTTAAAAAAAATGGATCTAGACTTTTTAAAGGATCTAATAAACCTAATATATTAAAATTTCTAATACAACCTGATTTAGGAATTGAATTAAATCTTCTAGGAAAAATCCCCTCTGTGTCAGATTATATATTATCAGATATAGATATGTTATATAAATATTCTGATTATTTTGGAGAATTAAAAAGTGAATACGAAAAACTTTTAATAGACTGTATTCTAGGAAATCAGATTAATTTTACACGTTCTGATGAGATAGAAAATGCTTGGAGATTAGTTGATAAAATAGAAAATGACATAAAAAATATTTCACCTATTATTTATGAACCTAGAAGTAAAGGTCCTAGTAATTTAGATGAATTTATAAAGAAAGATTCTAGAAATTGGGAATAAAAAAATACTTACTCCTTTCTTTATAGATATACACAAACTTAAAAAACCATAAAATATATTTGGTTTTAATTTTATTTTAATAAATACATATAAAAATATAGAAGTATGAAGTTTTTATCATCTAAAATTTTTCTTATTCTAATATCTTTTCTTATAGGAGTTGTAGTTGGGTGGTTTTTATGGTTTCTAGTGTATCCAAATCTGCACGTAAGTGGGTCCCAAGTTTGGACAGGATCATCTAATAATAGTTCTAATTCTAATAAAACAAACGCTACTCCTACATACAATAATGGATCCTATAATACTCCTTCAAGCAATACCCCATCAAACTCTACTAGCTATTAACCCTAAATATCAATTTATTTTGATAGTTTTGTGATTGTATCATCCATAGTTCTTCTAAATAAAGAACCTACTCTTTTAGCTCTTTCTCCAACTGAATGAGTATCTCCAGGAAGAATAATTCGTCTTATCCTACCAGTATTAAGATATGGTTTTATTGAGTCATATATATCTTCCTTAAGGGTAATATTACTATCAGAACCACTTAAGAAAATACATTTCATATCAGGCTGTTTTTCTAAAGCAGCATTTAATATATTTGGAACTACTCTCCTTGCCATAGCAGTTGGATATGCAGTTAAGATTCCTTTTCTAAAAATAGGTTTAATTGCTAGATTCTTTACGAACCTTCCATAAATCTTTACTGAATTCTCCGGAACTTCTACTCCACTAACAATTCTTTGTTTTTTATCATGTGGATCATTTTGATACCAAGATAAATTTGCTCCTTCAGAAATAAATGCTGCCATAATTTTTGCACTTGATTTAAATTTTTTAAAATTCCCCCCTTCTTTTGCAAAATCTTTTACTCCAGGAATCTCTAACAAGAAAGCTTTTCTCACACTTATTCCTAAGGAATTTGCAACTTCTGTAATACTTAAAGCTGTAATAGCACCCTGAGAATATCCTGCTACATCTATCTGCTTATTTGTTCCATTATTAACCTTTAATATAGGATTTAAACTTCTTAATAAGCTCTCTGATATTTCTGAAAATGGGTTATCCCCTTTTCTTAAAGTAAAAAATTGTTCTTTTGTCATATCAGATGACTTACCAATAGAAGGACTTTCTATAATAATTACAGGTCTGCCTCCTTGAGAAATTTCTTGAGCAAAATAATTCATAGAACCATGCTCAACTATAGTATTAAACTGTAATGTTAAAATAGTAGGAACAGTACCTTTATCTAATTCTTCTTTATTAAGAATTGCAATTCTATACTTTTGTCCAGTTTTTTCATCTATTAGTGTATTATACTCATAGGTCACACTAGATTCTTTAGAATCTAGTCTCTCTTGTCCTTCAACAGAAAAAGTAGGGGCATTATTATTAAATTCTCTGAAATGTCTTAATGTAGTTTGAATAGAACTTTTAGTATCTCTTAAAGAATCTTCTTTACTAACCTTAGAATCTGGAAAAGTATCTGTTTCATTTCTCATAATAAAATAAACTCATCAACAATAGTATAACAAATCTTATAGTCTAATTTACAATTCTTTGAGTTTTAAAAATTCATCTTCTATATTAGGACTTGAAAAAAGTGTAGTATGAATTGCAAAATCTTTTACCCCTAATGATTTGCAAATACTTAGATTTTCCTCATTTATTCCCCCATCTAATTGTATATTTGAAAAATATTGAGAAACTTCCTTTACTTTATCAAGAACTTTTATATTAAAATTTTTTCCTGAAGCACCCATATTAACTGACATTAAGAGAACTCCTGCTAATTTCTCTTTAATTGATATAACTTCGTCTACTGGAGTATTAATATTAACACCTGCATAAATATTAAAAAAATTTCTCATTAAATTTACTTCTTTTTCAAAAATATCACTCTCTGAGTGAATTATTAATTTGTATGGATTAAGATTCTTTATACTTTCTAGATATAGACTAGGAGTAGTAACCATTAAATGTAACTCTATCTGAACAGGTAAATCTAATGGAATATCTGAAATGGAGAGAGTTCTTTGATCTGTAAGAGTCTGATCCATTATATCTATATGAACTTTTCTTGAAAAAGACTTTACTTGATTAACTCTTTTTATTAAGGATTCTTTATTATTTTCTAATATTGCAGGAATAATCATAATTCATCTATCTCTTTTACTCTCCTTTTATGTCTTATTTCTTCTGAAGGTTGAGTAGAAAAAAACATTTTAACTATTTCTCTGAAATCAATTTTATCATATTCAGCAGATAAAACGAGTATATTTGCGTCATTATGTAATCTTGCTCTATAAGCAAAAAATGAATCAGTGCACAATGCTGCTCGAATTCCCTTATATTTATTTGCAGTCATATCCATACCCAAACCAGTATCACAAATAAGGATTCCAAAAGAATCTGGATTCTCTAAAACTTTTTTTGCAACAAGATGTGCAAAAATAGGATAATCATCTTCATGATTATATTCAAAAGGCCCCATATCGAGAATTTTCTCAGATTTTAAATACTCTATAACCTCAGTTTTTAGATCAAAACCTCTATGATCTGAAGCTATATAGATATTCATACAATGAACTCCTCCTTAGCATCAGTCCAATCTTTTAAAAATTTAGCTAATCCTGTATCTGTTAGAGGATGTTTATATAATTCTTTTATATACTCATAAGGAGAAGTAACTACATCAACACCTGCAAGAGCTGCTAATCTTATATGCTCAACAGATCTTACAGAAGCAAAAAGAATTTGCGTCTTATAATCATAATTTTTATATATTTTAACTATTTCAGATACAATCTCCATTCCATCTACAGATATATCCTCTAATCTTCCTACAAAAGGGGATACAAAATATGCACCTGCATTAGCACATAAAAGTGCCTGCATAGGAGAGAAAACTAAAGTTATATTTACACGAATACCTTCTTCTGAAAGTTTTTTACAAGCTTTTAGACCATCTGGAATACAAGGTATTTTTACAACTACTCTATTATCTAAAGCAGCAAGAGCTCTAGCTTGTTTTAAAATAGTTTCATAATCTGTAGCTATAACTTCAAGATTTATTATTCTATCCTTAGAGAGAGTAGAGAATATCTCACTTACTAAATCTTTAAAATTTTTCCCAGTAACTGAAGCTAGAGTGGGATTAGTTGTGATACCTGAGATCACACCTAAATCTTCTAACTCCTTTATTTGTTCTATTTGAGCACTATCTATAAATATCTTCATAATTTTTTTTTAATAATATTAATCTTTTTTAGTAATGGCATGTCCTCCAAAACCATTTCTCATAAGAGCTATAAACTTATTAGCATCATCATCCTTTCCTTTTGAAGAATATCTTTCAAAAAGAGAGATTGCCCCAACACTAAGAGGAATTCTTTGCTCAATTGCTTCCATTATGGTCCAAGCACCCTCGCCATTGTCATCTACAACAGGCTCAATTTCATCCAAATTGGGGTAATTTTTAAGTTGTTTTTCTAAAACCTTAGTTAGATATGACTCGATAATACTTCCATGATTCCAAACCCCTAATAGAGATTCAATATTCACATTTGGATACTTCCCATTCTCAACTAAATTTACACCTTCTGCTATAGATTGTAGCATTCCATACTCTATAGCATTATGAATCATTTTAACGTAATGACCAGAACCAGCTTCTCCTATATATCCATAACCATTTTCCATAGCAACAGATTGAAAAATCCATTCAGTTTGATTATATATATCCTTATCTCCTCCAATCATAAGACAAGCTCCTCTTCTAGCACCTTCAACTCCTCCTGAAGTTCCACAATCAATAAAATTAATACCTTTCTTTTTAAGTTTATTATATCTTTCTATGGAATCTTTATAGTGTGAATTTCCTCCATCTATAATTATATCTCCCTCTTTAAGTTTTATTGCTAAACCTTCAGATTCTGAAAATAAAACCGTATCTACTGCTTGAGAAGGAACCATCAACCAAAAAATTCTAATATCCTCTCCAAAATTTGAAATAGTTTCATCTAATGTAGAAAATACTTCTAACCCTTGCTCTTTTGCATAATCAAAACCTTCTTTTGTATCTGTAAATCCAAAAACATCGATTTTTTTATCTTTTAGATTTAATCCAATATTAAGACCCATTTTACCTAAACCTATTATTGCTATTTTTTTATTCATAAAAATCCTCTATTAAAATAATTCTTGCAGGAGAAGCATCAGAACCTTCAAAATTTAAAGGAGCTCCTAAAAAGAAATATTCTCCTTGTAAAACTTCTAATAAATTAAGCCCTTCTGCTATCAAACAATCATTTCCTAGCAAATTGTTATGCACATAATCAGGATGATATCTAAATTTTTTTATAGAAGGACCATCTATACCTACAAGCTTTACCCCCTTTGACAATAGATAATCTGATCCACTATCCGACAAATATATGAAATCTTCATGAAAAATATCAAACCCTCTAATAGAATTTTTTGTTTTAATTAAAACTATATTGTTTTTTATATTCTTCTTTTCTAAATCTTTTTTATCTATAGATTCTGTATCTAGCACAGAAAAATCTAATACATCACATTTTCCTACAAATCTATCTATAGGGAACTTATCTATACCCTTACCATCCTCTATTACATGAACTGGTGCATCTATATGTGTCGCAAAATGGGAACCCATTGTTATTGCTGATGAATTAGAACTGTCTTTAGGCATATTCTGAACTCTTTTTATTGAAAAATTAGCATTCCCAGGATATATTGGAGTAGACTCATTTAGTAAGTAAGAAATATCATATACTTTCATATACCTTATATATTACACTTCTGTAGTTTAATTTTCAATAAATACTAATATATATATAACTTTTTCAATCAATTTTTATAACATGTATACCCTGCTTATTTATTTTCATAGATTCTTCTAGCTTTTTTCTGAATTTATTATTTTTACTACTTAGTCTCTTAAGAACTGCTCCTGAAATAAAAAACGGATCTACATATCTAAATTTTTTATAAATAACTTTATCACTTAGTTCAAAAGAATTAAAATCCTTGTCTAAAAGTATTTTAATTCTTTTTTGAATAAAAGGGTCTTCCAGCTTCTCTACTTTTTCTAAAACAAAATTATCATCTCTCCAAAAATCTTCCATTGAAATTGCTCCTTTTTCAAAAGCTTTTTTTAAGATGTCTACAAATATAATATCCTTTACAACAGAATCTTTTCCTCCAAACAAATTATTTTGAATATCTAAAAAATTATCTGCAAAAAGAAAAGCACTCTCTTCATTTTTAAATACCAGTAAATCTTCCTTCACGGTAAGATTTAATAAACATTCTTTTGCAATTTTGTAAGGAAATTCTTTAATAGAATAATCTAATCTATCTGCACATAAATTAGGGATATCTTGTTCTAAAAGAGGAAAATTTTTATAATCTACAATTCTATTACTACTATATCCATATTTTTCTAAAATACTTGGAATTACAGAATTTTCAATATAATCTTCATGATTATCATCTTGAAATGTTTCATTATTACTAGTTTCCAAAACCCAATCTATAGTATGAGAGAATGCAGTATGAGATACGTCATGCAAAAGTCCTGCAATTTGTTCTTCCTCACTAGCACCAACAAATTTCAGACAAAACATTACCCCTAAAGAATGCTCAAACCTAGAAAAACTTCTCCTATTATACTTTTCTGGAACTCCTGATTGAATAATACCTTTAAGCCTTTGTACAGGAGCAGAGTTTATCAGATCTATCATAACAGGAGAATCTATATCTATAGTTCCATATAATTTATCTTCAATAATCATAAATAGGAATATTATCATAAATAAAAAAGAATATGAACCTGAGAGATAAAAATACTAAAAACTTATATCATTACAAATAAAAGTCAAACAATTTCCTTATCTACAGCTATATTTTTCTCATAATACTTTAATAAACTTATTTTAATATTGAATAATATAGATTACCTGATACAATATAGATAATGATTAATTTTCAATATATAAAACACTTAAATCTTGATGAGATTCTTCCAGACGAGGAAAAAGTAAAATTTATAAATGATCTTGAAATTATAACAGAACAGGATGATGATTTTTCTGTAAAAGTAGTAACTAAGAAAAATAAAGTTAAAAAGTTTACAAAAATAGAAACTCTTAAAATTAATAAATTTTTGGAAAAGAAATTTAGTTAATAAATCGAGAATATACTCAATATTATTTTGTTTTTATATACTCTAAAGAATTATCTGTTATAAGGGAATCTCCTCTTTTTGCAGCAAGAATTATACCTTCCATTTTAGTTAAAACTTCATCCAGTTCTCTTTCTTTTGCAGGCATAAATACTCCTGAATTAACACTCGCAGAGAAACTATATTTAAAAGGAAAATCAGTACTTCCAATAACATTTTCTCCCATCCATTGGACATTCCAAACACCATTAGGATCTTTTGAAATTGATGCAGCAGTAAAACTTGTATCTCCTTGATTTTTTAAAGTTTCAAATTGAGAATTTTTTACTCCGGGATTTACCTGAATACTTATATAAGACCTATTTGGAATATATCCTTTTGGCTCATTAGTTTTTCCAAATACTAAAGGAGTTCTATAATCTATCACATATTCTGCTGTATTATCATAAGATGTAGAAGTTATCTGAGTTTGATTTTCTAGATAATTTGATATACTTACTAAATTATGAGAAACTTTTACTTTAGGAGGAAATTTTGATTTTATAGCAAAATCAGGGGATAAAATTTGTCCTTCAAAAAACCCATATACATTACTAAGTCTATTAAAAATAGTTTCTTTTCCTTTATGTACATCTTTTTTAGAATGTAGTATTGGCTCTGGTTTAGAATGTACTATTGGCTCTGCAATATGAGAATTCATACCAATACCAACAGAAAATAACCCTGCTAATGCAATTTTTCTTATTTTTTGTTTCTCTTCTATTCTATTACCTTTCTCAATAAACATATACATAGATTATATATCTAAATATATATATTAGTCAACTCTATAGGATTAGATGCTTTGTATATTTAAGATTTTAATATAATTTGAGATCCATGATGTTTTACATTTAAACCTTCCTTTGCGGAAGATATAACAGATTGTGCCTGTGATATAACTTCTCTAAGAACTAGCTTTTCTTTTTGAGATAACTTTGTATTATCACCTATTGTTAATTTATATCTTTTAGGTATTTTTTCATTCCCTAAAAGATTATATCCAAATTTATTTATACTCCAAAATCCACTAGTTTTTAACATATCAAAATAATAGTAATTTTGTTGTTCAAATGTTGATCGTGTATATGGATTACCATCATAACCTCCAACACTTATTGAAATAGCCGATAAATTAGGAATTCCTTTAGAATAAGTATTTACTAATGGAGTAAAAACACTTATTACATACCTAGTTGAGTTATTCTCTGATATAGAAGATATTGTTAAATCTTTTTGAATTTCACCATCAATTGCAACCGTCTGACTATACACCTCTACTTTAGAAGGAAATTTTGAATTAAAAGCAAAATCTTTTTTGACTAAATTTGAATAAATGTTATCTATTGTTTTAGTATTAGAAATCTCTTTTTGAAATAGAGCATCTCCATGGGCTACACCTAAGCTTAAGCCCATTAAAATAGCTCCTGTTGTTAAAAATTTATTTGTAGGAAAAACTTCATTTGACATAATATATTATGTAAAAAACATACTAATAATTTGAGAGAAGAAAAAATATTTATTATCGAAAAATTTTCTATGAATTACTGAATTTTTATTTTTTATCCTCTACATCTTCGGATAAAGTTTTTTTCATTCGCTTATACTCTTCATCATTAATCTCTCCTTTTACGAATCTCTCTTTCAGAAGATTTTCTGCACTATTCGAACCTAATGATCCATAATGTATATGGTGTCTATGATGTTTAGATTTTTTAAAAAAGTATACGAGAATAATGATCACAATTAACCAAAATAAACCAAACATCAATGCCCCAAAAAAGGCAAAAGGAATAAAATTTAAATTGTGAACACCTGGTTGATTATAATAATGCATACCCTTATATTAATAAAATAACATTAAGGGAGGATTAAACCTCCCTTAATTGATCAAAGTTTAGAGAACTTCACCCTCTTTTACATCATCAGTTGAATCACTTCCTCCTGAGTTTTGATCTGTTTGATCTGTTGCACCATCTCCTTCTGGAGGATTTTCTTCTCCAGTAGGATTAGATTCAGAAGATGCTTGTTGATTCATAGAGGAACCAATCTCTTGCATTAAAGTTTCCAATTCAGAAAGAGCTTTTTCAATAGACTCTTTGTCTGTATCCTCTTTAGAAGCTATATCTCTAAGTTCTGTTATTTTAGATTGCATTTGATCCTGTTTCTCTTGATCAATTTTATCTTTATTTTCATTCAAGAAAGTTTCAGCTGAAAAAGCTACTGTTTCTGCTGAATTCTTAACATCTACTAACTCTTTTTTCTTTTTATCCTCTTCTTCGTGTTCTTTAGCCTCTTTTAGTAATTTCTCTATTTCTGAGTCTGACAAAGAAGTATTTGCAGTAATAGTTATATGTTGTTCTTTTCCTGTAGCTTTATCTTGAGCAGAGACTTTTAGTATTCCATTTGCATCAATATCAAAAGTTACTTCTATTTGAGGAATTCCTCTTTTAGCTGGAGCAATACCATCAAGTATAAATCTACCTAAAGTTTTATTATCTTTTGCAAATTCTCTCTCTCCTTGTAGAATATGAATTTCTACAGATGTTTGAGTGTCAGCTGCCGTAGTGAAAACCTGCTTCTTCTGAATAGGAATTGTAGAATTTCTCTCTATAATCCTTGTGGAAACTCCTCCTAATGTCTCAATTCCTAAAGATAAAGGAGTTACATCTAGAAGAGTTACATCTCTAACATCTCCAGATAAAACACCTCCCTGTACAGCAGCTCCAATAGCTACAACTTCATCAGGATTAACACTCTTATTAGGTTCTTTCTTAAAAAAGTCTTTTACAGCATCTGTAATAGCAGGCATTCTAGTCATACCACCAACCAAAATAACCTCATCAATATCTTCTACTTTCTTCTTCGCATCAGATAAAGCTTTTTTTACAGGATCCATTGTACTTGTAACCAAATCTTTAACAAGAGATTCTAGTTGAGCTCTAGTCATAGTCATATTTAAATGTTTTGGACCATTTGCATCTGATGTTATGAAAGGTATATTTATTTGAGCTTGATTTGTAGAAGAAAGCTCTATTTTTGCCTTTTCTGCTGCTTCTTTAAGTCTTTGTAATGCTGCAGAATCAGTTCTTAAATCAATCCCATTAGTTTTTTTGAAATCATCTGCAATAAAATCAATTATTCTTCTATCAAAATCATCTCCTCCAAGGTGAGTATCCCCGTTAGTAGCAATAACTTCAAAAATTCCATCTCCTAACTCTAATACAGATACATCGAAAGTTCCTCCACCTAAATCGTATACTACAATTGTTTGTTCTCCTTTTTTATCAAAACCATATGCAAGAGCAGCAGAAGTAGGTTCATTAATTATTCTTTTTACATCTAACCCTGCAATTTTTCCTGCATTTTTAGTAGCTTGTCTTTGAGAATCATCAAAATAAGCAGGAACTGTAATAACAGCTTCTGTAATTTTTTCACCTAAAAAAGCTTCTGCATCTGCTTTAAGTTTAGATAGAACCATAGCTGATATAGCCTCTGGTGCTAACCACTCATCTCCAACTTTAACCTCAACTCCTCCTGAAGAGGATTTTCTAAGCTCAAATGGAAAAACCTTTATATCTCTCTGAACCTCTTCATCATCAAAAGATCTTCCTATAAGCCTTTTTATAGAATAAAAAGTTTGCTTAGGATTTAATACCATTTGGTTCTTTGCACTAACTCCAACAGCTCTAGACTTATCTGGAAGTATTGCAACAACAGAAGGTGTTGTTCTAGCTCCTTCAGAGTTAGTTATTACTACTGGCTCTCCACCTTCCATAAAGGCCATAGCAGAATTAGTTGTTCCTAGATCGATTCCTAATATTTTTGACATAATTTTTATATACTAAAATAAATTAAATTTCTTTTTTTTCAACAATGACTCTTGCAGCTCTTACTACATTTCCATCTTTTACATATCCTACCCTAACCACCTCTGTAATTATTCCATCTCTTTCTCCTGTAACTGTACCTACAACTTCATGAAGTAGGGGAGATACACTATCTCCTTCTTTTACTTCTTCTAATGATAGACCTTGAGATACTACTATCTCATTACACTGATCATAAATCAATTTGATTCCTGATAAAATAGAATCACTAACACTTTTGTCTTTTTCTAAATGCTTCATATAAAGATATATATTATCTAAAACATTTAGAAATTCTCTTAAAACAATATTGTTAAGTACATTAGAACTATTCTCTTTCTCTGTTTCAACTCTTCTCTTAAAATTTTGATAATCAGAAAGAGCAGATTTAAGTTTTATCTCTAAATCTTCTTTTTCATGAGTCAGTGACTCTATCATTTTATCTTTTAAGTCCAATTCTTCTATTATAGTATCTTCTCCAATATCAATAGTTTCTTCTGATATATCTTTTTTTTGTTCTTTCTTTATTTTTTTTTCAGCCATAATTATTTATATAATAAAATTACCAACCAGAAGTAGCCTCTTCCAAGACTTCTACTGTATATCTTAAATAAGGAAGTACCTTTTTATAATCCATTCTAAAAGGTCCTATCACTGCAAGATAACCTTGCTCCCCTCTATGTATTCTGAACCCAGAATAAGCAATAGAACAAGAGTTAAAACTAGCAAAACCTGTTTCTTCTCCCATTAAAATTTTAACTCCACCCTCAAATTTATTCCCTTTTTCAAAAATACTCTCTAATATATCATAATTCTCTATAACAGACATTATATTCCTAAGTGTAGAGATATCTTCAAACTCAGGATAATCTAAAATTTCAGAAATACCTGCATAATAAATAGAATCTGAAGCAAGAGCTATCGCAGTATATTTCAAAGACTTAGCTAAAGATTCTACTGCACTTCTTAAAATTTTTTCCTTTTGAAACCTTACTGCGTGGAGTTTTTCTTTTATCTCCATCTCCTCTAGATAATTAAGTTGTTCTTCAAAGAGCAAATTCTCAATGTAATACCTAAATCCAACTATCGTAGGGATTCTCCCTGAAGAAAAATGCTCTTTCGAAAGAAACCCTTGATTTATAAGATTTGACATCTCATTTCTTATAGTCGCAGGAGATACATTGATCCCATATTTATTTGCCATTGCAACAGAGCCTACTGCTTGTGCAGTCTCCATATATTCCAATATCACATACTCAAGTATTTTAGCTTGTCTTGGTGTCATATTTGGCAAACAAATAATTTAACTGCTAATATATTAGCACTCTCTGTATTTATTTGTCAACTATGAAATAAAATACCTTTCAAATAATCTGGAAAAGTCTATAAATCTAAGCAATAATTTACATACAGAAATAAACCTGTTAATCTTTTATTATAATGCAAAATAAAAATTTCTTTGTAAAAAAACTACCTACAACCATAATATTTAATGGATTAAATTTTTTAGGAGAAAAACTTTCTGAAGAGATCTCTAAAAATGGAGGAAATGTACTTATATTAGATAGTGTTACAAAAAAGAATTCTGATAATATTAGAAAATTAAAAACAATTAAAGAATCTGGAATAAAAGGTGAAATAAAAGTAATAGATACTCTCTCTGAAATAAATATTGATGAGATAATAAACAGCATAATAGATATTGGGTTCTGTATATTTATTTCTAATTTTGAATATGATCAAGAACTTGATATTGATAAAAATGTAAAACTTCTTGATAATTTTTTTGAAATCTCTAAATATTATAACTCTAAATCTGTTGTTACTATAAATATTAATAAGAAAGAAAACTCTAATTTTAATAATTATGAAGAAATTATAGAAAATAAAGTATTGAAAGAGATGGATGATTTAAATATCTCATTGATAAGGATTGCTGATGTTTATGGAGAAAGAATTGATGTATTTATAAAAAGTCCTATTAATATGATTATAGAAAGTATCAAAAAAGAGGAGGTTATAAAAGTCAGAAAAGAACATTCTTTCTCTCATTATATATATATTGATGATGCAGTCTCTGGGATATTTAATATACTATTTTCTCAAAAAAAAGGAGATTTTTCACTTTCAAATAAAGAAGATATATCAAATATATCGCTAGCATTTAGAATATCTGATCTTACTGGGTTTCCTGTTGTAAATAGTGAACCAAGAGATAGAAAAATAGAAGATAGGATAAAAAATCCAATTAATATTCTCGATAATTGGGAAGTAAAAACAAATTTTGAAGAAGGAATAAGAAATACAATAGAATATAAATTATCTAATATGCTTAATAATTCTTCTAGTATAGATATAGAAAAAATTAAAAATCATATAGATGATGTTAATTTAAAGGAAGTAATTGAAGATAACAAAGTTATGGAAAAAGAAAAAATTAAAGATGATATCAATATACATGATTTTGATAATATAAAAAATGCATATCTTAAAGATAGATCAAAAATAGATCTAAGAAATAGATCCCCAAAAGGGAAAAAATTTTTTTATTTTATTACATTTATAGCAATCATATTGTTTATATTTATAGTATATATAGGATTCATAGTTATAAATTATGAAAATTCAAAAAGTTATATTTATTCAGAAGAAATAAACTTTGGAAAAGAAAATATTGGAACTCTTGCAACCCAAAATAGTAAACTACTTAATTCCGAAAAACAAACAGTTTATCTACTAGGAATAATTTCTCCTGTCTTTAAATATATCCCAATTTATAACAATTTTTATAAAACATTTCAGATATCTGTTAATACAAGCAATTCAATAAATAATACTATAATCAAAGAGAAAAATATAAATACTTTTTTTTATGATTTTTCAAATAATAACAATATAAGTGCAATATCTTCTTTATATAACCTTACTAATTTAAATTATCAAAATTCACAAATCAAAAAATTACAATCTCTTCAAACTGGATTTAAAACTTCATTTTATACATATCTAGAAAAACTCTCTTTAAATAATAAAAATTTAATATCTGAAAATAACAATAATTTAGATTATCTATATGAAATTCTTTCTGGAAATAAAAATTACATGCTAGTATTTTATAATTCTCCTGAATTTAATTCTGGAAATGTTAATATAGTAAAATATGAGTATGTTTTAATTAAAAATGGTTCAATAGTAAAAACTATTTTTTCTGTCAATTCTGGAGATTTAAATTCCGCAAGTAAAAATTTAGGGTTAATAGTAAATGCAAAAGATATAGCTAATTTAAGTTCAAATGCATTTGGAATGCCTACTTCTGGAGTTTTTTATATAAATAACTCAATTTATAACAAGATTACATCATACACAAAAAACCCAAATTTCATAAAGGGAATAATAGCATCAAATAATAAAATTTTTATATTAAATCTATTAAAAACAAATCTTAATAAAAATATTTATTATTATATGACAAATCAATCTATTAGCAATATAAATGGAAATCTTTAATTAAAAAATCATAAATATTACTATTGCTATTTTTAAATAAATTAATACAATTTCTTTTTAATATCGATAGTATAAATGATCATTTATGATATACTTTTATTATGGATCAAAGAAAATTAAATCAGATACCTCTTGATATAAAAAAGTCTTCAATAATAGAAAATAATAAAAAATTTCTATCAAATGTAATTGATACATTAAACCTAATATCATTCTGGAAAAACTTTTATACATGGATATATATATTTATTAATATATTCCTTATATTTATTTATATTTTTTTTATATATTATTATTATTTTTCTTTAAGTAGTAAGATTCCAATATTACTTTTAAATAATAATTTTAATCTTTATCCTAAAATTTTTATTTTTATTCCACTCATATTTATAATATTCAGTTGCCTATCTTTCTTTTATGTATCATATAAAAGCTACTATAAGGTCAAAAGTTTGTATTTCATGACAAATACTCTAGGCTTAATTATTAATATCTTTATAGTTCTGGATATATATAAAATATTACAAACAGTTATATGAATAATTTTTTATTTGTTTATTTAAAATATATTTACTTTTTTCCTATATTTATAGAATCTTTTTTTATATCCTTACTTTTAACTCCTATAATAGGAATAATATCTAAAAAGTTTAAAATTTATGACTTACCTCCAAAAGAAAGAACTGATACTACTGCAAATAGAAGAATTCATAAAACTGCTAAATTAAAATTAGGTGGAGTTTCTGTTATAGTTCCATTTATAGTCTTAATTTTATTTTATGTACAAATAAATACAGACTTAATTGTTTTTATTATAGGTATAATTATTCTTCTAGTAGGAGGAATAATTGATGATGTATATGATCTAAGTGCAAAAATACAAATATTTATCCAAATTTTAGCAACACTATTTATAACTTTTGCAGGAATAGATATTAATTATGTATCAAAACCATTAGGTGGAATCTTTTCTCTAAATAGAATTCCTTTTGAATTTTTAGGAGTACACCTATATTTTGTATCCCTATTTTTAACAATAATATGGATATTAGTCATAATCAATGCAGTTAAATGGATGGCTGGATCTGATGGATTGGCAGAAGGAAATATATCTATTATAGCTATAATAATAGCTTTACTATCTGTAAGATTTCAAACTATCAATACAGCTTTTCTAGGTTTTATATTTGCAGGATTAATGATAGGATTTCTTTTTTATAATTTTTATCCTTCAAAAATATTCTCAGGAGCTAGTGGAAAGAGTGTCTATGGTTTTATAATTGCTGTTCTTTCTATTTACTCTGGAGCAAAACTAGCATCAACATTAATGGTTTTATCAATTCCAGTAATAGACCTTGTTTGGGTTATAATATCAAGAATAATAGAAGACAAACCTAAATCTTTAATATCATTAATGAATATAAATGATAAACGTCACCTACATCATAGATTATTAGATTTAGGTTTGTCTCAAAGAAAAGTTGCTTTAATAGAATATTTTTTTACATTTTTATTAGGATTAATTGCCCTTATAATAACAGGATTTCATAAATCAATAATATTAGGTTTTGTAATTATATTCATATTTATACTAATAGTATCAGTTACTCATATATCTAAAAAAAAATTGACAAAAGATATATAATATATACAAATGAATAAAAAAATAAATATAAAAACAAAAAAGAATAATAATAAAGAAATAAAGGATATATTAGATATTATTCCTTCATATTGTGATAAATGTGGTGCATACCATGATAAAGGGATGATTGAATTAATAGATAGAAATGATAATCTCACAATAGTTTATTTAATGTGTGATAATTGTCTTACAAAAAGTATTCTTTATGTTGTAAAACCATTAAATAATATGGTTAATAAATATAGGTTAAATGTTGACTTAGATTCTTCTGAAATAAAAAAATTTGCAGGAAAAGAAGCTATATCAACAAATGATATATTAAATGTTTTTAAAGTTATAAAAGATAAAAAATATTCTAAAGCAGATGATTTTATAAAAAAAATATCAAATGCTTAAAAAGCTAAAAATTAATAATATTTCTATGAATGATATAAAAGATAAAATAAAGGATAGAGATCTTATATATGGATCTATAGAGAATATATTAGATATAGATATAAAATATAATATAAAACTCAAAAATATAAAAAACGGAACTATAAATTTAATATCAAATAATCCTAATATTGCACAAGAAATACTTCTAAGAAAATCTGAAATAATAGATTTAATTCAGAAGAATTCAACTGATTTAATTAAAGATTTAAAAATAAGAGTAGAGAAAATATAACTAAAAAATTAATTATATCTAAAATCTATAAAATATCCTTGTATTAATATTTATACACTTTGTAAATATATTCCATATAATAAAATTTTGGAATATCTATTAATATTCACATTTTGATATACATTTTAATATAGTTATATTTGATTTTATTTATACTCTAAATCAATTTATATAACATGTTAGTATATTTTATCTATTAAAAATAATAAAACTACAAAATAGAGTACTTTTAATAACATTTTATTAAATACTTTAAAATAATAAGTTATAGTTACAAAAGAACTTTATTAATATTCTAATAAATAATAAAGATAATTTACTTATAAAAATTACCTTTCTAAAAGAGGCATTACTAGATAAATAAATTTAGAATTATCTTTTTCTTGAAATTTTGATACTTTTTTCAAAGATGAAGGATTAATAAAAACCTCTAATTTATCAGAATCTGTATGATTTAAAAAATCCATTATATATTTAGAATTAAAACTCACTACTGATTTATTTCCTTTAATCTTTGTCTTTATAATAGAATTACTTTCTCCAACCTCCTTTAAAGAAGATTGAAATCTAATTGCACCTTCCTTAGGATCTATATCTAAATATATTCTAGATATATCTTTAAATCTGAATATACTTGATAATTTAACAACATCTTTTAAATCTTCTGTAGATATAGTGAATTCACATTCATAATCTGTTGGGAAAATTTTTTGATAATCAGGATATTTACCTTCTATTAACCTTACTACAAACTTAACATTTTCTATTTCAAAAATTAATTGATTGTTCTTTCCAAACATATATACATATACAAAAGAATCATTATCCATAGATAAATCCTTTATAATCTTTGATATACTATCTAATGAATAAGAAGGTACTATTATCTCAGATAATTCAGTTTTAGACTCATTTACTATTTTATCTACCTCAAAACTAGAGAATCTAAATCCATTAATACCAACAAGTTTTAGAACTTTATCATCAAATTGAAATAAAACTCCTGATAATATTACTTTTGAAAGATCAGTTGAAGTTGAAAATGTTACTTTATCAAGTGCTGTCGCAAAATCAAAAGCAGGTATTTTTAAAATTAGATCTCCTTTAGAATCTGGTATTTCTGGAAATTCTTCTGCAGATATAGTATTTAAAAGAATATGATTGTTATTATCTGATACTGTAAGTTGATTATCATTTAGTTTAATATTTATAACTTCTGATTTAAGATTAGAAACAAAATCATATAAATTTTTCATATTTACAGTAGTAACACCTTCTTTTTTTACTTCAACTCCAGATACAGAGATTATACTGTTTTCAAGATTAGTACTTTTTAAAGTTAATTTACCATCTTTTGCTTCTATATATACATTTGAAAGGATTGGAATACTAACCTTAGATGATTGTGTTTTAATATTAAAATTTAAAAGTTCTATAAAATTTTCTCTAATAATATTTATATCCATATTTATTAAATCTATATAATATATTATATATAAAATTAGTAGTTTAAGTAGTAATGTTCATAACTTAAACTAAATGTAAATATATCTTTTTATAAAAGTAAATATTAGTGTGTTTAATTTGTTCATAATATACATTTTATTTTTTTATTGCAAACATAGTATTTAAAAATTTAAAAATGTTATTTTTATGGATTTAATAATGTGTATAGATGTAGTATAAATTAAAAATATATGTTTATTACTATAAATTAATATCCACAAAATCAAAAGGTTATAAACATATAATCCACATAGATAACACATTAAAATCACATTTTTAAAATCTATCTAAAGAGCTTCTTATATCACTAATATCATCTTTTATATATACATCTGAATCTATTAATTTCTCTATCTTATCCACAGCATGTAAAACTGTAGTATGATCTTTTCTCTTAAGTATATTTGCAACTTCAGTCAAAGGTAAATTTAGATCTTTTCTAAGCATATACATAGCAACTTGTCTAGGAAGAGCAATTTTATTTGTTCTTTTTTCTCCAATTATTTCTCTTTGAGATATTCCGAATTTTTCACAAACACCAGTAAGTATATCCTTTGGCTTCAAAATTCTATTTCTTTTCTTTATATTAATACCAATAAGTTTTGAAACCTCATCCTTACTAAGTTTTTTATTTAAAATATTTTCAGTTGCAACTATCTTTGTTAGAATTCCTTCTAATTCCCTTATATTAGAATTAATATTCTCAGATATTAAATTTATAATTTCTTCATCAATTTCTATATTTTTTTCCTGGCATTTTTTTCTAAGAATTGCTATTCTCATCTCTTCATCTGGATTAGTTATATCTGCTACCATCCCACCTTCAAAACGAGAAACTAAACGTTCCTCTAGATTTTCAATTTCTTTTGGATGTCTATCTGAAGCCAAAATTATCTGTTTATTTGCTTGTTGTAATGTATTAAATGTATGAAAAAATTCTTCCTGAATTCCCTTTTTTCCAGATATAAATTGAATATCATCTATTATGAGAATATCATTTTCTCTATATTTTTTTCTAAAATTTTCATTTTTTCCTTTTACTATTGAGTTTATAAAATCATTTAAAAGTGTCTCACTACTCATATATGTAATTTTTATATCTGGATTTTTAGATAATAGTTCATTTCCAATAGCTTGCATAAGATGTGTTTTTCCTAGACCAACTCCTCCATATATAAAAAAAGGATTATAAAGAGTTCCTGGAGAATCTATTATAGCTAAAGCTGCTGCATGAGCAAGCCTATTTGAGGATCCAACTATAAAATTTGAAATCTTGTATTTAGGATTTAAATTTGAATGAAGAGTTATATTTTTATTCTTTGTCTCATCAAAAGATGCAAATATAGGTTCCTCTTCTAAATTAATATCTTCTGGCCTTACTTTGAAAACTAAGTCAATATTTGACCCATAAACTTCTTTTATTGAATTTTTAACTATATTTAGATAATTTTTTTGTATGTAGTCGGATGTAAAAGAGTTTTGACAAGAAATAGTTGCAACATTATTTTGTATAGATTCAAGTTTTATTTTATTAAACCAGATCTTAAAATTATTTTCATTAATCTTAATTTTTATTTGAGATGATGCAATCTTCCAGATTGCATTAACATTATCATGCATAATTTATTTTTGAAAAATATTATGGAACAGATTTGTAAGTACATAGAATATCAAATTGTGGATAACTTTTCAATAGAACTGTTGAAAAATTTAGCCATTATGCTATTCTGAATTGTAGTATATGAACGGTAAAAAATTTGGAATATCTGAGATACTTTTATTTTTAGTTACAATAGCTTTGTTTACTCTTATTGTTTTTTTTGAAATTAATCCTGTTAAAGCTGTGTCAGATACATATAACATAAATAAAGAAAAAGAGGTAGAAAGGATTATGAGTGCAATTGAAGAATATAGTCTTCTACATAAAGGTCAACTTCCAAGTTCAATCCCTGCAATATCTTCTCCTCTAATGATAAATAATACTCAAACTTCTGGTATAGGAGCAGGATTTAATGTTATGGGTAATGCATTAGGAATCCCTAATTGTATACAAGCAGGAGCTTTTGAAAATTCATGTCTGTCTATAGTGAAAGGATCAGTTATTGCAAATCAAATAGCACCTTACCTTAGTGGATCTCTTCCAATAGGAGATTTTTATATTGCTAAAAATGTATATGGTACAAAAGTAGTAGTTTTTTGTACAGATTTAGGAGAAGGTTCAAATATTGATGTGAAAGGATATGGTGTCGCTTATCAAATTTATAAAATTTAAGAATTGACAAAAAAATACTACTAATATAAATTATTATATATACAAAAATAAAGGAGGTGAGAAAAATATGAAAAATATAAAGAATAAAAAAGGTTTTACCCTTATTGAAATATTGATAGTTATAGTTATTATAGCTATTTTAGCTTTAGTTGTGTTTATAGCATTGGATCCAATTGGAAGAATTGCCGATGCAAACAATACTACAACAGAGAGTAATGTTCAACAGATTTATAAGGCAATACAGACATATACAGTTGATAACAAAGGAAATTATCCAACTGGAATTCCACAACCATCTACAGGGAGTGTTCTTGATACTACAACATCAACTCCACTTGGATTTAGTGTAACTGGTTCTTCATTAGGAACGCCTTATTGTGTAACTGGAACTGGAACTATTCCTAATGTTACTTTAACTATTGCAACTGGAACAGCAGCTGGAGATTGTGAACAATTAACTTCAACTTCTAGTCTATATAGTGCAATTAGTAGTGATTTAGGTTCTATTCCTGCTGGAAATTATTATGTAGGAGAGAATATAGCTGGAGATAAAATATTAGTTTTCTCTACTGGAAATGGAGCAACTCTTCCAAGAGGGGCAACTACAAATACAGCTGGTTATCCTTTAGTTTATGAATATAATGGTGGGAGTTAATTCCAAATAATCATATATTCACATTAAAAGACGGGTTTTTATTCCCGTCTTTTTTTGTTATACTTAATGTAATTAATTTAATAGGGTTTATATATGTCACACATAGATTTAACTTCAGAATCATTTAAAAAAGAAGTATTAGATGAAAAGGAAAAAATTGTAATTGTAGATTTTTGGGCAGATTGGTGTATGCCTTGTCATATGCTATCTCCTGTTATTGAAGAGCTGGGAGATGAATATTCAGATAAAGTAAAAGTTGCTAAAATAGATGTAGATGAAAATTCAGATATAGCTTCAGAGTATCAAGTTATGAGTATTCCAAATGTTATTTTTTTTAAAGATGGAGTTGAAGTTACTCGACTTATTGGTGTTAGACCAAAAGAAGATTTTAAAAAAGAATTGGATAAACTTATATAAATATTAAAAATAAATAGAATAAATAAATGAAATTTAATATAGTAACTCTGTATCCTGATTTTTACTCCAATATATTTTCTTTTGGAGTTATTAATAGAGCACTTATTCAAAATAAAATAGATATAGATATATATAATCTTAGAGATTTTGCAGAAGATAAAAGAGGGTCTGTTGATGATACTCCTTTTGGTGGGGGAGCAGGAATGATTTTAAGAGCAGATATACTCTATAAAGCAATTAATTATATACAGGAAAAAGGTCAGACTTTTTCAATTATGCTTTCCGCTTCGGGAGAAAAATTTAATCAAAAAAAAGCATATAAACTCTCAGAAAAAAAGAATATTACTATTATTTGTTCTAAATTTGAAGGTTTTGATGAGAGGATTCTAAAATATACAGATCTAGAATTAAGTATAGGTGATTATGTCTTGTCCTCAGGAGAGTATGCAGCTTTATGTCTTTTGGATTCCATAGTACGACTTATTCCAGGAGTTTTAGGTAATAAAGAGTCTTTACTCGAGGAATCATTTTCTGATCCTAATATGCTTGAATATCCTCAATATACTCGTCCAAAAAATTTTATGGGAGATACTGTTCCAGAAATACTTATATCTGGAGATCATAAAAAGGTTTCAGAATATAGAAAAAAACAAGCTTTAGATAAAACTAGAAAAAATAGAGCAGATTTGCTATTGTAATATATATAGTTTCTGATACAATCTACTGTTTTATGAATAAATTTACACAATCAATTAAATCTAGAATAAAAGAAAAACAGCTGAAATATAAGATTTTCTTTTTAAAATCAAAAGTAGTATCAAAAAGATTAGCTGTATATAAGACTGATGCAATAGATATTTTAGAGAATTCAGTAGGTACAGATTTAAAAAAAACAAGCTTTCTTTCTATAAAAACTATAATTTTATCTCTTCTAGTATTAGGGTTTCTTTCTGTAGGACAGGTTTTTGCACAAACAACTTCTACTCCAATAACTTCTGCCCAAAATACACTAAATCAATGTGCTCCACAAGGAGGATCTGGTCTTTCAGTTTGGGAATCCTGTGGGTTTACTCCAGCAATTTTTCAAAGTGGAGCTATAGCAATTCTAGGAAATTATACTCAATATAATTCTTCAGGATCTAGTGCCGATAACTTTCAGTACACTGGAGGATCTGGAGCATTAGGTGATGTCTCCTCTGTTATGGCAGATCTCTATTCAAATCCACCTGTTAGTGGAGTGAGCTATTTTGCATACCTTTATCAGAAAGCATCATCTTCAAATTCAACTTTTGCAGCAACATCATCTAATAATTATTCTGGACCTGTATATGGTTTTTCATTTTTATCTCCAATTTATCCTATTTGGGCTGTTACAAGAAATCTTGCATTCCTTTTATTAATTTTAGTAATTCTATTTACAGGAGTAATGATCATTATAGGAGGAAAGGTTGGGGGTCAAGTTCCAATAACCTTTTTGAGTGCACTCCCAAATATTATTGCAGCAGTAATACTAATAACTTTTAGCTATGCAATTGGAGGATTTATGATAGATCTTATGAATATTCTTTTAGGGTTTATATACTTCTCCTTTACAGCATTAAATGGGAATTTATCCTCAGGGTCATTCCATACCGCCTTTAGCTCTCAGAATTATATTTTTAATATTTATGGGGGAATAAATTCTCAACTTACTACTATAGTAAGTGGAGCAGCTGGTTCTATCTCTAATGTTAATACAACTGGGGTTGGAGTTATAGCTGACTTAGTTAAAGAACTTGCAAGTATTGTTCAGTCAACAGGGCTTTCATCTATAATTGCTTTTATTATAGGAGTAATACTTTTATTTACTGTATTCAAGATTATAGTTCAACTTCTAAAAGGATATTTAATATTTTTATTTTTACCAGTTGTATCCCCTTTTATGTTTTTAGCAGGATCAATTCCTGGACAATCTAAATTTATAGGAAACTTTTTTAAAGGAATGTTTAAGGGAGTTTTGATCTTTGTTACAACATATACAATGTTTAACCTTATATACTTTCTTGAACATTCAACAGGTTTTGCACCTGGAGGAAATAGTCTTCCTTTATTAGGGATAGGACAGATTTTTAGCAATCAGTCAGGGAAGACAGTTGAACTTTTAATATCAGTTGCTCTATTTGTTCTTATTCCTAAAATAATAGCTGATGTAACAAAGGCTTTGGGTTATGACTTCTCTTCTTATGCTACTGAGCTTAAGAGAGGTTTCCAATCTCCTTATGGAAGCTTAAGAAAATGGACAGGATCTACAAGAAAAAGTTTAGGTTCTGGAGCATAATGATTTTAAGAGATTACTATAATAATCAATTCGGAAACAATTTTTATCTTTTCATAAATTTTGTAAAAGATTATGAAAAAACTCCTTATTTTGAATCTTTCCTCTTAAGATTAGTTGAAGATATGAAGATATCTTGTGAGGATTTAAACGCCCCCCTATATGATTATTTATATAAGAGTATTTTTACTTATACTCAATCAGGTAGTAAAGCTCAATACAATTTTTCATTTTTGTATGAATTTTTTGATAAAGATTTTTTAAATCTATTCCTATCTAAAGAAGGAGAAGAACTAACACTAGATAATAATATTTATGATAAAAATTTCTCTGCTATTTCTATAGAAAAAGAATCTTTTATATCAAGACAAAAATATACTGATTTAGACTTAAGATTAGAGATAACAAAAGATGAGAATTATAGTTATTTAGATAAATATAAAGGTTTATCTGGATTTAAATATATAAAAAATGAAATAATTCTATCAAAGATAAGAAAATATATTCAATTAGATGGTATATTCTCTTTTTTTCTTGATGCAGATGAAGATAGTTTAGTTTTTCGTATGTTTCAAATAATACAAAATGGAACTTTCTGTGAAGATGATATTAATAATTTTTTTGCAAATAAAACTTATGTAGAAAATCTATTTAATTATGAGTATGATTAATTATGAATGCTGATTTAGAATCTTTAAGAAGTAAATTAAATTTATTATATACAGATAATTATTATAGAGATATTGATCTTGCTAGAGATATATCTTTATCTAGAATCAATCTATCTTCATATTTAGACGAATATAGAAATTCTGGGTCTATAGATAATAGAACTATTCCTCAAGAATTAATAAATAAACTTTCCCCAATAGTAAAAGTTTCTCAATCAAAAAAGTTTATTCAACTTACAATTACAGAAAATTTATACAGAGATTTTTCAAAACATCTATCAACTATTTACAAAAGGAACTTCAAAGATAGAGAAGCATATCTTTTAGCTCAAGCTTTAGTCCCTGCAATAGCAAAGAATTTTTATCCTCAATTTGCACTTAGATCTAGTAAAAAATATGTATTTGGATTAGATGGATTTCAAAGAGATTTAACAGGGAGAGGAAATCTTTGGCTTTCTGTAATAGAAAAAGAGATAGAAACATTATATACAAAAGGTTATATGTATGCATTGGATGAAAATCTTAATCCAATAAAGACAGATGAAGGTAGAATTCAGATATTAAAAGATCAAAAAGGGGTTGATATTTCTGCTGCACCAATTAATGATAAAACCTTTAAATTTAATCATCTTTTAGAATTTGTCTTAGATAATGATTCTCATAGAAAAATTAAAAAATCTAAATTATTTTCGCTTCCTTCTTCCTGGAAACTTATGTCTCAATGGGAAAAAACTTTAGTTGTATCAAGAACAACTTCTAGTTCAGAGGTTTCTAAATGGAGTGCAGAAATTGCAAAAGAAAGAAATCCTATAGTAGAAAGGGTTGCAAAAGAAAATACTCATTCGTATGTATCTCTTTTAAATAAACTTGTAAATGAAAAAAATATAGGAAGAGTACGTTCTTCAGATTCTATATCTCTTTTAAAATATAGACGGGTAAATAAATTTTTATATCCAGAAAAAAAGAATCTTCATTCTCAATATAGGTCTGGATATATTTGGTCTGAGTTATCAAATTCTTTTATTAATACTGAAGGAAAAAAATTCTCAGAAAATTTTGAAACTGCTTTTAAGGAAAGATTAGAAAATATAGAAGGAAATCCTTCAACAGGAAGAATAACAAGAATAGATTTTTTAAGAAGAAAAATAAATAATTCAAAAATTTCGAAAAGATTAAGAGGAGTAGGTTCTATATCTCCTACAAAAAGGCGTCCTAAAATAAAGAAAAGAAGAGTTTTAAAGTTTTTAGATTTTCTAGCTCTTCTTCCAGGTGCAATTATTTTAGCAGCAGAATTCCTTATAGATAAAACTATATTTAAGCTTGCAGAGTATGTTGGAGAAAGGCAAGAATTAACATTTTCACTTTTGAGAAATGTTACTGGGGAAGGATTAATGGGGAGAGTTCTAACTTCATTAGATAGTTTTAGATTTAGTTTTGGAGTAGCAAAACTTATTGCAAAGGATGGAATAGAAGCCTTAGTTCCAGGACTTATTGTTGGATTAACTTTATCAAATCCAATTTTAGGTGTAGGTTTTGGTTTGGCATATTTTGTCCCTAAGTTTTCTCTAGATTTTGCAAATTATTTTTCTGTACAAAATCCATTAGTTTCAAATATTATTGAAAGAATAGCTTCAACAATGACAGACAGAGCGCTTTCTCTTCCTGAGATTATTTTTAAATCAGGAACTTTTGGAGTAACAACTGCAGTTGTAGGTACTATTGCAGCAGCACTTTTTGGGGTAACTGGACTTCCTCTTGTGGCTGTAGGAGTAGGATTATTTGGAGTAGGTTCTGCTTTGAAAGCAGTAGATCTATCTTTTGTAGGTAGGACTATAGGTAGCTATTCTGCAGCACTAGATTCAGGATCTTCTTTTTTATTTAAATCAGAATATCTTATTGAGTTTGGAGGAGCTGGAAGTCTAGTAGGTATAGGACTAGCTCTTTTTACAGGAAATCCTTTATTCTTAAGTCTAGCAGGTGCAGGTTTGGTTTCTGGAGGGGTTGCAGATTTCTTTAAATCATCTTTATTTGAGGATACAGTTCTACACAATATATCAGGCATAACTGCATATGATGTAGTTCATATTGGTGTTGGTTTTACAGGAGGAGCTGCTTTAATAGGTTTTGCTTTTGGAGGACCAGTAGGGGCAGTTATAGGAGCTGTAGTTTCAGGTGGAATTTCATCTATAGTTACTTATATAGGAAAAAGAGGATCAAGATTTATAATTGATTCTAAACCTTTAGCTGAAAGAACACTTCTTGAAGGAGATCTTAGGCTTACTTCCGAAAGATTAGATTTCCTAAAAGCACTAGAAAAAGAATCTTTGTATAGAGAATTTTATAAAAGTGGATATACAAGTGATATGTTAGACAGATTCTATTCTGATAAAGGAATTTATGAATATTTTCATGACCCAAAAATATTCATTCCAGATGCTAGATATATAGTAGATGAACTTAAAACAATAAGAGAAGATTCTTCTTTGTTACATCAGGAAGTTTTGAGAGGATATGATCCTTCTAATGCTTTCAATTTCTATGGAGAGAGTATAAATATGAGTGCTACTAATCTAGAAGATTTCTTAAGGTCACTAAGAGATCCTTTTGGGAGAAATCTTAGTCCAGAATTGATAGATAAATTATCAGCTGATTCTAATATCCAAAATATATATGAAAATTTAGATAATTCAGAGAGATTTGATTCTTTGATGAAAAATATATACAGAGAAGATATAAAAGATCTAGCTGGATGGTCACAAGATGAGGAAATAATGTCTAGATTTGAAAAATCTCTCCAAAATATTCGAGATGGATCTAAGTTTGGAACCAAATTGGTTTCTAGAGAAATGAGTTCATATTATAAAATATCAGATATATTAAAAGACCCTCTTGCAAAAAATTTTATAGATCCAGAAATTTTAAAAGGAAAATTACTAGATTTTTTTAATTCTAGAGGAGAGATGGATCTATATAATAGTCTTTCAAACACTGATATAAGAACATTTTTATCAGAGCATGGTTTAAATTTAGATCTTAAATATCCAGAATTTGTTGAAAAATTTGGAAGTGTGGAAGAATTTAGAGGTTTTGATTTAGGTGTTTCATTTGTGGGCTCTGATTTTTATAAATTTTTAACAAATATAAATATTTCAGTAGGTAGTGTATTCCCAGATCTTTTCAAAGGAGCTGATAATTCTTTATCTTTTAGAGAGTTATTTATGGAGATGAAAGACCAGGATGCTTTTGCAAGGCTTTTCGATTCAGAATCTATTATAAAATCTATTGTGGGTATTGAGCTAAAAGAACCTATTCTTATAGCTTTAAAAAATTCAGGATTAGGTGCATTAGGAAAGATTAGTACAACAATAAATCTTAATCTTTATCCTAAGTTTAATATAACGACAGAAGATTTGTTTAAAAACTTCAGTTCTGGAGTCTTTGGAGGAGTTATAATTTCAGTATTTTTGGGTGTTACAAATCCTCTTATTTTAATGGGAATTACTGCTGGATATATTGGATTAAAAACAGGTTTGACAATTCTTTCAAAAATGGATCCAAGTACTGCTGTGGTTGGCAATATTCTGTCTAAAGATACTATAATTAAAACCTCTAAATTTATTGATAGTGGAGCTACTCCAGGTTTAGTAGCAGGATTAGTAGCTAGTTATTTCTTTGGTACTATTCCTGGAATATTATTTGGTGCTGGAGTGGGGGCTGCTTGGGGGGTCTATCGTCTTTTAAATCCAGCAGTTGAAGGAGTTAAAGGATTAGCTGCAAGATTTATGAATTTTATTGGAGATAAAATATTTGATCCTGCTTTTCTTGTATATTTTGATACTCAGTTAGCAACTTTAGATTTTTGGAAAGGATTATTTTTTCAAAGAGGAATAGGAGGCTTTTTAGGAAGTGCTTTGACTGCAGGTTTTGGTATAGCTTCTGCAGTAGGGATTTCAGGAGGTTTGGCAGCAGCTCTTAGTGGTGCTGGAGTTTTCGGAGCTCTTGGTGCTGGAATTTTTGGAGTTGGAGGATATGTTGCTACCCTCGCAGGTCTTGGTGTTGTTGGAATTGGAGTCATTGGAATTAATTTCTTTTTAGAAGGAGTTTTTGGACACGGTATATTTTTTTATGTAGGAGATTTTTTCAAAAAAGTAGTAAGTACAATAGGAAGTTGGTTCGGACAAGCTGCAGCTGTTGCATCTTTAGGGTTCGATATACTAATAGGAATACTAGCTCTTTTATTTAAAACAGAATTTGATATAGATGATTTTCTACGTACAATATTTATAATGGTTCTGGGTTGGGGGTTAATGGCTTCACTGATAGGAGGAGGAACAACTTCTGGAGGAAATAATAATAATACATCAAATACAGTAAATCATAATTCAACTCCTGCCTCATCTTTTCTAAATACTTCTGGTAAAATTATAAATATAGAAAATAATCCAGGAAGTATTACTGCTGATACTATTTTTGTAAAAACTTCTTCTGGTATATTAAAAATAAATACAACAAATCCATATCTGTACAAAGGTGAGACTTTGTATAAAGGGGAATATTTAGGAGAATAAATATGAAATATCTAAGATTAGTTTTGCCATTTATAATATTTATAATTCTTTTATATCTATATTTTGCTTTTAGAACAAATGTTAATAAAGTTGTAACTAATAGTTCTTTAAAAAGTACAATACCCGTATCTAAGAGTGTTCCAAAAGTTAATTTCTCAAATGATACAGTATCAAATATTAATCAGAAATTTTCTCTAAATTTAGAATCATCTCAAAGTAATTATTATTCATTCTATTTTAGTAAAACTGATTATCAGATAGCATCAAATCTTGGTATAAGTAGTCCACCTACTACAGAGTCTAGTAATCAAACTGTATGGTATGTAGGGGAACAATCTTTAGTTTATAGCAATAATAGCTATTTTTATTCAATTAAAAATGATTCTCAAAAAGTAAATATTTATTCTTACTCTAATTCTATTATTTCAAATACATTTGGGATTTCTGGGATTAATTTTGATAAGAATTTAGTATTTTCTGGATTAGATCAAATTCTGTATTATTATCCAAGAATAAACAATAGCTATATATATAAACCAGACGGTATGAAATTTTATGATGAATTTATTTTTACAGATAGTAATAATTTTGTAAGTTTTTCTATATACCCTTTTAATTTAACTAAAAGATTAGCTATAAGTTCTAATTTTATACTTAAAGGTAGTAATTTAAGTAAAACATTTTCATATATTAATACAAATCTTCAAATTCAAAATATATCTTTTATCTCTGAGAGGCAAGGTTTCTTTATTGACTTTAAAAATAGTAATATAATTCCAATATATATCCTTTCTGCAAAAGCTGATATAATAAATAATACCATATTACCAATGTATATATATGTACCCGAAATTAAAATTGCATTATAAATATATATATATTATTTCAATAATAATAGTCTTTTTTCTAAGAGTAGGAAGTGTATATGCTTCTAGTGAGCCTTTAGTAGTTTGTCCTAGTGCAGGATCAAATCCATTTAGTTTTCCTAATCATATGGCTACATCTTGTAATACAAACCCTTCTAGTTTCAGTTATAATATTCCATTAAAAGTTGTTAGTGTAAATCATTCTAAGGGTACAGAAACTCTTAAAGCGACTCAATCTTTAGCTTTTGATGTACAATTACAGAATTTTGGTTTATTAAATTATTTTGACTCTATAAATTCTAATGGTACAGCATATAATAATGGGCAAGGAAATCCATATACTCCATATGGATATCTGGTTGAAAAATTGGGTATGGATCCTTATGTAAATTTTTCTGAACTAGGGAATACAAATGTTCTTGGATTAGGAGGTTATAATGTTAATCTGATAAATTCAACAGTTAGCTCTAATTCAATGACAGAAAATATTTCAGTATCTACATTGAATCCTTCTTCTGGAGTAGCATTTTTTCCAGTTCCTTATCTTGGGAATGCTGCAGATTTATTTACCTTAGGAAGTACTTATATTTTAGATAATCAATATAATCCTTTGCAACTTCCAAACAGTTCTGTTGTCAGTAGTAGTCCTTTAAATCAATTTGGAACTGTTAATCAGAATAATATAAATAGTGATTGTGCTACTTTTACATCAAATAATAATGGAAATTTTACTTGTAAATTAATTGATCCTTATGGAGATCCATATAATCCAACTAAAACCTCAAGTGACACTATAGGAGGATATTATAGATCTAATTCAAATCTGCTCTCTGGTATTAGTAATTTTTTAGGAGGTATCTATAATAGTGTTCTAAATTTTTTTGGGTCTGGACCAACTCCTCCTATAACTAATCTTCCTCAAGGGTATTGTCCTTTATCTAGCCAACAAAATACAACAGATACAAATTCTGTTACAAATAGTAGTTATATGAGTAGTCCTTTTACTATTAATGTTAATGAGAGTTGTAAAATTGTAAATTGTCAAAGTAGCTATACTTACAGTATTTCTCCAAATTTATATCTACAAGGTTTAAATAGAATATTAGCAGATGAATGGTATATGGAGGCATCTTTAGATGATGGGCAGCCAATTGGTCATACAAATATTAATGCCTGGCAAGATTATGTAAATCCTCAAACTAGTTCTCTTTATCCTGGAGTACTTTCTGCTTTGCAAAATAATACTTCTTATACAGTTACTCAAGGACCTAATATTGGACAAGTTCAAACAGCTACAGAAATACAGAGTAATCTGTTCTCAGGAATTGGAATAAATGTATCTTTAAATGTTTCTTTACAACCAGCTAGCTCTGTAGCTTGTCTTACTTCAACTGGTTCTGGTACAAATAGCCAATCAGTAAGTTATGAATTCCCTTGGCTAGGGAATGTTCCTATAATAGAAGAAAATCTAGATATACATAAATTTCAACCTTATTTTTCAAATAATACTACAAATACTAATTCTAACTCAGGTGTAAGTTCTCCTTTGCCTGAAGGGGAGTATTATATTACAGATAGATCTCAATTTCCTGATCCATTACTATTATACCTTGTTTATGTAGGAGCTCTTTCTACAAATGATCCAATTGTATCAGCTGATTTAGGTTCATATAATCCTTTTGCTTGTACACAATCTACTCCTGTCAAATATATACTTACAAGTTCAAATACAAATACATCTGTATCTGCAACAGGAATATATCAGAATCCTTTAAGATCAGTATCAAATTTGTCTCCAGAGAGAATTGATCAAGGAGTTGATTATTCAGGTACAGGCCCAGTATATGCTCTTGGTCCAGGGAGAATAACATATGTAAATGCTCCAAATGGGAGTGGATGGGGTCCTAATAATATTTTTATAGAAGAACAGTTAACTTCTGGTCCTGCTGCAGGTCTATATTCATATGTTGCAGAATGTATTAATCCTACTGTTACTGTAGGGGAAACAGTTACAACAAATACTGTTATAGGTAATATGATAAATTGTGGGTATGGAATAGAAACTGGTTGGGCAAATGGTATTTCTGATATAGCAGCTGGTGCAAGTCAATTTAACGGTACAGTTGGAAATTCTACTGCATATGGTATAAATTATAGTGAACTACTTGCTTCATTAGGGGCTCCACCTGGAAAAGTTCAGGGAACAAATATTTCTCCAGGAACAATTCCTTCTAATTGGCCAGTTTGGAATTAAAGATATAATTTGGAAACAGTATTATAATATAATTATGAATTTAACAGAAATAAGAGCAAAGTTTAAATTGAATTATGTTATTCCTATAATACTAATTGTTATTATAATAAGTATTATATTTAGTCTTTTTTTTCAGAATAATAATGAAAAAACTATAAAAGTTCCCAAAGGAGTTCCTATTGCAAATATAAAGCTTTTTAAACTAAGTGCTATAGATTATAATAGTTTTAACTTTGATGTTCATTATGTTCCAAATGTTCCAAAGAATCCTTCAAAAGGAGGAAAAATTTATGTAGATATAAAAAATATTAATTTCTACCAGAATTCTCTTTTAAAAAGTCAGGAATCTGAATATCTTAGTCTTGCTCAAAATTATTTAAGAAAATACGGTATAAATCCAAAAGGAAAAAATATTATATATGTATATAATTAGGTTAAATAATGGAAAACAAGGACTATAAATATATAAAAAATATCTTTACATTTACTTTTATTATAGTTTTAGCTATTTTTATTCTACACCCTAAAAATCTTTATGCTACTGGAGTTGAGTTACAACCTTGGTGTACAAATACAATTTCTGAATATAATAATCCTTCGGGTATAATATTAAGTGGATCTAGTTCTTCTACTATTACATCCCCGATTCCTGTATCAACAGGGTATTGTCCTGAGCCTTGGACAACTTCTCAACCTTTAATATCTATTTCTGGAAATATTTCTTTAAATAATTCAGATTTTAATTTAATGGAGAGTTATTTATCAAGTCTTGGTTTTTCTCATTTTAGTAATATAAATCAGATAATATCTGAATGTCAGAGTTCTTCAGGAAATTATTATTGTGATCCTAGATTTATTGCAGCTATCTGGGGACAAGAAAGTACTTTTAGTGCTCCTGGTTCTAATGGAGAAAATTTTAATTGTCCTCCTGGCCCAGAACCATTTCAATCAGGATTAAGTTGTGTTATTCAAAGTTTTATTAGTTATAAAACTACTTTTGAACAAGAAATGAAATCTACAGGATATGCAGTTGCTGGTAGTGGTACTAACTCAGAATGTAAAACTACTGATCTATTTACATATATGATGGAGGAATATACTCCTATAGTGGGTTCTGCTGGAGTATCAAATAGTTCTCAAAGATCTAGTTTAAAAGAATTTTTAAGTACATTTATAGGTCCACAGATTATAATAAGCGGATGAATTTAACATTTATACAAAAAAATAGAAAAATTATTTATTTATTAATATCTATTATAGTAATTATAATAATCATTTCTTTATTACAAGGAGCTTTTGATTTAAATCCTTCATCTGGGATATCAAATAATATAAATATACCAAAAGGAGTTCCAGTAATAAATAAATCTAAGTTTAGCTTAGGAGCACTTAATTATAGTGGTGAAAATTTCTCAATTCATTATGTTTCAGGAAGCAATTCAAGTGGTAATATTAAAGGTGATAAAGTGTATGTCCATATCATAGGTATAAACTTTCTAGATCCTAAAACTGTCTTATCTCAAGTGCACAGTAAAACAAATGAAGCTAAGAAGTTTTTATTAAACCATGGAATAAATCCCAAAAGTAAAAATATTATTTATACTTATTGATTATTATTAAAACTAAATAAGATTTATATTTAAAATTCTTATCCAATTATTGACCGATAGGATTATTCTTCTTCAGATTTATCTTCTTTCTTTTCGTTGATTATCTCTACATCCTCTGGAGATATCTCTACGTCTTCTTCTACACTTTCTTCTGTAGGAGGAGATATTGTTACTATAGCAACATCTAGATCATCTTCTTCTTTTGATACTAATTCAACTCCTTCTGGTAATTGTATATCCTTTACAAGAATTGAATCTCCTATATCTATTAATCCAGATATATCAATATCAATACTTTGAGGAATATTCTTTGGAAGAGCTTCTATTTCAATTTCTTGTATAGAGTGTATTAATATTCCATTATATGTTTTTATAGCTGGAGCTTCTCCAATAAGTTCAATAGGAACATCTGTATTAACTTTTTCAGTTAGTGAAACTTCATGGAAAGTAACATTTAATACTTCATTTGTGACTGGATGAACTTGAATTTCAGATGTAAGTACATTATGAGTTTCATCTTTCAATTTTATTTCTATTATTGATGTATATTGAGACTTTTCAAAAATTTTCAAGAAAACCTTTTTATTTAAAGAGATATTTAGGTTTCCATTGATTCCAAAAATAGCAGCAGGAAGTAGTCCTTCTTTTCTTAGAACTGCTACTTCTTTTCCTTTTATTGTTCTTTTTTGAGCTTCTAGCTGTATGTTATCTTTCATAAACAAAAGAATAATATCATATTTATATCTAATTTATCAATTTAATCTATTTTATCCCAGGATATTTCTCATACATTATTGAATCTTCACTACTGTCAATGAGGTTTTCTTCTTTTAATATTTGATATATATTTTCAGTTATAAAAGGGATAAAAGGATGCATAAGTAGAATATTTTGTAAGAATATATTTATAAGATCAGCCTTAGCTTCAATACTATTATGTGCTTTCATCTCTTCTAAGTATATATCGCAAAATGTATGGTGATAGAAATTTTGAATTTGAAATGCTGCTAATCCTATCTCAAAATTTTTCATAAATCTATTTATATTAGAAATATGATCATGCATTTCTGCATGTATTTTTATATTTGTTTTAGTATGAATATTCCCTGAAGCTATAAGTTTTTTAAGCTTTGATTTCTCATCCTCTGTTAGGTCTCCTATTTTTAAAAATATAAATCTAGAAGAATTATATATTTTATTTATAAAATTTCTAAAACCTTTAACCTTTTCATCATATAATCTAAAATCTTGATCTGGGGATATGGAGGATACTAATGAAAGTCTTAATGCATCCGTTCCATATTTATCAATCATATCTTTTGGATCAATACCATTACCCTTTGATTTTGATTGTTTTTGACCTTCTTTGTCTAGAACTAGCCCATGCAGATAAACTTTTGAAAAAGGTACCTTTCCAGTTGTATAAATACACATCATAACCATTCTTGCTACCCAGAAAAACAGTATGTCTCTTCCTGTCTCCATAACATTTGTTGGATAAAATTCTTTATAATCCTTACTTCCAACTCCTCCAAGTACAGAGTAAGGCCATTGAGTAGAGGAAAACCACGTGTCAAAGATATCTTCATCTTGTACAATATTTTTATTTCCACATTTAGGACATTCGTTTGGCTTATCTTTAGAAACTATTATTTCTCCACAGCCTAAGATCTTTTCAGTTATATCACCCTTACTATCAATGATTGTCTCTTTTCCTCCACAGTAATATGCAGGGATTCTTTGTCCCCACCATTGTTGTCTAGAGATACACCAATCTTCAATATTTTCCAAAAATCTCATATAATTGTTTTCTTGTCTTTTAGGATAAAAATGTATCTCATTATTCTCACTAGCTTTAATGGCTTCTTTTGCAAAATCTTTTGTTCTTATAAACCATTGATAAGATATTAATGGTTCTATCTCTTGCTTACATCGCTCACATATTTGTATGTTATGTTTTATATCTTCAATTTTTTCAATCAAACCTAATTTTTGAAGATCCTCAACTATTTTTTCTCTTCCTTCTTTTATTTTTAAATCTTTATATTTTCCATAAGTTATTCTTCCTCTTGTATCAATAACACTAATTATAGGAAGATTATTATTCTCTCCAATTTTAAAATCCTCCTTTGAGTGTCCAGGAGTTACTTTTAAAACTCCTGTTCCAAATTCAGGATCTACTCCTCTATCTCCTATTATAGGCAATGATCTTTCTCCTTCTATTGATACTATCTGTATGCTTTTTCCTATAAGATGTTTATATCTCTTATCTTTTGGATTTACTGCTAATGCAACATCAGCCATTTTTGTCTCTGGTCTTGTAGTTGCTACAGTAAGATCCCCATATTTTATATAGTATAATTTTCCTTCCTCTTCTCTATACTCAGTATCAATATCTGCTAGTGCTGTTTGATCTTTAATGCACCAATTAATAATTCTTTTTCCTCTATATATATATCCTTCATTAAACATTCTTATGAATGTATCATAAACCATATTGGTGATATCGTTATCAAGTGTAAATCTTTCTCTAGAATAGTCAGCACTAAGACCTATATTCAGCTCTTGAGTCTTTGCTATTTTTCTGTTTTGCATACAAAATTCATAGCATTGAGTATAAAAATCTTCTCTGGTAAGATCTCTTTTTTTTATACCTTTTTTCTCTAATATTTTTTCAAATACAACTTCAGTTTGAATTGCAGCATGATCCTTTCCAGGAATAAGTAATACCTTATCACCAATCATCCTGTGATATCTTCCTAGAATATCTTGAATAGTATTTCCACTCATTGTTCCTAAGTGAAGAGAACTATTAGCATTAGGAGGAGGTAATATTATCGAAAAAGTTTTTTTTCTATTTTTATTAGATTTATATTCTGGTGAATACAGATTATTATCTTGCCAAAAATTTAGAATATTTTCTTCAACAGATTTTGGATTATATGCTTTCTCCTCTATATTCATGGAAAAATTATATCATATAAATAAAATAATTTTATATCTTTAAAAATAAATTAAAGTTTTGGAATTATGCTATTTGAGTTAGTTTGAAGCTTATTTTGTAAATTTATATATTTTGAATTAATAGAATAATCCCTATAGACAAGGTAGAGTATTATTATAAAAAGGATTATTATTAATATATCTTTAAATGTAATTTTAAACTTTTTATCCATATACTCAATCCATTATACTATTATTTTTTATTGTTACAATAGTTAATTTAAAAGATAGTTGAAAAAGTTTTTTAATAGTTATATTCTTTATTTGTATGAAATTAAGATATTTATTACCAGTAGCATTTTTGGTAGCAGTTTTTTCTGCTAATTATGTTTATGCAAGTGTTCCTTCAAGTGTTAATTATAAGACTACTCCTCCTGTAAATAAAACAAGTTCAAAAGTTTCTGTAACTAATAACTCTTCTCAGGCAATAAGTTCAAAAGCAAAAAATACTAATGTAGTAACTCACTCTGCTGTAGGTATGCAACAAGCTTGTCTTGTACATAAAAATAATATAAAGAAAAGAGACAGTCAAATGTATAATCTTTCTAATAATATAATTAATAGATTTTCAGTTATAACTTCAAATGTAGAAAGTTACTATAATAGAACAGTTATTCCAAAAGGAATAGTTATTATAAATTATTCTTCACTTTTGAATACCGTACTCAATGCTCAAGATACAGCTCAAGGTCAACTAAATCAATTTAATCTGGATTATGCTAATTTCTCTTGTACTAGTGCTAATCCTCAGGCTCAAATTTTAGCTTTTAATTCTGATATGAAGATAGAAATTAATGATCTAAATTTATATAAAACAGCTGTTGTAAATCTTTTATTTGCAGTTAAAAGTGCAGTAGGAACTATACCTAGTACTAATACATCATCTAAATAATTATGGTAGAGGAAAAAAGTGAATTTGAAACAATAAAAACATTAAAAAGAGATATTAACATATATAGGGTTTTGGCAGTTATTCTATTATTACTATTTGGATTATCTCTAATAGAGTTAGTTAATGCTGCAAACTATCAATCATCTTTAGATAATAGTATTATTATGAAGACACAGACAAGTAATTCTAATGTTCCTAGTATTACTTCATCTTCAAGCTTAAATAGCGCTATCAATTATATTAATACTACAAGTTTCTCATCTTTGAATAACCTTCTTTCTCAAAATGAATCTTCTGCTTCAAAATTTTAAGAAATTTCTAATATAAACATTTTCTTTAATATTATCTAGTACAATAGGTCCGTGAGAAATATAATATTATTCTCTTATGTATACTATTTCCCAGTAAGAGACAATTTTACTATACTTGTAAAATAATATATTTTGATTCCTAATATAACCAAGAAATTTATAAATTGTGTATGTTTTTTTAGATAATGCTTTTTATAAAATATATACATAGCATCAGAGTATGCCTTTATCCATCTTTTTTTTGTTTTCATATCGGCACTACTAAGTTTACTACTAGATTTTTTTAATCCTCCAGATGCTCCTTTGTAGTGTAGTATAGATGTTTTGGGATAGAATGTTATTCTCCATTGAGATTTTTTTATTCTATAACATAAATCAAGATCTTCTCCCATAGCCCAAAATGCTTCATCAAAAAATGCAACTTTTCTATGTTTTCTATCTCCTTTGAATACAGTTGTGCGTATAAACATAAATGCTCCTGAACATGCATCAATTTCAGTTTGTAGATCATTATCAATCTCGATGTTATATCCTCTAAATTTGGATGATATTGAGGAGAATTTAAATATCTTTCCAAAAGCACTCTTAATAGTAGGGAAGTGTCTTCGACATGCTTTATCTAAACTTTTGTCTGGAAGATATAGAGGACAAGTAGATAGACCTATGTCTTTATTGTCTTCCATAAATTTATACATTGTAAAAAGAGTATCTTTTTTTAGTTTGGTATCGGGATTGAGTATTAATATATATTCCCCTTTTGCTTGTTTTAGCGCTATATTATTAGCTTTAGAAAATCCAATATTTGATTTACTTTTTATATATATATATTCTTTATTATTTTCAAAAATTTTATAAGTATCATCATTTCCGTTATCAACTATGAATATTTCTTTTGTTAGTATATCCTTATTTTTATCTATTGATTTCAAACAATCAATTAAAAGCTTTTTGACATTATATGTAACTATTATTATGGATAAGTCTATTTTCTTCATATATGTATATAGATTATATCATAAATATACTTGTATACATTTAATGATATTTTGAAAAATGGTAAAGTGAAGATATAGATAGATTTAAAATTTAATAGATTCTATAATTATTAAAAATTTGTAATAGAAGGTATAATAATATATATATGACTAAAACAGATAAAGATCTATTATTAGAATTTGTAAAAACTGATTTTACATTAAGATATAATAACTCAATTTTGGGTTTCCTTTGGGTTGTTATAAAGCCACTTTTAACTTTTACTGTAATGTATGTAGTATTCTCTCTTCTTTTAGGAGGTAGTGTTAAATTTTATGCACTATACCTTCTTTTAGGAACAATAATGTATACCTTTTTTCAAGAGATAACAATAAATGGTCTGAATTCACTACTTCAGAAAAAAGATATGATGTTAAAAGTTAATTTCAAAAGATATCTAGCAGTAGTAGGATCAACTCTTATAGCTGTAATTAATCTTACATTTAACTTAGTAGTGATAATAATATTTTTTGCATTTAATAAAATCCTTCCTTCTCCTCTAGATGTTCTAATTTTTATATTTGGGATTTTTATTTTATATATACTTGGTTTGGGAATATCCTTTTTTATAAGTATTCTACATGTATTATTTAGAGACCTTCAACATATTTGGGATATTTTTATGTTAGTTCTATTCTATCTAACTCCAATAGTTTATCCTCTTTCTCTCATAAAAGGAAAGACTTTATATCTTATTGATGCTAATCCTCTTACACATATATTTAATTTTACAAGAGAAGCTTTAATTTATAATAAAATAGAATCTTTTTATTCAACTTTAGTGATTTTTGTACTATCTCTAATATTCTTGTATATAAGTTATAGATTTTTTAGTAAAAAAATAATGAAGATAGCAGAAGATTTTTAAATATATGGCTAAAAAAGTAATAGAAGTTAACAATATAACAAAAAATTTTAAAATACCTATAGAGAGGAGAACTCAGCTTAAGGATTATTTTATACATCCTTTAAGAAAAGCTAAGTATAGGTCTTTTGTTGCTTTGAAAGATGTATCTTTTTCTATTACAGAGGGAGAATTCGTAGGAATAATAGGTAGAAATGGTTCTGGGAAAAGTACTCTTTTAAAAATAATATCAAATATATATTTACCTAATAAAGGTGAGGTAACTGTTAATGGAAAACTTATACCTTTCCTAGAGCTAGGAGTAGGTTTTAATCCTGAACTTACTGCAAAAGATAATATATATCTTAATGGAGTAATACTTGGGCTTACTAGGGATCAGATAAAAAATAAATATAACTCTATTATCGAATTTTCAGAATTGCAAGGTTTTGAAGAAACTCAGCTTAAAAATTTTTCTTCTGGAATGCAAGTAAGACTAGCTTTTTCAATTGCAATACAGGCAGAGGGAGATATTTATCTTTTAGATGAAGTACTTGCAGTAGGAGATTTATCCTTCCAACAAAAATGTTTTGATATGTTTAGAAAATTAAAAAAAGATGGAAAAACAATAGTCTTTGTATCTCATTCAATGGGTGCTATTGAAGAGTTTTGTGACAGAGTAATACTTCTTGAGAAAGGTTCAATTAAAGATGAAGGAAAAGCCTTTGGGGTATTGCAAAAGTATAATGAAATATCTTTTCATAGGATAGAAAAAAAAGATGAAGTTAAAAGTAATGATAAATTTAAAATAAAACTTTTTAATTCTAAAAATGAAGAAATTTCTATATTTAAGTCCTCTGAGATTATGAGGATAGTCCTAGATTACAAATTAGAAAGAAAAATACAAAACCCTAATATAGAATTTATTATTACAAGAGATGATGGTACTGTTATAACTTCTATTTCTAGTTATAATAAGTTTAATGTAGATCAATTAGAAAATTTAGGTAAAATTCAATTTGAAATAGATTCTATAAATTTCATATCTTCTGAATATTTTATATCTTTAGTTATATATAATAAGGATTTAACAGAACAGATAGTCTCTATTGAAAGAATAAAAAACTTTAAAGTTTTCTCTTCAAATAATAATATAAAAGGATTTTTTGAAATTGCAGGTAAATGGAGTAATATTTAACTATATCATCTATTTCTTTTTTTGGATTTTAATAAATAGACTATATTTTCATTATTATCAAGCAATCCAAGGCATACAAATCTTAAATCTTGCAGTTTTTGAAACTCTTCCTACATTGTTTATGGAGAAGAGTTTCATAGAACACAGTTTCTTTAACAATAGTTACTTCCAAACTAGAATTGAACTCTTAAGATATTAAAATATCTCTTATTTATTTCTTTTTATCCTTAATGAAAGAGTTTTTCTTACCTTATTAGACAATTTTGTTTCTTTTAAATCTTGTGCATCTTGATCAAAAAGACCCATAGGTCTTGGTCGATTAGTAGGTAATAATATAATATTTTGTGGAATTTTTTCTTTATTAATTCTCCTTGAAGAAGCTATATTATTTTGATCAGGATTATCTTGATCAAACAATTTTGTTTCTTTTAAATCTTGTGCATCTTGATCAAAAAGAACAGTAGGTTTTATTTGATTACTAGGTAATACCTCAATATTTGGTGTAATTTTTTCTTTATCAAATCTCTCTTGATATGTAATTTTATTATGATCAGGATTATCTTGGTCAAAAGGAACTTGGTTTGAATATTTATTCTGTGTAATTTTTTCTTTTCTTTCTGGATATGTAATTTTATTATGATCAGGATTATCTTGATCAAAAGGAACTTGGTTTAAATATTGTTCTATGTTATTCATATGTTTGAACCCATAATAAATTAATATACATATTATATAAAACCTATAGAATTATGTCAAGTATATTTTTTTATATAATAGGATTATGACTATAATATAGATTAAAATCCAAATTTTTCAAAATATATTTTTGATAAATCTATATTTTGATTAATAAGAAAATTTTTTGTATCAGTTACCATCTTAGGATTTCCACATATATAAAAAGATATATCATCTCTGTTATCTATCTTTTTAAGTTCATCTAAAAGTGTGTCAGTAACTCTTCCAAATTTGCCATTCCAATTGCTATTCTCTTGGGTGAGAGATATTATGGTGTCAATTCCATTTATCTTCATATTAAAAATATCTTCTTTGTATCTTGCAGAGAAAAAAAACTTGATTTTATATTTATATCTATTTTCAAGTATCATTGGAATTAAAGGAGATATCCCACTTCCAGTTGCAATAAACCATTTATTATGAGTATTATCATTTCTATTAAATCTAAAATCTCCAATTGGTCCAATAAAATATACTTGTTCGTAGACAATAAATTCTTTTATTGTTCTTCTTCCAACACCATTACCATTAATATTTACTATTATAGAAAATACTTTTCCATCTTCAGAGACTCTATAAATAGAATAATTTCTAGGGATTAAATTCCCAATATATAAAGTTATATATTGGCCAGGAATGTAATCTATATGATCTGTTCTAAAATCAATTTTTATAAGATTTCCTGATATATGTTCTTTATTTATAATTGTAGCTTTTCTCTTTGTATGTATTAGTTTTTTAAACATGTAATATCCTTAAAATTGTTAAAACAAAAGTATAATGAAAAATTAAAAGTCCTAGTATCATATGTATTAATATAAAAAATAATGCTGTAAAACCTAATATATAATGGTATCTTGATGAAGGAATTTGATATCTATGAAATAATTTAAAATTAAACTTCTTTACAACACCAGTAATAAAGGCAAGGAAGAAAAAGAAAGCTGCAACTAATCCTGCCCAAAAAACTATATCTCCAATTTGAAATATAGTTAAAGCAAGACTTATATGTATTACTACAAATATAAAACTTAGCCAACCTAATGTTATATGAATTTTTGTTGCAGGAACCTGATATTTTATCCAAATTTTTAAATTAAGCTTTTTAATTAATGCTGTAATAAGAAGAAGACCTAGAAAAAAAACGGCTAATATGCCCGTAGAAGCTATATAAGTTAGTATACTAAAATGCATGTTATATGAGAATAATTAACCTTAAGGTAATATAGTTTAATTAAAAATCTATTAAAGTATCTCATGTAACAGTTATAAATTCAAATCTATTATGCAATATATATAGTTAAAAAATAAAATGGAATAGAGATATCATTTTATAGTATTAGTTTTTATATATTTTTCATTATTTTGAAATATTCGGGTATAAAATCTCTATTTTTTTTGTAATATATAGGAAATTTAGCTAGATCATATATTTTAGCAATCTTAATCTCCCTTGTCATTTTATACTTCTTTAAAATTCTATATTTATTAATTAATGAATATTTTAGATTTTTATAACTGTCAGTTGTTCCTCTAAGATGTATACAGTATGCATTTTTAACAAGCAAGTTAGTATACCCTTCTTTTTTAAGTCTTATTCCTAAATCTAAGTCTTCATAATATGATACAAATCTTATATCAAAAAAACCTATATCTATTAATGCAGATTTTCTATATATTGCAGCTGCAGCACAGCAAGCAAGTATACTTTTATTCTCTTTTGGTATCTTTTTTATATCATTACCACTGTATCCTATATTAAGATATATTCCACAACTATCAACTTTGGTTTTGGCTAGGTTATTGTAATATATTCCTTGAGCAGATCCTATTGTAAGATCTCTATCCATGATCTCTACAATTTTTTGAATATAAGATGGAGTTAGGTAAAGATCATGATTTAGAGTAAGTATGTATTCTCCTTTGGAAATTTTTAATCCTTGATTATTTGCTCTAGCAAAACCAATATTCCTATCATTCTTAATTATTTTTTGATCTTTTTTTATCTCTTTTATTGATTTTATAGTGTTATCTTTTGAATTATTATCAATTATTATGATTTCTATATTTTTATATGTCTGCTTTAAAAGACGAACAAAAGTTTCTTTTATAAATTTTTCGCTGTTGTATGTTACTAAGATTACACTGACCATATAAAAGCATTATATATCATATTGCAAGTGGTAGGGAGTAGGAAAAATAATTCTATATTCTACTTAGTTATAAAGTGAATAATAAAAATTATCTAGTTACAAGATATTATATTTGTAGCTGTTATCTTAGAATCTGGATTATTAAAACAGTAAGAATTTGTCAGTACCCATTTATTATTTATATTTGAAAGATCATATTCAATTGAATTACTTCCATTAAAATTAGAAACTTTTATTATAGATATAGTTGGAAGTTCAGTAACTATAGAGTAGGTAGGTGTTAGAAAGTTTCCAGTAAGTCTGGTTATTGGATTTAATTTTCCTTTATTCTTAATATATTTTTTAGATATTGTTCTGAAATTAGATGATATTGGACATATACTACTATCAATACAACTATTATAGTGTCCTATTATATATTGTATTACTGTTGTAGGGTTTTGATTTGGAAATGATTCTGTTTTAGATGTTATCCCTTTATTTATTGTTGCAGGAGTATTAATTGTACTAGAATTACTTGTCTTTAATGTTGCGGACTTCTTATCTTGGCTATATATTACTATAGAAAGTACTATTATAATTATTACAAGTATTATTATTATAAAGTCCCTATTCTTATTCATAAACTTATTATTAATATGTTATTGATGAGGATATTATACCATAAATGCTCCCTTCATATTGAGCATTTCCAAATGTATAAACTGCACCATCTTGCTCTAAAATATAATAACCTTGATTATTATTTGTAATAAGTAAACTTTGTGGTATGTTTGATGGAATTGAGCTTTTAGATATATTGTACATAGAACCAAAGAACTGAGCATTTCCAAATGTATAGATTGCACCATCAGCTGTTAGTAGATAATAACCTTGATTATTATTTGTAATTTGAAAATCAACTGCTGTTTTTACTGGAGCATTAGGTATATTGAACACAGAACCAAAGAACTGAGCATTGCCGAATGTATAAACAGCTCCATTTGCTGTAATAATATAATAACCTAGATTATCTGATGTTAAAGAAAATGTTACTGGGGATCTATCTGGTATAGCAGAGGAAGGAATATTATATAATGACCCGAAGAATTGAGCATCTCCAAATGTATAGACACCTCCATCTGCAGTTAATATGTAATAACCTTTATCATTTAAAGTAGGAATGAGTTTTATTGAAGTTCTATCTGGAGGATTTACTATGTTATACATAGAACCAAAGAATTGAGCATTCCCAAATGTATAAACTGATCCTGAAGATGTCAGTATATAATAACCTTGATTATTATAGGTATTGACTATATCAACTGCTTTTCCATAATTTTGGTTTATATTATTAATCCCTCCGTAATTAGGAGCATTACCTTCTGCATAAACAGATCCACTTTGAGAGAGAATATTATATGATGAGGTATTACTACTATTTGTAGGAGCGTTACTTAGCATTGAATTAATATTTAAAAGCCCATCTCCAAATTGAAATTGACTTCCTATATTTGTAGAACTTTTTTCTAAAACACTCTGTATTACACTAAGTGGTTGTATTCCATATTTTGACTCATATAAAGCTATTGCAGCTGTAACTTGAGGGGCAGAAAATGATGTTCCAATCGCACTCTGATTAGAAAAACTAGAGAAGCTAGATACTGTTCCACTGTTAAATCCAGTATAACTTTGTTGAAAAGTTAAAGGATTATTATATCCAACTGGAGCAACTAATGTCTGACAATTATTGTCACTACTACATCCATAATTTGAATATCCAGCTAAAGCATTCTGTGAATTTGATGCTCCTACAGCTATAACATTTGGATACCCTGCAGGATAATCAATAGAAGAAACACCTTCATTTCCAGAAGATGCTACAACTATTATTCCATCTGATATTGCCTGCTCTATTAAATTTTCTTCTGTACTGTAAGGAGTATTACCAGCTATACTTAAATTAATTATATTAGCGCCATTATTAATAGCCCATTGAATTCCTAATAGTTCTGCTCCTAGTGGAATACCACTACTGTTTCCTATCTTTATAGGCATAATACTAGTATTGAATGCGATTCCTGCAACACCATACTGCTGAGATCCATTCGAATCATTATTAGTACTAGAATTTATTATTCCAGTAACATATGTTCCATGTCCTAGACTATCATAAGGATTGTATTCATTTATTGTTTGTCCATCATATACAGCTAAAGCATTATAGGGATCAACTATATTAATATTAGATAATGCAGGTGCTTGTGCATAAGTATTTGAGTCTAATGTGTTTGTAAAATTTTGATACTCAGCTCCAGAATCTAGTACTGCTATTTTTATATTAGTACTTCCTCCTAAAGATGTTGTAAACCCTGAATTATCAACTACAGGAGCATTAATATCAAATAAATTTTTTTGAAGATTTATATCTATATTATTAGGAAGAGAAGAGAAATTTCTCGTATAATTTGGTGATACACTTACAATATTCTTATTAGATATAAGATTAGTCATAAAACTTTTATAACTTTCATTATTAGGCTTCTTTATTATTTTTATTTTTTGATTAACATTTACAATATTTGAGTAACCTATTTTATTATTATTAGTCTCAACTATGGCTGAATTAGTAGTATATTTTCTGTTAAGGGTAAGTTTGTTGTATTCATTAATAGTACTATTATTAACACTTATACTAGAAGCATAAATTTTAATAATAGATATTCCAAAAATAGAGATAATAATAGATATAAATACAAATTTTTTCATAATTTAAGGAGAAAGATTAAGACCGATTGTTTTTGCAAATATACCTATTGCTGTTCCATCATAGGTTGCATTTCCAAAAGTATATACACCTCCGTCAGCAGTTACTATATAGTATCCAAGATTATTAGATGTAACAGAAAATGATACAGGAACTCTATTAGGAGCACCATTTATATTATACATAGAACCGAAGAATTGAGCATCCCCAAATGTATATACCCCTCCATCTTGAGTTGTAATATAATATCCATTTCCACTAGGAGTGAGTGCAAAGTTAACAGCATTTTTATTCGGTGCTGCAGGAATATTAAAAACTGATCCATGGAATTGAGCATCCCCAAATGTATATATAGCACCATTTGAAGTCATTATATAATAACCTCCTCCATCTGGAGTTACTGCAAAAGCTATAGGGGTTCTATCAGGAACAGCAGAGGAAGGTATGTTGTATAATGATCCAAAGAATTGAGCATCTCCAAACGTATATACCCCTCCATCCGCAGTTAACACATAATAACCATTTCCACTAGGTGTTGTAGCTATAGTAACTGGAGTTTTCACTGGGGCATTTGGAATATTATATACACTACCATAAAAATTAGCTGAACCAAATGTATATATTCCACTATCTTGAGTTAATATATAATATCCTGTATCAGATGGAAGAGTAGCCATTGCTACAGCATTACTGTTAGGTGCTCCACTTATATATGACATATCACCATAATAATTAGCATTTCCAAATGGAAGAACTTGTCCATTTGAAGAGAGTATGTAATAGGCACTATTGATTTTTGAAAAAATAGAGTTATCAGTAAAATAATTATTTATTACATCAGTAAGACTACTCGATGGTTGTTCATAACCTAAGGTCCAAATACTTACACCTCTAAGATTAGACTGTAGTACTTGTGAGTAAACTAATCCTAGTGAAGTAGAATTAGAATAATATCCCTCTCTTAACTGGTCTCCTGAAGCACAATTAGGAGGAGTATTATTTGAAGTATAACAATATGCATACCACGGGGTAGAACTTTGAGAATCCCAATGTTTAGTATTCTGATTCTTATATTGGTCATTTGTCTGACCATAAGGCTCATTTATTCCAGTCCCTGAGACTGTAGGGGCATTCTGAGAATCATTTGTTGTTTGATAATCATTTCCATAATATGGAATACCAAGAATTATCTTATTTGGATTAATTGCTGCTGCATAATCTAATATTGTACGTCTAACGTCATACCATAAAGGTCCTGCTCCATCATTATATCCTGTAAATGGATTTACAGGCTCTGCTACAGAAGAGGAAGGTGTGTAGTAATCATAAGCCATAACATTAAGAGCATCTGTTACATTAGCAAGAGCAGGAACATTAAATAAAGATCCTGGCCATCGAACCGAAGATGCAAATACATCAACTGTTACAAATGATCCTGGAATAGCATTATGTGTCTGTGTTGTGAGATTTCCTACAAAGGTAGTAAAGTTATTTATTGTTGTTGTATCAGGTGTTCCCTGAGATGGTTGATATTCAAAATCTATATTTACTCCTTGTAAACTGTATTGTTTTGCAATAGATATTATATTATTAATAAAATTCTGAGAGTTAGTAGTAGAGTTAACTACACTTTCAATATCAGTAAGGTTAAAAATTTTTGCAGTAATGATTACTCTAATATTGTTATTGTGAGCAATATTTACCATATTTACAAATTGTGATGACTGTAATCCTGCATAACCATCTCCTCCTCCTGCATTAGTTCCAAAATTACCATTACCATCAGATGTTATTCCAAAGTAATCAATTGTAGTAAGATTGCTATATGGATAATTGAGATAGGCATTATCTGTTAGATCCCAATATGGAGCAAAACCCATAACTTCTTTCTGAAGTCCTTGAGGACCATAACTTGCAAAAGATTTATATGGATTAGGTTTTACAGTAGCTTTTATAAATGAAAATTTTTTATTACTATATAAAGAATTTAGATAACTATTTCCTTCATAAGCAGATAGGGGAGGTGTAGTACTTGCAAATACCTTTCCTGTAATAAAAAAAAGAATAAATAATAATGATGCAAAGGATAAAAGTTTTCTATACATAACTTAATCTAGCATATTTTTACATAGAGAATCAATTAGAGTAAAGATATCTTATTTTATTGGAGAATTATTGTCCATACCAATATTGGGCAATCATTCCAATACCAGCTACTTCATTTGAATTCCAATTTTCTCCAGAAGCTAGTCCAGAAACAGTTCCTTGTATTGTAAATGTTGCTCCATTTTGAGTATCTCCATTTGTATTTATTGCACTCAATCCATAATAATTAAATGAAGATGTGTTCCATGATCCATTTAGTTGACATGTAGAAGGACAGTCTCCCACATTTATTTGTACAGGACCAAATGTATCATTGACACTATCTCCATTTTGTCTAGCATTACCTTCAACATTAAAGAATAATCTTGGAGATAAATTTACTGTAATATCTGCAATAGGAGTTCCATTTACATAGAATACCGCTGTATTACTTCCTGCCCACCAAGCTAATTCTACATTTGTAGGATTATTCGATGCAGGTGATAAATATTCATATGTGAATTGTCCATTTTGTACTCTTTCCCATGTATAATATGGTTGTCCATGAGAAGATGCAGAAGTAGAGTCTGTCTGTATACCTACAGATATAGCATTATTATATGCATCATGAGCATTTATATATGCAGAATATCCAGTTCCAGATCCAGATTCTGTGATTGTGTCACTATAAGTGAAGTAGGGGTTTCCTTGAGGTATAACTACTGGGTTTGATACTATTGATCCTGGTGTAAATGATATTCCTGTAAAAGTTGTATCACATATATCTCCAGGCTCCCTTGCTGCAGCTAAAAATGAAATAGATGGATTATTTTCTGCTACAGGGTAAACCCCTAAAGTTACTTGATTATCTATAGTTACAGATATTCCTGTTGATGTCCAAGTAATTTGGAAATGATGTGATGTTCCAGTAATTGCACCCCCTGGCCAATAACCACCAACAGGAACTCCATTTGCAGCACCCTCTACCATAATAGTTATACCATTAGGTGATACACCAGGGTCATGAATCAATCCAAAAGCTATATAATTTTTTGGATCGTTCCAAAATTGAACTAAACCTTTATATCCAGTTCCTGAACCGTAAGCACAATTTCCATTAGGACAATAAGTTCCGTTTAAATCAACACTTAATGTTCCAGAAGATGATCCTCTGTATGTAGTTGTAGCTCCTGATTGATAATTTACAGGGCCTGTACCCCAAGCACCTGGGTTCTTCCTCATTCCCCATGCATGTACAGTACTTCCATAAGTGGATGTTGTAGCATATAATCCAGGATCCCAAGAATATGGAGATAATTGAGCTGATGCAGCAAAAGTTCTTCCAGGTGTTAACGCAAATATAATTGCAATAACAGATATAAAAGTAAAAAGTCTTATTATTTTCATTAGATCTTAATATATAATTTTTATTATTTTTAGTCAATAGTATGTAATTTTCTATAGGTCTGACGCCTTTTTTTTAATATATTTTTTTTCGAATGATTTAATTTTATTGATAATTAACCTTTATATGTAATATAATGCTTTATCTATGCAAAGAATTTTTACACTCATAAATAAAAGTATAAGGTATATAAAGCATTTTGGAATAAAATCTTTTTTAAAAAAATCAAAAGTATATATAAAGGATAGATTATTCAATAGTAAAGAGAGTATTTCATATGAAGAATTTATAAAGAAAGATCAAGTCTTTAAAGTTTCATCAATAAAAAAGGAAATTGATAATTTAAAATTTAATCCCTTAATCTCTATAATAATCCCCACATATAATACTCCTACAAAATTTTTAAAAGAAGCAATAGAAAGTGTGAAACAACAATTTTATACAAATTGGGAGATTATAATTTATGATGATAAATCAAACAATAAAGATACTATTATTTTTATAAAAACTCTTGATAACTTAAAAAATAAAAATATAAAAGTATTCTTTAATACTAAAAATAGTGGAATTTCTATCACTTCTAATAAAGCTGTAGATAAATCATCAGGAGAATATTTAGTTTTTCTAGATCATGATGACACACTTTCCCCTAATGCTTTATATGAGGTTGTAAAAGTTTTAAATAAAAATAAACAGATAGACTATATATATTCAGATGAAGATAAATTATCAAAAAAAGGTCAAAGAGAAGACCCATTTTTTAAGCCAGATTTTTCATATGATATGCTTCTATCTTGCATGTATATTACTCATATAAGAGTTGTCAAAAAATCTACATTTTTAAAATTAAAAGGATTAAATCCTAAGTATGATGGGGCACAGGATTGGGATTTCGCTCTACATCTATATGAGAAAAAAGGTTCTTTTTATCATATCCCAAAAGTTCTGTACCATTGGAGAAAAACTGATCAATCAACTGCAAATGAATCCTCTGGTGCAAAATCATATGCATATAAAAGACAAAAAGAATTATTACAAGCTCATTTAGAAAGACAAGAAATAAAAGCTAGAATAGAAGAAGGTTACTGGAGAGGTTCCTATAAAATAGAAAGAAAAATTGATGGAAATCCTTCTGTTGCTATAATAATTCCATTTAAGGATCAATTAAATTATCTTAAAGATTGTATTAATTCTATAAAAGAGAAAAGTACATATAAAAACTATAAAATTATATTAGTAAATAACCAAAGTTCTAAAGAAGATACTCTAAAATATCTAGAAACATTAAAAAATGATAAATCTATTGAAATACTAAATTATAATAAACCTTTTAATTATTCCTTAATCAATAATTTTGCTGTTAAAAAAATTCAAAGTGATTTTATTGTATTTCTCAATAATGATACAAAAATTATAACACCACAATGGATAGAAGAAATGCTCTCAATTGCCCAAAGAAAAGATATTGGTGCAGTTGGAGGTTTACTTTTATATAAAGATGATACTATTCAGCATGCAGGAATAATAGTTGGTTTAGGTGGAGTAGCAGCACATTCACATCGAGGTTTTGATTCAATGTCTAATGGTCATGGAGGTCTTTTAACCCTCACAAGGGATGTTTCAGCAGTAACTGCTGCTTGCTTAATGATAGAGAAATCTAAATTCTTGAAAATTAAAGGTTTCGATGCAAACTTAAAAATAGCATACAACGATGTTGATCTATGTTTAAGATTACAAAAAATAGGTTTGAAAAATATATATACTCCATATATGAAAATTTACCACTATGAAAGTAAAACTAGGGGTAAAACAGTAGGTGAAAATACTATTGATACAGGTATCTTTATAAAAAAATGGAAATATCTTATAAAAAAAGGAGATCCTTTTTATAATCCTAACTTTACTTTATCTAAAGAAGACTATTCTTTTAGAAAAATATAAATACTATTTTATAACTGTAGTTATATATGAAGTTCTGGTATTAACTTTCTGACTCATTTTTCCAGAGTATTCTAATATTTTAAATTGGGAATATACCCTAGTATGTATAAATAATTTATCTATATTTGATATAACAAAATAGTATAAAGGAGATGTTCTCCTTTTACATAATTTTGAATCCTAGTAAATCTGGTTATTTCATCTGGTGTAGATAAAGGTGGGTATATAGGACTTATTATAATCCAGAGGAGTTTAATAATAAAAAATACACACAATATTGCTATTAAATATTTATATTTATTGATAAATTAATTTTTTAAAAATTACTCCACAAAAATTTTGTTTTAGATTTTCATTGTATTATATATTATTCTTATCAAATAATATATAATATTTTTTGATGAAATTTAAAAAATAGCTTATAATGATGTTGATTTAATTTTATAAGATTTAGTTTTAATCGTAACTATATATTAATAAGGTAATTATCTCAAAATATATGTCAAAAGATACCTATAAAAATTTAGATGAATATACTCAGGAATATGATAAAGAGTATTATGATGGAGGAGGATGTAGTGTTGATAAAAAAAATGGATATGATAAAAAATATTCATTACAGAATAAAAATTGGTTTTCATATTTTGATACCCTTTCTGATGAAATAATTAATAATTTTAATCCACAAAAAACTATAGATGTAGGTTGTGCGAAAGGTTTTTTGGTAGAAATGCTACGAGATAAAGGTATTGAAGCTTATGGAATAGAGGTTTCAAAATATGCACTTTCTACAATTAGATCTGATATAAAACAATATTGTAAGAATATATCTATTCTCGAAGATATTCAAATTGAAAAATTAGGGAAATATGATTGTGTTAGCTGTATAGAGGTTTTAGAGCATATTCCTCAAGAATTTTCAAAAAAAGCTGTTCTGAATCTTACTAAATTAGCTGGCAATATATTCTTCTCATCAACTCCTGATGATTATACAGAAAAGACTCATGTAAATGTACAAAATCCAGAATATTGGATTTCAATTTTTAATGAATATAATTATTATATAGATCCTTTCCTAAATTTATCTAATATTATTCCTCATGCTTTAAATTTTTCGAATATTGATATTATATTGAATAAAGCTTTAAAATTTAAACCTTTTAAAGATAGATTAAGTATGATGTATGGAGATAATTTTAATCTAAAAAAATTTTTAAACAATAAAGATAAAGATTTCAATAAAATTCTCTATAATCTAATTTTAAATATTCTTTCTGTAGAAAATTTGAAGAATGAAGAAATAGATATCATTAATGAAATTAATAAAAAAGTAAGTACTCTAAATCTTTCTTTGATAGGTAGTATTAATGAAAATAGAAACTTAAAATTAGTACTTAAAGATAAAGAAGATTATATTACTGATCTAAATAAATCTTTAAATATTCAAACTAATCATTTAAAAAATATACAATCTTCCTTAACTTGGAAACTATATTTAAAATATAATGCAGTTAAGAATATATTTAACATTTTAGATAAACCTTCAGAAAAAAAATATATAGGTTCATGTTTAATAATAAATGGAGGATATGGAGATACATATAGGTATAGAGCACTTTTTCTCAAAGAACAGTTTGAAAAATTAGAGTATAATTGTCAAATAATTTTTTTTGAAAATGAAATACTTTCTGAAAAATTAGAAGATGATATTTATAAATATGATTTTATTGTACTTCAAAGGGTTCCAATAAATGAAAAAATTAATTTACTTTTAGATAAGGTTAAAGGTAAGATTCCTATAATTTATGATATAGATGATTTAATTTTTAATACAAAATATATATCTCATAGGAAAGGGCTTTCTGTTTTAGATAATTTAACCCGTTTTTATGATATAGAGTTATATAATAGATATAGATATGTTATGAATCAATCTGATTATATATTAACTTCAACAGATTCTTTAAAAGACCAAATACTTAAAAATTTTCCTCAAAAGAAAGTATTTATTAATAGAAACGCAATAGGAGAAGAAATTATATTTTATTCAGAGAAAGCTTTTAAAGAAATATCTTCCTATAAAAGATCAAATGAATATATAATAATAGGTTATGCAAGTGGTAGTAAAACTCATAATGAGGATTTCTCTGTAATTAATGAAAGTCTTTTTTATATTTTTAAAAAATATAAAAATGTTCATTTAGTAATAATTGGAGAATTAGATATAAGTAGTGAATTAGAAAAATATAATAAAAGAATAATAAAAGTTCCATTTTTAAGTTGGAAAGAACTTCCTTTCTGGTTGGCAAGATTTGATATTAATTTATCCCCTCTAGAAAATAATATTTTTTGTGAAGCAAAATCAGAATTAAAATATTTCGAATCAGCTTTAGTCAGGGTTCCAACAATAGCTTCAGAATTACCATCTTTTAGATATGCAATAAAACAAGGGAAAACAGGATTTTTAGCAAAAAATACAGAAGATTGGAGTAATGCTTTAGAAAAATTAATTTTAGATGCAAGATTGAGGAAAAAAATGGGGGAAAATGCTTATATAGATGTAATCAATAGATATACTATAGAAGAGAGATCAAAAAAATTATCAGAAATACTTTTAGAGATAAAGAAAACCTTTCATGGTTAAAAGTATATATATTTATTTATGATTTTTAGATAAAATTATCAATCTAATTTCTAATAAAATATAAAAATACTAATGAGATTCTATATAAAATATAACTGAATTTTTTCTTTTCTAAGCCTTAATATATTATCTAAAATCCTGAAGATATAGTTGTTCCAACACATTGAGAATTGTAACACCCAATTATTAAGTCTTGAAGATTATTATTGTAGTATATGATCATCCAAAATATAAGTAATAAAACAATATTTGTCAAAATAATATTTTTAATACTCTTATCTTTTAAAAGATAAGATTCGAGTAAAAATATTAATATTGTAAAGACAATAGGATAGATAAAAAGAAATATATAAATATAATATCCTTTTATAATATATGGATTTTGTGAATCTAGATTATGATATATAATATTAATAGATTTTAAAAATCCATAATTAAGATTATATTCTTGAGTAAAATCTATATTATAGTTTAGTCTTGTATTATTTAAATATAGTTGGTATCCAGGTAAATAATTATTATACATAAAGACAGTAACAGCATTATTAGCTGTTGCATTAGGTGAAAATATACTTATTAATATTTTATTATTTTTTATATTTTTCTGTTCAGGGAACTGAACAGTGTAATTTTGATTATTGATGAAATTAGTAGAGATTATACACTTATTATAGAAAATATTATTTTGTGTAATATTTTTTAATTTAATACAGAAAAGACTATTATTTATCCTGTCATAATTACCTATAGCTATTTGTATTGAATTAAGATTAGAATGGTTAGTTATAAAATACTGTTTTAAAGTAGTCCCTTTTAATATAGGATTATATGGAACTCTTTGACCTAAATTAGAAAGTCCATCGATTACAAGATTATTATTAATTTTATATATTTGAGTAAATGCTATATTTTGATTCTGTAGTTTATGATTTACATATAACTTATATCCTGATATTAAACTCGTATTATATGTAAATAGAGCAATCGCTTTTTTAGATGATTTTGTTGGAGATGTAATTGAAAGTAAAATATTATTCCCTTTGATTTCCTTTTGTATTGGGAAATTTAATGTATAATATTTATCATTTACAAATGTTGTATTCAATAAACATTTATTATAAAAAGTGACATTTTTTGTAATATTTCGAATGGTAAAACAACTAACTCCTAGAAGTTTCTTATTATATGTTCCTATATCAACTCCTAGAGATGAAAGATTATTATGTTCTGCTTTAAAATATTGATTTACTCTTTCAGTATTTGTAATTGGGCCAAAAGGACTTAATGTTATTTTATTTTGAGAGAATACCTTAGTGGTAGTGAGATTAGTTAGATTTATGATATATCCTAAAGACATATAATATATAATAACTCCTATTATTATAGTAAATATTAATATTATAATTGTTTTTATTCTATCTTTAATCATATTGCAAAAAATTTGTAATTTATCATAAATATAGAATATGCATTAAACAAGAGCATTAATGCTATAAGTATAAAGTAGAATTGGTCATAATATCTCTTTGGTATAAACATTTTTAATCCTGAAATAAATCCTATGATTAGTAATGATATTATAGGAAAAAAATATCTACCTTGAACAAAGTAACCTCCATATCCTTTTACACTTGTGAAATCTAGTAAATATAAAAATATGAATGTAATAATAAATTGTAAAATAATATATATTATATATTTATTAATATTTCTTTCTTTTATATAGTTATATATTTTTATAACTATTCCAATAATCGATACTATAGATAGGATTTCTAATAAAAAATATATACTATTTTGTAAAGGATAGAATATATATCCATAAATTCCCCAGAATGATTTGAAAATTAGCCCATTATAAAATCTATGAAAATTATAAGTAGTGTAATCTAATATGGAGTAGCTATTATTTTGATTTAATAATAATTCTAACCTTGGAATAACAATACTCTTAAATCCAGTATTGAAAAATATTAAAAATAACAATGTAATAAATGCTCCACCTATTATGTATTTTACATAAAATTTTAACAATCTTTTTCTATATAATTCATAGAATATTATACCAATATAGAATAATATATTTAGAAACATATTCTGTTTTGTTAAAAGTCCAAGGAATAATATTATCGTTATAATTATAAAGTTTTTCTTATTTAAACCTTCTTTTAGAATTTTCAACGAATAATATATAAATGCAGTATATAGGCATATTAAAAGAGCATCTAAATCAATCATTATTCCTACATATGAGAACATAGGGAATAATATTAATGTTAATGTATTTATAATTGTAATTTTTTTATCATTAAATAATAGCTCAGATATTTTATATGCAAATATTACAGTGATTATAGAAAATAGTGCTGATATAAATTCTAGAAATTTTACTTGTGAAGAGATTCTTGTATGTATGAATAATTTATCAATATTTCCAGTGATTGTATAGTATAAAGGTGATGGCTCTTGAATTATTGGAGCTTTTATACCTTTTGCATAATTCTGAATATTATCTAACTTATATGGGGAATCTGGTGTTGATAAAGTTGGTATGGTTATTATCCATATAGATTCTATTATTATGAATATAAATATAATTATTGCTAGATATTTATATTTTTTTATAAGAGTGTATATATTTTGCATACTCAATATTATATCTTTTTTTGAGTTTTGTTGCACTAAATATCTATAAAATTGAGAATTAGTTATTTATATGTAAATATATGAAATGAATTTTTATTCTTTGAATATATGTTTTGGTTATGTGCTAATTTATTCGAAAAACCTTTTTATCTTTTAAATAGTCATTTAAATAGTCATTGATATAGGTATTTAATCCAGATCCTTGTTGGGCTAATTTTTGCATGGCTTCTACATGTACTTTTCCTACATTAGAGTAGTCATATTTATATGTTCCAGTTTTTTTAGCTATATAATATAATCAAAATATGGATACAGGATATATAATGATTGATGAGCCTCACTTATGTGCAAGTATTAATGATCTTTATAAATTAAGACTACAGTTAAAGAATAAAAAAATAGATATAACAAAATTAATTAATGCTTTATTTGAGATTTGGCTGGAGAATATTTATCAATCTATAAGGGCAAATTTCTACTTTAAAAAGGAGATGATAGGATCCATCTTATGATTAATATATTAGACTCTAGAACCTCGAGATATAAAGATTATTGGGAAATTCTAGAGTATAGGATTAATATTAAGAAAGGGTTTCCTGGTTCAGAACTTGAAAAACTAGACTCTAAATATAGGTATTATTTTCAAAAAAGAGAAAAAGGATTATATATTAAATTATTCTATGATGCATTATTATCTATAGTAAATAATAGAATCCAAAATACAGTATTCCTGGTAAATGATAGAGATTATATCCCCCTATTTGAAGCAATTGAAGAACAAGGAGGAAATGTTTATCTTACAGCTTTAGATTCAAAACAAATGATTTCACCATATTTAATAGATATAGCAGATAAATTTCTGACATTAGATTATAAGTTAGAGGGGATATTTTAATAGATATGAAAATTAGGAGAATTATAAATAATTTGGATTTTAAAGAAGATATAATTAAACTTATCGTATATATTTCTACAGTATATTTAATATATTTAGTACTTTTATTTTATATTATTGAATTTATTTCTAATAGGTTTGGAAAAGTTTATTATAATTGGTTATGTAAAGTTATACATCAATATATTTTTACTTTCCCATATTACATTTATATAATAATTTTTATTTTTGGTTGCATACTATTTATTATTCATAATTTTATAAGCATTAAGCGTTTCTTTAAAAAATATTTGGAATCAATAATACATTTTTTCCCAATAAATTGGTTGGATTATGTTTTAGGAGGAGGTTTATTAATTCTGTTATATATTTTATATAAGAAGAATATTATTATTTTATATGTACTTATAATAAGACTTATGGTTCCTCTTATTATGGGGAAAAAGAAAAAAGATAAAAATAGAAGAGAAAATCTATTTGACTTTAAATCAGATGACCCAATTAAGAGTAAGAAAAAAGATATTTTTGAAAGAGAAAATTTTGTTGAGGATATTTTTAATAAAATTAAGAATATTAAATTTGAAGAAAGTTTTGTTTTCGGTTTATATGGAGAATGGGGTTCTGGAAAGACTTCTATTCTAAATCTATTAAAAGAGAAAATTAATGAAAAAAAAGAAAAAAATATTAGTGTTATAGATTTTAATCCATGGAATTATGAGAATAAAACTGCAATATTAAATGGTCTGTATAATGAAATAGAGGTTACTCTTAATGAAAAATATTTTATAAGAAATTTAAAATCATTATTGTCTAAATATACTACATTATCTTCACTCGGATTGAATATTTTTGGTTTCATTAAAATTTCATTGAATAATCTAAGTTTTCAAAATGTAAAAAATAGCATTAGTGATATTATTAAACAAACAGATCAAAAGATAATTATTATTATTGATAATATAGATAGATTATCTCCTGAAGATATCCTGTATGTTTTTAAATTAGTAAACTCTGTAAGTAATTTTAAAAAATTATTATTCATACTTTCTTTTGACAAAGATGTTGTAAATAAAAAAATACAAGATATAGTTAAAGATTCCTTATATCTTGAAAAATTTATTCAATTTGATCAATCTGTCCCAAAATTTCTTCCTGAATATATATTAGATTATATAGAAAAAAATTTAATAAAAATATATGAATATTTTGATGAGAAAATAGATGATTATTCTTTTGCATATTTTAATTATTTTGGATCTTATTTTACTGATTTGAGGAAAGTTAAAAAATATATTAATCTTGTGAATTTCGATATTTCTGGAATATCTAAAAAGAATGACAATAGAATTAATAATAAAGATATTTATTTAACAGATTTCCTTATACTTGAAATACTTAAAACTTTCTTTCTTACTATTTATGATGATATATATTTGAATTCTAATATTTATATAAATATTGATAAAAAAGGTCTTTATTCTGTTATTGGTATAGATAAGTCTCTTATTGAGAGAACAACATTAGATCATTTAAATCATTTATTAGAAAGTATTGATATTAAATATAAGGAATATGTATTCTCTATAATTTGTCTTTTATTCCCGAATATATACGATTTAGCAGATAAAAATAGAGCTTTAATAAATAAAGAATATTCTAATATTTATATAGGTTTGATTCCTTTTAATAGTGAGAATACAGATAAAGATAGTATTAATTCTAGAATCTGTAGTGAAGATAGTCTTTACAGATATTTCACTATGAAGATAAGTAAAAAAGATATACATAATAGAGAAATTAGATATAATATAGAATTAATAAATAATGGTGATGAAAAAGATATTTTTAATATTTTTCTAAAATTTCAAGATAGAAGTCTTTTTATGGATAAGTTGGCGATACCAGAATGGGGGTTAACTAAGGAAGGATCTGTAAATCTAATCAAAATGATTTGTAATAATATTTTGAAATTACAGGAGAGTGCTAAAGATAATAATATATATATATTTTTTATTAAGAATCTTTTAAATATGTTTAGTGAAAATGAAATTATAAATATATTTAAAAATATTTATTCTATTATAAATAAGGATAATTTTTACTTTATGGTTTCTTTATATAATAACCTTAATTTATATAATGGTGGTCAATTTTTATATAAACCAGAAATGAGAATAGAAATAAATAAAATAGTAAATACATTTATTGATAAGACTAAATATAATGCATTTAAAAATAACAATTCTAAAGATTTCTTTTATGCATTATATTTATGGTTAGGTAATTCTACTACTATAGATATAAAAGAGAAAGAAAATAACTCAATTTATATAAAAAAATATATACATAAATTTGTTATAGATAAAAAAAGTTTAATTAAACTAATAGAATTTTTAAAGAAGGATAATTATTTAGAAAATAATTTAAAAAATAATGAAATTTTTGATAAGGAAATTTTAAATAATTTAGCAGAAAAAATATTAAAAGAAGATAACTCTCTAACTTTTAATAAGAAGAATTTAATAAAATGGTTTATATCATGGAATATATAATTCTATATAAAATATTAATATAATTCCTTTGACACCTAGAGTCAATATAATGATATAATAATTATTATATGAAAATAGCAATATTAACTCCAACTTTTTCTAAATTTAGTGGAATTGATAGAGTTGTAGAGACTCAAGCTTTAGAATTAAGTAAAAAAGGTAGTGATGTAAATATCTATTGTTTATATGGAGATATAAAATTAGAAGATACACAGATAAAGATATATGAAATAAAAATTTTTAAGAATCTTTTATTTGAAAGAATATATAGACTTTTATTTTTTCTAGATATTTTTACAATTTCTAAGTATTCAAAAATTATATCATCTTATGATATTGTATATAGTCATTTTTATCCAATGAATGTTATTGCTTATTTTGCAAAAAAGAGAAATCCTAATTTAAAATATATTTATTATAACCATGGAGTTGCAGATACTATTACATTCTCAAAATTTTATGAAAAGATATATATAAAAGTAATAAAAATACTAAATAATATAAGTATTGGAAATACAGATGAAGTAATATCAATTTCTAAATATTTAGGAAATATTCTGAAGAAAGAAACAGGGAGAAGTAGTAAAATTATATATGATAAAATAGATAAGGATAGATATAATAAAAAACCTTCTAATTTAGATATAAGAAAAAAATACAACTTACCAAAAGATAGTTTTATTATACTATATGTAGGAAGAATCTCTCCTCATAAGAAAGTAGATTTATTAATAAAATATTTTAAAAATTTTAATAAAAAATATATAAACTCATATTTAATAATAGTTGGAAAACCAACATTTCAAGAATATTTTAAAAAATTACAGAAACTTGCAAATAAAAATGTTATATTTACTGGGTTTATAAAAGATGATGATTTGCCAAATTATTATAAAGGGAGTAATCTTTATGCAACGTGTAGTATATGGGAAGGATTTGATTTACCTATAGTTGAAGCTGAGTTCTGTGGAAAACCTTCAATAGCATTTAATCTATGTTCACACAAAGAGGTATTAAAAAATGGAGATTTAATAGAATATCCTGATACAAAAGGTAAATTTATAGAATCATTTGAAAAGTATTATAATTTAAATAAAAATCATGCCTAAAGTATCAATAATAACAATCAATTATAATGGTATTGAAGATACTATCGAATGTTTGGACTCTCTAAAAAAAATAAAATACCCTAATTATGATGTTTTTGTAGTGGATAATGCCTCAAAAAATAATGAAGGAGAGAGATTAAAAAAGAAATTTAGAAAGTATATTCATTTAATTCAGAGTGATAAAAATTTAGGATTTTCAGGTGGAAATAATCTTGCTATTAGAGAAATTATAAAGGAAAATACATCTAAATATGTACTGTTATTGAACAATGATACTGTAGTAGATAGAAGCTTTTTAGAATATCTAGTAGATAGTGCTGAAAAGAATGAAAAAATAGGATCAATAATGCCACAAGTATTACAATATAAAAATAGAAATGTAATAGATAGTTGTGGAATATATTATTATAAATCTGGAATAGCATTAATACTCAATCTTAATAAGGAAAAAAATAAAATTTTTAAAGAAAATTTATTTAGTTCTGAAGGGGTATGTTCTTTGTATAGAGCAGAAGCTTTAAAAAATATCTCTTGTAATAATGAATATTTTGATGAAGATTTTTTTATGTACTCAGAAGATCTAGATATAGGATTTAGATTGATACATAAAGGATATATACCAAAATTTGAAATAAAATCTATAATTTACCATAAAAGAGGAACTACTGCTGGAGAAGAAAGTGATTTCGCGAGATACTATCATTCAAGAAATGTTTTATTAACAATATATAAAAATTATCCAACATATCTTTTGTTTAAATATTTTATTCCAATAGTAATTATGCAATTTGGATTAAGTATTTTATATACAAAAAGGTGGAAATTAGGAATTTTAATGAAATCATATATTGGATTTTTTTCGATGATCCCTCTTATCTATAAAAAAAGAATATTTATATTGAAAAATTCTAAAGTAAAAAATAAAAATCTATTAAAATATTTTGAAAAATCTATATTTCCTATTAAGTGGATTTTAAAAAAATAAAGAATATTTATTTTTCATTAATAAGTTTTTTAAAATTTTTAAAGCTTTTATCCCATGTCCAATATTTTTTAATATATTCTATTGAATAATTACTAAATTTTTTTCTTTGTGAAGGATTATTAGCTAATTTTCGTATTACTATAGATAACTCTTTTCTGTTTCTATTTACTAAGTATCCATTTTTATTGTTTAAGACCGTTTCTCTATAGCCTCCTTCCTTTACAGCAATAACAGGGGTTCCACATGCAAAAGATTCTAATACTGTTAATCCCAAAGGTTCTACTTTTGCAAAACATATTGTTGCAATAGATTCATTATACAATTCTACAAGCTTTTTATCAGGGATATTTTTTAATATTTTAATTTTTATATCTAATTCTTTTGCAATTTTTATAATTTCGTAATAATATTGTTTATTATGTCTATTAGCGACCATTATCATTAATGGTCTCTCTTCTTTTTTTAATAATGAAAGACTTTCTAGTACATACAATTGCCCTTTTTCTTGAGATAATGCACCAACCATTATTATCTGATTTTTTTGGTTTAGATTTAGAAATTTAAACAGTGATGTATCTACTCCTAGATAACATATATTACTAACAATCCCATATGCCTTATAAATACTTTCATATGAATAATAAGAATTAGATAATACTTTATCTGCACTCCTTGCATTTTTTAAGTCAATATTTTTTAATACTTTAATAGCTGAATATGTGAGAAGTTTTTTTAGTATTGCATATTGATAATATTTTATATTAAATTCATAAGCTAATCTTAAAGGTTCTTGTATATAGTATACAGTTTTTGTTTTAAGATATCTGAGTATATATGGAGATTGAGTATACTGACAGTGATTTACATATACAAATTCATATGAGTTACTATCAATATTTTTTGCTATTTTTTTATTTACAAATTTTAATTTTGTTAATATTGAAATACTACTTTTTATTCCATCAGAGTGTCTATATTTATATATAAAAATATTATTTACAAATGATTTTAATGGAAGAAAATCTTCATTAGTAGTTGATAATGTATATAGATCAATATAATAATCTTTATGTAATTTCTTCACATACTCATATAAAGCTCTTTTTGCCCCACCAGAAGGTAAATTATGATATATTGCTATTTTCTTCATATTTTAAATATCCTAGTTGAACTACAGCATTATACAATTGTTTGTAGCAATTTGCCATTTTCGGATTTTCTGGATCTAATTTCCCAACACTTTTTGCTGCTTTTCCTAATTTCAATAAAACTGAAGGAATATCCTTCTCGGGTATAGTTTTTACTTGTAGACCTCTAAAATTTGTAACTACACATTGTACTGCTCCAGGTAATCTTTTAATATTTACTGATCCATCTTCCAATAAATAAGGAAGTTTCCATGTTGTAGGTTTATTAGGATTTCCTATGTATGCAAAACAACGTGCTGGGAGATTATATTGAGTATTTAGAAGCTCATTATTAATAACTTTTTCTGTATCTTTTATGAGACTTTCTTTTTGATTATTTTTTAAATCTATATCTATATTTTTCTTTTTATCTATTCCATTTACACTTATATAATATAAATCTTCATTAGGAGTCTCTGTGTCTAGAGATATAAATATGCGAGGTTCAATTAACCCTCCTTTAACATTTAGAATATATAGCTTCTCTCCATCAGATATACCTATAACTGATACTTTTTGTGCATATGCATATCTGAGTGCTTGATTAATATGTTTTTCTATTTTGAACTGATCCCATATTATTCCTCCAGGTCTTTTTGTTTCTATTAATATTCTTTTTATACCTAATTTTGTTATTTCTATATCAGCATAATCTATCTGATAGTTAATATCTTTAATGTTCCAATCTAGTACTTCTGTAAATAGATGAAATATAATATTTTCTGTAATTTTCTCAGGAACTTTTCCAAATCTTTCTTGTTGTATGAGAAGAGATTTTCTTTTTTCTGTGAAATTAGCCCAATTTGAATTTATTCTCTCTATAAACTTTTTATATTTTGCCTGATTTTCCATTCTCTTGATTATAAAACATATATTATTTTTTATAAATAAGATCTACAGTATAGAAAATATTAATAATTAGATAAAATTTCTTTATAAATATTTAATGTTACTATTATAATTCAGGTTGAACTTTTGAATATGGAAGTTATTGATATTTATATATATTCCTAAAATTAAAAGAATTTTATAGTATAATAGATTATTGTCTTGATATATCATGATAAATAGTCAGAATGTACAGGTATATACAATAGGTAATACTAAAAAAATATATTCTTCATATGGGTTTTTAGGGTGCTTTTCTTGTTTTTTGATAGTATTATTTATTATCTTTATTTTTATATTAGGGATAATATCTTTTATTCATTTATTTTGAATTAGTATTTATAAAATCAATATAGTCTTTACTAATATTTGAATATAAATATTTATTTGAAGTTTTTTTTGCATTTTGGGAATAAAATTTATAGTTATTATTTATATCAATAATAGATTTATTTATATCTTCTAAATTAAGATTTACTAATATACCATTTTTATTATTATCAATAAGCTCTTTTGCAGCATTATTCTCTCCTTTATAACATATAACAGGAAGTCCAATATTCATTGCTTCTATGGTTGATATTGAGAATCCTTCTCTTTCAGAAAGTATCATGAATATTTTAGATTGAGATAAATATCTATATACTTCAATATCTTTTTTTAGAAATCCTGTATATGTTATATTTTTATTGTTATATTCTTCTTTATATTTTTTTAATTCTGGGCCATCTCCTATAATTAATATATTTAGATTTGGGGAAATATTCAAAAGTTTTAATATTTTATCAATATTTTTAAAATCAATTATTCTTCCTGTATAAACAATATCATAAATTTTTTTACTTTTATTTATTTTTATATCTTCAATTCCATTTGAAATTAGTTGAATATTCTTTTTTGTTTTTTTTTCTAATTTTTTTTTTGTAAAATTACTTCCAGAGATGATATTTTCTGAAAATTTTAATGCTAGATTTTGAATTATAAAACCGATTCTTCCTACAATTGGGGAAGAGTATTGTATCCAATATTTTTTATCCCAGTATTCATGCCAGGTTACAAAGAATTTTGAGTTTCTTTTATTGATGAGTGCTAATTTTATTGCAAATATATGGAAATATGGATTTGCTGTAGCATCGATTATATCGAAGTTATTTTTTAAAAGGAAAAAATATAGATCAATTGCAAATCTTATACTTAAATAAATCTTTCTTTTTCCTTTTGAGTCATATAAATTACTATATTTTGTAAGTGTATAGTAATGTATTTTATTTTTATCAAAATGATCTACCATTCCATTTTTCCTCATACCTATAATACTTACATCAAAATCTTTCTTTATATATTTTGATATAGAATGTATTCTTTTTTCAGCACCACCTAATTGATATGGGTATATGACATCATATACAAATAAAATCTTTTTCATATGTATATTATATATAATATTCTATTGAAATAATAATATTTAAAGAGTATAATACACATCTTATAATATTAATCTATGTATTAATGGATGTTGAAGAAGAACGTTCAAAATCAAAAATAGTAGAGACAGATGGTTTACATACCTTCCATAATTTAGTTAAAGGTCGAGATTATATTGTAATAGAAGAAGGTAGAAGATATAGATATATTAAATATGATTTTTTATTGGAAGATTATCCTGAAAGTTTACCTGTTTTCAGAAGAGTAAATGATGATTTATTTGAAGTTCCTATTAATGCAATTCCTATGAAGATTTTTACTTTTGTTGAAGGAGATAGAGAAGAAAATTATATTGGTTCTTATGAAATTTTTGATGTACTAGCAAAAATATTTGCAAAAGTTAATAAAGAAGGATATAAGTTCAATAAATTGGATTTATCTTCTATTGCTTTGTGTCCTGGAGAGAGGGAGTGGTTACAGTTTATTCCATCTACATTTTCTTTAGAGGAAAGTGACTCTAGTATAAAAGATTATTCGTTTTTACTAGATGATTTAGATAAGTATGATCCCCAGAATAATCATGAAAAATTAAAAAGTTTTTTTAAATCTCAATATATAAAATATTTAAATGAATCTTGAGCAAGATATATCAAAACCTAGTCCTATTGAGGATTTATTATTATTTAAGTCTGGTGAATTTTCAAGTATTAACAAAGTACTAGAATCTTCTGTAAATAAGATATATCTCCCTGATGGGATATATGTTGATCCCTCATTAGACAGAATTAGAGATTTAGAAGAAATACGAGTAGATAGATCAAGCCAAGTTGTTTTATCTGGAGGTTCTGCTCATAAAGTTTCTTTTTTAAACTTATATTATAGAAATCATAATGGAGAATATTCAATTCCTGTAGCATCTAAATTTTATTCACAAAATCAAAGTGGAGCAAAAGAACTTTTGAAGATGAGAAAAGTTAGTTCATTAGGAATATCTGTATTTCCTCCTTTAATGTTTTTAAAGTATCAAGATCATGCTTATTTATTTACAAAAACAAATTTTTCTGTAGTATCCTTAGATAGATATAATTGGGGTGATTTATATGATGAATCAAGTAATAACCATGATACATCAAAAGCTATGCTTGAAGGTATAGCTAAATCTCTTTCAAAAATACATTCTTTAAAAATATGTCATGGAGATTCACAGTTAAAAAATTTTGTTGTTGATTTAAAAGGTAAAGTTAAAATAGTTGATTGGGAGGCTTCTGTTTTTCGTAGAAATATGAATATAGAAGAATTAGCTGTAAAAGACTTATCTATATTATACAAGTCTTGTATAGGTCTATATGAAAATGCAACTAATAGTCTTTTTAAGGGAAAAAGTATTAGTTCTTGGAATATGTTTAAATATCTTATTATAGAACCATATATTATATCTTTGATGTATATGGGAGTAAAATTAGATAAAGATTTTGAAGATAAATTAATATCTAATATGAAAACAGTTTTATCTGTTAGTTTTTAAGTTCAATTATTTTTGAAAATAGTCCTGCAAATATTGTTTGTGTTCCTAATATAAATATAGTGATTCCTGCAATGACTTTCCCTGAGCTTAATAGAACTCCAAAATGATTTTGTGCCCAAATTATATAAGCATCAATTAATATAAGTATACTTAGAAGTATTAAAAGTAATCCGAATATAAGAATTTTATTCATATCAATTTGTTGTATAAGTTCAGTTATTTTATCAATGGGTGTAAATTTTTCTTTGGAGGAATATTGTTTAGTAAGTACTCCGAAAATTAAAATATTATAACCAAGTATTGATAGGAGAGATGCTATATATAGAATATGGTAATAAAATGTTCGTCCAAATATAGTGAAATGTCCAGGTGAGAGTAGTATAAACATAATAATACCTAGGATAAGGAGTAATGTTCCTGGATATATAAATGTAAAATTAGTTCCCTGAGTTAATAGAAAAGATAGATGTCTCCATCCATCTTTAAATGTAGAAAGTTTTGCTTCAGATCCTTTTCTTTTAGATAGAGTAATTGGGACTTCTGATATTTTAAGTTTTAGTTTCCCTGCTTTAACAATCATTTCAGATGCAAATTCCATTCCTTCAGTTTGAAGATTAAGTCTTTTATAAGCATTTCTCTCTATTCCTCTCATTCCACAATGAGCATCAGATATATTTGTTCCATAAAATACATTTAATATAAATGTTAATAGAGGAGCTCCTAATCTATGAGAGAATGGAGTTGCTCCCTTTTCTATTTTCCCTTTTTTATATCTATCACCTATAACAAAATCGTAACCTTTTTTAAGTCTATTATATATTTTTTTTGATTCATAAAAATCATATGTATCATCAGAATCAGCCATTATTATATATTTTCCACTTGCTTCTTTAAAACCTTTTCTTAAAGCATTTCCGTAACCTTTAAGTCTTTCTTTAAATACTATAGCTCCAGCTTTTTTTGCCACATTAAAGGAGTTATCTTTTGAGTTATTATCTATAACAATAACTTCTCCTTTTATTTTTAGATCTTTAATTGCTGATTTAGCTTTTTTTATACAAATAGCAACAGTGTCTTCTTCATTGTAGCAAGGCATTATAATAGAAAGTTCTATACTTTTATCCATATTTATAGGATTATAACATATATTTTCTGAATTATGCTGATTTTTGCTGTTGCTATATGATAAACATTTGGTTTTTAATAATAAATTGTAGTATAATTCAATACTTAATATTTTTATCATTATTTAAGAACATGAATTTAGTAGAGATTAACGACATAGAGATTAATGAAACTACAATAACAATGACAAGTAGTTATAAGAAGCAAGAAAGGACCATACATAAAAGTGAATTAGAACGTATTCAGGATGAAAGTTATCTTCCTTCTATTTCATTGTATAAATATAAATCTATTTTTAATAATTATAATATTATTCAAAAATTAGATCATATTAATAATTCTAAAAATCAGAGACTTATAAATTACACTCAATTTGGTTTAGATAGTAATTATTTTTTTCAAAAAGAATTTGAAACTATTTCTACTAATTCTAAAAAATATATTAAGGACATGAAGTCTTCTTTTGAAAATCAATTGGATTCATATTTTTTAAAAATGGTTTCTGGGTATATTGCTTCTTCTAAAGGTAAGATTATTGAAGAATCTGTAGAGATATATAATGAATATGAATATATAAAAAAATTTTTTAATAATCTTCCAGAAAGAGAAATATTAGAAAGTCTTTTATTTTATAGAGATAGTGAGAATATTGATTTTATTAAAAATAAGTTATCTATATATAGTAAGATGATGGATTATCGTAATAGGATGGATTCGAGTGAGAGATATTTTTTTTCAGATTCGATATTAAAAAATATTTTAATATACTCTGGAGAAGGGGAAGATCTTATTGAAAAAACAGAATCAACTAGAAAAACTATATTAGATGTTGCTGATATATATATGAATGCACCAGCATATATTATTGCTGCATGTGTAATTCATTCTAACAATCCTTATTCAGCAGTTCCTCATTATATGTCAAGATCTTCTGATCATATGTATAGTGAATTTACTGACTAGTATATTTAACTAGTTTGGAAAGATGTTTTCATTAAATTTTTAGAATTACCAGTTACATTATTTGTAATTCTAATAGCATATTCTCCTGATATCCCAGTATTTTGTACTTCGCTTTGAAAGTTTATAGAATTTTGTGAATTTTCTCCTGTAAAGACTAATATATAGCTATTCTTATCACTTGCTATCTCAGAACTTGTTCCATTAGAAACTTTGGTTATTATAGCTGTTTCTCCTATAGATCCATTCATTTTAGGGAAGGATATTTGTCCTCTATCTGTAGTAAAATTATTTGCTTCTAGAGTAACTTTGTAATTAGAATTTGGATTAGATTGTATATGAAAAGCTTTTTTAATAGCTGGGTTATCTTCTATTCCTATTGCAACAGTCACAAGATTTCCTCCACTTGTAACAGAAATCTCTCCTTCAGATACTTCAGGGACTCCATTAACTTCAGGTCTATTAACTAATTTTGTAGATACAGGATTGCCTACCTCTGTTTTATTAGTAAAATTAAGTGCTTTATCAATTCCCAAACCAGCAGTAAATAGTCCTGCTGCAAGAAGTAAAGTTCTTTCTAGTTTTTTTCTTCTATTCATTGGTTTTCTTCTGGAATGAATACTTTTCTGTACTAAATCATCTATATGTTCTTGTCTTTCTTTATTCATAATATTTATTAAAATAAATTATTAAACCTATTCTAGATTACCTTATAGTTTTTGTCAATATACTTTAAGTTGAGTTAGTATATATGTATTTGTTACAATCTAATTTGAATGGAGAATAAATTTAATAATTCAGGAAATATTTTCTATTTAAATAGATCCAATGATAATTCTAATACTGAAACTAATGGGGATTTAGCTGAAATTATTTCTTTTGATAATATTAGAGTTATTAATAGAGAACAGAGTAAGAGTCTTTATCTTCCAGATTCAACTCACTCTGTTTTAAAATTTCCAACTGGTAAAACTTTAATAATATTGAATGGTATATCTTCTTTTTCTGCTACAAAAGATATTTGGTTACAATATAAAGATTTTAATTATGAGTACAGTTTTATCATACTTGAAAATAGTAATCTAGATTTTCTTCCTCAAGTTAGGATTGCTAATAAATTATCAAGAATACAGAATATCCCTATATTTGATCCTTTTATATCTCCATTTTCCTCTAGTATGATAGATTTTTTATCTAAGAAATTTACATTTCTATCTGGATTAGGAGAAATAAATTCTATATCATTGATATATTCACATTTACAATCTCTTGGTTGGGAAAAAGATACAATTAGAATTTTTATACAAGCATATTTTAGAGGGTATAATATAAATGATATTGAGAATATAAGTAGTAATAGTTTTTTTTCAAAAGCATTTATATCTCAGTTAAAAAAAATTTCACTATACATGTCTATGCAAAACTATTCTAATTTTCTTTTAGAGAATAATTTAGGGAATAATATTCTTTCTATAAGCTCTGTTGAGAATATCCAGATATTTTTTAAGAGATCAAATATTCCTAAAATAGGAGAATCTATTTTGAATTATATGAAAAAAGATAGTGATAGTAATGGTATGGAGTTTGCAAGACTATTAGTTGAGAAGAGTTGAAGTGTTATAATATGATATATGGGAAAGTTATTATTAGCGGGTTCTGGAGAATTCACTGATTCTATGAATCAAATAGATGAAGATATTATAGGTGTAATAGATAATCCTAGAGTCATGATAATTCCAGCAGCTGCAGGGAAAGAATCTGATTATCATAAATGGATTGATGATGGGATTAGTCATTTTGAAAAAATTGGAATAGATTCATTTGGAGCTGATATAGTGTCAAGAAAAGATTTTTTTGAAAGTAGTAATATTAATCTTATTGATCAATGTAATGTTATATATTTTTCTGGAGGAGATCCTGAATATCTTTTTTCATGTTTAGAAAATACTTTATTTTTAGAAAAGATTATACAGAGGGTTAATAATGACAAAGGTTTTATTCTTGCTGGGTCATCAGCAGGTGCTATGATAATGGGGGAATTTTTACCTAATAATATTTTTAAAAGTATTTTTAAGAAGAAAAGAGAAGATGGTTTGGAAATTTCTAGATTATCTGGAATAGTTAATTTTAGTGTGATACCTCATTTCAATAAATTTTCTAAATTGATTAATTTAAAATATCTAAATAAGCAATTTTTCAATAGTTTTCCAAAAGATTCTTTAATTATTGGTATTGATGAGGATACTGTTATATTTACTACAAATAAAATTAATTATACTGTATATGGAGTAGGTAAGGTCTATTTAATAAAAAATTATAATATATTTGAATTTTATAAAAATTTAGAAACTTTTAGTATTAAATGAAAAAGAATTTTTATCTAAACCAATTTCTAATAATATTACTTTTTGTATATATTTTTTTATTTCCTCAAAGTTATATTCCAATATTTATTATTTTTCTTTTAATAATTATACATATTTTATATTCAGAAGGAACTTTAATATCAAAAATAAAAAATTTAATTTCATCTTATTCTCAGAGTGTAAGTAGATCATTTTTTGCAACATTTATTCCAGTATTAATTTTTTTAGCTTATTCATATAAATATATATATTGGGAACTATATTTGTTGTCTATTTTGATACTATTAAATTATCTATTTTTCTTCATAAAATCTTTATTTATAGTTAAAAAAGTAAATTTAAAATTATCTTCCACGAGAACACCCCATTATAAGAGTCTAGAGGATATTTTTTTAGGACTACCTTTAAATATTTCTTATGAATATGTAAGGGGAGAAGTATATAATTCGGTTCAAATTAGTAAAGCAAATATAGACCATATAAAAGATGTTGTACATTTAAATTACCCAGATATTATTATCTCAACTATTAAGAAAAGAGAGATAAAATTATATAAGAAATATTTGTTATTAGATTCTTCTTATAACTACTATGAAGATATATTAAATATATTGAAAGACAATAAAAGCGTATCTTTTAGCTTTATTTTAAGAAATCCATATAGATTCAAGGATTTATCTCTAGTTATTCTAAAAGTTGAATCTAATGATAAGAAGATTCTAAATAGAGTATCACTATTATTATCTAATAATAAGGCTAAATCTATATTATTTTATAATAAAAATTTATCTCATATATTCAGACCTATTGTCAGTAGTAATAATTCTTTAAATCTAGTCAAGCACAGTTTAGAGTTAAATATACCCTCTAGAGTATTGGATAAAAATAAAGGTGTATTTATAGGATTTAATAATGGGAAAAAGGTTAGAATAAAGGATATATACTTAAAATCACATAGTTATCTTATAGGAAAAACTGGATCAGGGAAGAGTCTTTTTATGAAAAATATAATTGTACAGAATATTAAAAATTGTAAATCTACTATAGTTATAGATCCCCATAATTTATCTGATTTGATAGTATCAGAACTCTCTTTAAAAGATAGAAAAAATTGTGTATTGGTAGATTTTTCTGATATTAAATATTCTATTAATCCTTTAAATCTAGATCCAAATATGAATAAATATCTTTTAATTGATAATATTGTTTCTATATTTAAAGATCTTTATCCTGAGTTTTGGGGTCCTCAGAGTGATGATATTTTAAGAAGAAGTCTTTCAGCTTTAATATTTTCTGAAAATAAGTATAATATTTTAGATTTAGAAGAATTTTTGACAGATGAACACTTTAGATTAAAGGTTCTTTTAACTCTAAAAGATAAAGATACACTAGATTACTTTGATAGTATTTTTTCTAAGTGGGATAATAGGTCAAGGATGGATAGAATTTCTCCAATAATAAATAAGATAGGTAGACTCAAATCAGATAAGTTTATTTCTAAGTTTGTATCTGGAGAAAATAAGAATTTAGATTTAAATTCTATTGTTGATAAAGGTAAAAGTATAATATTTTCTATACCAAAAAATGTAGTAGGGGAAGAGAATTCTAAATTTTTAGGATCTTTAATAATAAATCAGATAAGAAATACTATTATTCAGAAAAAAAGTAAGAATCATGTATATTTGTATATTGATGAATTTCAAAATTTTATATCCGAGAATGTCCTATTTATCTTTTCAGAATCTCGTAAGTACAATTTATCAGTATTTGTTGCGAATCAATATATAGATCAGATAGATAAAAAATATTTATCTAGTATCATAGAGAATTGTTCAAATTTTTATATAATGGATACTGGGGAGAGTTCCAGGAAATATCTTTCTAATATTATAAACTTTGAAATTCCTTCAAATATAAATAGATATCTTATTTACTCTAAAAATGATAATAATGCTGTATATACAATTTATTCTAGATTATTAAATACTTATGGATAGAAAAAAAATATTAATTTGTTCTAAAATAGAAAATTATATTGAATCTAAAAAGGTTATGTTATTATTACAAGAGTATGGATATGATTGCAATTTACCATTTTTTGAAGAGTATAATCTTTTAGAATCAAGTAAAAGTCGTTATTCTGATGCTAAAAATACTTCATTGTTAAAGCTTAGAAAGGACTCTTTTGATATAGAGTATAATTTTATACAAAGTTCAGATTCAATTCTAATATTAAATTATGATTGGAATAATATCTTAGGATATATTGGTTATAATATGTATATGGATATAGGCTTTGCATATATTTTAGGGAAGAAAATATTTGTTCTTAATGATTTATCTTCTAATCAACAAAATATTAAAAGAGACTTTACTCGTTTGGGAGTCATATATTTAAAAGGTGAATTAGAGAGGATTCGGAATTATCTGTTTTAGATATGTACACGGAAATTAAAGAAAAAGACATTCAGATTCTTAGCTTTATTGATCAACATCCATGTCTATCTGTAAAAGATATTAATTTATTTTTTGACATAAAACTTAGTACATTAAGAAAAAGAATAAATCTCCTTTATGAGTATAAATTGATTTCTTTTTTGAGGGTGTCTAATCGTAGAGGTTTTAGATATTATTTTTCTACTAAAAAAGGTAATAAAATTATAGGGAATAATCTGAAAACTTTTAGCTATATACAAGACACATATAAACAATTTTTTCTTCCTCATATATTAGAATCTAATATTTTTTTTATAAATCTTAAACAATATGCATTAAGAAATAATTATATTTTTTCTGATTGGGTTTCTGATATTAATACTGCAAAATATTTTAAATATGAAGGTAAAGCATATAAGATTATTCCAGATGGGTTTTGTATATTTAACAAGAATAATATTTATTTAGAGCTAGATAGATCAACAGAGACATTTTTTAAAATACTTAATAAGATAGATGTATATTCAAATTTTTATTTATCTATGGAATATAAAAAGTATTTTGATGTTTTTCCTAAAGTTATATTTATATTTCCTGATATACAAAGATCTGAATTTATTAAAAATAAGGTAGAATCTTATATAGAATTAAAAAAATATAAAGAAGAATTAAATTTCTTTAATTTTTATGATAAATCTAATTTTTATAATAATTTGGATAAATATTTATGATATACTAAAAAGTAGATGAATAAAGAGTATGTACTTATAACTGGAGCAACAAGTGGAATAGGATATGAATTGATGCTTTTATTCGCTAAAAGTAAAAATAATCTTCTATTAGTATCTCGGAATAAAGAAAAATTAAAAGATATAAAGCTAAATATAGAGAAGAAATATAAAATAAATGTAGAATATATAGCTATAGATTTATCTTTATATGATTCAGCAGAGAAAGTATTTTCTTTCATAACTTCTAAAAAACTTAAAATTTCCATATTAGTGAATAATTCTGGTTTTGGTTGGGGTGGAGAATTTAATAGTAGTAGTATTGATAGATATCAAGATATGATAAATCTTAATATTCTATCATTAACTAAGCTCACGTATTTTATACTTCCTGATATGAAAAAAAGAAAAAGAGGAAAGATATTGAATCTTGCTTCTGTTGCAGCATTTTTACCAGGTCCATATATGAGTGTCTATTTCGCTACAAAAGCTTATGTTTTATCTTTTTCTGAAGCTTTATTTTTTGAAAATATCAAATATAATATAACTGTTACAGCTTTATGTCCAGGTTCAACTAAAACTAATTTTGCATCTGTAGCTCATCTGAAGAATCAAAAATCTTTTGATTCTTCAGCAATGAGTGCAAAACAAGTAGCTTTAATTGGTTATAATGGATTAATGAAAGGAAAAAGAGTTGTTGTAACAGGAATATTAAATAGATTATCAGTATTTATTATTAAATTTGTTCCTCACAATATACTAGGAAAAATTATTACTAGGATTAATAATTATTGAAATATTATAGTTTTTTAGATATACTCTTGGCATGAGTAAAAGAAAAAAAATGAGAACAAAAGAAAAACTTAAAGCTAAAGAGCAGAGAGTTAGAAATAGAGAAAGAAAAAAAATGAGATTACAAGCTAATCAAGAAGAAAGTAAATAAATTACATTAATTAATTTAATCCCCATTTTTTTATATAATTAATATATCCAGTATATAAAAGTAATTTTCTTTTCCATCTTAATTTTCTAGTGCTTTGACCGTAAAAATGAATTATTTTTGCTGTAGATAAAAAATATGTCTTTATATTAAATTTTTTCATTTTTCTGAAAAAATCTACATCATTAAAATATAGAGGAAATTTTTCATCAAAAAGACCATATTTATCTATTATTTCTTTTCTTATTAAAATACATGTAGCTTGAGGCTGAACAACTTCCATAGAATCATTATGATCCCAATATGATAATTTATACTCTCCAAAGAATCTAGATTTTTGATTTATATCAAATAATGATTTAAATACATTTATAACTGTTGGAAAATTTCTACAAGATCTTTGTATACTACCATCAGAATTTATAAGTTGAGGTGATACTATTGAGTATTTTGAGTTCGTATCCAAAAATTTAATTAATTGATCTATAGCATCATTTAAAATTCTAGTATCAGATCCAAGTAATAATATATATCTACCTTTTGCTTCAGAGTAAGCTCTATTATTAGCTTTAGCAAAATAAATGTTTTCTTTATTTTGTATAATTTTAAGATTGTTATATATATTCTTTAATTTAGCAATCTTGATTGCATCATTACTACTATTATTGACTAAAATTATCTCATACTTATAATTTGAAATTTTTATACTGTCTATACATTTATATGTTAGATTATATGTATTCCAATTAATTATTATTATAGATAAATCCATAATTTAGTTATAAAGTTTATTATATTTATTCTTAATCTTATTAATTTTAGAGAAATATTCAAATATATCTTTTAATGATAGTTTCGAGAATCCTAGAGATCTATCTTTAAAATTAATAGGAATTTCCTTTATTTTTAAATGTTTTTTATAAAAATAGTAAAGTATTTCAACTTGAAATAAATACCCATTTGAATTTATTGATCTTATAATATCTTTATCAAATACACTGGATTTTATTATTTTGAATCCAGATGTGCAGTCATTATATGGAAATTTTAATATACTTTTTGTAAACACATTTCCAAATTTGGAATTCATTTTTCTTGTAAAACTCCATTCATTAGGAATACTTCCTCCTTCTATATATCTTGATCCTATAACAACATCATTATTTTTTGATTCTTTTATAAGATTTACGATATATTTAGGATCATGTGAAAGATCTGCATCCATCTGAATTATATATTGAGGATGTAATTTATCAATAGCATAAAGAAACCCCCTTTTATAGGCATCTCCTAATCCCTTTTTATCTCCCTCTATTAGATATATATGAGAATTTCTTTTTTGAATTTTTTTTATATAATCTCCAGTTTTGTCAGGGGATTTATCATCTACAAAGAGTATATTAAGATCAATTTTAGTAGCAAAAATCTTTTTTATTAATTTTTCTATATTCAATCTTTCATTGTATGTGGGTATTATTATTAAGTACTTCATTAAATTGTTAAAACATGATTTTATTATTATATCATTTTTATTGTTTATTTTTGCAAATTTTTGATATAAAAATATAACTTTTAGAATAAAAATTTTAATGCTATACTTTGTTAAAATTCTTTAATAATTATGACAATAAGAAATCTTTTTAGCAGTATTCAGAAAAATAGTACGTCTTTTTTTGTTAAAAGACAGAATACAATAGTTTCAGCAGCTTTTATTATAATGGCTGTAACTGCTATATCTAAGATTTTAGGTCTTTTCAAACTTACATTACTTGCAAATATATTTGGTTTATCACGTAGTCTAGATATATTTTATGCAGCAGACTCAATTCCTCAAATATTTTTTAATATTTTAGTACTTGGATCTTTTAACACAGCTCTTATTCCAGTTATAGGAGAACTTGTATATAAGAAGAAAAGTAAAACAATGTGGAAAGTATTTAATTCGTTTTTAAATATATTTGCTTTAGTTTTACTTATTGTGGGTATATTAGGAATAATATTTGCAAAAGAAATAGCAGAGTTATTCGTATATTTTGCATTTACATATAGATCTTCTGCAATTCCAAGTTTTTCAAATTCAGATATCTCTTTGATAGCATCTCTTATGCAGATTTTATTTATATCCCCTATAATATTAGGGGTATCTTTTATTTTCAGTTCTCTTCTTCAGGTATATAAAAGATTTCTTGTAACTCAAATTGCTACAGTATTATATAATCTGGGTTTTATTATAGGAATATTATTTTTTACCCCATTTTTAGGTATTTATGGATTATGTTGGGGTATAGTTTTAGGGAGTATTTTTCATTTATTAGTTCAATTTCCTGTGGCAAAATATCTTGGATTTAATTATAAATCTGAGATACTAAAATTAAAAAATAAATATGTTAAAGAGTTATTTGTACTATCTTTTCCAAGATTCATAGGAATAGCTTTTTCTCAATTAGCATATTTTGTAGAATCTTTTGTTGCTTTTGCATTAGTTCCTGGATCTCTAACTGCATTTAATTGGGCATCTAGTTTATATCTCTTTCCTGTGGCAGTAGTAGGTTGGAGTTTTGCTCAAGCATCTTTTCCTACACTTGCAGAAGAGTCATCTGGAAATATGATAGATACTTTTAAAAAAACTGTTTCAAAAACTATAAATCAAACATTATTTTTTGTAATCCCGATATTTGTTATGATTCTTGTACTAAGGCTTCCAATAGTAAGGTTAATTTTAGGGCCAGGTTCGAATAGTAAGTTTGGTTGGAATGATACAATCCTTACGTCTTGGATACTCTTATTCTTATCACTTTCTATAATTGGACAATCTGTATTATCTATACTTATAAGGGCTTTTTATTCTCTAAAAGATACGAAAACTCCAGTAATAGTTGAGATTGTTACATTTCTTTTGAATGTTGTACTAGCTCTATATTTTGTTAGAGTATTTGGAAATTTCCCAGTAGTATCTTCTACAATAGGGAATCTATTTAATATTAATAACTATATTCATTTTAATAGTAAATTTACTTGGAAGGCTATAGGAGGATTAGGGTTTGCATCTGCTATAGCAGTAACATTAAATGTATTAGTATTAGTATATCTATTATCAAAGAAATTAAAAGGATTTTCTTTTAAAGATTTTTATTCTCCTGCTATAAAAAAACTTTTTAGTGGGTTTTTTATGTCTATAATAATGTATTCAGTATATAAATTACTTTCAACAATATTTAATACAGCTAAAACAGTAGATATCATATTCCTATTCTTAATAACAGTATATATTGGATTATCTGCATATATAATTTCATCCTTTGTACTAAACGATCCAGATATGGATTTATTAACTCGTACAGTATATACATTTAGAGATTTTATATATGGAAAGAGATTTAAGGGAGGTTCAGGTGTAGATGATAGTATATCTAATTCTCCTGAGATCTAAATTCTAGTATAGATGTATATTGACAAGGGCTTTGTACATCTGCTAATATTACTCTAGCAAACAAATTATTATATTGCTAAATTTATATTATCTTGTACAAAAATATGTCAAACAGTTTAAATATTAAACCAATAGGAGATAAGATTGTTGTAAAGCCTATTGTTGAAGAAAATAAAACAAAGACAGGAATTTTTATTCCTGATACTGTGTCAAAAGAATCTCCTCAAAGAGGAACAGTAATTGCTTTAGGGGAGGGAAGAAAGAATAAAAAAGGAGAAAAAATTCCTTTTACAGTCAAGATTGGAGATCAAATTTTATTTAAAAAATATTCTCCTACTGAATTTAGTTTAGATGAAGAAGAGTATTTAATACTTTCAGAAGATGATGTATTAGGTATTATTCAATAATTATTATTTTAGATAAATTTTTATTATGGCAAAAAAAGTAGTATTAAACGAAGAAGCAAGAGCAAAAATAAAAGTTGGTATAGATACACTTGCTGATTCTGTAAAAATAACATTAGGTCCAAAAGGCAGATTAGTTGCTATTGGAAAAAGTTATGGATCTCCACACGTTACTAAAGATGGAGTTAGTGTAGCTAAAGAAATTGAATTAGAAGATCCAATTGAAAATGTTGGTGCATCACTTATAAAAGAGGCTGCTGTAAAGACTGCAGATCTTGCAGGAGATGGAACTACTACAGCTACAATTCTAGCTCAAGCTATAATTACTGAAGGAGTTAAAAATGTTGCTGCAGGAACTAATCCGATGTCAATTAAAAGAGGAATAGATAGAGCTGTTGAGATTGTTGTTGAAAACTTAAAGAAACAAGCAAAACAAATATCTTCTCTAGAGGAGAAAGTTCAAGTTGCTACTGTTTCTGCTAATAATGATAGTGAGATAGGAAAACTTATTGGTGAGACAATGGAAAAAGTTGGAGAGGATGGAGTTATAACTGTTGAAGATTCTAGAACAATAGAGAATGCAATTGAGCATGTTGAAGGTATGAATTTCGATAGAGGTTATGTATCTCCATATTTTGTAACAGATTCTGAAAGACAAGAATCTGTATTAGAAGATCCATATATACTTATAACAGATATTAAAATTTCAGCAATAAAAGATTTACTACCTATTATTGAAAAATTAGTTCAGTCTGGTAAAAAGGATTTACTTATTATTACTGAAGATCTAGAAGGAGAAGCTCTAGCTACTTTAATAGTTAATAAACTTAGAGGTATTATAAATGTTGCTGCAGTAAAAGCTCCTGGTTTTGGTGATAGAAAGAAAGCTATGTTAGAAGATATAGCTATTTTAACTGGAGGAAAATTAATTTCTGAAGAGATTGGTTTAAAATTGGATACTACTGAAATTGAAGATTTAGGTAGATGTAAAAAGGTAGTTATAACTAAAGATGATACAACTATAATAGATGGAGCTGGAAAGAAAGCTGATATAGAAAATAGAGTTGAAAGTTTAAGAAAACAGATTGATGATACAACTTCAGATTATGATAAAGAAAAATTACAAGAGAGAGTTGCTAAGTTTGTAGGAGGAGTTGCAGTATTAAAAGTTGGAGCAGCTACTGAAGTTGAGTTAAAAGAGAAGAAAGATAGGATAGAAGATGCTTTATCAGCTACAAGAGCTGCAGTTAAAGAAGGTATTGTTGCTGGAGGTGGAGTAGCTTTAGTTAATGCAAAAATTTATCTAAATAGTGCAGAAGGTAAGGCAAAATTAAAAGATTTATCTATTGAGGAGATGGTTGGAGTAGATATAGTAAAAAGAGCATTAGAATATCCTGCAATACAAATTATTGATAATGCAGGATCTCCAGATGTATCTGGACAAGCTATTGTAAGATCATCTGTTGGGAATGGAAAAGGTTATAATGTTTTTACAGGTGAGGATCAATTGGATATGATTAAAGCTGGTATTATTGATCCTGTAAAAGTAACTAGACTTGCAATTGAGAATGCTGCATCAGTAGCTTCAATGTATCTTACAATAGATGCTGTGATAGTTGATATTCCTCAACCAGAATCTCCTGCATCACCTGATATGGGTGGAATGGGAGGAATGGGTGGTATGATGTAAAACATCTACAACTTGAAATAAGTAAATATATTGCACATAATACTGTCAGTTATCTGGCAGTATTATGGAATATATAGATATATTTATCCTTCATATCAAGACAGTTATTACTTTTAATATAATTGATTCTAAAGGATCTTATTTATTAAAAGATTTAATGAGTTCAGAAAATTCAAAAAAATCTAATATATATCCAAAATCTACTATTTTAACTACAATATCGAAGAGGATGTTTTCTATGTATCTTAATATTAATCTAGATATTATAATAAAAGAAAATTATCTTGATTTTATAATATAATTTTGAATTATATGAATTTAAATGATATTCAAAAACAAGCTGTATGTAACATATCTTCGCCAGTTATTGTGAATGCTGGTCCTGGCACTGGGAAAACTTTTCTTATAATTGAAAAAATAAAATATCTTATCACTAAGGGTTTTACTGAAAATAGTATACTTGCTGTTACATTTTCAAAGAAAGCTGCAGAAGAAATAAAAAATAGACTTTCGGATACTCTAGGTCTTTTTAGTGAAGTAAATATAGAGACTTTTCATTCTCTAGCAGAGAAAATACTTAGAGAAAATTATAAGTTTTTTGATCTTAAAAAAGATTTTATAGTTATGGATAGAATGGAGAGTTTCGTTTTTCTATCAGATCATATATTTGATTTTGATATTAATATATTAAGACCACTTTCAAATCCTGATAAAGAGATCGATAAGATCTTAGAATTTTTTTCAAAACTTGAAGATGAATATATTTCTCCTGAAGAGTTTATAAATCTTAAAAATAAAGATGAATATTTTGAAGAATTATCATATCTATATGAGAAATATTTACAACTTAAAATAGAAGAATCAAAGCTAGAATTTAATGATTTGATATATCTTGTATTAAAGATTTTTGAAAAAAATCCCAATATTTTAAAAAAATATAAAGAGAGATATAAATATATACTTGTAGATGAATTTCAAGATACAAATTATATACAAAATCAGCTTATTTTAAAGCTTGCTTCAAATATTACTGTAGTAGGAGATAAGAATCAATCTATATATAAATTTAGAGGTGCTGCACTATCAAATTTCAATACATTTAAAAAATTTTTTGCTGATAGTATTGAGTATACTTTGGATTATAATTATAGATCATATCAAGAAATTATAGATGAAGCTTATTCTTTTATAGGAGATTCTAATACTTTGAAATCAGTAAAGGGAAGTAATAAAGATGATATTAGAATTCTTAATTTTAATAAAAATACTCAGGAGGTTAATTATATAAAAGATGAAATTATAAAGATGCATAACAATGGTATAAAATTTTCTGATATAGCAATACTTCTAAGGTCGAATTCTTATATAAATGATTTTGCTGAATTATTTATTAAATATAATATCCCAATATATCTTAGAGGATCTTCTACATTTGAGATGTCTCAAGAATTTAAAGATTTATCTTCAGTAGTATATTTTTCAGAGAATTCCTCTGATAATATATCTTTTTTAAGGATTCTTAGTATAGAGAGTTTCAACATTTCTAAGGAAGAATTTGCAGGTATAATAGATTTTTTAAATACTAATTTTAAGGGAAAATCATATTTTGAAGGATTATCTAAAATTGTAGAATCTAAATCTGATGAATATTCTTTTAAAACTAATAAAATAATAAACGTATATAATATCTTATCTAGACTTTTAGATAAAGATATAGCTATTCTAGATAAGATAAACGAATTTTTAGATTCTAGTTTTTATTTTGACTTCTTACACAAAAAAAATGATTCCATAGTAAAGAGGTCTAATTTAGATAGATTTATTGCTATTATAGAAAAGTTGCAAGAGAATAATGTAGAGTATTTTTCTAAATATATAAAAAATATTGATAAAATATCTTCTATAGATGATGATATTTCTGAAGATGTAAATTTTGATAGTGTTACTATATCAACTATTCATTCAGTTAAAGGTTTAGAATTTGAATATGTATTTATACCATATCTTGTAAAAGATAGGTTTCCAACTAGAAATAGAGGTGGAGATATAGGAATAAATTCATCTTTATTACATGAATCTGTTCCAGAAGAAGAATCATTTATTGAGGAAGAAAAAAGACTTTTTTTTGTGGCATTAACTAGAGCAAAGAAGAGTGTATATCTTAGCTATTCAGATATGTATGAGGGAAATAAGACTAAAAAAGATAAGAGTATATTTCTTACTGGATTTCATAAAAAAACTGAAAGAATTAATTTAGATAATAAAAGTGAAAAGAGTACATATATAGATCCAGATTTTTTTATTCCAGAGAATTCTATTCCTCAGAAATATTCTTATTCTCAATTAAACCTATTTAAAACATGTCCATTGCAGTATTATTATGAATATATATTAAGAGTTAAAAAACAGCCTAAATTAGTATTCGAGTATGGTAATCTTATACATGATACTCTCAAACAGTATTTACAGAGAGATAGAAATATACTTAATATAGATCTTTTAGATAATATTTATAATGCTCGTTGGGAAAGAGTTAATCTTTCGGTTTTTAGAAGTAAAGAGCATATTGATAGTTATAAGAAAAAAGGATTGGAATCAATAAAAAATAATATTGAGCTTATTAAACCTAGAGGGTTAAGTAACTCTTATGAAGAGAATATAGATTTATTTATGGATCAAATATATCCTATTAATGGTAGGTTAGATAGATTAGATTTTTTAGAAGATGGAACAGTTTCTATTATAGATTATAAAACTGGAAGCTCTTCTAGTCAGGATACGAGCTCATCTAATATGCAACTTGGAATTTACTCAATACTAGTAAAAGAGAAATTTAAAAAAGAGATAAAAGATTTAAAACTTATATTTATAGATGAAGGTAAAGAAATAACAATAAATTATGATAAAATTGATATAGATAGGGTAAAGAATGAAGTCATAGACCTTATTGTAAAGATAAGGGAATTAGAGGTAAAAGCTACACCTTCTTTTGCTTGCACTTATTGTGAGTACAGAAGTCTATGTTATAAAAGATAAACATATGTTATATTTTATAGTATAATGTATCGTTTATACAATTATTTATGAATAGTTTATTAAAAAAAATAGGGTATAGATTTTTATTAATTTTATTAACTGTAGGATTATTTTTATCTGGGTTTAATATATTAATAGATAATAATATTAGTAAAATTTATGCAAGTACTAAGAATTATGTTACTTGTCAATCTTTTGCTCAGGTTTCTTCAGCTCTTATTAATAATTCAAATAGTTCGAATTTAAATGTGTCCTCAATTTCTAGTTCAGGAATAGGATCAAATTTTATTATCCCTGTTACTGAAATTTCTAATAGTAGTAAAGTAGGAAATCTTATTGTTACTGTGTATCTAAAAATAAATAGTTCTGCTAATGTTGTAAATTCTTACTGTAAGGTAAATAATACTACTGTTAATCAAATTAATGTTGGAAATATTTCATCTGTAGAATCTCTTGCCACCTTAATTCAAGGAACTAATAATTTTATTATCTATTTTTATAAACCTACTAGTACTTCAACATCAAATTCAACATCTAAATATTCAGTTAGTTCTGCATGTGGGGGAAATTCACAATGTATATCTTGTGTAAGTAAGGGAGGAAGTACATATCAGTATATATATACTGATTTTGGATGTATAGATACTTCTTTATATGGGGTAATAAATTTTGTGTATAAAATAGTACTTACTTTAGCTTTTATGCTTGCATTTGCGGTTATAATATTTGCTGGATACTTAATTATGGTATCTGGAGGAGATCCAGAAAAATTAGGGCGAGGAAAGAGTCTTATGACAAAATCAATAATTGGGTTACTTGTTATAATATTTGCATTTATAATACTTACATCAATAGGAGCAATATTTAATATTCAATTTTTACAATATTTATAGTATGGAAAAATATATAAACATAATAAACCCTGTCTTTGCTCAATGTAGTAATTCTCAGTGTTCAGTTACTATTACAAGTCCTTTTGGTAATGCTTTAAGTTTAACTAATATATTTAGTTCAATATTTAATTTATTTTATTTTATAGTAGGTATAGTATTCTTTGTTCTTATTATAGTATCAGGAATAAGAATTATTACTTCAAATGGGAGTAGAGAGAAAGTTTCAAAAGCTCAAAGTACTCTTATATATGCAATAATAGGTCTAACATTAATAGTTTTTGCAGGAATTATAATTAAGGTATTATCAAGTGCAGTACCTATATTTAATGGATTATTATAAATGAATAAGGTAAGTAACATATGTTATATATTAGTTTATAAAATAAATATTTATGAATAGTTTATTAAAATTTTTAATAAGTAGGTTATTCTCAGTTTTACTAATTATATCAATCTTTTTTTATGTAGTTAGTATTTTTTCAGGAGGGAATAATTTAATTCATGCTAGTAGTGTAATTACAACTTCTTCAACTAATTTAACTTCAATAACTTCGTGTGGAGAATTACAATATGGAATAGATCATGGTACTTCAAGTAATGGAGAAATTCATTATGTAGAAGCTATATCTGATTCAGGAGGTTTTATTGGGATAACTATTTCTCCTCAGGGAGTTTTAGGTAACTTGATTAATTGTACTCAGCCAAATTTAAATTCTAATTTTTATAATTTACCTGCAGGAACTGTAATTGTTTATACTGAACCAAGTGGTCTTGTTTCTAGTTGTATAGGTCACATTGGATGCCATTATTATCAGGTTTATAATCCTATATTACCAACTTCCTCCTCAGGCTCAGGTAAGCACAGAGTAACTTCTCTTCCTACTGGGAGTATTTCAGATCCTTTAGGAGGGACAGTTGGAACTTCAAATATAATTTCTACATTACTAGGAATAGTTTTACCAATATTATATGGCCTTATTGGGGTTATAGTTTTAGGGTTAATATCATATGCAGGATTTTTATTTATGACTTCTAGTGGAGACAGTAATAAAGTAGAAAAAGCTAAATCTGTATTGACTGGAGCTATTATCGGTGCTAGTATAATAATACTTGCTTATATTATAAGTTTAGTCTTAATACACACTTTATGAAGATAAAAAATTTTTTATTTGTATTTGCGATCCTATTCACTTTTGTTTTTATCCTAAAAACTCCTAATTATGCAATGGCAGTCTCTAAAGTTGAGACAGGAATACAATCTTCAAGACAAACTATATCTACTACATCTGTAGGAGGAAGTTCTTGTACTATTTTAGGAGGAAATCCTAGCGGAGGTAATTGTAATTTTTTACCATCAAGTAATATCCCTAGTAGTTGTTCTTCAATATCAACTACTATAAGTACTATAATAGTAGGCTTATTTTCTGTAGCTGGATTAGCCTTTTTTGTAATGCTAATCTTATCTGGAATTAAAATTATTACTGCAGGAGGAGATAAAGAAAAAATCGCATCTGCTCAAACTGCAATAATTCATGCAATACTTGGGATTGTCATTGTAGCTGGATCATTTTTGATAGTTGAGATAGTTACAAGTGTTTTAGGTGTAGGAGGATCCCTATTTACAAGTAATCCAATAAGCTCTAATTGTAGTATTAAATAATTATGTCAGCAAATAATAATATTCCTATTAATCAAGCATCTACTCCACATTTATATCAATTAGTAGGATATTTCGGAATAGTAATAGGTCTTCTTTATGATTTTATTACTTTAGTCTTATTTATAGTGATAATCTGGAATGGTATTAGGTATTTATTTAGTGGTGTCAATCCTGAATTAAAACAGAAAGCACAACAGGGATTAATGTATGCAGTACTAGGTTTAGTAGTTATAGTTATGGCATATATAGTAATTGTATTTATTGGAAGTTTTGTTGCAAATAATAGTTTTTCAACAAACTTCATAAATGGTACTACATTAAGATTCAATCTCTCAAATATATAATCTCTCAAATATATCTTCACTAAACATTAATAAACTTATAGTATACTTGACTAATAGGTATTTTTATTGTATCCTAGCTTTTTATTATGAAAATTAAGAAAATTATTGAAATTATATATATATTGGGAGGATTCGTACTCTTTGGTACAAGTCCCATATTTGCCTCAAGTGCTTATATTCCCCAATCATTAATCGAGTCTACTTTTTCAACAAATCCAAATAGTTTAATTAATAATATTATAAAATTTGGATTTATTGTAATTGGACTAATTTTTTTTATAGTTATTGTAATTGGAGGAATAGAATGGATGATTTCTGGTGGAGATGAAAAGAAAAAGGAAGGTGCTCAAGGTAGATTAATCAATGCAATAATTGGAATAACTATAGTTGCAGGATCATATCTTATAGTAGAGATAATCTCTTCTTTATTTGGTGTAAGTAGTATCTTTTCTAAAAATTTATTTACTTACAATTGTAATCAATCTTCAAGTTCTAGTATATGTTTGAATTGATCGTTTGCAATATGGTTAGATTTTATATATATTTTATAGTATAATAAATGATTAAAATTTAAGGAGGTGAGAATTAATGAGAATAATAAATAAGATATCAGCATTTATATTAGCTGTTGGAGCAGTAGTTTTATTTACAGTCCCTACATTTGCACAAGGTTATATTCCTAGTGCAGTATCAAATTCATCTTTATCAACTAATCCTAATGGAATAATAACAACAATAATAAACTTTATATTTATAA
>JAJZIL010000006.1 GCA_021810605.1 bacterium | reverse complement strand
ACAAAAATAAATAAAAACTTTGAAATGTTAGAACCCACAGAAAAGACTCTCTCTAAAAGGGATTATATGATTTCAGAACCTGTTCGTCTCACTTGGCTGGGAGACTAGGAGTCGAACCTAGAGTCTTTACGTTCAGAGCGTAAGGTTTTGCCATTAAACTATCTCCCATTACATATTAGATATTTTATCCTATTTATCTATAATATTGCATATTCTTTCTTTTACTTCATCAATTCCTAAAATTTGCATAGTCTCTATTAGAGGTGGGGTAGCAGTTTTCCCTGTAATAGCAATTCTTATAATCATGAAAAAATTACCTATATTATAGTTATTTTTATTAGCATATTCCCTTAGTAGAGTTTCGCTCTCATGAGTTATCCCATTCTTTATAAGTGTATCAATTGTATGTTTTAAAATAACTTTAACTTCATTTATAGGATAATTTTCAGTTATCATCTTCATATCAATATTAGGTTTTTCTATGAAAAAATTAATATATTCATTAATTTCGGAAAATACTTTTAATCTATCTTGTACTAATTTTATAATTTCTTCTAATTTTTGATTATCTATTTCATAATTAAGAAAAGGTTTAACATATTTTTTTATCTCATTAATACTTTTTGATCTTATATATAGACCATTAATCCATCTTAATTTATCAATATCAAATATTGGACCTCCTTTGTTAACTCTATCAAATGAAAATTTTGATATAAATTCAGATAATGGAAATATTTCTTTTCCATCAGGATGTGACCACCCTAGAAGTATTAGATAATTTATTAAAGCTTCTGGAAGAAAACCTTTTTCTTTATACCAATTTATAGAAGTATTATTATTCCTTTTAGCAACTTTTGATTTATCTCTATTTCTAAGTAGAGATAGGTGTGCAAAGTATGGAATATCCCAACCAAAAGCTTTATATAATAAAATATGTTTTGGGGTTGAAGATATCCATTCCTCTCCTCTTATTATATGAGTAATTTTCATTAAATAGTCATCGATAACTACTGCAGCATGATAAGTAGGGTATCCATCTGATTTTAAAAGAACTTGATCATCAACAATATCAGATTTAAACTTTATCTCTCCTCTTATAAGATCTTCAAAGATAATATCTTCTCCAGGTTTTACATTTAACCTTACAACATGAGGAATACCTTCTTTTAAATTTTTATCAATTTCATCTTTTTTAAGATTCAGACAGAATTTATCATATTTAGCTTGTATTTTTTGTTTAATCTGATTTTGTCTTAATTCATCCAATCTTTCTTTACTACAGAAACAATAATAAGCGTATTTATTATCTATTAATTCCTGTATATACTTATGATATATTTCAAGACGTTCTGACTGCCTATATGGACCAAATTCTCCACCTATAATAGGATCCTCATCAGGCTTTATTCCTGCCCATTTTAAAGATTGAATAATATTAATCTCTGATCCTTCTTTTAATCTTTCTCTGTCAGTATCTTCAATTCTTAAAATAAAATCTCCATTATTCTGTTTAGAAAAAGCATAATCAAATATTGATTGATAAAGTGTCCCTATATGAGGATCTCCAGTTGGTGATGGAGCTATTCTTGTTCTTACTTTCATATATAAATTGAAATTATACTTATAAAATACTATTATATATTAGATATGTCAGCACTTACAAGAGCAATAAGTTTAACTAAAAGATCTGCAGTATATGCAGTGATATTTTTTGTGGCTTTTTTAATACTGTCTTTCGTAATATATATTATTTCTGTAAGTATTTCTAATTATCTTAAAAGTACTAGAGTAGTACAAGCACAAAATGGATTTGGGTTTATTCCAAAAGCTACGTTTAGTAAAATTAGTATATCTCAAAGTACTAGGCCACAATTTATACTTGATAATACTGTGAATCTTAATAATTATCCTAAATTGATGAATGTATATACACTTAATAAGCCTCAATTGACTCTAAATTCTTTGAGTACAGTACAATCTCTGATATCAAATATGGGTATTAGTGGTGCAAATCAATATACAATTAATCCATATACATATAGTTGGACTACTCCGCATCATGAAGTTATATTCAATATTAATAATTTATCTTTTAATGTATCACTATTAGATAATCTTTCTTCATATATGAATTATCAAGAGAATAATAATAATGGATCTGTTTTTAATTTTACTCAAGTATCTGATGCATCAAATGCTGTATATAATTTTCTTTCAAGTCTATCTTATCAGAATGCTTCTGGAAATACAGTTAATTTAATGAATATGAATAGTAATTATTTCTCTTCTGTACCAGTTACTATAAATAATAATAATATAGAACTATCAAATTCTACAGGAACTCTTCCTAATGCATATTATGTATTTTATCGAAAACATGTTAATGGTTATAAGGTTTATGGTACGAATCCTAATAAAACTTCTATTAATTTTCTAATTGATAATACTTCTGTCTCAGGTCTAAATGGAATACTTTCAGGACAATTTACAAATTATACAATAGGTCAAAGTTCTACATACTCTATTATATCTCCATATCAATCTTTTTTAAGACTAGAAGCAGGAGGAGGTGCTCTGGTATCTGCATATCAAAATCTTAATGGAAATCCATATAGTGTTAATTATAATGCAAACTATTCAATATCAAAAATATATGTTAATAATATAACTCTAGGTTACTACGAGACCAATATATATACAAAATATCTTGTTCCTATATATGTATTATCAGGAGAGATGTATCTTACTAATGGCCAGACTTTAAATTTTTTCTATTATGTGAATGCTTTAGAATATTAAGGAGTTATTCTTTTTACATCTCTTGGGAATAGAGAAGCTTCCTTAACATTTTCAATTGATAAAAATTGTTGAGTGAGTCTCTCAACTCCCATTCCAAACCCTCCTTCTGGGGGCATTCCGAATTTAAAAATTTCTGTATAGGATTCAAAATCATTTGGGTTTAATGATTTTCTTTTTATAGATTCAATTAAGTTTTCATAATCATTGATTCTTTGAGATCCAGAAAGAATTTCTTCTCCTCTAAGTATGAAATCAAAACTTAGAGTGTATTCTTCATCTTCTGGATCAGGCATGCTATAAAAAGCAGTTTTTACTCTAGGAAAATGTGTTATTACAATAAGGTCAGATTGATACTCTTCTTTTGTTATTTCAGATATCATTTTTTCATCCATTGGAGAAAGGTCAATCTCAGATGTATTATCTATTCCTTTTTTATCCTTTATAAGTTTTTGTGCTTCTCTAAATTTAATTACAGGAATTTTTTTTGGTAGAGTAGGAAGTTCTATATTTAGTAGTTTTATCTCATCAGAGCATTTTTCTTCAATGTTTTTTTTCATATATTTTATAATATCAATTGCTGAATTTACTATATCCATATAGCTTTCTATAAATCCCATTTCCCATTCATATTGTATAAACTCAGACATATGTCTAGAAGTTCCAAATTTCTCAGCTCTATATGAGTGTGCTGTTCCAAATACTTTCTCAAATACACCCACCATAATTTGTTTATATAGTTGAGCTGATTGAGCAAGATATGCTTTTTTATCATAATATTTTATCTCAAATAATTCAGCTCCACCCTCTGTAGCAGTTCCTACAATAGTAGGTGGAAAAATTTCAGTAGATCCATTCTCTATTGCATAATCTCTAAATGCTTGTACCATTATTGATTGAATTTTAAAAATAGCTCTCTTTTGAGGTGCTCGTAAAACAACAGCCCTATTATTAAATAATGTATCTAGGTTAGCATGAATTTCTGGTTTATTTATTTCAATTTTAAGTGGTTCCTTGACTTTTGAAACTACCTCAATTTTAGGATCATGAATCTCAGCTTCATTAATTGCTCTTTTATCATAGATACATTTTCCTGTTATATAAAGGACAGATTCATCCATTATACTTTCTATTTTATCTATTTCATTTTTATCTTTAAGAACAACTTGTATTAATCCTTCTTTATCTCTGATAATAAGAAAGTTAATTTTACCCATTATTCTTTTTTGGAATAGATGTCCTTTTATTAGGACATCTTCCCCACTATGATTTTTTAAATCTTTAGATAATATTCTATTCATAACTTTATTTAGCTTTTACAGTTGATCTAGTTTCTCTTATAAGAGTAATCTGTACTGTACCTGGGTAGGTATTTTCTTTTTCTACCTTTTTAGCAATTTCGTATGATAGAAGCTTCATTCTTGCATCATCAACTAAATCAGATTTTACTATAACTCTAACTTCTCGTCCAGCATATATAGCATAAGCTTCTTCAACTTCTGAAAATTCTCTTACGGTATCTTCGAGTTTTTTTATTCTAGTTGAATACATTTCTGCAGAGTTATTTCTAGCTCCAGGTCTACTAGCAGATATTTTATCAGCTATTTTTGTAATAGCACTTTCTATACAAGAGGGTTCAGCCATATCATGATGTGCAAATATAGCATTTATAACTTCATCCTCTAGTCCATATTTTCTTGCAATTTCAGCTCCAATCTCAACATGAGATCCCTCCTGTTCTGCTGTCATAACTTTACCTATATCATGGAATAAGGCACATTTTTTTGCAAGATAAATATTAGCATTCATACTCTCAGCTAAATTTGCTGCAATTTGTACCATCTCAAGTGAGTGAGTTGCTACATTTTGTCCATAACTATATCTATATTTCATTCTACCTAAGAGTGATATTAATTCCGGTCTTAGACCATTAATTCCAGCATCATATGCGACTTTTTCTCCAAATTTTCTAATCTCTTTAGATACATCTTCTCTAGCTTTTTTTACCATCTCTTCAATTTTTCCAGGATGTATTCTTTTATCCTCTATCAATTTTTTCATTGCAATGATACCGACCTCTCGTCTTAAAGGATCAAAACAAGATATTGTAATAGATCCAGGTATATCATCCACTATAAGATCAACTCCTGTAGCTTTTTCAAAAGCTCTTATATTTCTACCTTCTTTTCCTATGATTTTACCTTTAATATCATCATTTGGAAGTTCAATTATTGATGTAGTTGCTGATCCAATATATTCACTAACAGTCTTTTCCATTGTATCAATAAGGATTTCTTTTGAGATATCATCAGATTTAAGTTTTATTTCATCTTCAAAATCCTTTATTCTTTTTGCTTTATCATTTACTAAATCTTTATCTATTTGATCAAGTAAGAGCTTTTTTGCATCTTCTTTACTAAGAGATGATACATCTTCAAGTTTTTGAGATAACTCTATCCTTATTCTTTCAACCTCTTCTTTGATCTCTTTTGCTCTTTTTTCATGAGATTCAATATCTGTAAGTTTTTGATTTATAATTTCTTGTTTTTGAGACAATTTCTGCTCATTTTCTACAATAAGTTTTTGTATTTCAAAATCTTTTTTTTCTGCAGTACGCTCTATTTCTAGAGCTTTATTTTTTGCATCTAAAATTATTTCCTTTGCTTGAGAAGAAGCAAATTCTAACTCTCTTTTTTCAGAATTTTTTTCTATTTCTTTTACTTTTTTCTCAAATTCTAATGCTTTCTTGTTGAGCTTTTGTTGAAAGTATACAATAGTACCAACAATAAGTACTATTAATACTGCTATTAATATATTTTGTATCATATGTTTTTGTTTTATTAAAATAAACCATACAACTATGATATCATATATTTTGTATGAAATCTAAGTCTGAGAAAAAAATAGCTTTTTTTGGCTCTTCTCATTTCTCTTCCATTATTTTGGAAAGTTTATCAGAAGAGTTTAATATTCAATTTGTTGTTATAAAAAATATAAAATCTGATATTTCTACAGTATCAAATAAATTATCCTTGAGAACTATTCTTTTTGATACTTTAGATCCAGAAAATATAAAAGAAGTTGATTTTTGTATTGTAGCATCTTTTGGAGCTATTATTGGAAGAAACTTTCTAAATTCAAATAAATTTTTAAATGTGCATCCATCATTACTTCCAAAGTTTAGAGGTGCAACTCCAATACAAAGTGCAATAATATCAGGATCAAAAAAAACAGGTGTTAGTATAATTAAGATGAATGAAAAGATGGATGAAGGGGATATCCTTTCTCAGATCAGTATTGATATGGGAGATAATATTAATTATCTTGAGTTAGAAGAGAAGCTTGCAAATTCTTCTATAAAACCTTTAACCTATTCAATAAATAATTTTGAGAGTATAATTCCTGTAAAGCAAGATTCTTCTAAAGCTACATATTGTTATATTAGTGATTTTGCAAGAGAAAAAATTAAGATCAATTGGAATAGTAATTCAGATTATATAGATAGACTGGTGAGATCAGCATATCCTGCATGGTGTTACTTTGGAGAGAGTATTGTAAATATAAAAAGTGTATCTTTAACAAATAGAAAATCAGATAAAGTAGGGTATATTGATAGTTTAAATAAAGATTTACTTATATCTAGTAAAGATTTTTTTGTAAAAATAGAAGAAATTCAAAAGGAAGGTGGTAGATATATTACTGGAAGAGAATTTAAAAATGGATTATCAAATAGTGCTATTCTTAAATTCGATTAGTATCTTTTTTATATTATCAAAAGATACTCTGCCTATAGCATCATCGAGATAAAACCAACTTCCATCAAGTTTTTCATCATCTTGTTCTTTTGTATGAATTCTTTCTTCATTGAGTATTTTCATCACATAATATATTGTATGTTTTTCACTTTCTGCTCCATTAGAATACTTATCATTAAATGTATAATAAAGTTTAAAAGTTTTGTGAGATATTATTTTTATATTTCGATAACCTGTTTCTTCCCTAACTTCTCGTAATGCCGCATCTCTACTATTTTCACCTTTTTCTATATGTCCTTTAGGAAGTTGATATGTTCTATTTTGCTTATTAAATATTAAATAAATTTTATTATCCAAATTATAAAGTATTCCTCCTGCTGTATAATGAGTCTTAACCTTCTCCATGTTGTTTTTCTTTGTACTGATCATAAATTGTCAGGAGTTGACTTGCTACAAATATACTTGAGTATGTTCCTGAAAATATTCCTATGAGAAGTGCTACTGCAAACCAACGTATTGTAATTCCACCTAACAGAAACATTGCTGTTAATGCAAGTAGTACCGTAAATGATGTATTTAGAGATCGATTTAAAGTTTGCATTAGAGAGTTATTAACTATATCTGAGAATTTAGTAGATTTCTTTTTATTTAGATTTTCTCTAATTCTATCAAATACAACTATAGTATCATGTACAGAAAATCCTATAACAGTTAGTATTGCTGTTACAAATAGTGAGTCAACAGGTGCTCCAAAGAAATGTCCTAATATAGCAAATGCTCCAAACACTATAACTACATCATGAATCATAGCTAGAACAGCTGCAGATCCAAATACCCATGAATTTGCAGGTTTTGGGACAGATTTAAAAGCCCAACCTATATATAAGATTATTCCAATCATAACTGTAATAATTGAGTATATTGCATCTTGTTGTAATTCTACCCCTATAGTTGGTCCTATTGTAGTTATACTTTGAGGCTTTTGTAAATTAAATTGTTTTTGAACTTCATTTTCAAATAGCTGTAGTTTTTTCTGAGATATAGGTGGTGTTTGAATCTGATAATCATTTTTTGTGAGTTCTTCAAAACTAGCTAGAGGAACTTTTCCAGTTACATAACTCTCAAGTGCAGATACTTTTGTTGGATTTATTTTATATATAAGATCGGTTCCACCTGTAAAATCAATTCCAAACTTTAATCCCCATATAAATATAAATATAATTCCAAGAAACATTAAGGTTAATGAAAAGATTATATATACATATTTATATTTAACTATATTTAAATTCATAATTTTTATCTATTTTACATAAAATATCTCCAATAAGTTTCTTGTAACAGTTACTGCTGTGAAAAGACTTACTAGTACTCCAATTGCAAGTGTTATTGCAAATCCCCTAATTTGTGAAGTTCCTAAAATATATAAAACTAAGGTTGTTATAAGTGTAGATACATTTGAGTCTCTGATTGAATTCCAAGCTCTAGCAAAACCTAGTTCTAATATTGATTTTCGAGATCTACCTTCAATACTTTCTTCTTTCATCCTTTCAAATATTAAAATATTTGCATCAACAGCCATACCTATTGATAGAATAAATCCTGCTATACCTTCTAGTGTTAGGGTTATTGGGATAATCTTAAATATAGCAAAAGTCATGAGTGCATATAATATAAGTGCAATATCTGCAATTATTCCAAGTACTCTATAATTCCAAATCATAAATAACAGTATTATTAATATTCCTATTGCTCCTGCTATGATACTTGCATTTATTGATTGAGATCCTAGTGTTGCTCCAATAGTATTCTCTTCTATAAGTTTAACAGGTATAGGTAATGCTCCTGCATTAAGTTGATCTACTAATGTTTGAGCCTGAGTAAGAGAAAAATTCCCTGTAATAACAGGAGAGGATGTTACTCCATTAGCAAGGTTAGAATTTATAACAGGATTTTCTACAACTTTCCCATCTAGTATTATTCCAATAGGTTTTCCTACATTTTGTTTAGCAAGTTGAGAAAATTTTGCAAGTCCTTCTGATTTAAAATTAAGCTGTATGTTTGGGGATGTACTTCCTTGAGGATATACAATAGAGGCACTTTGAAGATCTGCCCCAGTAAGATTAGTAGAAGGATCAAAATATTTTAAAGGAATAGTGGATGTGGTAATAGCTTGTAGATTATATTTAGGATTAAGATGTAAAAATTCTAACTTAGCAGTTTCTCCAACTAATTTTTTTGCTTGATTAAGATTCTTTACTCCAGCAAGATCTACTACAATTCTATTTTGATTTCCATACTTTTCTGTATAGACTTGTGCATTAGAAACTCCATATAGATTTACTCTTTGATTAATAATATTTCTTGCTGCACTTAGAGCATTTGATACTTGAGATACTGGAATTTTAGATGTATCTGCGAGAAGAACTAATTCGGATCCACCTTTTAGATCTAATCCTAATGATGGATTTAAACTATTAGTATAATTTATTCCTATTGGATTTAGATTTATGTAAATATGATTTATATAATTATCAAAATTTATTCCAATAGGTTTCAAATCTAGCTTTATTCTAGGTAAATCTATTGCTATAGATATTACAAAGAGTAGTATTATTAAAATTAAAAATTTTTTTGTTTTCCGCATTAGAGAGTTATTTTAGAATAAGTTTTAGATTTATGCAATTATCTTGCTCAATTATGTACAAAAGATTCCTCTCCTATTAGTATAATTTTTTCTTTATTTATTATATTATTTAGAAAATAAGGATCCTTTTTATATATATCAAATTCTCCTTGAGAAAGATATGTATAATTTATATTTTTATTTGTACTATCCTCATACTCCTTAATTAATTTTTCAAGATAAATAAAATTTATATTATTTCCTAATATAACTAAATCTAGGTCATCTTCATTTTTTCTTTTTGATTGTATATAGGTATTAGTAAAAAAAGCGAGTTTAATATTTCCAAGTTTTGATTTATGCTTTATAATTCTTTCTCCAAGACCAAATTCTTTGTTAAAAAGGGATATAAATTCTGTGAAAAATTCAAAATCTTTATTTAGTCTATAATATAATCGATTTCCATTTCTCTCTGAAATTAGAAAATGAGTATTTTCTAACTCATTTAATATTCTTCTTACAGCATTAATTTCTTCTCCAACTTGTCTTACAATTTCTCTTACATGAAAATTACTATTTACATTCAAAAGAAATAATTTTAATATTTTTACTCTAACCTTTGATATAAAAAATTTATCTAACATAAATTATTTTGTATATGTAAAGGATCCTGTTTGAGGTTCTATTACTTCAAACCAAATTTGACCTCTTTGAAATTTAATTGGATTTCCATTTGAATCTGTAAAAGTCATTCTTGAGTTATTTGAAGTTTTGCTCCAAGTAGCTTTTGTTTCTTGTCCGTTATTAAATATATATGCATTTCCTGATGATACTGTATTGAGAACCCATATTGGAGCAGCAGCTTCAGTAGTTCCTTCTCCTGGATAACTTTCTGTATATCCAGTTACATACATTACAACAACATTTTTTGTAACTAATGGTTGTTGAGTTAAAGCATCTGTTTGTAGAGATCCTCCATTATATCTTTCATAATCATTATTTGCTTGATTATATACCCAATTTACAGCATATGGAGTTACCCCATTATCAAAATATATACTTATTGATGAATTATTAGGGCCAAGTTGTGATTGTTTTGGAGTATTTGCAAATGTGTATGGAGTTTCATTTTTTCCTAATGTCAGAGATGAATATAAACCTTGAGATTGAGCAAGAGCCCAGATATTTTGGGTATTTCCATATCCATTATGCGGAGCATATCTTGTATCAAGTCTACAGAATACAAAAGTTGCAGCAGAACAGGATGTTCCACTAGATCCCATGGTAAGAGCATTTATATTAGGAATATTATTATTTTGTAAATCCTGTAATGCATAAATATTCCCTCCCCAATGAGTATATATTGCACCTAGTCCTTGTGCCCAAGATATGTAATAAAGTCTTGCACTTCTTATTGGCCCTATGAGATTAGGAGTATTTTGAAGAAAAACTGCCATAAATCTTGTTATATCACCTTCCACCTGAGCCTCATATACTAGGTCAGCTTCATTAAGTCCAGATTGAGGTCTAGCAGATAAAGAGTTCTCAATCATTACTGCTAGAGGAGGTCTATTTAAAACAGAAGGAGATACATATACTCCATCAAGAGGATCAACTACCTTTTTAGGTGCTGGAGGAAGTTTCTCTTTCTGATATAAAGAAACTTTAGGAATCTTATTATTTGCTTGAACTGGGGATGAATTTGGTCTGAATAAAATTATTAGTATTGATATAACTCCAAGAATAAAAACTACTACGATAATTGAACTAATCCAAAAGACATATTTTTGATTATGGGAAAGATTATTATACCAAGACCTAAATTTAGAAAATCTCTTTTTTTTAGGAGCATCTATTTCTGATTTTATTATATCTTGTGAATCAAAGTTTATTTCTTGCATTTTATATTAAGGCAGATCAATTGATTAAAATACACATGATCTAGTATAATATATTTATTAAAAGTTAACAATATGTCAACAAAGAAGAGTTTAAGGTATGAATTAGAGATATTGAAGTCACATTCTACTCAAGAAAATTCTATTGAAGGAGTAGAGTATCTGTATGTTAAGAAAGCTTTGATTTGGAGTATAATATATATTATTATTGCTGTTATTATAATATTTATATCTTCTGTATATCTTTCTGATTTTCCTTTTGACTATTCACTACGTGCAATTTTTCATATACACCAAATTTTGCTATAATTATAGTACAGGATAAGTAGTACATGTGTTTACGCTTTTTCTTATTTATTTAAGAAATGTGAGGAAAGTCCGAACTGGCACTTTTAGTGAAGTGGGTGCTATCTAACAGATAGTAAGGAGAAATCTTTAGAATAAGGGCAACAGAAAGTGTACCGCCTATTTTTTAGGTAAGGGTGAAAAGGTAGTGTAAGAGACTACCGCATGGAAAGTGATTTACTATGGCATTGTAACCTCCACCTCCAGCAAGTTTAAAACGCAAAGATATAAATAGAAATATTTATACAAGATAGATAAACACAGAAAACAGAATTCGGCTTATATACTGCTTATCCTAAATGTATTTTTTCTGCAATATTAATTCCAATTTTCATTATACTCTCAAGTTTATGTCTCAGTAAATATATTATATATGTTGATAATATTCCAGATAAAAATCCAACTATTATATCATCGGGATAATGTACTCCAGAGAATACTCTAGAAAATCCAATTAATATAGATAAAAATATGAATCCCCAACCAAGTTTTTTATTATATATAAATATCATTGAAGCAAGAGCCATTGTTACTGCAGAGTGATCAGAGGGAAAGGAATTATTAGCAGTATAGTGGAATAGTAAATTTACATGTTTGAGTATTACAAAAGGTCTATTTTCATAATATATAGCTCCCAAAAGTTTATCTATTATTAACCATGATATAACTGATGAGAATACAGATAACATAAATATCCTTTTATTATCAATATTTTCTGATAATGGTTTTTTATAAAACCAGATTATAATTACAAGTATTAAAAATATAAATATCAAATATTGTGCACAAAAAGAAAAAAAGAAATTTATATACTTATTTGTGGCAAGGTTATTTATTAAATGGAATATATATATATTTATACTATACATTTCTGAATAAAAAGTAATATAATAAAATTTATTATATCAAATATTTATGTCTTTATATACTGATATCATTATATATATATTAATTATTATAGTTTTTATAGTAGCTTTGTTCTTACCATATCCATCATTTGGAAGTAAAAAAAATAAAAAAGATGAATCTAAGTAGGAAAATCAAACAATTTGTAAGAAAAGATTTAGATTTGGATGTAATGCTTCCAGAAGAGTTGCCTACATATGTATCCTCATTTGTCTATATGTTTGGGGTTCTGACTATGGCAAGTCTTGTTATACTTATAATATCAGGAGTAATTATGGTTTTAGAAGGACCATTATGGTATCAATATTCAGAGTGGGGTTTGTTTTTTAGATCTATCCATTTTTGGGGAGCACAAGTATTTTTCTTTTTTATGATTGTACATATGATATCGATATTCTTCATGGCAGGTTGGAGAGAAGGTAGGTTTTTAACTTGGATTTTAGGTGTTATGCTATTTGGTTTATCAATGTTCGAAGCTTTTATTGGATACCTTTTAGGAGGAGGGTTTTTTGCTCAATGGAATCAGGTACAGGCTAAAGATGCAATGAATGCAATTGGAGTGACAGGTTTCATTAATATTTTAGATAATTCTCAGTTATATGGATTGCATGTAGTAATACTTCCTTTGTTAATAGTAGGCTTATTGGGATTACATTTATTTTTTGTAAGGCGTAGAGGTGTAGTTCCTCCAATAGAATATGATAGTAAAAATGGAAAACGAGAAAAAATATAAAACAAAAGAGTCAGATCTTATTAAAGAATTTTTAATTACATTTTTAGCAGTACTAGTATTAGTTGTAGTTCTTGCACTAGTTTTTCAATCTCCTAAAATGCAACCTTTATCCATAAAATCATATGCTAATAATCATCCTGTAGGATTTAGACAAGTAGAGATGAGAAATATATTAGGACAGAGTCAAATTGAGACTTATGGATATCCATATAATAATAATGGTGAATCTCAGCAAGTATATATTTTTTCTCCAGAGGATATAGAAAAGATTACAGTTCCAATAAATCCTATAAATGTGTTTTTTCTAAAACCTCTTTCAATGGAAGCTTCTGTTGATCATAGTCTTAAAAAACCTTTTGAATATTTTTTATATCTTCAAAAGTATGATAGTAAAAGTCTAAATTTAATAGAAACTTCTTACTATAATTATTTATCTCAGAATAAAGTTCATTATAGTAGTAATTATCTTTCTCATAAATATTATCCAGTATATACACTTGTTAGTACTACTCTTAATATGGCAAAATCTGGAATTTTTGCACAACTTTTGGATATTAATCTTGCTGGGAATAATAGTACATATACTTATAATTATCAGAATAAACTATTATTTTTACAAGGAGCTCCTCTACAGAATCTTGCAAATAAATATCAAATGTCAGGAGATCAATGGGGAATTTTAAAAGAGACTGGAGCTTATCCTGGACCTTGGTGGCTAGGTATCTATACTAGTCTCTATCAAATTCCAGCAATAGGTAACTCTTCAAATGCAGATTTAATTGCATTCTCTATATTTAGTTTTCTAATATTCCTACTTGCCTTAGTTCCAATTCTTCCTATAATAAATAGAATCCCTTACTATATTCCAGTGTATAAGCTTATATGGAAAAGATATTATGAAGAAGGAAATAGGTAGTTTCTTTAAAATAAAATCTTTAGAGATGTTTATTTTTTTTATTCTAGGAATATATTTTACTTATTTAGCATATGAAAGTATAACTTCATTACAACTTTTTTCATCACTTATCTTTCTTATAATACTTATTGTTCTAGCAACTTTTTTTGCAAAAACATTTTATCAACTAAAATATATCAAAGATTTAGTATCATTACGAGATAGAATAGCATTTTTTTATAGAGAGCATCTTAATATGGATAAAGAAAAATCTTTTAATAATGCAAATAATATTGTTAAAAAGAAAAAAAGTATTAAGAATTTAAATATCCCAGAAGATTTAAAGAAAGAATTAGAGAAATTATTATAGTAAAGATTGATAATTATTAATTATTATGATATATTTTAACTAGATAATAATTGATAATTATGGAAAGTAAGTACAAGTATGAGTTGATGTTAATCCTTAAACCTTCTTTACCTGAGAACGTAAGAGTAAGCATCCTTAGTAAAATAGATGATATAATTTCTAGTGGAGGGCTTTCTTTAGCTCATCAGGATAATTGGGGTAAAAGATATCTATCATATCCAATAAAGAAACATACAGAAGGGTACTATATTATATATAATCTAGAATCAAATTCTGAATTTGTTACTGAAAATATAGAGAAAATAAATAAAGCATTAGGAATAATGTCTGAAATTATAAGATTCAGTGTATTTTCTGTAGAAAATTTTAGTAATGTAAAAGTACAAAAAAATATTTAATTTATTTTATTTAATATTATGGCATCAAGATCATTAAACAAAGCTCTTTTAATTGGAAATCTTACTAGAGATCCTGAATTAAGATATACTCCAAAAGGAAATCCTGTATGTAGTTTTTCAATAGCAACAAATAGTTCATGGAAGGATGCAGAAGGTAATGTACAAGAGATTGCAGAATTTCATAATATTATTGCTTGGAATAAGCTTGCAGAGATATGTTCTCAAATTTTGAAAACTGGTATGAAAGTATATATAGAGGGAGAAATTAGAAATAGAAAATGGGAGAAAGAGGGCGTTAATTATAATAGAACAGAAATTAGAGCTGATAATATGATGGTATTAACACCTTTATCTAAAAACGTATCTGTTGATACTGACTTTGATAGTAATGAAGATATTAGTGATAAAAATTCTAAATCTGCTAGTAAAAAAGTAAAAGATGTAGAAATAGAAGAGTTAGATTCATTAGATGATTTACCTTTTTAATATATGGCACAAAATAAGAAAAATAAAAGAAAAGTAAAGAATATTAGGAATACTACATGTACTTTATGTGCTGCTGGTGTTGAAGAGGTTTCTTACTTAGATGTATATAGATTGAAAAAATTTATTTCTAGAAAAGGAAAAATAATTTCAAGATTTAGAACTGGAAATTGTAGTAAGCATCAAAGAAAAGTAACTAATTCAATAAAAAGAGCTAGAATCCTATCTTTATTGCCTTTTTCTTTGAATGATTAAATATATTTTCTGCCCTAACAATGAAAGATTTAGAAAAAAATAGTAGTAACTATAAGGTTCTAGTATCTATAGATAATTTCTATATCAAAGGTTTTGTATATTATGATGATCAGGTTGTATCATCTAAAAAGATCCCAATTCCTCAAGAATTTTTTATCCCTACGTTTGAAAGATCCTTGTTTATTATTGATTTTATAAAAATTGTAAAAAATCTTCAAAGTATTAATTTATCAGATGCAAGTATAGAGATATATACATCTCTAGATTTTTTTAAAAAAGATTTCCTTAAAATTACAGATAAATTATTCATAATAAATCAAAAATATATGAATTCTATATCTAAATATTTTTCTGATAAATTTGATAATATTCCCTGTTTTATAGTTAATATATCTAGAGATAGTATTTTTATTTCGGGATCTTTACCATTCTCATCAAAATTAACTTCATATGATTATCTATATGATCAAATATTCAGAATTAAAGATTTTTCACAATTCTCTATTCTTAATGGTAAAATTAAGAAGTATAATCTTTATAATACAATTTCAAGATTTTCACTCTCATTTAGGCATGAACTATTTCTTCCTATAATATCAACAATGTGCAAAACCCTACTTTCTTCATTTAAATTTGAAGAAGATGGTCAGATTCCAATATTTATCCTTACCGGAGATATGTATCAATTCTTATCAGATACTCAATATTCAGTATTCTCACTTTTATATGGATTATCTTTGAAGGGAGTAGTCAGCATATATTCTGACAACTCTAATATATTACAACTACTATTATCTATAAATGATAGTTACGCTTTTTCATATATAAATCATTTATCAGATGTTTTTAATATTAATTTTGATGAAAATTCATCTTCTGGTTTAACTATACCTATAAAAATAGTTGATAGTGAAAGTGTGAAAGAGATAATAGTTGAAAGAAATGATTTTGTGAGTATTCCTATAAAAGGGAAAGCTCATATTACAGTGCATCTTCCTAAAGAAGCTTTTGTAGGAGAGAAGAGAGGTGATATTGAAATGATATCTCAAAGTAATATAGTTATAGATACTAGAGATAGAGATAAATTATCTGTATATGATGTATCCAGGTGGATCGAGAATTCTCAAGATTTAGTTTTTTAAGATTTATGGAAATAGTTTATATAAAAAAAATAGCATATCTTAAGGTATATAAATACATAAGAAAAATTGATCCAGATACTAATCTCTTTTTATCAGTGGGGGAGAGTGTATCTAAAGATAGTATTATTTCAAAAGGAAGTATAAGTAAAATGTCATATAGGATTAAAGTTTCTGATTTTTCTTCAAATTATTTAAAATATGTATCAGTTTTACATGGAGAGATTATACATAAGGGAGATGCAATAGTAAGAAAAAGAAAAAAAGCAATTTTTTCTCCAGTAGATGGAATAGTTGATTTATCACATCTGTCTTCGGGTTTTATATTGGTTAAATCATATCCTGAAGAGATAGTAAATAAATCTAATGTAAATGGAGTAATCTCTGATATTTCTGATGATAAAGATAAAATTACAATTGATACCTCAGTATTAAAAATTGATTTAAAATATATATTTGGAGAAAGTCAAGAATCTAAATTTAAATATCTTGCTGATGATAGAGGGTTTTTAAGTTTGGATAAAATCAATACATCTGTAGTAGGAAATATAATATATGTTGGAAACTTTATTACAATGGAGATTATTAAAAAATCTCTTGCTGTAGGTGTAGTAGGAGTAATTGGAAATGGAATAGAGATTAGGAATAATGAGAGTATAGAAGATTTTGTAAATTCTATTCCATTAACAGTAGGAGTTATTGATGGATTTGGTGTTATTGAAAATTCTTATTTTTATAATATTCTTCCTCAATATGATTCAGAATCCTTATTAATAGATCAGAGTAGTCAAGCTTTGATTATTCCTTCAGATAAAAATTTTAAAGAAGGTAAAACATTTGAAATTAAGCAGATAGCTTTAAATGATTTGGTACAAATATTTTCATTTCCTTATTGGGGATTTTCAGGTGTTGTTAAATCAATTAATAATAAAAATAAATCAGTGCAAGTATTACTTGATTTTGGAGGAGAAGTAAATGTGCAAATAGATGAGATTGTTGGTATAATTTAAATGTCCTATGAATAACATCTTTTTTAATAAATATTTGACAATAATATTGTTAGTACTACTTTCTTTAGCTTTAGGATATTGGGCAGGTTCAAACTTTCCTTATACTCAAAATACTATTAGTAGTAGCGTTTCAAATTCTATTTCATCAAGTAGTTCTATTGATCAAAATCTATTCTCTCATGTTTGGAATATAATACATACAAATTATTTTTATCAGAATGTAAGTAATAAAAATCTCTATTATGGAGCAATTAATGGTATGGTAAATTCTTTAGGAGATCCTCATACTTTATTTTTTACACCTTCTCAGGCTAGTTCATATTATAAAGCAATATCTGGAAATAATTTTGCTGGTATTGGAGTTTCTCTAGGTTATAATACTTCAGGGCATATAATAATTGAACAGGTTCTTCCTAATACTCCAGCATCAAATACAGGACTTATAGATGGAGATATAATTCTTTCAGTTAATGGTAATAATTCTTCTAATATTAATAATGTAGTAAATGAGGTAAGAGGAAATGCAGGAAGTAGTGTTAGTCTGAAAGTACAAGAGCAGAATGGTAGTATAAAAATTTTTAATATTAAAAGGGAACAGGTACATGTTTCTAGTGAACAGATAAAAAATCTGGGTAATGGTATTATTGATGTACAGATTTTAAGATTTTCTGATTCATCTCTCTCTCAATGGGAGAATTCATATTCAAATACAATGTCAACTGTTGAAGCATTACATCCTAAAAAGATAATTTTAGATTTAAGAGGTAATCCAGGAGGCTATTTTGATGCTGCTATATATGCTGCTGGTGAATTTTTACCATTAAATACTCTCGTAGCAAAACAGGAAAATAGAGGAGGAAGTTATAATTCTTTTAGAACAACATATCAAGGAAATTTACAAAATATACCTTTAGTAATACTAGTTAATGGAGGAACAGCTTCTGCAGCAGAAATATTCTCAGGTGCAATGCAATACTATCATAGGGCTATAATAGTAGGACAGGATACATATGGTAAGGGTACTGCTCAAAATACATTTACATTCTCAGATGGAGCTCTTCTCGTTCTTACAACTAAGCATTGGTTACTTCCATCTGGAAGGTGGATCACACCAAAAGATCCTATTATCCCTAATATTAAAGTGAATTTTTCATCAAAAGATTTTGCTCAAGGTATAGATAATCAGCTTTTAGCAGCTGAAAATGCTAATTAAATTTTATTTTTATAAATCTATTCTTATTGAATCTGTCTTTTATTATTTCTTTTTCTTTCTTTATGTATTTAATTTCAGCAGGGTCTAATTCTAGATATAAATCTCCTCTCCATTTTATTTTTTCTAATTCATTTATTAATCTTAATATTATCTCAACTCCATTTATTCCTCCAAAAAGTGCAATTTTAGGTTCATAATCTTTTACAGAAGATGGAAGAGAATCCATATCTTTTATGTATGGTAGATTTGCAAATATACAATCAAAAGAGAGTATATTCTCTATATTTGCTATTAAATCTGAATGTATTATATCTATATCAAGATCATTTCTATTTATATCTGCTACATGTAGAGCTTTTAAAGATATATCTGATAAAGTAACCTTTATTTTAGGATTAATTTTTTTTATTGAGATACCTACTGCACCTGATCCAGTAGCTAAATCTAGAATATTTTTATATTTTTCTGAAGAGAGATAGGCAAGTATATCTGATGTTTCTATTCTGGGTATAAGAACATTCTTATTTACAAAAAATGTGTATTTATCAAAATATGCTTTTTTTACTATATACTCAATTGGAATAGAATTATCATATTTCTTTTTAAGATATAAAAACTTATTTTTTTCTTTATTATTAAGTGTATAATCAAAATTTTTAAAAATATCTATATCTAGAATATATTTTAAAATTTCATTAATATTAGAATCATTCTTTCTTAAGATATCAATTACTTTCATTTTTTATATCATCAATTAAATCTTGAAGTTGATTTTTTTCAAAAATATCATTTATATGATAATTTTTAGATTTTCCAAGTCGATGATCAGTTATTCTATCTTGAAGAAAATTATATGTTCTAATCTTTTCTGCTCTTTTAGATCCTGATATCTGTTGTTGTCTTTTTTTAGATTCTTTCTGAAGAGTTTCTTCTTTTTGTATATTATATAGTCTAGATCTTAAAATTTGTAAGGCTGCTTCTTTGTTTTGGAGTTGAGATCTAGTATTCTGAGATGTAACAATCATTCCTGTTGGAAGGTAAGTTATTCTTACTGCAGAATCAGTTTTATTAACATGTTGTCCTCCTGCACCAGAAGCTCTAAAATAATCAAACCGTAGATCACTATCTTTTATTTGAAAATCTTTGTCTTTTATCTCAGGGAGTACAACTACTGATATTGTAGATGTATGAATTCTTCCAGAGCTTTCAGTTTTAGGGACTCTCTGTACTCTATGTACTCCGCTTTCAACTTTTAAATTAGAATAAGCCATATTCCCTTTAATTTCAATGATAGCCTGTTTAAAACCTCCATTACTACCAACTGATATATCTAGTAAATCTAGATTCCACCCTTTTGATATTACATATTTTTTATAGACTTCAAAAATCTCTTCACAAAATAAAGCTGCCTCATCTCCTCCTGTTCCTGCTCTTATCTCTAGTATTACATTTTTAAAATCATCCTTATCAAATTGAATGTATTTTTTTTCTATTTCTTTAATTTTTTTTAATATTGTAGTATTTTCTTCTTTTATTATTTGATATAGATCTGAGTCTTTTATATTTTGATTATCATTATATTGGTCTTTCAGCCTAGATATTTCTTCAAAGTCATTAACATAACTTATAGCTGAATTATAATCTTCTGCAATTTCTTCAATAAATTGAGGATTTTCTTTGATCTTATTATTAAAATCTTGGAGTTTATCTTTATACTCCTGATATTTAATTTGATCCATAATCTATTTTAGAGCATCCATCATATCTCTAAGAGTAAGAATTGGTTTCTCTTTTTGTTTCTCAGCGCCGATACCTTTCTTTAGATTCTTTTTCTCTTTTTGCTTCTCAGTATAATCCTTCTTTTTCTCAGCATTCTTTGATTGCTCTGTAAATCTTTTTACTCTATTTGCTGTGTCAACAATTTTTTGTTCTCCTGTGTAGAAAGGATGGCATTTATAACATAATTCTACATGTATATTATCTACTGTAGAATATAATTCCATCTTATTTCCACAGAGACATACGACTTCAACTTTCTTGTATTCTGGATGTATATTCTTTTTCATAACATACATTATACAGATTTTTTTTGAAACTGTAAAATAATCAAATAGATAAAGAGATATATATCAAATTAGATTTAATTAATCACCTTATTATGGAGTATAGTAGGTTATATCAAGATATGGTTGTTAAATTGTTTAACTTTCGAATTTTTGGTATACTTACTCCTACTATGAATAAAATTACTATTAAATATTTTTCACAAGCTTTTTTTACTTTATCTGATAAGAATAGCAATATATTTCTAGATCCATACTCAAAATTAGGAGATCTTAATCCTCCAAAATTGAATTTTTCTCCAGATATTCTTTTTATTACTCATGAGCATCCAGATCATAACAATAGGGATTACTCTACTGATGATACATATGAGATATCACATCCTGGAGAGTATGATGTAAAAGGTGTGATTGCTCAAGGAATATCTACATTTCATGATAAAAAGAAAGGTGAAGAAAGAGGTTTTAATAATGTATATTCTATAAATTTTGATGGAGTAAATTTTGTACATCTAGGAGATTTGGGAGCTCCTCTTGAAAAAGAACAAATAGAACTTTTAGGTGTTGTAGATATATTATTTGTTCCAGTAGGAGGATTTTTCACTATTGATTATAAAAATGCAGTAGATATAGTAAGAGAGATAAATCCATATATAGTTATACCAATGCATTATAAAACTGAAAAAACAAATTCACTCCCTATAGATGGTGTAGATAAATTTTTAGAGGAATTTGGTGGAGTAAAAGATGAAGTAGAAACACTAGAAGTAACTGAATCCGATTTTAATGAAGAAGAATTTGAAACTAAAGTTGTAGTTTTTAAATCTTAAAATGAATAAAGTCTTACCAAATAATATTGATGCAGAAAAGCTCTGTTTAAATGCTATTCTAATGAGTAGAGATTCTTTACTGGATCTTATTGAAATTCTAAAACCTGAATACTTTTATTATAATTCAAATAAAGAAATTTTTAACTCTATCCTTATACTTTTTCAAGAGGGTTCCCCTATTGATATTATGAGTATAAAAACTAATCTTTCTAAAAGAAAATTACTAACAAAAGTAGGAGGAGAGGAGTATTTAGCTGAGTTGGTAGAAAATAGTATTGGATCTTTATCAGGAGTATACTATGGAAATATTGTAAAAGAGTTATATATAAGGAGAGAATTGATTTCTGCAGGAGGGGATATTGTAGATCTTAGTTTTGATGAAAATGTAAAAATTAGTGATGTAATCAATGAGTCAGAAAAAAAACTTTTTGGAGTTTCTAGTTCAAATATAAAATCAGATTTTGTACATTTAAAAGAACTATTATCAGAGAGTTATAAAAGAGCAGAAGAGATAGAGAAAAGTAAAGATAAACTTCGTGGTATTCTTAGTGGATTTATAGATTTGGATAATATACTAGGAGGTTTTCAAGAATCTAATCTTGTAATAGTAGCAGCAAGGCCTTCTGTTGGAAAGACATCATTTCTTTTAGATATTGCTAGAAATGCTTCTTTAAAAGCTGGAAAAAATGTAGCTATGTTTTCTTTAGAAATGTCTAATTCTGAAATTACAGACAGACTAATATCTTCTCAAGTAGGAATGAATCTTTGGGATTATAGAATGGGACATTTTGATTCTTCAAAACTTGAAAATCTTGCAGATGTTATGGGTAGATTATCAGAAGCAAATTTGTATATTGATGATACGCCAGGACAAAATATTATGGAGATGAGTACAAAAGCACGAAGATTAGATCTAGAAAATAAAATTGATCTTATAATTGTGGATTATCTTCAACTCATATCAGGAAGTAATAAAGAGAATAGGGTACAAGAAGTTTCAGAAATATCTAGATTTTTAAAAAATATAGCCAGGGAGTTAAAAGTTCCTGTTATAGCAGCATCACAGCTTTCTAGAGCGGTAGAAACAAGAACTTCAAAGATTCCTCAATTATCTGATTTAAGAGAATCTGGAGCAATTGAGCAAGATGCTGATGTTGTTGTCTTTCTTCATAGGGAAGAAATTTATGATCCAGATAATGAAGAGAAAAAAGGTATAGCTGATGTTATAGTATCAAAACATAGAAATGGTCCAATAGGATCAACAGAGATAAGATTCATAAAGGAACAAGCTAAATTTGGAAATCTAGCAAAACACTAACCCAATCAGAGATGTAGTAAGTTAATAAATAGAATTATTACTATGAAAAAAATTATCATAATAGTAAATATGATTTCAAAGAATACAAGTCCTAATTTAGATAAATATTTTTGTGCTGTATAGAATTCTTTTTGATCCTCAAATTTACCTTTTTTCCAAACAATTGATTCTCCTTTTAATCCAAGATAAACAGGTATTATAATTGTTGATATTATAGTAATTATAATAGTGATAATATAAGAGTATGAAGTAGAAATTAGAATTAGTTTCAATATATTTACGACTATTTCTCCTGTCATTAATACAATAAAGGTCATAAGAAAATAGAATAACCCAGATTTCCCATTAAAAATAGCAATATATAACCAATTAAACATAAATCCTGCCCAATTCCAGTGAGTTTTTATTGTTTCTGTATTTGTAGTACTAGAAACATTATTATCTACAAAGGTATTAGAAGTACTATCTGAAACAGATGTTTGTATTGAATTTTCTGTAGTACTGTAAGAGTTAGAGTCTATTGTATTAGTTGAAAAAGAGATATTTGATGTATCAAGAGGTTTTGGATTGTTTGATTCTTCCATGTTTCCTTGATTATTATTAATTCCTAAATCTTTTTCAGGGTCTAATCCATTATTTCCTATATTTTCTTGAGTATTATTAGTACTACTATTAATTCCTAAGTCTTTTTCAGGGTCTAATCCATTATTTCCTATATTTTCTTGAGTATTATTAGTACTACTATTAATTCCTAAGTCTTTTTCAGGATCTAATCCATTATTTCCTATATTTTCTTGAGTATTATTATCTGTAACTTGAGATTCTTCTTGTAAAGTTGGATTATTAGAATCAGGTGTAGCTGTTGTATCTAATGTAGAAGCATCCGTGGTCATATTATTATTAACTGTATTATCTTGAGTATTTGGAGCTACTGTATGATCTGAACTATTAAATAGGTTTGAGTCATTCATGCATTGTTTTATATAATATATACAAGTGAAATAATTCTATTATTTATATATATTTATGTCAATAGGTGTATGAGTTATATACATATTAATTTAATCTAGTTGATTAGAATCTTAGATATAATGTTGAATACATAATATTATTTGTAAATATCAATGTGAATATATTTTCTAATCTGCTATAATAAAGTTAGATAATATTATATAGATAAATTTATGGCTAAAAGAGATAGTAGTAAAAATGACAATATAAAAAAGATGGACTTTGATAAAGAAGAAACTTTAAAAATAGCACTTTCTCAAATAGAAAAACAATTTGGAGCAGGTTCTGTAATGAGAATGGGAGATAAGCCTAAAACAGAGATTGAGGTATATTCTACTGGTGCAATTTCACTCGATTATGCTTTAGGTATAGGAGGTATTCCAAGAGGTAGAATTATAGAAATATATGGTCCTGAAAGTTCTGGAAAAACTACTCTAGCATTACATATAATAGCTGAAGCTCAAAAAAAGGGTGGAAAGGCAGTATATATTGATGCAGAACATGCACTAGATCCTGAATATGCAAGAAGAATAGGAGTAGATGTAGATAATATGTTTCTTTCTCAACCTGATTATGGAGAACAAGCTTTAGAAATAGTAGAAACACTTATAAGATCAGGATCAATTGATATAGTAGTAGTTGACTCAGTAGCTGCTCTTACTCCAAAAGCTGAAATTGAAGGGGAAATGTCAGATTCTTCAATTGGTCTACAGGCACGATTAATGTCTAAAGCTATGAGGAAACTTACATCAATTTCTGCACGATCTAACTGTACAGTTATATTTATCAATCAGTTAAGAACAAAAATAGGAGTAATGTTTGGATCTCCTGAAGTAACTACAGGAGGAAATGCTTTAAAGTTTTATTCTTCAATCAGAATTGATATTAGAAGAAAAGAAAAAATTACAAAAGGAGATACAATAATAGGACATACAGTTTTAACTAAAGTAGTTAAAAATAAAATGGCTCCACCCTTTAAAGAAGCTAATTTTGATATAATATTTCCAGATGGTATATCAAAGGAGAGTGCCCTTATTGATACAGCAATATCTATGGGAATTCTAGAAAGATCTGGTGCTTGGTTTAGAATGGGAGAGAAACAATTAGCTCAAGGTAAAGATTCAATGAAGGAATTATTAAAAGAGGATAAAGCACTTTATTCTGATATAGAAGCAAAAGTTAGAGAAAAATTTTAACTCATGTCTCTCTGGAAAATATATCCTAAAAAAGATATATCTCAATATAAAGACTTGAATTTAGATGAAGTTATATTAAGGATTCTATCAAATAGAAACATAAATCCTCTAGAAGTTCCATATTTTCTTGAACCTAATTATCTTTATGATCCTTTTAAATTTACTGGAATGGATAAGGCTGTTTTAAGAATAAAAAAGGCAGAAAAGAATAAAGAAAAAATAGTTGTATATGGAGATTATGATGTAGATGGAATATCTGCAACATCAATAGTTTGGGATTTTCTGTATAATAAAATGCATTGCAATATCTCTCCTTTTATTCCTTCAAGATTTATTGAGGGGTATGGGCTCTCTTCTAATAAAATAAAAGAATTCGCAAATGAGGGAGTTAAGCTTATCATTACAGTAGATTGTGGAATTAGAGATGTAAAAAATGCAAAACTTGCTAAAGATTTAGGAATTGATCTTATAATTACTGATCATCATATAATATCTGACCCTATCCCTGACAGTTTTGTAAATATACACCCAGCACTAGGATATAATAATCCAGAGATATGTGGAGCTGCTGTAGCATATAAACTTGTTACTGCACTCTCTAAGGGAAGTAAATATAATACAGATGAATATCTTGATCTTGTTGCTCTAGCAACTGTTTGTGATGTATCTAAACTTATTGGAGAGAATAGAGCATTTATTAAAAAAGGACTAGAAATTATCAATTCAAAAAAAAGAGAAGGAATTGCTTCTCTTCTTGAAATATCGAATCTTGATACAGTAGATGTTTATCATATAGGTTTTGTTATTGGACCTAAAATAAATGCATCAGGTAGACTGAATGATCCAATATATTCACTAAGATTACTTTCAACAAAGAATAAGAAGGCTTCTGATAATCTTGCTCATAAATTAGATTCATTTAATCTTGAGAGACAGATGATGACTAAAAGTGCAGTAGAAGAGGCTAAATTACAATTAGATGATAATAATTCTTTTAATATTGTTCAATCTGATAGTTGGAGTGAAGGAATTGTAGGACTTATAGCAGGTAGAATTACAGAAGATACAGGAAAACCTACAATTGCTCTAACTCTTAATAATGAAGGAATCTATGTTGGCTCTGCTAGAAGTATAGAACAATTTAATATAGTCAATATGTTAGATGAAGGTAAGAGTTTACTTATAAAATATGGAGGACATGAAGCTGCAGCAGGATTACAAATAAAAAAAGAAAATATAGAAAAACTGAGAAAATATTCAAATGAATATGCTAAAAATATATTTAAAGGTAAAACAATGGGTAAAATAATTAAAATTGATTATGAAATTAATCTTAATGAAGTAGATTTTCCGCTTTTCTATAAAATTAATTCCCTCAAACCTTTTGGAGTAGGTAATCCACAACCAGTATTTGTGATATATTCTGTTATGGTCATGTCTGCAGTAAATGTGGGTAACTCAGAAAAATTTGTTAAAATAAGACTTAAAGATAAAGATAAAGAAATGTTTATAAATGCTATTTGGTTTAACTCTATCTATACTCCAAAAGATTTAGTAAAATTTTCTTATGTAGATATACTCTTTAATATTAATGAGAATATTTGGAATAACCAAAGAGAGTTACAACTTAAAATTGTAGATTTAAGGCCTCATGCAGTATAATCTGGTATGGTTATTATGTATAAAAAAGATAAAAATATAAATTTTTCATATGTACTTGAGTGTATTAAATTATATAGGATAAAAGTAGATCTGGTCCTATTAAGGAAAGCATATAGATTTTTAGAAAAAACTAAATCTGAAGATCAAATAAAAGAATATCTAGAAGTCTTTCTAATACTCATAGAGTATAATTCTGATTCAGATTTATTAATATCTTCACTAATAGATTTTTCTCAGTGTGATGAAAATTTTATTTCAACAAACTTCCCCGAGAATTTTCTAAACATAAAAAAAGGTATGGATAATCTAGATACTATTTTAGAAAAATCTGAAAATGTAAATAAACAAAATTTAGAAAGTCTAAGAAAATATCTAATATCATCTTGTTTAGATATTAGAGTACTTGTAATTAGGATTGCTCAAAGATTATTAACTCTTAGAAATAAAGATAAATTTAGTAAAGAATTTATATATTCATATGCTAAGAGTTCATTAGATATATATTCTCCTATATGTGAATATCTAGGATTGAATTCAATGAAGGCAGAAATAGATGATCTCTCTTTTCATATAATATCTCCTAATGAGTATAATGCTATTGCAGATATACTTTTTAAAGATAATGATTCTATAGAAATATATTCAAAAAAATTAGAGAAATATCTATATAGAAAACTTTCAGAGCTTGGAATAAAATCAAAAGTTTTTGGAAGAAGAAAAACTGTATATAGTATATATAAGAAAATAATTAAAATAAAAGGATACTTTGATCCAGAATATGTCTTAGTATTAAACGATCTATTAGCATTCACTATTCTTGTAGATAGTATAGAACTTTGTTATAAAACACTAGGAATAGTACATTCACTTTTTCCATATATATCAGAGGAATTTGATGATTATATTGTAAGACCAAAAAAAAATGGATTTAGGACATTACAGACTACAGTATATGCTCTCGATGATATATTAGTAGAGATACAGATAAAGACTTATCAAATGCATGATTATAACGAATTTGGTCCTGCATCTCATATATTATATAAGCAGGGTAAAATAGGGAAAAAAGATAAAAGTTTATCCTGGATGAGAGATGTCTCTTTTTCTAAAGGTAAAAATTTTAATACTATAACTCTATTTAATGATAAAATTTTTGTTTTTACTCCTCAATATATGATCAAAGAGCTTAGAAAAGGAAGTAATCCAATTGATTTTGCTTATACAATCCATACTCATGTAGGAAATTCTATGAAGGGTGCTAAAGTTAATGGAAAAATGGTATCTTTGGATTATACTCTTCATTCTGGAGATATAGTTGAGATTATTATAGATAAAAATACTAAGATTCCTAAAAAGGACTGGATTAATATAGCAAAACAAACTAGTACTAAGAGGTCTATAAGAAAATTTTTAAAAGAGTATGATATTGAAGATGAAAATTCTATAAAGAAAAATAGCGAAATATTTGATAAAAGAAAACCGTTATTGAAACTCAATAAATCTAGCAATATTGATAATATTTTTAATTTTAATAATATTGCTGTAAAATTATCAAAATGTTGTAATCCAACTGTAACTGATGAGATAGTAGGTAGAGTTGGAAGTGAAGGGGTTATAAAGGTTCATAAAAAAAACTGTTCGAAACTTTTAAAATCTCAAAACAGTACTTTTGATTTTTATTGGAATAATAAATTATGAGTGTAAAAATAATATTAGAGGGTAATAAAATTTTAAAGAAAAAATCGCTTCCTGTTAAGATTTTTGATAAAAAATTAAGGAATTTGGCTCAGGATATGATTGAGTATGGTAAGTCTGTAGATAATTGTGTCGGAATTGCTGCAGTTCAGGTTGGAGTACTCTTGAGAATGAGTGTTATATATGTAGAAGATGAATGGGAAGTTATGATTAATCCAAAAATTCTTTTTGAAGATACTAAACTCTCCTCTGAATGGGAAGGTTGTATGTCTCTTGAGGATGGAAATTTATTTGGAAGAGTAAAAAGACCAAATAAGTTAATAGTTGAATATGTAAATGAGAATAATAAAAGGAGGACCTATCAATTTGAAGGATTTTACTCCCACCTGATTCTTCATGAAATAGATCACATGAATGGAATAATGTTTTTAGACTTGATGAAAAAGCCTTATAAACTAGTAAGTAATGATGATTTAGAAAAAATTTATAAAGAAAAAGATTCTATAAAATAGCTCTATTAAAGTATTTATTCTCTATCTATCCTAAATATGTTGCATTTACAGTATTAAAGCTATATACTCTTAAATAATGTTTTTAATACAGGGTTTTTTTATAGTCGACATAAAAAAATCTCTGGTTTAAAAGCATATTATTTACTAAGGAGGTGATAATAATGTTAAAAGTAGATTTAGTAAACCAAGTAGCTTCTATGACAGGTCTTACAAAGAAAGCAGCTAACGATGCAGTTGATGCATTTGTAGATACTGTAACTTCAGCTTTGAAAAAAGGAGATGATGTACTTATTACAGGTTTCGGTAAATTCGAAGTAAGAGTAAGATCTCAAAGAGAAGGTAGAAATCCTCAAACAGGAGCTAAAATTAGTATTCCTGCAACTAAAACTCCTGCATTTAGAGCTGGAAAAGCTCTTAAAGCAGCTGTTAAATAAGCTTGAATTCTTAAAAAATTAAGAAAAGAAAAAATCTCACTTAGAAGTGGGATTTTTCTATGTGTTTTATAATCTCTTCACTTTCCATTACAATTCTGTCTTTAATTCCTTTTTCAAAAGTTCTCTGTTTTTTTGCTAGTCTATAAGTAGATCTATTAATTCTTTCTTCTAGATCCTTCTCATTAGTAATTATATTATTCTTATAATCTATAACTTCTGAGTATCCAGTAATCTTAAATCCAGGATCCTTTTCAGAAAAACCCATGTCAAGAATATCTACAGTCTCCTCTATTAAACCCTTCTTTATCATCTCATGAGTCCTATATTCTATATTTTCTTTTATTTTCTCTAAATCGATATCTATACTATAGGTTCTATATTTAGGATCTAGTATTAGTGGTGGTTTCTGATTATCAAGTAAATCAAGGCTAAGATACCTTTTTAATCTTCTAATATTATTTTTATCACTATTATTTAAATTATTAAAAAATGTTAGATTTTTATCTTTAAGTAGTTCCCATAATTCCTCTTTACTTTTATTTTCAAGCAAAGGATTTATAGTTGAATGAGAATAGTCTATATTATAAATTAAACTTTTTATATAAAAATTAGTGCCTCCTGTAATAATAGCAACTTTTCCTTCTGATTCAATTTTTTTTATAGCTTTATTTGCATCCTTCTTGAAATCATATACACTATATACTTCCTTAGGTGTTATCATATCTATAAGATGAGTTCTTATATCACTGAATATTTCTTTATTAGTTCCTATATTAAGATATCTATATACTTGTCTAGAGTCTGCACTCACAATCTCTCCATTAATTTTTTTTGCAATTTGATAAGCTAAAATACTTTTTCCAGATCCAGTTGGACCAAGTAGTACTATTCTCATGATGAATTTTTATTAGGGGGAGTATTATTTATATTAGATTTTTTTTCTTCTTGTTTTTGATATTCTTGTAATCCAACAATTCCACCTAAGTTCATTGTATCTGCAGCAGAGGAAGGAACAATAATAAGTGCTCCCTTTTCTTTTAATCCTTCAAATAACATATTCATAGCTCTAAGATGCATTGCAGTTGGATTGTCTGCATATTTTTTACCTGCTTCCATAAAGCTATCTGCGATAATCTTTTCTGAATCTCCTAAAATTACTCTTGCATCTCTCTCTCTTTCTGCTTGAGCTTTTTGACTCATAGCATTTTGTAGATTTTCAGGAATAATGACATCCCTAAGCTCTACTGATATTACAGTAATACCCCAAGGGGTAACTCTTTTTGAAATTATATCTTGCAGACTTAAATCTATTGTCTCTCTATCAGAAAGTATTGTTGCAAGTTCAGATTTACCTATCATATCTCTTAGTGCAGTTTGAGCAGCTAGGTCTGCAGAATCTTTATAATTTGCTACTTGTAAAGCTGCATCTCTAGGATTATTAACTTTCCAAAAAAGAATAGCCTCTACAGATACAGGGACATTATCTTTTGTAAGTGTTTGTTCTGCCCTTATTGGAGTTGATACAGTTCTTAAATCTATCCAATATGCAATGGTTTCAACTATAGGTATTAAGAAAAATATACCAGGTCCTTTTGTTCTACTATATTTTCCTAATCTTAATATAACTACTCGCTCCCACTCAGAAGCAGCTCTAACAGCTAGAGAAACTATTCTTGCTATAATAAGTACTAGTACTATCCAAACAATACCCACGTAGATATTAGCAATTATAAGTGGAGCGGATACAATAAGACCAAAAATAAAAACAACAAAAAACAATAGTATCGATATAGGACTTGATCTAGGTGATGTAGATGTTGAATTCATAATAATATTATATATCATTTAAATAAAAAATTCTATTTACTTTTGTTACATATATGCATATAATTTATATAAATGGAAGGTAGTAGTAAAAAAATGAAAGTTCTATTTGTTGAGGATGAAGTTAATATAGCCTTTCTTTATGCTAGAGCTTTTGAACAGGATAATTTTTCTATTCTAAATGCCTATACCGGAGAAGAAGGTCTTATAATGGCTAAAAATGAAAAGCCAGATTTTATACTTCTAGATATAATGCTTCCTGGTATAAATGGATTAGATGTATTAAAGGAATTAAAATCTTCCCCGTCTACTATGAATATTCCTGTAATCCTTCTTACAAATCTCTCTGATGATACTACTATAAAAGAAGGTTTTGCTAGAGAAGCTGCTGGATATGTAATAAAATCATTTCACTCTACAAAACAAATTATAGAAGAGGTTAAAACTATTCTAAAACTTCCTTAAAAAAATAAAATATGGATATTATAAAAGAAAAAATTTCTGTTCTAGAGAAAAGATTATTTGATATTAAAAAAAATATTGATTTTGCAGCTATTGAAAGGAAAATAAGTGAATTAGAACTAGATTCTGTTAAAGAAGATTTTTGGTTAGATTCTTCTAATGCTACAGCAAAGATGAAGGAGCTAAATGATTATAAGTCTGATATAGATACAATAAATTCCCTAGATTCTAGAATTTCATATTTAAAAGAGCTGACTTCGCTTTCAACAGAGGATATAGAAAGTCTAAAGGATGAAGTAGAAAATGAGTTTATATCAATAGATTCTGATTTTGAAAAAATAGAGTATAAGACTTATCTATCTGGTAAATTTGATAGGAATGGAGCAATATTTTCAATTCATGCAGGACAGGGTGGTACTGAAGCTATGGATTGGAGTGAAATGCTTTATAGAATGTATACAAGATATTTTCAAAATAAGGGATGGAAATATGAAATTATTGATAGTGTATATGGTAATGAAGCAGGTATAAGTAGTATCAGTATGGTTGTTGAAGGAGATTATATATATGGATATCTTAAGCGTGAGAGTGGAACTCATAGACTTGTTAGAGTCTCTCCTTTTAATGCTCAAGGTTTAAGACAAACTTCTTTTGCTTTAGTAGAAGTTACTCCTCTTATTGAAGATAATAATGAAATAGAAATTAGAGATGAAGATATAGAATTTTCTGCAACTAGAGGAGGTGGTCCAGGAGGACAAAATGTAAATAAAGTATCAACTAAGGTTACTTTGAAACATATTCCAACAGGATTGGTGGTTGTTGCAGGAGCAGAAAGATCTCAGGTACAGAATAGAGAATATGCTATGAAAAAATTAAGATCACAAATATATAAATTAGAAGAAGAGAAGCAAGCAAAAGAAATATCTAATCTTAAAGGAGAACATAAAATAGCAATGTGGGGAAACCAGATAAGGAATTACGTATTAAATCCATATAAGTTAGTTAAAGATTTAAGGACAGATGTAGAAACTTCAGACACGGAATCTGTTCTTAATGGTGATTTAGATATTTTTGTTTATGCAGAAATAAGACTTAATTGAAAAAATACTTCTTTTATTATATGCTATTAGGTAGTTATGCTTACTTTCAAGAATGTTTCAAAAAATTACAAAAATAGAGCAGTTTTAGATAATATAAACTTCAATATAGATGAGGGTGAATTTGTTTTTTTAGTAGGACATTCTGGTGCCGGAAAAAGTACTATAATAAGACTTATTATAAAAGAAGAAAACTTAACTTCTGGGAGTATTCATTTTGCAGGATATGATATTGAAAAGCTAAATAAAAAAGCTTTACCATTTTTAAGAAGAGAAATAGGTGTAGTTTTTCAAGATTTTAAACTGCTTGATAGAAAAACAGCTTTTGAAAATGTTGCATTTGCACTAGAGCTATCTGATCACACCAATAGAGAAATAAAAAAAGGTGTTGATTATATTCTTGATATGGTAGGACTAAGCTCTAAATCTAAATTTTTTCCTAACCAGTTATCTGGAGGAGAAAGACAAAGAGTTGCAATTGCTAGAGCTCTTGTTAATAATCCTCATATACTTATTGCTGATGAGCCTACAGGAAATCTAGATCCTTCTGTAAGTTGGGATATAATTCAGCTTTTAAATAAAATTAATAGCTGGGGAACAACTATACTGATGGCAACTCATGCCTCAGATGTAGTAAATTCTATGCAAAAAAGAGTTATTGCATTAGATGAAGGAAAAATTATAAGAGACTCTGAAGGAGGTTATAACGAATGATGCTTAAAGCTGAGAGGATACTCAAATATACATATCAACATATAGTAAGAAACGGATGGCTTTCATTTGCATCAATTGCAATTATGACGCTTACTTTTTTTGTTATATCAATTTTTTCTTTTACTGTTTACTCAGTAAATGTAATACTACATTACTATGAGTCAAAATCTCAAATAATAGTATTTTTTAATCCAAATGCTCCTATATCATATATTCAATCCGTTAAAAAGGACATAATAGATACAGGAAAAGCTAGTAATATTAAATATGTATCTAAACAACAGGCATTTACAAATTTTGAAAAAGTCTTAAAAACTCAGAATCCTCAACTTGCAAACGCAGTAGATCTAAATGCCCTTCCTCCATCATATGAGATTAGTACAACAAGTCTTTCTAATTTAGAAGATATTGCAAATATACTTTATAAAGTTAAAGCTCAAAGTAAGGGGGAAATTAATAATATACTCTATTTTAAGAGTGTTGTTCAATTTTTGAAAAAAGCTGTATCTATAATTACAAGTATAGGTATAGGACTTATAATATTTTTAAGCATAATTTCATTTGTTATTATTATAATAACAATAGCAATAACTATAAATTCTCATTCAGAAGATATAGAAATTATGAAACTTGTAGGTGCTACTGATACTTATGTATCAGGACCTTTTATAATAGAAGGAGCTTTTTATGGAATAATAGGGGTATTTATATCATCTATAATTTTATACCTAATATATTTAGTAATAAGTACTTCATATAGAAAAAGCGTTCTACTTCCTATTTTAAGTTTCTTTCAAGGAATCCCGATTCCTCAATACTCTATATTACTTCTATTAGAAATTATTGGAATAGAGATATTTATTGGAATAGTAATTGGTGCAATATCATCATTTATTGCAATATCAAGATATCTTAAAAAATAGTTATTGAAATTGGTTCAGATTTTATGATATATTGGTATGTAAACTATTATGGAAAAAAAGCTTTCCAATAAAAAATTCAGAGTATTTCTTTTTTCTATATTATCTCTTGCTATAGTAGTGTACCCTTTTATGATGTCTAATCATGTTAAAGTAGATGCAACCTCTTCTATAAGTGTACTACAACAACAGTATAATGATTTACAGAATTTAATAGCTCAGAATCAAGCAAAAATTAATCAAAATAATGGAAATATTCAGAATCTTCAATCTCAGATAAATTCATATCAACAATTGATTTTTCAGAAACAAGTTTTAGTTAATAATGAAAAAACTCAAGTAGCTCAACTAAATTCACAGATAGCTACATTAAATTCACAAATTTTATCTGAACAGAATCAGATTTCTGTAATAAAAGGAAAAATAGATCAAAATGCCAAATCAGGTTATGAAGAAACATATATTCCTCCAGTAACAATATTTATGGGTAATTCTAATATTAATAGTGATATTGCCTCAGTTGTATATTTTAAAGCTACAATTACACATGAGAATAATTTAGTTATACAAATGGATAAGCTTATTTCAGCACTTAATTCTAATAAAGCTTCAGTACAGCTAAAACAACAAGATGCGCAAAGTTTACTAAATCAAGAAGTTTCAACTGAAAATTCATTAATAGCTGATCAGAATAATTTGCAAAATGAACAAAATTCAATTCAAGCTACAAATAATTCTTTACAATCTTCAAATAGTTCTTTAGAATCACAGGCTCAACAACTCCAATCGGAAATGGCCTATATTGAATATATTACTAGCAATGGGGGATATGTTCCTCCTGATTGTGGAAATTTTGGAGGAAAGCCAGATAGCTCATGGTATTCAAATCAATTATGTAGTGGAAATTACATGGTTTATTGGTATGGTTGTTTAGCAACTGATCTTTCTATGTTATCTCAATATTATAATAATTATTTTATAAATCCTATAGATTTAATGGATTCACAAGGGTATCTTACTGGATATCCAAATCTTAATGGGGAACAACCTACTGTATACGGAAGTTTTTTGGGTTATAGTTATAATTTTAATTCATCTCAAGTAGATGCAATTTTAAATTCAGGCACTCCTGTTATAGCTGGAATGTGGCCAGTAAGTGGGGGATCACATTATATTATTTTAATTAAACCTTTAGGAAATGGGAACTACCTCATTAATAATCCATCTGGAAGTGGTCCAGATGAAACATTAAATGGGGATTATTTTTATACAAGTGAAATTCACCAAATAATATATTATTAATATTTAATTTAATATTATATTATCTCCAATAGATAAAAAATTATCTTTATATTTATTCTCCTCTGTTTCTAATATATTATTGTATTTTATGTTCCAAAAATAGAATCTATTTGGAGGAACCTTTTTTATACTTATTACTTTAAATTTATTATCAAGTACAATAACATCTATTGTTTTCTTCATTCCAAATGTATGTATTCCAAATCTAGTTTTAAAAAATATATTCTCATCATGATATTTAAGTTTTCCTAATGACTTATCTTTAAGAGAGATTAATTTAATTGCTTTTATAGATATTGTACTCATTCTCTTAGAAGTATATAGCTGCTATTCCCTTAACAAGGAGTATCATAATAAGAATTATTAGTATATATTCAGTCATTATCTCTTTTGTTAAAGTTCCTTCAATTTTATGCTGTATTGTATTTTCAAAAAAATAGAAAATTAAAGATATACTAAATGCTGTTAATAGTGCATTATTAATAAATAATAATCCTAAGAATGCTATCAATGCAATAAATATTGAGATAAGGGTAGAGTAAATAACATTTACAAATTTATATAATTTGTGTCTTTGCATTATCATTAAAAGTAAAGAGAATGATAACAAAAATACAAATATGCTAGATGTATAATTAGATATTTTTATAATTTCTGATATTTGGAAAAGAGTATATGTAGTAAGAAAAAAAATAAAAAGTTTAACAGCATTAATTGTATAATGAGCTTTTTTACTAAACTCAAATACCTCATAATAAGCTTCAAAATAATTTAGTGATGTTAAAAATAATGAAAGAGATACTAAGAATACTATTTCAGATACTGTAAAGTTGAATTTATTAATTATTAAAAATGCTTCTGTAGAGAAATATAATGTTAAAGGAAGTATTGTTTGATTATAAAAATATATATGTTTATCTTCATCAGTAATGTTATCTTCTCTAATTTCATTTTTAAATCTTTGAGTACTGTCTATTATAGATACTATTATTATAAAATTTGTAATAAGTATATAGACTAAAATAACATCAATTGATCCTATTAAAAGAAGTACTATAAAAATTTGCATGAATATGAAGAATAAAAATCCTAATATTTCTATGTCATATTTTAAAAATTTTTTCATTTTGCTATTCCTATTATAAGAATTAAAGTTATTATTATGGTTATTATAGATAATACAAGATTTGTATGAGGAATACTTCTATCCTCAAATGTATTGTAATAATAACTAAATAATATATCTGTTAGCATTAATATTACAATAAATATTATAATAAATAAGTCTGTATAAGTAATTATATTATAATCAATAAATCCTCCAGTGGTCTGATTAGTTACTATACTTGATCCTGTTGTACTTCCATTTGCTGTAAGTATTATAGTTACATTCTGCTGATTTCCAAATAAATTAATCTGTTTTATGGCAATACCAATATTATTAATATTTTTATTAAGTATGATATTTTTGTATTCAGATTGAATAGTATTGATTTCTGATTGTGATGATATATAGTTTGTAAGTATTATTTCATTAACATTTGAAAATCTTTTCATATTTACAAAATCAAAAAAAGTATTTCCATTAACAGGGTTTACTTCTGATAAATATTGATATCTACTAATATCATTGAGTATTTGATTTGCAGATGTAGATAGTGATTGTGAATAATTTAGGTTAGAAAAATTATTATTGATTCTATATTTATTAACTTTGTTATATACATTTAGAGTAGTAACATCTCCTCCAGTTATGAAATAAGGTAAAAGAAGGTTTATAAATAAAAGGAATATAAGGTAAACAGCTAATGACTTATTAGATAAAAGTGGTGATTTAAAGTTATTTTTCTTTGTTGGAAAAATAAGATCTTTGAAAGTCTTGTACATGAATTTATGTTACTAAAAAAAAGTCCAAATGTAAATTTATTTTATGATATAATAAATAATCAAATATTGGCCTTGTCGTCTAGTGGCCTAGGACACCAGGTTCTCATCCTGAAAATCGCGGGTTCGAATCCCGCCAAGGTCACCATAGTATATGTTATGGGTAGTACGTTTTTTGTTAGATAATGATATATATTTTATTATATTATGTAAGTTGATTTATTTCTTCTTAATACATAGTAGGTTGATCTTCCTTTCCTATGTCTTTCAATCAGTCCAATTTGTATTAATTTTTTTTATCAAGTGCACGTGTTGCTCTACTAGAAAACCTTTTTTGTGTATAAAGAATTTTCAAATGATATGGTTGCAATTCATTTTCAGGATTTAATATAGTTTCTGGAAATAGTTTTTGTACTCTTAATAATTCATCAACTTTATGGAAGTATTTTATTATATTTTTATTATAATAATTTTCAAAACTAAATAAATTAAATGTCTTAAGTCCCATAGCAGCAAGCAGTACTTTTGTAGTAAGCCTTGTAGTTCTTCTATTCCCGTCTATAACTGGATGAATTATTATCATTTGTTTATGAAATATTCGAGCTAATATAAGTGGGTATATATTTTCAAATTAAAACATATATTGACATTACTTAGTTGTTTTTATAGAATGAAGTCAATTTAATAATTAAATATGGAGTATATGGTTTGTAGTAGTTGTGGTACCAATATAGATGATAGTTTAGAGTATTGTCCCAATTGCTCAATTAGAAATGAAAATTATAAAAATCCATTTATATCATCAAATTCAGATATTGGGAATATAGCATCTTCAGATTCTTTTTCTTCAACTTCAATTGATTCTACTCTAACAGAAGAGATTAAAAATATAGATGAGAATAATAGTTTAGATCCTAATATAGATAATACTAAACCAAATTTAGAGAATCAAGCTAATATTTCTGAGAATACTCTTCCTCCAATTAATATATCTACTCCTTCAAGTGAAGTATTTAAAATGGAAGATAGTAATACTCATTCTTTAAATGATACTAATAATATTAGTCAATCTAGTGATGGAAAATTACCTAAATCTGAAGAGATTTCAGTAGATAAAAAGAAGTTAAGTAAAAAAAATAAAATTTTAATCATAGGTGGTGTTGTGATTTTAGTGATTATAGTATTTTCGCTCTTTTTGCTAAATACTCTTTTTGCTAAATCTCCTCAGTATATTATACTTCAAATGCTTCAGAAGGAATCATCATTAAAAGAGTCTCATATTAAGTATAATTTAAATGTCGATGGTAATTATAAATATTCTAATAGTAGTTATTCTACTATATTTAATTTACAAGGTAGTCTTAATATACAAAATGGATCATCAGGTATTGTAAAATATGATGGTATAAATTCAGTATTAGGTAGTATTAAATCTCCTTATTTAGGGGCAAATTTTAATATTGATTTATCTATTATAAGTGAATATTATAAGAATAAAGAATATTTTGAATTTACTAAATTCCAACCTCAATTATATGCTTCACTATTAAAATTACATCTTAATTCTTGGGAAGAAATAAATGTTCAAAGGAATCAAGTTAATAATACTTTGGATTATAAACTTCCAAATTTAAAAAATATAAAAATAAAAGAAATAAAAAATACTACGATAAATAATATCCCTGTTACAGAATATTCTGTATTATTAGATAGAAATTTGATTAAATCTTCTTTATCAGGTATATTAAAAACATATTTAGTTAATCTTAATAAATCAGTTAATTTATATTTATGGATAAACACGACAAATTATTATCTATATAAATTAGCTTTTTCTACAAGTATTAAGGGAGAAAACATAAACTTTAATGTAGTCTTTTCTAACATTAATAAACCTTTTAATATTACAGTTCCAACCTCATATAGTCATTATATATTTTAATATAATAAGTATATAAATATATGTTTTATAATTTATTAATTTATTATATACATTATATATATTCAATATTTAGGTACGATTTTACTGATTTTTTATTGAATCAATTTATTATCAGGAGAAAGAGATTTTGCTATCATCAAAAATTTTTTTGATAGAGTATTATTTCTTTGCATGTAATATAGTTCTGAAATTTCCATATTTACACTTACATTATTTGGATTTATTTCTAATGATTTTCTATAATATTCTATTGCAGAATGGATGTTTCCTAATTTTTTGTAGAGTAAACCTATACTTGCAAGATATTCAAATTCATTAGGTGAAATTGAAGAGGCTATAAGCATATATTTCAGTGCTTCTGAATGCTTATTTTCTATAGAGTAAGATGTAGCTAAAAGACTATGATATTGTGGATTATCAGGGTGACTCCTTATTAGATTTAGTCCTAAAACTATTGCAATTTTTCCAGAGTTGAGCTTATTAAGAATATTTGCCAGATTATATTTAAAAACTTCATTGTTCATATCCATTTGATATAGAGCTGCTGCATATGGTAATGCTTTATCATACTTATTATGTTGAGAGTAAAGAATTGTTAATTTACAATATGAATCAAGTCTACTTTTCTTTATAAGAGTACTCTGTTCTTTTATAGATATATCATTCATTGAAAGAGCTATATTTATTTCTTTTGAAAGCTCTGCTTTAATATTGTCTACTTGTATTTTTAAATTGATATCAGGTCTTTTAGTTTCAGGGGGACTATTATACACTGTCACTGAATCTTTTTGAGATATTTCTGGTGCCATTGTATAGTTTATTATATCATATAATTATTATATCACGTATAGTGTATTTTCTAGAGAAATTTCAGTATGTATGATAAAATATTTCTTTGTTTATGATTAAAAATATTGATAATATAAAAGATACAGAAGAGGTTGCAAAGTTCTTAGGAGCAGAGCTTAAAGGAGATGAGATAATTTGTTTGTATGGAGATTTAGGTTCTGGAAAAACTACTTTTACTAAATTTTTACTTAAATCTTTAGGAGTAGATAGAGAAGTGTTATCTCCAACATTTACTCTTAGAACAGATTATATGTCCAATCTATCTAATATTTATCATTTTGATTGGTATAGGATGGATATGTATGATGATTTATATGGAATTGATTTTTTTGATGTATTAAAAAATGGTATTGTAATAATAGAGTGGGCAGATAAGTTTGAGAAAGCTCTAGATAATTATGATAAAATAAAGATATTTTTTTATTTCAAAGATGATTCTAGATATATAAAAATAATAGAATGAAGATACTTATAATTGATGCTACAGAGCATAATAGATTAAAAACTTTTCTTTATAATGGTCATAAAAAAATGAATGAATTTTTTTATGAAGGGGTTGATTTATTTCCAACTTTTAATAATATTTTTAAAGATATAGATAATTTTGAATATATTGGAATTAATAAAGGCCCAGGATCTTTTACTAGGACAAAAGTATCTTTAGCTTATGTAAAAGGTTTTTGTTATGGATCTAAAATTCCATTAATTGCTATATCAGGATTTGATGTATTAGAGAAGAAAGGTCTAAAATTGGAAATTAATGCAGGCAGAGGAAAGAAATATGTTAAAAATAATGGGACTTATTCTGTATTAGAGGGAAGTTCTTCAGATATTTTAGATTATGATATTTTTGTAAGTATTGTTATTGATAGAATATCAAAAAAAGAGTTTGATGATCCTTTAAAAGTTTTACCTTTGTATATTTCAGAAATATGATAGTATTAGGAGTTGAAACATCTTGCGATGATAGTGCAGTAGCTTTAGTAAAAGATGGATATGAAGTTATAGGTGCATCTATTTCTTCACAGCTACATTCTATAACAGGAGGAGTTATTCCTGAAAAAGCTTCTAGAATGCATATTGAAATTCTTCCTATTCTAGTAAATGATTTGTTAACTCAATTCAAAGATATTAAAATTGATAAATTAGCTGTGACAACTAATCCAGGGCTTATTCCATCACTTCTAGTAGGAATCTCATTTACATACGGGTATGCACTATCAAAAGATCTAGAGGTAGTAGATATAAATCATCTATATTCACATGTATATGCTAATATTTTAGAGCATAAAGATATAGAATTTCCTCATATATCTTTACTTGTATCAGGTGGTCATACACAGATAATTAAGGTTGAATCTCCTACAAAGATGTCAGTTATTGGAACAACTTTGGATGATGCTTGTGGAGAAGCTTTTGATAAAGTAGCTAGGATGTTTAATTTAGGTTATCCTGGAGGGCCAATAGTTTCTAAACTTGCTTTAGATGGAGATGAAAATGCTATAGATTTTCCTCGTCCAATGAGAAAATCAAAAGATTTTAATTTTTCCTTTTCAGGTCTTAAAACTGCTGTAAAAAGATATATTGATAGTGAAAGAAATTTTAAAAGAGAAGATGTATTGGCAAGTTTTCAATATGCCGCTTGTGATATCTTAATTGAAAAAACAATAAAAGCCGCTAATGATTTATCTATATCAACAATTACTCTTGCTGGAGGTGTTGCAGCAAATTCTAGATTGAGACAAGAACTGTTAAAACATTCAGATAAATTTAAGATTTATTATCCTGATATATCGTTATGTGGGGATAATGCTGTAACTGTAGCAGGATTAGCATATCATTATTGAAATATATCATTTTCATTTGTTTTATGATATCATTTATACCAATTGTATAGTTGTTGAAATTAGAAGTTTCAATAATTTCCTGAGTTTATTTTTAATTTATTATTATGGCAAATAACAAAGCTAGTAGTAGCATACTCACAAAACAAGGATTTGAGTCTTTGCAGAAAGAATATAAAGAAAAGCTTTCTGAAAGAGAAAGAATCAGTAATGAAATTAATCTTGCAAGAGCTGAAGGGGATTTATCAGAAAATGAAGCATATCATGCAGGATTGCTTGCTCGTGATTTAAATGAGTCAAGAATTTCAGAGATTGAATCTATTTTAGAAAATTATATTATAGTAGAGACGAAGCAAAATGATATTATACAAGTTGGATCAACTGTTACTGTAAAAGTAAATGGTATTGAAAAAGTATACAAAATAGTTGGAGTTAATGAATCTGATCCAATTGAGGGTAAAATATCTGGAGATTCTCCATTAGGAAGTGCTCTTTTAGGTAAAAAAGTCTCAGATAGTATAAATCTAAATATAGATGATTCTTTAGTAAAATATGATATCATAAAAGTAGTTAACTGATATCATTATGGCTTTTTTTTCTAAATTATTTGATTCTAATCAAAAACAAATATCTAAATTATCATTGTATACTGAAAAGGTTAATGCCTTAGAGGATAGTGTAAGTAAACTTTCTGATGATGATATTAGATCAAGAATATCTACGATAAAGAAGATCGGGGCAAAAACAATAGATGAAGATATAGATAAATTCATTGATGAGTATATTTATGAAGTTTTTGCATTAACCAGAGAAGCTTCCAAAAGAGCTTTAAATCATAGACATTTTGATGTTCAAATCTTAGGAGGAGCTTCTCTCGCTAGGGGGAAGTTAATTGAACTTTCAACGGGAGAAGGAAAAACTTTAGTAGCAACACTTGCACTATCGTTATATGCACTCCTATCAAGAGGATCTCATCTTGTTACAGTAAATGATTATCTTGCAAAAAGAGATGGAGAATGGGCTGGATTTATATATTCTTTTTTGGGATTAAGTGTAGGTATCATAACTTCAAATGCTTCATATAAATTTATAAAGGAAGATGAATTTGAACTTTTTGGAAAAGACATAAATGAAACAAAGAATTATGAGAAGAAACTTAACGGAATGCATGGGTTATATCTTGTAGAGTGTGATAAAAAGGAAGCATACGGATGTGATATAACATATGGAACTAATAATGATTTTGGATTTGATTACCTAAGAGATAATCTAGTTTTTAATATTTCTGATACAGTACAAAGAGAGTTATTTTATTGTATTGTAGATGAAGCTGATTCTGTTTTAATAGATGAAGCTAGAACACCTCTTATAATATCAGATCCTGTAGAAAGTGAATCTTTGGAATATAGTAAATTTGCAAATCTTGCAAAATCTATGAATATAGAGGAGGATTATATTGCAGATGAAAAAACTCAGTCAATTACTCTAACAGAGAAGGGGATAGACAAAATTGAAAAATTATTAAACCTTGATGATATCTGGAGTAATTATTCAACAACTTATCATTTAGAAAATGCGCTTAAAGCTAAAACATTTTTTATAAAGGATGATGAGTACTTAGTAAAAGATGGTAAAGTAGTTATAGTAGATGAATTTACTGGAAGACTTATGCCGGACAGAAGATTTTCAGAAGGTTTACACCAGGCAATTGAGGCAAAGGAGGGAGTTGAGATATTACAAGAAAGTAGGAATCTTGCTACTATAACATTTCAAAATTTCTTTAGAATTTATAAATATCTTGCTGGAATGACCGGAACTGCTATAACTGAAGCTGAAGAATTCTATAAAATATATAAACTTGATACTGTAGTAATTCCTACTAATATGCCAAATATAAGGATTGATAATCCTGATAGGGTATATAGAAATAAAGATGCAAAATTCAATGCAGTTTTAGAAGAGATAAGGGAGTTAAATAAAAAAGGTGCTCCAGTATTAGTAGGAACTACATCAGTTGATACATCCGAATATTTATCAAATCTTCTTAATAAAAATGGTATAGCACATAATGTTTTAAATGCTAAATACTATGAAAGAGAAGCAGAGATAATATCACATGCGGGAGAAAAAGGACAGGTTACAATTGCTACCAATATGGCAGGAAGAGGAACGGATATAGCTTTAGGTGAAGGAGTTATAGAGTTAGGTGGATTACATATAATTGGTACACAAAGACATGAATCTCGTAGAATAGATAACCAATTGAGAGGTAGATCTGGTAGACAGGGAGATCCTGGTTTTTCTAGATTTTATGTTTCTATGGATGATGATTTAATGAGGATTTTTGGAGGAGATTCTGTTGCAAGAATACTAGGAGGATTAGGTATATCAGATGATCTACCTATTGAATCCTCTATTATTACAAGACAAATTGAATCAGCTCAGAAAAAGGTTGAGGCATATAATTTTGATATAAGAAAATCTCTTGTAGACTATGATGATGTTATGAATAAGCATAGAGAGGTTATTTTTACTAGAAGAAGAAAATTCTTAGAAAATATGGCTGATAAAAAATTTAACTATAAGGACTTTGTACTAGAAAAAGTTAGAATTGAGGTAGAAAATATAATAGTAATGTATGAGGATGATAATAGTAAGGATAATCTAGATAAAATTTTAAATGATTTGTTTGCTATTATTCCCAAAGAACTTTTAGAAACTATACTTATAAGAAATGAATCAAATTTAGAAGACTGGAAAAAATTAATTATAAAAGATGGTAAGAGTATAAACCTAGAAGTTTTAAAAACTCAAATACTTCTTATTATAGAAGAAGCATTTAATATGCAAAAAGAAGTATTTACAGATAAAGTATTTAGACAAATTGTAAATGATGTATATTTGCAAGTACTTTCATTTTTATGGACTGATCATATAGATGCAATGAATTATTTACAGCAAAGTATAAGATTACAAGGTTATGCTCAAATAGATCCATTAGTGGCATATAAACAAGAGGCATTTAATATGTTTGACAGATTTATTAAAACTGTTGATTTTCAATTTGTAAGAAGAGTATTTTATGTACAAAAAGTTGAGATAGAGAATCCAATTACAATTGATAATTCTCCTCAAATTGAAAAAAATCTAGATGAAGAGATAAAAAAAATAGGAAGAAATGATCCTTGTTTCTGTGGATCTGGTAAAAAGTATAAGAATTGCCATGGTAAAGGGAAGTAACACTCCCCTACACCAAGTTATTATACTCAGTTTCGTTGCATTTTTATTTAAGATAAATTAGTAAATAAAAAAATGTATTTTTATCTATATAAAAGTAATAACTGTCCCCTATTATATTCTATAGGTTTGAAGGGTAATTAATATGAAAGAGATTTATATTTTGCTTAATAATGTAAGGAGTGCATTCAATGTAGGCTCTATATTTAGGACTTCTGATGCTATTGGCGTAAAGAAAATTTTTTTATCTGGATTTACTCCATATCCACCAAATATAAAACTAGATAAGACGGCACTAGGAGCACTAGATTATGTTGATTGGGAATATAATAGGGATATTTTTTTTATATTAGATAAACTTAAAAAAGAAAATATTCCTATATATTCAGTTGAACAAACTAATAAATCTTACATATATAATACAATTAGCTATCCTGATAGATTATGTATTGCTATGGGAAATGAAATATCTGGAATAGAGAAAGAAATTCTAGATTTATCAGAGAAAATAGTAGAGATTCCAATGTATGGTAAAAAAAATTCTTTGAATGTTTCTGTTGCTTTTGGAATAATAGCTTATTATGTTAAAAATTTCTAAATATATACTTAAATTTTGGCTTATTTTATGTTAATATATACATATTATGTTGAGTATAGATTTTATAAGGAAAAATAAAGAAAAAATCCAAGATTCTATTAAAAATAGAAAATTGGATAGTAATTTATTGGAAGAATTTCTAATTTTTGATAAAAAAAGAGTAGATTTATTAGATAAAATTGCAAGTATAAATAAGAGTAGAAATGAGTTAGCTGATAAATTGAAATCTGAGAAAGATAGAAATGATAAATTAATAGAAAAAGGTAGAGATTTAAAAATTCAAAAGGATGCGTTAGAAAAAGAACTTGCTCCTATAGAAGAAAAATATAAAGAATTGCTATATTGGTTACCAAATGTTTTTGATGACTCTGTTCCAGAAGGTAATGGAGAGGATGATAATGTAGAAATTTATGCTTGGACTCCAGATGATAAAGTACTTCCTAAAAATAGTTTAGGAGTAAATAACAAATCTCAAGAGCTAATGCCTAAATATTCTCCACATAGTAAAAATCATTCTTTCAAACTTAAAGACCATGTAGAATTAGGAGAGATACATGATATTATAGATATTAAGCAAAGTGCAAAAGTATCAGGTTCTAGATTTTCATATCTTAAGAAAGAAGCAGTGATTCTTCAATGGGCTTTAGTAGATTATATATCTAGAAAACTTATCAAAGATGGATTTTATCCAATAAATCCTCCTTTACTAGTAAAAGAAAGATCTCTATTTGGTACAAGTCATTTTCCTCAAGAAAAGGATCAGGTATATTCTGTTGATAGTGCCAAGGTAGAGGATAATAATCAATTATATCTAGTAGGTTCTTCTGAACCTAGTAATTTTTCTTACTTTATGGATAAGATCATAAATGAGGAAGATCTTCCCCAAATGTTTTTTGCAAATACAGTTTGTTTTAGAACAGAAGTTGGTTCTTGGGGAAAGGATGTTAGGGGGATTAAAAGAGTTCACCAATTTGATAAAGTTGAACTTGCAATAATCTCTACTCCAGAGAAATCTAGTGAATATTTTTATAAACTTATTGATATAAATAAATGGTTCTGGGAATCACTAGAAATTCCATTTCATGTGATATTAAAATGTAAAGCAGATTCAGGATACCTTGCAAGTTCTATTCAAGCAGATGTAGAGGCTTGGATACCTTCTCAGAATAGTTTTATGGAAGTTGGGACAGCTACTAATGCTACAGATTACCAATCTCGAAGACTGAATATTAAATATAAAGATAATACTGATGGATCTTTGAATTTTGTACATACTCTAAATGATACAGGTGTTGCTTTAGGAAGAGCTATAATTGCTATAATTGATAACTATCAACAAGAAGATGGCTCTATTCTTATCCCTAAAGTGCTACAAGAATATACAGGTTTTGATATTATAAAAAAATCTTGATAATATAATTATATGGATATTAAATATACAATTTTAGATTATAAATTAACTAATGCTGAGAAGGATTTTTTGGAAGATAAACTTTCTAAACTATCTCATATAATAAGTAAAGATTCTGTTATTTCTGTTAAAATAAAAGAAGAGAAATATAAACTATATAAAATTGAAATATCTTTACCAATTAATGACGTTATAATAAGGGTTTCTAAGTCAAGTTCAAAATTCTATGATTGTGTTGAGAGTACTATTAATTCTTTGAAAGAGCGAATCGTAAGGTATAAAGAAAAAAGTAGAAAATATTTTACAGGAGATGAGGATTGGGAAAATTTTTCTTCTCAAGATAGTCATCTTGATTCAGTTGATACTGAGTATAGACCAATTGTTAAAGTTAAAAAATATTCTGATAATACACCAATACATCCTCAAGAAGCTATTGAGCGAATGATTCTTTTAGATCATAAGTCTTTTCTATTTAAGAATATTGAAAATGGTAAATACAGTATGGTATATAGAAGAGATGATGGAGTTAGTTTTGGTTTAGTAGAACCTCTATAATCAATCAATTTATTTGTGTAGTATTATCTTTGTTGCAATTAGATTGAATAATCCAGTTATGTATGAATTTAAACTATAAATGATATATTTGTAAAATCCAATATTATTTAATATTGGAAATAGTATTATTACCAATATACTAAATATAAGTACTGAAAGTAAAAAACTCTCTAAGAAATTTTTTGAAAATCTTTTAATAAGAAAAAAACCTGATATTATTGAAAGTATTAAAGCTATTGGATAATCTGTTGATATAATAGATACCAATTGAAAAAAGTTTAAAATATTCATTAATTATTATTAAAAATAATTATTATAAGGATATGGTAATGTTGATGATAGATATATCCCTAACTCTTTAAACAAAGCTGTAAGAATAATACATAAAATAATAATAAGTATAAAGGAGGGGATTGTTACTTTTCTATTGCCAGTGATGAGTTTTATCCCTATAAGGATAAGTAGAAATCCCCAGAATACTCCAGATGCAATTATTGAAAATATAGAAGTATAATAAGATAGTAATATTAATATACCTATTGTAAGAAATATGTAAGCAAGATTTTTGTTATTTGTGTCTCTCATATCACTATTTATAACTTTTACATTTTCTTCTACAATTTTTGGATTTTTACTATTTGCTATTTTTATATTTTTTGTATTAATCTTACTATCTATAAGTTTATTAGATTTTGATTTAATACTGTTACCTTCATTTATAGACATAACAAATCCTAATACTAAATATATTATTATTCCTATTCCAAAAAATATTGTAAAAATTATAAATATAAATCTTATAACATTTGCATCAATACTATAATATTCTGATAATCCAGAACATACCCCTAACAAAACTTTATGATCTAAATCTCTTTTTAACATAATATTTAGATTTTAAACGAAAAATCACTATTTTGCAAATTTCAATTATTATCTAATATGAAAGATATTTCTTTTTCTTTTCTTCCTAGGGATCGAAGTAGTATTTCTATTATAGTTTTTGCAGCTTCTTTCTCAGGTTCTATTACATATTCAACACCTGATTCATTTAATATTTCTTTATGTTTTGGTAAATGTGATCGAGCTATAACTTTTATTCTATTGTTTAACTTTTTAGATATAATAGTTATTTTATAATTTATTTCAATATCAGGTGTAGTTATTATAATGATTTTTGCATCTTCAATTCCTGCTATTTTAAGTATATCGACTGATTCTGCATTTCCATAAATGAAATCAATATTTTTATTTTTTTTCGCATCAATAATAGATTTATTAAAATCAATTACTTTTACTCTTACTCCATTTTTTGCTACTATTTCAGCAATTGTTCTTCCTACCCTACCAAATCCTGCAATTATTATATCACTACTTGAAGAGATGCTTGGAGCTAATGTATTAGTATGTTTTTCTATTTTTTTCTTTCCAATTATTTTATAAAATTTATTACGTATATAATCATATATCTTGATATCATTTTTTATTACAATTGGTGAGAATAGCATTGTTATAATTGTTACTGAAAGGAGAAGATGATAATCTTGAAATGATAATAATTTATATGAAAAAGCTGTAGCTGCAATAATAAAAGAGAATTCTCCAGCTTGGAACATATTAATTGCTACAGTAAAAGATTCTAGAGAATGAAATTTATAATTTTTAAGAATTATAAAAGTAAATAGGATTTTTATAAAGATTAAAAATATTACTATTGCAAGTATAGTAAAGAAATTTTGAAATATAAATGATAATGGAGTAAGAGTTCCTATCAAAACAAAAAAGAAGACTGAAAATATATCTTTTAATGGTCTTATCTCTGATGATATTTCATGGTTCATCATTCCTTTAGATATTATGAGTCCTGCAATGAAAGCTCCAATTGCAGGAGATATCCCAATAAAATAAGATATTGTTATCATAATAAATAATACTGATATGACTGCAATAATTAAAAGTTCTCTGACTTCTGTTTTAGCAATAGCTTTAAGAACATATGGAATTATTATTGAGCCTAGATAATAGATTATAATAAGAAGTAATATACTTTTAAGTATTAAAGAAATGACAGAGATAATAATCATATTACCTGCAAATTTTCTAGAGAAGTCTTCTATAAATATTATAAGTGGAATGGATATAAGATCTTGTAACATTAACCAAGCTATAGTGATCTCTCCTTCATTAGAATAATTTCTCTCTAAATCTTTTAAAATTTTACTCACAATTATAGTAGAGCTAAAAGATAGAGCTGCTGATATTATGAAACTTTGTAATAACCCTATTTTGAGTACAATAAGAAGGAATGATACTATAATGGTATTTAGTATAAATTGAATCAATATTCCTTTTATTATTATACTTTTATAACTAAGTACTTTGTCTAATGAAAATTCAGTTCCTGTATAAAAGATAAGAAGAGCTACTCCTATATATGATAGATTTTGAATATATCCTTCTGAAGATTTATTCAATGATAGTATAGTTCCTATAATTACACCAATAAGAATATATCCTACAATAGTATATTGTTTTAATTTTACTGATAAAAATCCTCCTATTAGAGCAAGGGTTAATATTATAGTTGTATATATTATAAGTGAATTCATTATAGTATTCTCTTTACTTCTTCTACAATTTGAGAAGGGAGTAATTCTGCTTTTATAAGATATGCACTTACTCCGAGGCTGTAAGCTTCATTTATCATTGCGGGGACTTCTAAATTAGATATAATAATAACTTTTTTATCTTTATTTCGATTCTTTATTTTTCTGAGAACTTCTAATCCCTGTATATCTGGAAGCATTATATCTAGTAGTATAACATCATATTCAAAAGAAGCATCTTTATCTATAGCATCCTTTCCAGTTTCAGCAATATCAAATTCAATACCAGAATATTTTAATTCTTCTCGATATATATTTAATAAATCTTTATCATCTTCTACTAATAAAATTTTACTCATATCTTATATAGGAATCTTAATCTTAAATGTTGTTCCTACACCCTCTATTGAAATTATTTCGAATACACCTTTATGTGATTCGATAATGAGGTGAGATATATATAAGTTTAATCCTTTATCTCCTAAATCTCTAATAGTATTAAATACATCATTTTTATTAGAAAGAATTCTTCTTACCTCATTCTTACTAATTCCCATACTATCATCTTTTATGTCAATAACCCAAGTATGATTATCAATATATGAATTCATTACAACAGAAGTACGTGCTTTGTCAAAAGAATACATTAGTATATTTGAGAGTGCAGTTTTAAGTTTATCACTATCAAATATAGCTAATTTCTTATCCCCTACATTTACATCTTCTTCATATTTTAATTTTGTAATTTTTTCTTCAGCTTTAAAGTCATTTTTTATATCTTCTAGAAAACTATAAATATAATTCTCAGAGGGGGTTATCATTATCTTATTATTTTGAAGGGTAAGAATACTGAGAAGATCAGTAAGTAGAGTATCTAATTTTCTAGTATTAATATCTATCTTTGTAAGATAATTTTTTTGTTCTTGGTTTAATTGACCTACTCTTTCATTAAGCATTAATTCTATATATCCTTCAATTACAGATATAGGGGTTTTAACTTTATGTGAACTTATTCCAATAAATTCATTTTTCATTAAATCCAGTTTGTGGTTTTCTTTACTTTTCATCAATGTATTATTTAAGAGTTTTTCACTATTTTTTAATTTTTCAGATAGCCATCCTGTAATTACTCCTATAAAAATTATAATAAATGCAGTTGTGAGTATTGCCCCATAATTATTACTAGTAAAGGATTCTATAAAAGCATATGATATTGAAGCTACAAGACTTTCTGCTAGAGCTCCAGATATACCATATTCAATAGTATCAAAAGCAATAGAGAGTATTATAAAAAGAAAAAGATATGTCCCCAAAAGGTTGGTATAAAATAGAAGAAGTATAATAATTGCTCCATCTACAGCTGAGACTATAGCTCCAATAGCTTCATCTGGAAACTTTTTTGAAGCAGATAGAATTGTTCCAATATTTCTATATACTTCTGATATAAGAAATATAAAGATTATTATAAAAAGAGACGCATATGATAAATTGAAATATACAGCTGAAAGGAACAGAAGTACTTTTATAAAAATTCTAAGAAAAATAACTGAAGCTACAGGAGTAGATAATCTAGCATCTTCTGTAAATTTTGTTAATTTTTTATACATGATACTATATTATTATAAAGGAAAGACTATTTCAACATCAGTTCCTTTGTTCTGTTCTGACTTTAAAGATATAGTTCCTTTTTCAATCTCAATTAGACTTTTTACTATATATAATCCTAATCCTAATCCTTGAAAATTAGAAATTAAAACATCACTTGATTTATGATATTTGTTAAAAATATCTCCTATCTTATCTTTATTTATACCAATACCATAGTCTTGAATTCTTATAGAGACACTATTCTCATTTACAACATTAATAGTTATATCTATTTTAGAGTTCAAATGAGAGTATTTTATAGCATTATCTAATATGTTACTAAAAATTATTTTTAGCCTATTCTCATCGATATTAGCTTCTATTATCTGAGATGATGATTTAACAACAACTTCAATTCTTTTAGATTTTATATCATCATTGAATCTCTCTATAATTTCTCCAACAATAAGATTAATATTAACATTCTCATTTTGTGATTTTTTATTTAGACTTATAGCTCCTAGCACTTCTTCAATTAATTCATATAATTTATTTATATTAGATTTTAGTAAATTAAAGTAATTCTTTTTTAAATCTTCATCATTTGAGTATTCAATTAATTGTAAATATCCTCTCAGTGCTGCTATTGGAGTTCTAAGATTATGAGATACTATTATTGTGAACTCATCTTTAACATCAATTATCTGATTATCTATATTTTGATTATTTCCAGATTTATTCTCATTCTTATTAATAGAATCAGAATCTGTATTTAGAAATACTAATATAAGACCAAAAAGAATAAGTACTAAAGCTAAAACAGGGAATATTATTAAAGATTTATAAACTAAACTTAGTATGAGCATAAAAACTCCAGATAAAAGTATTTCTAATGTAACACTCTCTATTCCATAAATTAGAAAATTTAGAATAAGTGATATCAAAATAAGTGATATCAAAAGTATTGGATTATTAGAGATTAACATTATAAAAATTATAAATATTGAATCTAGTGGAGGTATTAATAAATTGAAATTTTTAATGATTTTATTTTTTAAATAATTGTCATAAAGATATATGATTTTTACTATTTCTAGTATCAATAATGCAGGAGAAAGGATAACGAAAGAGCTTTTATTTAAAATAAATATTAAATAGATTATAGCTAATATATATATAAATCTTATAGCTTGAAAGAATAAAATTTTAAAAGGAATTTTATTATTCATAAATTATTTAATATATTTTAATACTTTTTTTGCAGTTTTTTTCCAGCTATATTTTTCAGTATGTATTAGAGCATTTTCTGTAAGTCTTTTTCTTAAATCCTCATTATTATAAATAAGATTCATTGCTTCTATAATTTCATCTATATTTTCATTATCTACAAATAATGCTCCTTCATCACCAACGACTTCTCTTAATACTGGGATATCTGAGCATATTATAGGTGTATTATTATTTGCAGACTCTATACAAGGAAGAGAAAATCCCTCATCAAAAGTTAGAGTTATAAAACAAAGTGCTTTTTTTAAAATCTCAAATTTTTCTACGTTATCTATATTTTCAAGTATTATAATATCTTTATCAGATTTTTTTATATCTTCTTTTGTTACACCTAATAAAACGAGATTGATTTTTTTATTATATTTCTTTTTATATTCTAGAAAAGCATCAATAAGTGTATTTATATTTTTATGTGGTCTACTATTCCCAATATAAATATAGAATTTTTCTGTAATTTTATACTTATTAAGTATATCCTCTCCTTCATAATAAGTTTTAGGTATTGTTACACCTTCTCCCGTGATTTTTATTTTTTTTATATTTTTTATTTTTATATAATTTATAATATCTTCTTTAACAGCTTTTGTGGGAACAAATATTTTTAATGATTTATTAAGTGTCCATTTAAGATGTAGAGTATTATATATCCTATATTTTAAACTTATATATTGAGGGTTCTTTACTCCTATAATATCATGAAGAGATATTATATATGGGGTCTTCATAAAATAAATACTCCCCCATATATGAGTCCAAAATATATCTAATTTTAATCGATTAAGTTCTTTTTGTAGACTAAATTCTGAAAATATACTCTTAGTTCTTGATTT
>JAJZIL010000017.1 GCA_021810605.1 bacterium | reverse complement strand
AAAATTTTTTATAAAGCTAATATAAAATATATTAAAGGAGGGAGTTGGACTATAGATACACCATATAGAGAGACAATTGAAGAGATTAATCATTATAAAGATTTAGGAATTCTAACAGTCGAAATGTAAGTATCGGACTTATTTTCTGTATGTCAATTAAGAAAAGTTAATATAGCTTCCTGTTTTGTAATAAGTGATTCTTTAGTAGACCTAGAGTGGAACCCTCAATTTGGAAGTGATGTATTGTTAATAGTCTCAAAAATCTTCTAGATACAATTATAAAAATGGAATGATTCAAATATAATTCTTCATGTAGCAAACAAAGTTAGAACCAAAACTAAGTATAATTCTTACCTATATACCTTATCATGAGTTCCAATATTAATGAATATAATTGTAGAATCATAATATATAAATTATTCTTAAATCTCCTTCTATAGAAAAGCTCCAAAAATTTTGTTTATCTCCTTTCAATTTATAAATTTTTAAAGAAGGATGATTTATATTATTTTTGAATAAGGACATTTTATAAAGAGTTAATTCATATCTTGATTTTTGAGTTTTTTGATATTTATTTAATTTTTTAATAAAATTTTTTGATACTCAATCTTTATATTCTCTGACTAATTTATCTAGTTCTTTTATAGTAGGGAAAAAAGTAGGATAAGTTATATATTTTATATCAGAAAAAACTAACAATTTTACATATGTACTTATAGTTACGCCCATTTGAGAAGCTCTCTCCTTCAATAGGTTTTTTGTATTTGAAGGAATTGTAATTTTTATTTGACTTTTATCTTTATTCATATATTTATGTATAAATATTAGTACTAATATAGTATCTCATGTTAGTGCTTTTCCAATATTATGAATAGGTATATGGAAATGACACTCAGGTGTAGATAAAATGATAATAATATTATATAACAAAAACATAAAATTCTCCCCGGCTAGGATTCGAACCTAGAACCTTCTCGTTAACAGCGAGCGGCTCTACCATTGAGCTACCGAGGAATATGAATACCCTTTATTATATATTCATTCACTTTAAATTTCAATAATTGTTATTGTGCCTATATTTTCTTGACTTTTAATCTCTATATCTCCTCCTAGTGTATTAAGTAATCTTTTTGAAAGATATAATCCAAGGACTGTTTTTTTACTTCCATCTTCATTGTATTGGAATTTTTCGAATAGATGATCCTTTATATCTTTACTTATACCAATACCTTGATCCTTCATCTTTATTATAACCTTATTGTTTTTTTTCTTTACATAAATATATATTTTCTTCCCATTTTCAGAAAATTTTACTGAATTATCCAATATATTAAATATTGAATCTGAAAATTTATCTGGATCAGTATTAATAATTACATCAAAAATTTCTGGTCTAAATATGATTGATATATTTTTATCATTACTTTTTTTTATTATTCTATCTATTGTTTTTAGTAATTCACTATTAATATTTATATCTACTTTATTTATGAATATTCTATTCAGATCTAATCTTGAAGCAGCAAGTAAATTCTCAATCAATTTTGTTAGATCTTCTGTTGTATTTGTTAAATCTTCAATTTTTTCTCTTATTTCTATTTTCAGATCTTGATATTCAGGAAAAAATGTTATCAATTGTAGATATCCTCTTACCGCAGATATAGGTGTTCTTAATTCATGAGATGTGGTTGATATAAATTCATCTTTATCCTTATTAATTTTTTCAATTTTTTCTCTATCTTCTCTTTCTATTTCATATTGATTAGTAACATTTTTTGTAAAATTAATGATACTTTTTGACTCATATGTTATGAGTATGGACATTATAAATTCCCCTACTGTAAGCATTATAGTTTGAGAAGAATAATCTTTTATAATAAATATATAAGATATATTTATTATTGTAATTAATATATTTATAAGGATTACACCTACAACATCATCATTTACTACTGTATATTCAAAAAGTATTATTAAGTAAATTAAAAAAAGTGGACTTTTAACACCACTGTTATAAAAATATATTGGAATTATTGAAAATGCTATTAGTATTAATTCAATACTATTTTTCAATTTAGTATTATTTTTTATTAAAATATGAAAAATTATATATATAACAATAAGTATTATTGTTGATATAAAAGATAGAAGATATATACTTCTTGGTTGTGAAAAAATATATGATCCAATGATAAAAAAAACAATAATTCCTATTATTGCTATTATGGTATTTCTTATCATTATAGAAATATTATTGTTTTTTTCTGTCTCTATACTTTTTTTTATTATATCTTCCATATATTAATTATTAAATGTTATTTTAAATCGTGTTCCTTTATTTAACTCACTTAAAATTTCAATTTTTCCATTCATTTTTTCGATATATTCTTTTACTAGAAATAATCCAATTCCTGAACCTTGTTTTGTGTTTTTTTCAACATTTGATGCTCTATAGAATTTCTCGAATAGATGAGGAATATCATCTTTTGGAATTCCAATTCCTTGATCCTTTATCTCTATTATTTTTGAATTATTCTCTATATATGTACTTATTGTTATAACAGTATTTTCTGGAGAATATTTTATTGAGTTATCTACTAAATTTCTAAGTATTTCTCCGATTCTATTTGAATCTACATTTATACTATCAATACTGTCATCTAGAGATGTTATTATTTGTATATTTCTATCTTTTGCTTTTAGTGACATGGTATCAACAACCTGTCCTATTAATTCCTTTAGATTTATACTCTCAATTTTGAATTCAATATTATCTATATTCAAGTTTTTTATATTTAACATATTTTCTGATAACTTTTTTAATATTTTTATATTTGTAAGTATTTTTGATAATGAATTATTTATATTTTCATCTATGTCTTTTCCATAATGGTATAGAATTTCTTCAGTGGATTCTTCAGTTTTTTGTATTGGATCTCTTAATTCTTTTGAAGCTATTTCAAAAAAAGAATCTTTATCTTTATTTAATTCTTCATTTTGAATTTTCAACTCAACTTCCTTTTTATATTTATTAGTAAAAGTTTTATAAATTGAAAAATAATTAATATTTATAATAGATATAAAAATTATACATGCAAAATATATTACAATATAAAATTTATTTGATATTGTATAAAAATTAGGATCTATTAAAAGTGATATTATTCCAAGTGTAAGAATTGCTATATATAAAGCTATTTCCTTAATATCTATTTCTAGCATTGTAAGAGTAAGTGTTATAGTAGGAAAAACAAGGAAAAATAAGTAATTAATTTGATTTGATAGTAGAATTGATATAAATAAACTTATAGTTATTATTAGCTCTTCTATATATACCTTTCTGTGTATTGATTTTATATTTATTAAATGATGCCAAATATATCCAAAGATTATAAATGATATTCCTATTATCGCATAGAGTATTATAAAATGTAGACTTCTATTTGAAAGAATATTATAAGTTTCATAGACTATGAAAAAACTTATAGCTATAATATATATTAATTTTTCAATTATTTGATCTATCTTTAAATCTTTTTCAGAATTTTCAACTGTAGTTTTCATTTATTTTTTTTATAATTTGTATAGTCTTTTCTATCTCTTCGAGCGTATTTTCATGTCCCAAACTAAATCGTATTGAATGTTTAGCCTCATAATCTGTAAGTCCAATAGCTTTTAGTACATGAGAAGGTTCTATTGAAAGAGATGAGCAAGCTGATCCTGCAGATGCAGCTATATTATTTAAATCTAGTTGTACAAGCATACTTTCAGATAATATATTTTTAAAATATACATTTGTTAAATGAGGCATTCTATTTTTTGCTGTAGAATTGAACTTTATATTACCTATATCTTTTAGTGTATTTTCAAATTTATCTCTAAGATTTTTTACTTTTTCTATTCTTTTATATATATTATGAGAAAGTATCTCTATTGCTTTTCCAAACCCTACAATTCCTGCTACATTCTCAGTTCCAGCTCTCATATTGTATTCTTGAGATCCTCCAAAAAGATAAGGTTTTATAGGTGTTTCTCTCTTTATATATAATGCGCCAATTCCTTTTGGTCCATTTATTTTATGTGCTCCAAAAGTCATAAGATCTACTCCTAAATTTTCTACATTTATATCTAAATATTTTGCTGCTTGCATTGCATCTGTATGAAAAAGAATCCCTTTTTTATGTGCAATATTAGATAAAGCTTTAATATTCTGAATAGTTCCTATTTCTGAATTAGCATAAATTATAGATACTAATATAGTATTATCTTGAATCTCTTTATCTAAATCTTCTTCTGAGATTACACCATTTTTATCAGGTTTAAGATAAGTTATATTGAATCCTTCTAAATTTTTTATAGTATTCATTACTGAATCATGTTCAATCTCTGTTGTAATGATATGTCTGCCTTTATTTTTTAGTGCTAAAGATACACCCCTTATAGCCAGGTTATTACTTTCTGTTCCTCCTGAAGTAAATATAATCTCTTGTATATCTGATCCTATGTATTGAGAGATGATTTCTCTAGATCTATCAATAACTCTTCTTGATATTTGACCATGATGGTATAATGAACTTGGGTTTCCATAATATTCTTCAAGATATGGAATCATTTCTTTTACAACTTGAGGGTCTATTTTTGTTGTAGCAGAATTATCTAAATATATCATTATGACTTTTATTTTATATTAAAATATTATAATATAGAAGTATATAATAGTTAAACAAGTTTTATTATGGATGACAATACTATTCCTCCAAATCAGGATTTTCAAATTCCTCAGGATCAAAATTTAAATTCTGGAAACTCTACATCAAGTGGTGATAATTCTACTGTAATTCCAAATTCTCAATCTAATATTCCAAATCCAGTCAATAATGTTAATAATATTAATGTTTCAGATCCTTATGATTTTGTTTTACAAAATAGTAACCCTTTTATAAATTCTCAGGATAATCCAATAAGTGATATATCTAATTCTACTACCAATCCTAATGTTAATACAAATACGTTATTGAATGATTCTACTGTACAAAATCAGCAAGGATTGAATAGAAATCCTATTCCAGACTCAGGGGGTACTTTAACAATAAACTCTAATACAAATACATTATTAAATAATTCTACTATACCTCAGGATCCAAATATAAGTACACCTAATTATACAAATCCTGTAAATATCAATGCAGATGTTCAAATTCCAAATCCTCCTTTATATAACCAAAATTCTGATCCTTCAGTATCATCATCTCAGCAAGTTGATTATTCACAAGTAAATTCAGGATTTCAAAATCAACAAGGATATAATGTAAATCCGGTTATTAATCCTGTACCTCCTGTACAACCAAATGTAGATCCTAATATAAATATGTATAATAATTCAAATTATACAAATCAGAGTAATACTTTGGATCCTCTAAATACTCAAAGTAATCAAAATTATTCAAATTCTACATATACAAACCAATCTTATCCAGATTCTTCTATGCAACAACAAGGACAGTCTTTTAATGGGATGTATAACCAAAATGCTAATCCATCAGGTTTTGATGGGTCTCAAAATCAACAAAATACACAAAATCAGACTCAGATAGAAAATAAAAAAGAAGATTTTTTAGGTGTTCTTTCTTATGTTTTATTTATCAATTTCTTTATAATATTGATATCTTTTATTAAAAAAGATGAATTTTTGAAATTTAATTCAGTTCAAGGTTTTACATTTGATATAACTTTTTTAATTTTATTTTTAATTTTTAATTATCTATCTCACCTATTATCCTCTATATTCATATTTTTTCTTATATTAGAAATTATACTTTTTACAATATGGATTCTTTTTTCAATATTTTTAATGTATAAAGTATATAATGGGGATAAATATAAATTCTTATTTTTTGGATCAATTGCAGATATAGTTAGATAAATATAAATTTGTTTTTATAATGTATAATAGATTTAATATTTGGCGACGTATCCGAGTTGGTTCAGGAAGCGGTCTGCAAAACCGCGTACGTGGGTTCGAATCCCATCGTCGTCTATTTTATTATTATGAATTCAATTGATATAAGAGAAAAATTTATTAATTTCTTTATAAATAATGGACATAAAAGATTTAAATCTTCCTCTCTTGTACCAGATGATGATACTCTTCTTTTTACTACTGCAGGTATGGTTCAAATGGTTCCTTATCTTTTAAGGGAGAGAGAATTAGAATTTGTGAGAGTCTGTTCAATTCAGAAAAGTTTTAGGACAACTGATATTGAAAATATAGGTAGTGATGGAAGGCACCTTACTTTTTTTGAAATGTTAGGTTCTTGGTCTTTTGGAGATTACTATAAAAAAGAAGCAATTGAACTCGCTTTTAGACTTCTAAATGAAGAGTTTAAAATTCCTAAAGAAAAATTGTGGGTTACTATATTTAAAGGTAATAAAAATATTCCTAGAGATAGTGATTCTTATGGATATTGGAGGAATCTAGATTTCCCAATTGATAAAATAATAGAGCTTGAAGAAGATAATTTTTGGGGACCTACATCAGAGGAAGGTCCTTGTGGTCCTTCTACAGAGGTATATTATGATCAAGGAAAAAAAGTATGTAATACAGAAATATATTCTTGTTGTAAGGACGATTTATGTAAACCTGGGTGTGATTGTGATAGATATTTAGAAATTTGGAATGCAGGTGTTTTCATGGAGTATTTTAAGGATACAAATGGAGTTTTTTCAAAGCTTCCGTTTACAAATGTTGATACTGGAGCAGGTCTTGAGCGTCTTGCTATGGTTTTACAATCTAAATCCTCTGTTTTTGAAACTGACCTATTTACCCCAATAATGGATTATATAAAAAAATATTCATCTAATTTTGATATAAAAAGTGCAAGAGTTGTTGCTGATCATATTAAATCTGTGGTTTTTCTTGTATCTGATGGAGTTAGACCTGCAAATGAGCATAGAGGATATATCTTAAGAAGAATATTGAGAAGAGTTTTTTATAATATAGGTATATTAGAGCCAAGAGTGGATAAATTTTTAGAGAATCTAGTTAATATAGTTATAGATACATATAAAGGTGAGTATCCTGAGATAGAAAAGAAGAGGGAAGAAATATATAATCAGATACTATCTGAAAATATTACTTATACTAATACTGTTCTTAAAGGAATACAAAATCTTGATAAGATAATTCAGATAGGACATGTTTCAGGTGAAGAACTCTTCAAACTTCATGATACTTATGGATTAAGTATTGATATATCTAGAGATATACTTTATTCAAGAGGTATTAATTTTGATCAGTCAGGATTTGACGCTCAAATGAAAAAACAACAAGAAAGATCTAGAATGAATTCTTCTTTTTCTTTAGGTAAGGATATTGAACAGGATTTTTCTTTGTATCCAAAGAGTGAATTTTTAGGGTATGATATTCTCTCTTTGGTAGGAGCTGAAGTTTTATATGCTCAAGTTAATGAAGAAGAAGTCACTTTTGTGTTAAATAAAACTCCTTTTTATGCAGAGGGAGGGGGACAGATAGGTGATAGTGGAAAGGTTATTGGGAATAATTTAGAGATAGAAGTTTTAAATGTAAAAAAAACTAAATTAGGAGTATATCTTCACTTTGGAAAAATTATAAATGGAGATATTAATGAAGGTGATATTGTAAATTGTTATGTAGATAAAGAGAAAAGAGAATTAACTTCATTTAATCATACTGCTGTACATCTATTGAATAAAGCAATAAAGATTGTTTTAGGAGAAGGAGTTAGTCAAAAAGGAGCCTTTATAGATCCTTTCAGAATTAGATTTGATTTCAACTTTGATAGGGCTTTAAGTTCTGAAGAGATAGAAAAAATAGAAGATTTGGTTAATAAGAATATAGCTACTCACCAAAATATTGAAATTATTGAGAAAAAAATTGAAGATGCAAAAAAAATGGGTGTAGAATTAGCTTTTGAAGATAGATATGATAAAAGTTCTCTTTTAAGAGTAGTTAAAATAGGTGATTTTTCAGTAGAATTATGTGGAGGAACTCATTTTGGGAATACATCTCAATTAGGAAAATTTAAAATTATAAAGCAGGAAAGTGCATCTAGAGGTATTAGAAGAGTAAGAGCTATTTTAGAAAAATAGATATTATGTCATATATTTTAGGATTAGATTATGGAACTAAATATATAGGAATTGCTATATCTGATAAGAATGCTATATATTCAAAACCTTATTTAATAAAACGTAATAATGAATTCTTTATTCCTTTTTTTGATGATTTATTAAAAGAATATTCAATAGAAAAAATAGTAGTAGGAACGCCTTTGAGTGAGGATGGATATGATAGTAATTTTTCTTTAGAAGTAAAAAATTTCATAAAGTGTCTAAATCAAGATAAGGAATATATTTTATGGAATGAGACCCTGAGTTCAGATCAAGCAAAGGTATATTTATCAAAAAAAAAGAAAAGAATTGACGATATAGCAGCTTCAATAATATTACAAGAGTATCTTGATTACATTAATAAATTATGATATAGTATAAATACTATGGGTGCTGAAAGTGAAAAAGCAATAGGTAATACATTTAAACGAGTTGTAGCAAGTGGAGCTTTGTTATCAAGTTTAGCTACTGGAGTAGGTATTACTCAAATAGATTCAGTTTCAGAAGCATATGCATCTACTCCTACTTCTAACCAATTACTCCAAGGACAGTTTAATTACTTCTCTAGTATGATGAAAAGAGGAAAGTATAATCCAGAGGGTGTTAATTCTTCAGACATGAAAATTACTCATTCATATTCGTCTATTGATGGTGGTCAGAATACTGTTACTGAAAGTTTAATATCTAGGGATAGATCTACATTAACACAGATATCTTTAATGGTAAATACTATTCCTAATAAGAATGGAATGCATTTATCTAGTTTTTCTGTATTTGTATATCCTAACAATGATAGAAATAAAATTTTTTATGGTTACAGACTATATAATACATACGCTTTTCATGGAAATTATGATGGTTGGGAAGTACAAAATTTTGGTAATGTTATTACTCCAGTAAATAAAGAAGCAGTAAATACTAATTATTACTGGGGAATAGCTATTTCTGGAATGAACCCTAATGCAGAGTTGAAACCTATTCAAATATCTCATCTAAATGGTGTTTTTAATGAAGTTAAAAAAGTTATTAATGATGCAAGACGTGGTGAGGTAGTTAGTGCTATTCCTGTTGAAGTTTCAAAAGGAACTTTTATCAAATACTATAGATTTACTGATCCATCTAAATCTAAATAATTTTTCCTTATTGGTCTTTAATTTAGATTATAATTAAAGTATTATAGTATCGGTAGACTTAATCTGATCTATAACTCATTGCAATATCATTTATATTATATGAATAAATTGAAAATTATCATATTTATATTATTATTTTTGTTTATTATTCTTACTGGGATTTTTTCATGGTATGAATATAATATTAATTTAAAAAATAATATCAATACTAATTATATAAATTTTAGTATAAGCCCAAATGAAAAAATGGGAGATATCCTTAATTCACTTAAAAAAGATAAATTAATATCCTCTATTACTAGTGCATATATATATTTATATGTACAACAACCTTTATTTAGTTTTTATCCTGGAGAATATAGAATATATAAAGGAGAAGATTTAGAATCTCTTATTAATACTTTTAATAATGGACCATTTTATAAAATTATTTATATACAATCAGGGTTACGAATATCAGAACAGGCTAATGTAATAAGAAACCAATTGTCAATTTCAAATCCTAAATATGCTTTTTCAGTATCTAATTTTAAAAATATTTCACATTTTGAATTTCATAAATATTATCATTATTCTTTCCTAAATTATCTTCCATCAAATGCTACATTAGAAGGATTTCTATATCCAGGGTATTATAATGTCCCTTTCAATGCTAATGCAAAGTACATAATTGGATTAGAATTACAATCTTTTGAAAATAATGTATTTTTAAAACATAAATTAGATTTTTTATATAATCCAGATCATCTTTCTTTCTATCAAAATATGATTATAGCGTCAATTGTAAGAAGAGAAACTATCTATAACAAAGGAAAATCAATTGTAGCAAATATTTTTATTCGTAGATTCTTTTTGGGAATTCCTCTTGGATCTGATGCTACAGTTCAATATGCTCTAGGTTTCGATACTAATGAAAATAACTGGTGGAGAACAAATATAACTGGGCAAGATTTAGAAGTTAATTCTCCATATAACACTAGATTATATAAAGGTCTTCCTCCAACCCCGATCTGTTCTCCTGGAATAAACTCTATAATGGCAACGTTTAATTCAACTCCTACAGATTATCTATATTTTTTAGCAGGAAAGAATGGTCAATTACATTTTGCAACAAGTCTTTCAGGACAAAATGCAAATATATCTAAATATTTATAATAAATTTAAGATTAAAAATATTTTTTATACATATTTATCATATATAAAGATTGGTTTTTAGTGTGAATTAATTGTATAAAAACCTACAATCATTCAAATAATACTTGTAAAAAACAATGTATCTGTTAATATATTAGATATATGAAAGATAATGTAAATAAGTATTTTGTATTGATTATATCTATTATTGCAGTTATCATATTGTTAATTATACTTATAATTTATTTTGTAAGTAGAAATAATATAAATTCAAATGATCTTGCAGATGTAAATGGTCAAGTTCTCACAAAGGCAGATTTAATATCATATAATTGTGCTCTTCATCAAAAGAGTAATTCTAATTGTACTAATGATTACATAGGTCAGCTCCAAAATTTAATAAATTATACACTAGAGCAACAATATTTAAAAAAACATAACGATCTTCCAACAAAGACACAAGTATATAAAGCAATGTTCTATCCAGGAGTAGTTCCTGCAAATATGGAGCATATTAAATATTTCAGTAATATATATAATTACTATTATAGGGATTTAGTTATAAAAAATATAGAAAATTTATTAATTGATAATGCAACAGGGAATATATTTTTTATAAGTAATGATAATATATCTAGTACAAAATTTGTATTAAATCCTGCTGTAGAGCAGAGCATATTATATGAGTTTAGGAATAATCTTTTATCTGGGAAATATACTGTACAAAGTTTAATTTCATCTGAAAGTTCAATAAAAGTTCCATATAAGTATTTTTTTAGTATTGTAAGTTATCATAAATTGAATATGAATAATTACAAAATTCAATTAGGTATTTGGGGGAATCAAATTACAGAGCATATTATATCTTTTTCTCCTAATAAAGTTTCTCCAATATATACATATGTATATACTGTAAAAAATAATGTTATATCAACATTTTATTATTTTTTTGAAAATTCTAATAAAATTGGAAATTATTCTAATATATCTGGTGTATTAAATTATCTTAAAAGTTCTGCTAGTATAACTTTATATTAATGATTATTCGAAAAATTGATATAATTATTTCTATACAAAAATCAAAAGTACATAATATAAGTTTAGAGAAGAAGTAAAATACACAAAATTTTTTAAGATGTTTATTATTATTTGAGTATTCATTTTATCATTTTTTATAGGGTTGTTTTTTTATTAACTTTTTAAAATGCTACTATTTTTTATATACTTTTATTCATATTCTAGTGAAAATTACTTTATCCTCATATAGATGGGATTGACAATTCTGATTTATTATGATAGTATAAATATACTATGGGAAGTGAAAGTTTGCATTATTCTGAGAGAAAAAGTTCAAAGTTGAAAAGAGGAGCAGTAGCTGCATTGGCAGGGTTGTCAAGTCTTGGATTATCCCAATCTGTATTGTCTCAAGAAGCATCAGCATCTGAACCTCCAGCAGAACAATTTTTTTTACATGAACTTGCTCGTCTTGAAAGTGTTTCTAATAGTATTAAACCTTCAGATAAAGCAGAAGTACAAATGTATAGATGGGCTCCATCTAGAGTGAGTGCAATTAATCCAAATATAATGGGGGGATTTGATGGAAATATAATGTCTAAAGATCATTCAACTTTGATTACGTTTTATTATACTTTCACAAGAACACCAGATAGTTTTTATAATTATAGGAACTTTTCAATAAGTTTATATACTGGATCTCCTTTGGGGCATGCTGTAGCTTTGAATCCTCCAAATTTTAATGATATTTCAGTATATAATTTTTCTATGCTACAACATAATAAGGGTAAAAATTTATCATTTTCACAGATAGGTGGAAGCCCAATAGTAATTAATAATGAAAATATTTTTGTTCATTATGGAAAAGCTTTACCAACAGTGTCCTCAAAAGAATCTTTTTCTCTAAAACAGGAGACCCAAATAAATGATTTAGTAAATACAGCAATAGAAGTAATGAAGGAGAGTGAAAATGGATATGTGTATAGAGAAAGTATTTTTCATAAGTTGGTGAAAGGAAAACTTTATCCCCCTAATGATGCTCCTAAAAATAAGATTTAATCTAGATTTATAACCTAAAGTAGAAGGTCTGTGTATTCACATAGGATATTAGATATGTTATATCTATAGTTTTAAAAGTATGTATAAACTTTACTTTTTTCACTATTAATTTTTCTTAGAGTATATATAAAGTAAATACTTGTAACTTGTAAAAAGTATTATATGTGATAATATAATTATAAAATATATCTAAATTGAGAAATTCTTCTAATAATATATTAATATAGATGATATATGGATTTATATAAAGACACAATAATATATAAAATTTTAAAAAGAGTATTATATATTTTTGTATCATTAATTACTTTAAGTATTTATGTATTTATAAATCATTCTAATGTATATGCTAGTAGTGCTATTAGTAATTATGCTAGATGTAATCTTCAAATTCAATCAAATACATATTTTGCAAATGCCAAGATAGTAATACAAACTTCAAATGGAGAGCCTCTTCCTAATAATTTGATTATAAATCCTTATACAAATAGCTGTACAAATGGTTTTGATAATGGTTCATTTTTAACAGGGAATGCTGATGCCCAAAATTGGGCAATATCAACAAGCACACAAGGACCTCTTTCTAGTAAAACTAATTTAACATATGCTCAATTAAGTCAATATTATCCCAATAGTTCAAATCCACCTACACTATATCAAAATTTTGGAAATATAAATGTAGGTAACTATGCTTCTGTTACACCTGTTAATTGTCCTTCAAATTTTGGGTGTAATATTAGCTCAAATCCCTATGCTCCTGAATCTGGTTATTATAGCGTTTCATTTAATAGTAATGGTAGTGCTGCTACATTAACTTTTTTCCAGGTAATTGATTGTGGTTATAGTTATCTTAATTATTATATTGGACAAAATGAACTTCCTTCTGGTTGGACTATAAATGGTCAATTAATTGAACAAAATGGTTTCACTGGGCAGATACCAGTAGTAAATTCAACAGATACTCCTGTATCTACAATTACAATATCACCGCCTTCACCTCCACCAACACCAACTATTACCAAGAGTTGTCATAATGCTTCTGGATCTAAATGTTCCCATAAAGTTCATAAAAAAAAGCATACTTCTGCTCCTCCTTCTACAAAGACTCCTAATCCTACTATTAGTTGTTCTAATGGTATTTGTAGCACTACTCCTGTTTGTGGAGTTAATAGTCTTTTAAACTGTACTAATCCTACTATACCTACATCAACTGGTAGTACACTTACTATAAATGGAAGTATTGTAGGTTATGGAGGTATATATTCATTTAGAGATTTAGGAGGAGGAGATATTACTACTCCTGCGGTGAGTATAGTATTTAATCCTGATTTTTTATCTGTGTATAATGAGTTGTTTATATCCAACTTAGGAGATGTTATTCAGTACTGGATTGAACCGGGAATTTAA
>JAJZIL010000005.1 GCA_021810605.1 bacterium | reverse complement strand
ATACTTCCATTTATAGTAAGTGTACTACCAGTTGATGTAGGTATAGTAGGATTAGTACAGTTTAAAAGACTATTAACTCCACAAACAGGAGTAGTGCTACAAATACCATTAGAACAACTACTAGTAGGATTAGGAGTCTTTGTAGAAGGAGGAGCAGAAGTATGCTTTTTTTTATGAACTTTATAGGAACATTTAGATCCAGAAGCATTATGACAACTCTTGGTAATAGTTGGTGTAGGTGGAGGTGGTGATATTGTAATTGTACCCTGTGGTGTATATGAAGGAGGTTCATTTTTTAACAGAATTGGAGCACCAGTAGACTGAAGAGTCCAACCATCATTGTTTAGTGATTTTGAAACTATATTATAATTTAAAAAAGAAAAACCACAATCTAAAACCTGATAAAAATTTATATATGCAACAGTATTAGAGCTATTAAAAGTTACACTCGTATAACCATTATATTCACCATTATTTGCATCATTATATTCTCCAGGTGGCTCCCCATAATTATAATTACACCCATAACCTAATGGGCAATATACTTTTCCTGTTGGAGTTAATGGTATATTTCCAAAATCTTGAAAAGTAGTAGCATATTGATTTGTTGATTCGGCATAATTCTTTAATTGAGTACTTGATATATTAGTAAGAGTACTTGATATACTAGTAAGAGTACTTGATATATTAGAAGTAGAACTAATTTCCCAATCCTTAAAGTTAGAATTATATCCTGGATTAGTTACTGAACCATTATCAAAACTTGGAACTTGTACACCATTCTCATAACCAGAATATATTTTAGAAGATGAATATTCCCCACCAGGACATATATCTGTTTGTACATTAACAGCTAAATTACTAGGAAGTGGTTGTCCATTCGAACTTTTAACAACAATCTGAGCAGATCCAAATAAAGCCCCACCATTAAGATTACACCTAGGAACAGCTGCATAAATATTTGAATGATTAAAAAAAATATAAATACTTATAACAGCTACTGATATAAAAAAATATATTAACTTTTTATAAATTTTATTAAATATTATCTCTTTATATAAAACCATACACAAATTATTAATATAAAGTTATACTAGCAGATCTTCTTAAATAATTTAATACATCTGATATATTAGAATATCGTCCTTCTATATTGGTATTTTCAAAGAAATAATAATAAGTAGATATAACTTTATTCTTTATGGTATATACATATGTATATATAGGAGAAACTTTATCTACTCCTACCTTAAATATATTTTTAATAATACTAACAGATAAATTTCCATAATTATAAAATATATTTCCTTGATTAAGTCTACTATATTTAGATATATAGAAAAAATGATTATATGGAGATTGTATTTGATTCCCTAATATATTCAATTCTGATACTGTATATTTTCTAGATAAAAGTTTATTTCTAAATCCATTTAAGATACTTTTCTCTGTAGATAAATTCAAATGGAGATTAATATTTGTTACATTATTATTAGTTATAACAAATATATTCCCAGTAACATTTCTTACTAATAATTTCTGAATATTTTTAACTACTAACAAATTATAATTATAATAATATAGATTATTATAATTTTTAAATGAAGTTACATTTGAAGGAACTACACTTGGATAAAACATTGCTTTATATACTTGTGTCTTTGTTGGAAGATCGTTATGTTTTTTTAAATATTGTTGCTCTAGTGTATAATTTATTAAATTTTGGAGCTGACCTATATAATCATTAGTACAATTAGAATTACTCTTTTGATGAAGAGCACAATTATATGATATTAAATCTGCCTTTGTGAGAACTTGACCATTTACATCTGCAAGATCATTTGAATTTATATTATTTCTACTTACAAAATAAATTATAAGTATAATTAACAATATGATAACTGCAATAATAGATATAATCAATACAAAATACTTATTTACATTATCTTTCATATATCTAATATATTAACAGATACATTGTTTTTTACAAGTATTATTTATGTTTATAAGAAACTAATCTATGTGCTGGATATCCATCATATTTTCCAACAATCCTAATCGTATCTCCATGTGCTAAACCTTTCATAAGATCTTCAGTTTGTAATAATAATGCTTTCATCTTTATCATCTCTGATGAAGTTAATTTCCTTTGAGAATCTATACTATTAAGTGCAGTACCAAATTTATAATAAAAAGGAAGACTTTCACTTCCAATTAAATTAAAACCCAACTTATAAAAAGATAAATTTTTTTGATCATTATACGTATTTATAACTAATGAATACTTCTCAATAGCAGAATTATCTGTTAAATTACTCAATATTTCCTTAGGAGTTCCTACATATAAAGAAATACCAAAAACTCTCTCTATTACATGACTTTTCCCATTATCACCATTTGTACTAGTCAAATTAGTATATTCTGCCACTAGTTTAATAGTTTTATCTTTAGACACAATAGACAAATCTTTTCCAGAAAGCATAACACCAGGATCCCATTCAAAAGGTTTAGTAACTCCAATGTTAATAGTAGGAGCATTAACTATTTTATCCTTATCATTTGGAACAATCCTATTCAAATTTCTTACAAAAGAACCATATAAACTTTGGAAAAATTTTTCTGCTGTTGGAACTTTTGTGGAGACTTCTTGTGACTGAGAGATTTCTTGTGACCGAGTACTTGCAGAAGCTACTGACTCTTGTGTCAAACCAATACCTGAAGATACCCCTGCTAAAAGCATTCCACTCGCAATTGTTCTTTTAAATCTATCTCTATGACTTAAGGCTTCTGTACCCATAGTAATCATACTATATCACTATTTATACATATAGTCAAGAACAATATTATATTAATGTTCTTTTAAAAGATCTTTTATTACAATAGGGATCTCATCTAACATATCCGAAGAAAGCATTCCTCTATCAGAAAACCGCTCTTTTAATTTCATTCCAACCATTGAGTGAATATATACACCAACACAAGAAGCATCAAAAGTATTTACTCCTTGTGCTATTAATCCTGCAATAATACCAGAAAGTATATCTCCTGTACCTGCAGTTGAGAGAAGAGAATTTTCATTATTATTAATAAAAATATCAACACTATTTTTTGCTATAATAGTTTTTGAATTTTTCAAAACAATACTACACCCCCATTCATCAGATTTTTCCTTTACAATTTTAATACTATCTTCTATATCAAAATCATAACCTAAAAGTTTTTTAAATTCTCCAATATGAGGTGTAATTACTGTACTATCCGATAAATATTCCCACCATCTAGATATCTTAGAGATATTTACAAGACCATCTGCATCAATCAATATATTAACACTCTTATCCTTTAAATACTTTATTAAAAAATATATCAAATCAAAAGCATTATCATCTACACCTAAGCCAGGACCAATAAGAATAGTACTATATCTTGATATATTTGAATCTAAAAATTTTTCATACTCACTTATAGACCCTCTTTTTTCAAGAGGAAAATATGTGGCTTCATTAAAATTTGAAGCATATATACTCTCTAAATATTTATCTGCAATAATGCTCACAACTCCAGTACCTACCCTATATGCTGCTCTTGAAGATAAAATAGCTGCCCCTGGATACATATAAGATCCTGCTATAACAAGTAATCTTCCAAAATCATCCTTGTGAGAATTACTCTCTCTTCTTGGAATAAGCCCCTTAATTAAATCTCTATCTAAAAAATTAATGTAATTAGTATTCATACCTAAATATATATTAACATATGCTATCCATTATTGAAAAATAAAGACAAGTAGTCATAATGAAAGTCTTTATGATACAATTATTACCAATATGCAAAGACAATCAAGTCTATTTGGAAAAACTAATAAAGAAGCAAAAGAATTTGAATCATTAAATGCAACACTTTTAACAAAAGCAGGATTCATACATCAAGAAATGGCTGGAGTTTATTCATATCTACCTCTTGGTAAGTTAGTCTTAGATAAAATAGAGAATTTAGTAAGAGAAGAAATGTTGAAGATTTCAAATGAAATTAATATGCCATCTTTAGCCTCTAAAGAATTATGGAGTACTACTGGAAGAATTGACAGTGTTGATGTACTAATGAAAACTATTGGAGCAAATGCAAAATCGTATGAGAGAAATAATGTAGAATATATCCTTAACCCTACTCATGAAGAAGTTATAACTCCTCTTGCAAAAGAATATATTGTCAGCTACAAACATTTTCCATTTGCACTATTTCAAATACAAACAAAATTCAGAAATGAAGCTAGAGCAAAATCTGGATTACTTAGGGGCAGAGAATTTAGAATGAAAGATCTATATAGTTTTCATACATCTATTGAAGATTTAAAAGAATATTATGAAAAAGTAAAAAAATCATATTTTATAATATTTGAAAAGTTAGGACTAAAAGAATATACAGTTTTAGTAAAAGCATCAGGAGGAGACTTTACAAATGATTACTCAGATGAATTTCAAGTACTATGTAAAAATGGTGAAGATATAATATATTATGATGATAAAACTAATACTTACTATAATAAAGAAGTAGCTAGTAAAGATATTTTACATAATGGGAAAAATGCATCAGAAGCAGGGAATATTTTTATACTTAAAGATAAATTTACCAAAGCTTTTGATTATACATATCAAACAAAAGATAATAAAAAAGGTGATATATATATGGGGTGTTATGGGATAGGTACATCTAGAGTAATGGGGATTATTGCAGAAAATTTCAATGATAACTCTGGATTAATTTGGCCAGAAAGTATATCTCCATACAATATTCATCTTATAACATATGGTAAAATTAAAGATTCAGATATAGATAAAATTAAAAAAATAGTAGAGAAGAAAAATAAAACAATCCTTTGGGATGATAGAGTTGATATTAGTATGGGTGAAAAATTGAAAGACTCAGACCTTATAGGAATATCTAAAAGAATAATACTCTCAGAAAAAAGTATTCAAAGTGGAGGAGTAGAAATAAAAGAAAGAAATAAAGATAAAAGTAATATTATAGCAATTGAAAATATAGATAAATATATATAATTTATATTGAAATTTATTAAACTATCAAAAGTATTTAATATAAAGATTATAAAAACTCGTATAAAGACTAACTATTCAATATAATCACTAATTATGATTAAATAAAAAAATTAATAAATCAATGATTCAACTTCTTTCAACTTTTCATAAAAAACATCTTGAGATAATGACTCCATATTAAGCCTTATTACAGGCTCTGTATTTGAACCTCTAAGATTAAATCTCCAATCACTAAATTCTATTGAAACACCATCTAATTTTGAAATTTTAACACCAGATATATTTTTATAATAATTCTCAATTCTATCTAAATTATCCTGAGTACTAGATACTGTATAATTTATCTCTGGAGAGGTTATATATTTATTCCTATAAGAATTAAGTAGGGTAGAAAGCTTTTTATTCTCACCACATAAAAGTTCCATTCCCATAAGCATAGGAATCATACCATTATCTGAATAATAATTTTTCTTAAAATAAAAATGAGAAGATATTTCACCTCCAAAAATTGCATCTTCTTCTTTCATCTTAGATGCAACAAATGAATGTCCAGTCTTGGAGAGAATAGATATCCCCCCCATATCTCTAATAGTATCATCCACAGCCCATATTAATTGAGGAGAATGAACTATTTTTGCTCCCTTATTTTCTCTTAATATATTTCTTGCTAGTATAGCTGTCATAAAATATCCTGAAGTATAACCACCTAATTCATCTACAAATACACATCTATCTGCATCACCATCAAAAGCAATACCTAAATTAGCATTCTCTTCTATAACTTTTTTTTCTAAATCTTTAACATTATTCTCATCCATAGGATTAGCTGGATGATTTGGGAAATTTTCATCAGGATCAAAATATAATGGGATAAGACTACAATCTAGATATTTAAAAATCTCTTCCACTATATAACCTGCAACTCCATTACCTACATCAACAACAACTTTAAGACCTTTTATTTTATCTGTATCCACAAAAGAAAGTACATGTTTAACATAATCTGCAAGTATATTTTTTGTATCTGTTACTATTTTATCATTAAAATTCAAATCCAAATTAAGATTTTCTTTCACTAAATCTCTTATTTGAAAAATTCCAGTATCACTACTTATAGGTTCACCATTTTTTACCAATTTTACACCATTATATTCTTTAGGATTATGTGATGCTGTAATCTGAGCTCCTCCATCAAAATCATAAAATCCAGATGCAAAATACATCATATCTGTAGAAATTATACCTATATCTGTGACTTTAGCTCCAGCAAGAATTGCCCCTTTTACAAAAGATTCAAATAATGAGGGAGAAGAACTTCTTATATCTCTACCTACACAAATATTTTTCAAATTAAATTGCTTTACATAAAAATATGCTATTCTGAAAACTAAATTCTCATTAATAGTAGTAGGATATATTCCTCTTATATCATATGCTTTAAAAATAGATTCATCCATATCCTAATAGTATATATAATTTCAATATTAAAATAAAGCTAACTCATTTAAAATTTCTGAATATAATTTTTTATCCGTAGGAACAAAATGCTCAGATAAAAATCTAGTATCTATATATATTGGAAATGTTAATATCAAAAATCTTATTTTTTTATTTAATTTGGATATATTATACTCTAACGGAATTCCTTTAATTTTCAAACTATTATGATCTTTATTAAAGATAGACTTCCATACATCTTTAAAATCTTTATACTTATCTAAATTTTTATTTATATTTAAGGATTCTTCCTCATTAGTAAAATTTGCATACATCATATATATATTCGAAGTAAAAGAATAAATGAACTCTTCATAATTTAGTATATTTTTTTTAAACCCAAAATCATCTGTAAAAATAATATCAAAAAAACTTATTCCATTTAAATCTTTTATAAGGGATTTATGATTTTCGTATTCAGTAAAAAATATTGCATTGGCAGAATTTATATATATTATCTCTTCAAGATTATTTATAGTATTAACCATTACCGGAAAATCATATAATTCTAGCTCATTTTTTATACGGTCTATTAATCTCTCAGTATAAGAAGGAACTATCCTTTCTCCATACTCTGAGTATCCAGCTTTCTTTAAAAGTGTATTCGTATCTTCATTATTTAAATCTAAACATTTTGATATTTTTAAAATTGTATCTCGGTATGGCTTTATTTGACTATTTTCTATTCTAGATAAAGTCGAAGGATTCTCCCATCCTATTGCATTTGCTAAATCTAACTGAGACCAATGCCTTCCATTATCTCCAATTTTTCTTAACCTGAAATCTTTGATTAATTTTCCAATCTTTACTTTTTTTAGATCTTCATTTGTATAAATATTATTCAACATAGAGTTATTTTAAACCTTCTAATTTAATGAAATCTTTTCTAATTGCAGGAATAAATTGAATAATAAAAAATCTATTATCTTCTAATACTGGAGTCTCTTGTATTAAAAATTTTATTTCACCAAGAATAGGTGAGTTATATTTAAAAGGAATATTAAAAGATTGAAAATCATGTACTGTTTTATTTTGAGAATCTTCCCAAAATTCATTAAATCTAGGAAATTTTTTTAATACCCTAATATCTTCTCTCTCTTTATCTGTATCATTATATATAATATGTTGATTAGATATTATAATTTTTACAAATTCTTCCCAATTTAATATCAAATCTTTCATTATATAATTAGGATTAAAAATTATGTTCACAAAACTCTCTCCAGATAAGAGAATATTTTCTAATTCAGAATTAATCTCTTCTCCAAAAAATACTTTTTTACCTATATTATTAATATGTAATACAGAGTCATTTGGATAACTTATTAAAAAAGTCGGGACTTTTAATAAGTCAATTTTAGATATTAAAGAATTTGTGACTTTTTCTATATATTTCTCTGTAAGAATTTCTCCTGTATATAAATAATTACTTTTTATAAAAATACAAACTACTACTTCTTGAGGAATTTCTAATGCTTCAAATATATTTATTACTGTTTCTTTTGTAGGAATTATTTTACCTTGCTCTATTCGTGATAGTGTAGATGGGTTCTCCCAACCTATTTTCAGTGACAAATCAATCTGACTTATTCCAATATTATTACCATTCTTATATCTCAATCTCTCTGCTTTTATATATTCTCCTATGTTATTTTTCATATTAGTTATTATTTGACCAACGATTTATTTTATCTTCAAAAATTTCTTTTCTCCTAGAATAATGTTCTTTTGATACATTCAAAACTTTTTCTTTATTATTATTCCTCTCATATTGAATATTCATTGATATTCCAATAAAAGGTTTAGAAATCATACCATCAATCATTAACTTTATATAAAAATGATGTTTCTCTAATGATATCAAATCTTCTCCTATAAATATAGCATTTTGAATATCTTCTTCTAATTGAGAAATATACTGATGAGCTAGTATTAAATTCAATCTATATTTCCTTGATTCTGATAAAATTTTCGAAAAAGCATTTGTGCCAAATAATTGGAATTCATCTAATTTAGAACTCATTGCAATAGTTATAGATGAAAGAGGATCAACATCAAAGTTAGGAAATGTCCTTATTGGGAATATATACTCTTTTCCAAAAGATATCTCTGATGAAAAGAAGTATTTATAATTATGAAATTGATTTGTATAATCGTCAATTTCATTAATCTCAACAGTAGGGTATTGTGCATAAATTTGACCTTTTATGAAATTTCTATATTCCTTTGGAATAACTACATAAAAAGAAATACCATCAAAAGAGGATACTATTTCTAAACTAAAATGATTCTTAGAAATTTTAGAATCATCTAATATACCATGAATGGAAGTAAAAAGTTGTTCTCCGGATAAAGGAGTCTTATCATTGTTCTTAGGAACAGCAATTCTAAGAATTGATGAACTATTAATATCTTCAAATATATAATCTTTTTTAAATAACAAAGATACACAAAATACTCAAATAATTAAGAACTGTAATTAAAAGTATCTACACTATTTAATTATAAATACGGACACATTATATCAAAACTTATAGTGTTTTTCAATAATGACGCATAATTTTATTGACAAAAAAATATAATTATGAGAGAATATTTTCACATACATACACTATAGGGCAACATGAAAATTATAGATTCTTTGATTTTAAAAACTGCAAAAAAAGATATGGTTAGTCCAGAGGTTGTATTTTTAGATCCTAATGATCAAGTAAATTTAGAAAATTTCGTTTCTAATAACAAAATTTTATCAATATATGATAAAAGAATAGATATTTTAGAAGAAATATTTAATTCACTATATCCGCATATCCACCCTAAAAATCCCAAATATTCTAAACAGTTAAATGAATTTAAAAATAGTAATAAAATTAAATTTAATCTCATATATTTTCCTTGGAATGGAAATTTATCTTTTGTTCCTATTGAAGAGTATCTAAGACTTGTTAATACATCGAGAAATAGAGAACAAATAACTAATTTAGAACAAAAAACATTGTATAATTTGAAAATTGGAATTATAGGACTTAGTGTAGGACAATCAAGTTTATTAAATTTAATAAAATCTGGAACAGGTAATGAATATAGATTAGCTGATTATGATACATTATCTTTATCAAACAGTAATAGATTACCTCGTTCCGGAATTACAGAATTAGGATTAAATAAAACTTATTTAGCAGGAAGATTAGCTTTAGAATCTAATCCATATCTTAAGATAAAATATTATCCTAATGGATTAAACAATAAGAATGATTTAAAATTATTTACAGAAGATTTAGATTATGTAGTAGATGCATTTGATACACTACCTTTAAAATTAGAATTAAGAAAATTATCTAAAGAGATGGGATTTACTGTAGTTATGGGTACTGATTTAGAACTTGGAGCACTAATTGATATTGAAACTCCAAAAGATAAGATATTCTTGGGTAGATTATCTACATATCAATTAAAAAAAATTGAAGAAATGAATAGTTTAGATCCTAAAGATTTAGTTGAAATAATATCTGCAATTTTAGGTGTTAATTTTGAAGAAATTGAAAGAATGTCTAGACATTTTAAAGCTATGTCAAAAGGAGAACTATTCTGGATGAGTCAATTAGTAACTGCATCCTCTCATGCAGGAGCTGGAGTAACAAATGTAATTATACAACATGCATTGGGATATAATTATTCATCAAGAATTAGAATTTAAATAAATTATGTATATAAAATATGTATAAAGTAGATAGTAAACAAACTGTAGATATAATAGAAATAAGTCAACAGAAAGTATTGAGTAATTTTCTATTATATGCACATAAAATTCCTGCATATATAAAATTCTTATCTGATCAAAAAATAAATATATCTGATATAAAAAATATTGATGATTTTAATAGACTCCCGTATACAAATCAAGAAAATTATATAGAGTTATTTTCTTTGAAAGATAGATCTATAGATCCAACAAAAATAACACAAATACTCTCTTCTTCAGGATCTAGTGGTAAACCTCATTATTGGGCACAAGATGAGAACTTAGATATGTCTATTGCTGCAGATTTTAAATCTAGGATAGAAAAAGATATTGATAATATTGATAATATTGACACTATATTAGGAATAGTAACAGCTGGTATGGGAGTTTGGGGTGCAGGAGGGTTAATGTCTAGAGTATTTAGAATATTATCTCAAGAATTAGATTCCTTTCAATTTATAACTCCTGGACTAGATATTGATGAAAATATGAAGATATTAGAACATTATGTAAAAAAAGAAAAAATTAATACTTTAGTACTAATAGGATATACAAGCTCAACAAAAGATATAATTGATATAGCAAAAGAAAAAAATCTCATTAAGAATATTAATATCTATGCCTATGTAGGAGGAGATATTTTATCAAATGAAATTAGAAAAAGGGTAGAGTCAATAATTGGAAAAGGCAGATTAAAATCATTATATGCAGCTTCAGAAGTAGGAATTATGGCAATTGATAATGACTATACTCCAGAATTAAAATTAATAATGGAACAAAGATTAAATGAGAATGAAATTGAAAAAATTTTTAATACAAAATATATACCATCTATTTATCAATATAATCCTAATAAACATTTTTTCCAAGTATCAGAAAATGGACTAATTGTCATAACAGATTTTACATCTAATACTCCTTTAATCAGATATACATTAAATGATAATGGAGGAATAATTACATCAAATAAATTAGAGGAATATATTAAAGAAAAAATACCTAATTTTAAGCCTAAAGACAAAAATCCTTTTATATTTATATCTTCTAAAAAAGATGTTGTTTTATCATTTTACTCAGTTAAAATACCAAGTTTTCATATTCAAAGTTCAATACAATCAGAAGAATTATTATCACTGATTTCAGGTAAATTTAGAGCATACCAAGAATTAGACCCTAATGGAAATCCTATATTTAAATTACATTTAGAATTATCCCCTAATTTATCATATTCTCAAATTTCAAAAAATGATGAGAAATTCATAAAAGAAACTTTTGTACGAAATTTAAGAAAAATAAATGGAGAATATAATAAATTAATTAGTTCAATAAAAGAAAAAGCTGTTCCTCAAATTATACTTGAAGAGTTTGGTCCAGATAATTCATTCAAAACAAAAAATAAAATAAAACAGGTATAGAAAGTACTATTTAAAAATAAATTTAAGTAGTGTATATTTAGAATAATGAATGAAATAATAACGTTTGTTTCTATTTTTATACTATTCCTCTTAGGAGTAATTGTTATATTCAATCAAAAAGTTAATTTCAAATCATTTTCCTTTTTTTCTATCATAATATTATTCTCTTTAGTTAATATAGCTGATTATTTATCATTTAATACACCTAGTGAAAACTTAACTTTATTTTATATTAGATCTACTGCATTTTTAGGATATATACTAATATTGTCTTTACTAGTATTCATAGATTCTTTTTCTATAAAAAAGATTAATGAAAAATATATAAAAAAATTAATATATTTAACTATATTATCTCTATTTATGGAATTATTGATCTTTTCAAATTTAACTTTTAAATCAGTAACTATATCAAAAAATATAACACCTCAGCTTGGATTTGGTATATATATTTTCGTAATAATAAATATATTAACTGTAATATATTTACTTTATAAATTTTATATTGGATATAAAAAATCTAATAGTTACCAAAAACTACAAATACAATATATTTATCTATCATTTTCATTATTTTTTATTTTTGTAATAATATTTAATATATTATTACCTATATTTTTCAAAATAGATCAATTTTCTATTATAACTCAGAATTTATATACTATATTAATATTTTTAATAATTTCATATTCTATTACACAAAGAAAACTTTTTAATCTTGCTATCGCTACAAGAGCTATTTTAATATATCTATTATCTTATATAATACTAATTATTACATTAATAGTATCAATAAACATATTACAATTAAAAATTACTAACGATGAGAACTTATTTGAAATCATTTTTTCTTTAATAATTTTAATAATTTTTCCTATATTAAAAAAATATATATCTATATTATTAGATAGATATATATTTAGAAAAATTAGTGATACTAATAAAGAAGTTGATAATTTATTTCAATCCATAAATAAATATTTAGATATAGATAATTTTTTTGAATTATTAAAAAATTCTATTTTAAATATATTTGGAACAAATAAAATAGTATTAATAATAAATACATCCTATGATTATAATATTTATTGCTATAATATAGATAAAGCTATAATAGAAAAAAATTTACAAATAATTAATACCCCTAATAACATTATTATAATTGATTATATTGATAAAAAAGAAGATAGTAAATATAGAACTTTAATAAATTCTGGAATAGAAGTTATTATTCCAATAATTTATGAAAATATGACAATTGCAACAATACTATTAGGTAGAAAATATTCCAATGATATATATTATAGAAATGATATAGATATATTAAATAAAATCAGTCTACAATTAAGTTTATTTATAAATAATATTAATCTTTACAAAAAAACTAAAGATTTCAGTTTAAATCTACAAGATAAAATAGCCACAGCTACAAAAGAATTAGAAGAGAATAATAACAAATTGAAAAGAGCAAATGAAGAATTAAAAGGGTTAGATCAACTCAAAGATGATTTAATTTCAATATCATCACATGAACTAAGAACTCCTGCTAGTATAGTTAAAGGTAATGTATATATGGCACAATCTACAATTAAATCATATATTAAAACTCTCCCTAAAAATAAAAGAAATAATGAATATATAGAAAAGTTGGATAGATATATACAGAGAAGTATAGAAAGTATTGAAAGTGAGATAAGAATAATAAATACTTTACTTGAAGCTTCAAGAATGGGTAAATCCAATGTACCTATACTTCCAGAAAATTTAGATTTAGTATCCATGATAGAAAGTCAAGTTGACGGATTTAAAAAAGAAGCAATGAGTAAAGGCATAAAAATAATCTATAAGAAAAATAATATTCATATGGTCTATGGAGATAGGACAAAAGTAGAGGAAATTTTAGGTAATTTAATTTCAAATGCTATAAAATATTCTGAAAGAGGAGAAGTAGAGATAAGCACAGAAGATGGGAAAGAATTTGTAACTGTCCATATAAAAGATGATGGTGTAGGAATACCTGAAGAAGAAATACCTAATTTATTTCAAAAATTTCACAGATTAAATAATTATATAGGAAATCCAAATGATCCAAAAGATACAAAACATTTATTAGTAAGACCTGGTGGAACAGGATTAGGACTATATGTAGTAAAAGGTCTAATAGAAAGGATGAATGGGAAAATATGGTTAGAGAGTATAGTAGGAAAAGGATCCATTTTTTCATTTAAAATACCAGTAGCAAAAGATGTAGAGCAATATGATAATACTCAATTTCAAACACAAGATGTTTTCAAAAAATTAAAACTTAAATAATATTCATAAATAATCAATAAAATTTGCTATAAGTGGCAATGCATAAATTATTATATTATGTTATATATAGATAATAATCTATGAATATAGTAAGAATAGGTTCTATAGTATACACAAAGAAAGGAAAAATTGATTGCATATTTACTATTGTAAGCGAAAATCCAGATCCTTTATCTGGAAAAATTACTAACACATCTCCTATAGGATCTATGTTATTAGGAAAAAAAGAAAATGATAGAATAACTATAAACACTGAATCTGGTATAATAGAATATATAATCTATAAAATAAAATAATTACCCAAATTGATGAAAGCAATAGAGATAGAAAAAACGTATCTTTTAAAATATATACCTGTAGATATTAAATTGTTACCTTATAAAGAAATTTTAGATATATATATTCCATCTAATGAAAAACACCCTCATTTAAGAATAAGAAAAAATGGAGACAAATATGAAATAACAAAAAAATACCCCATTGATGAAAATAAAATATATTCACAAATAGAAAATACTATTTCTATTACGAAAAATGAATATCTAGAGCTATCCCAAATAAAAGGAAAGAGAATAAGAAAAATAAGATATGAATATTTATATAAAAAATATAAATCTGAAATAGATCTATTTCTAGATGATTTATTAGGGTTAATTCTTGTAGATTTTGAATTTAGAAATGAAAAAGAATTCTTAGATTTTAAAATTCCAGATTTCTGCCTATCAGATGTAACAGAAGAAAATTTTTTAGCAGGAGGAATACTGGCTGGAGGAAAATATTCAGATATAGAAAATAAACTTGAAAAATTTAAATATAAGAGAATAATAGTATAAAAATAAAAACTTACAAAAGATTATATAAATATAATCTTTCAATACAATCAAAAGGTGTATTGATATATTCTCTATTATAAATAAAAGAATTCTCATTAAGAGATAAGAAAATCTTTCAATGATAAAAAATATACTAATAATATTTCATTGTGGATTAAAAAGAATTTGATAGGAAAGCTGTTAAATATGAATATAAAAGATTCTGAGATAACAATAAATTATATTTCTTACTTCAGATAGTTTTTATAACTCAGTTATAATGATACAATAATCCTTGATGTTAACTTTTTATATAAGTCTAATAATACTTGCAATTGTTGCAGGCATAATAGGATCCTTATTAGGGATTGGAGGAGGAATAATAATAATTCCAATACTGATATTTCTTTATCATATAAATATTAAAGAGGCAATTGGAGCAAGTATTATATCTGTTATAGCAACCTCTTCTGGAGCTGCATCAGTGTATCTAAAAGATAAGTTAATCAATCTTAAAACAGGAATGTTTTTAGAGATAGCAACTACAACAGGAGCAATCTCTGGAGCTACTCTTTTGGGAATAATTAACCCAATTGCACTTTTTTATATATTTGCAGTAGTACTTATTTTAAGTATATATCCAATGCTTTTTAAAAAAGAAGATAAAGAAAAAAAAGTAAAAAATGATTATCTTGCAGAAAAATTAGAATTATCATCTTCATATATAGATAATGATGGAGTAGAGTATAAGTATAATATTAATAATACTCCCTATGGATTAATCATGATGTATATTGCAGGTTTTGCTTCAGGACTTCTAGGAATTGGAAGTGGAGTCTTTAAAGTTATTGCTATGGATAATATTATGAATATACCAATGAAAGTATCCACAACCACTTCAAATTTCATGATAGGAGTAACAGCATTAGCTTCTTCTGTCATATACCTTATAAAAGGATATATCAATCCATATCTTGCACTTCCTGTAATGGCAGGAATTTTTTTAGGATCTCTTATAGGAACAAAACTTCTAAGAAGAACATCTAACAATAGACTTAAAATTATATTCTCTATAATACTTTTTATCATAGCAATTGAAATGATTCTTAGAGGAGCAGGACTATTATGAAAAAAATAGATTACAACAAATATATAAGTTATATTCTAAGAATAGGAGTAGGGTTAAGTTTTATACTAGCAATAATAGGAATATTTCTATCATTAAATAGTAATAAAACAGGAAAGATATATAAATATACAAGTATATATAATTTTATATATATAAATTATATGAAACATCTATCTCTAACTTCTTTTGTATTTATTCCAATTATAGTTTTAATATTAACTCCTCTTTTAAGAGTAATATTTTCTATATTTATGTTTAAACAAGAAAAAAATATACAGTTTGTATTTATAACAAGTTTTGTATTAATAATACTTCTTATATCTATATTTATTATTTAAAGAATCTTTCATAAAAATTTGCTACTTATGGAATGCTTACTACTACAATTTAAACTGAACATCTCAGTATAAAAATCGCTAATACTTGCCATAGTAGGCAAAAATGGTGCTGAAAAATCTATTTTTATAAACCTACTCTATAGATTCATGATCCAGATAAAAGAGATATATTAATTGATAATATTAACTTAAAAGAAATTGATATACTGTATTCAAAAATTAAAAATATCAATCTTGCAATAAAGAATTCTTATATAAATCTTTAATTCTCTGAGTTCCATATAAATCAACCAACTTTGATATAAGAGTAACTACATCTTTATCTAATATCCTACCTTCTAAATTTAGAATAGTAATTTTCCCTTGTCCAATTGTTTTTTTTATCATCTTACTAACACTTTCAGAGATTATCTTACTTGCCACAATAGATGGAGAAAGCATACCTTCCTTATCACTTATTGAAATAAATTTAAACTTACCTTTATCAATATTCTCTGATACAAATCTATATACTTCATAAGCTTTTTTCTGAACAGCTATTTTTTCATAACTATCTTTTACATCTGTTTTGGGATCTTTTTTTAATAATTCTGATGAATCAGTAGGATTAATAGTAGGTATAATAATTTTCACATTGGAAATCCTCAATTCTGAAAGAAAAAGTGAATCAATAGAATTCATATATCTGTATACTTCAACTAAATGAGTTTTATCAATTTTAGGATTATCTTTAGTAAAATATGAATAAGTAATAAGATTTGATGTAATAAATCTATCAAATATTATAAATTCTCCATTTGATGAATAATTACTCTCAACAGAATTTTTTATTGAAGATACACTCTCAAGCCTATTTATTGCATAAACAAGCATTCTTTCTTCTAAAGAAAAATCAAAATTTTTACCATCTTCTCGTAAAAATGATCTTATAACATTTCCCCAATATGTCTTATATTGAGGATAAGATACTACAAGAGAATTATATCCTTTAGATGAGAGTTCTTCTCCAATAAGACGAGATGACGTCTCTTTTCCTGTACCATCTAGCCCATCTATAATAATAGGAGTAAGACTGCCAGAAAATAAAATTTCAGAATAACTTTTATCTAGAACTTTTTCAAACACTTTTCTTTTTTTTCAAAAAATATATAAAAAATATTAAAGAGGGGACTATGAGTATTATAGCTATAATAAGAGTATAAAGTAAATACTGCATTACAACGGAATTATTTATATTATATACACTAATACCTTTATATAATATGTATGGATAATTTCCTATAATATATATTAAAAATAATAAAAACATCTGTAATAGAATAAATGAAAATAAATACCTATATTCTTTAAAGACTATAAACATTTGAGATAGTGCAAAGAGGAGAATATATACAAATAATATTAAAAAGTAATGGTTAAGTATCTGTGAGAAAAATGGAATTGATCGAAATATGTAGAATACAATTGACACAAAAAATAGCATAATAGATGAGAGTATTATAAATACATTTGAAATTTCTGATACAAGTTTTTTATCTTCCTTAGTATACATAAGAAGGAATGAGGCTGATATATATAAAACATTAAGTATTGAAAAAATAATAAATGCTATTGAAAGAGGTGAAAAAAGAATTGACTGGAGAGAATATACTACACTATTTCCAATAACTTTAAAGTTATTATAGATAGAAATAGAAAAATATAGAGAAAGAAATGCTGGGATAAAAAAACTAGATACTCCATAAAGGGTTCTAAAAAGAATACTATTTTCATCAAATTCATATATATATACGAATGAGAATGATCTTAGAAGAAAAAAGAATAGAGCTAATGATCCAGGGATAAGAAAAACCGTTCCATATATAAGAGGTGCTTTTGGATAGAGTGCTATTAAAAATACAATAAATAGAACCAAAAATGTATTTGTAAGCTCCCATACTGGAGAAGTATATCTAAATATTATTTTAGATATATTAATATCTAATTTTGAATATACATAGTAATATATACTATTACCAAACTCTATTGAGATAAGAGTCAGATATATAAATAATAAAAGATTTAAAAGTATATATTCTATCATGTTATTATTCCATCTCTATAAATAGGTCTTTTTTTAAAAAAGCTTATTAATAAAAATATCATCATTATAAATAAAAATATAAATGTAAGAAGAAATAGATAGAAGACAAAAGGTACATAAGCTGAACTTGTTATAGCATCTTTTATTCTCATTACGTGATAAATTATCCATGGATACCTTCCAACTTCTGCAGAAATCCAACCTAGTTCAACTGTTATAAAAGAACTCATTCCGATAGCAATAAGTATATATAGATTTAATTTATTATAAAGAATATAAGATTTCTTTTTTGTAAATTGTATAATTACATATATGAGAGAATATAGTACATAAAGACTACCTAAAAGAACCATTGCATCAAATGTATAATGTACAAAAAATGGAGGCCAACTACTTTTAGGAAAGGATAGTAGCCCAACCACTTTAGCATTAGGATTCCCATATGCAAGAAAACTCAGTAAATCTGGAACTTTTAGAGCATATATAAGATGATTATTTGAAAATATTCCTCCCACTCTTTCTGCAACGGAACTATGAGTATGAAAAACAGCTTCTGTTGCAGCAAGTTTCTCAGGATTATATAAAGCCTCTGCCTTACCTTGTAAATCTCCTGTAAAGGCAGTAAGAACAGATGTTATAAGTACTAAAAACATAGATACATTTAATACATTTTTATAATATTTTTCTTTTTTACCTTTGAGTATATAGAAAGCATAGATTGCTGCAATTGTAAAAAAAGTAGCGAGATATGCAGTAATAATAACATGAGATACTTCAGCAAAAGAGATTGGATTCATTAGAGCTTTTATTGGTTGAATATCAGTAATTTTTCCGTTAACAATTTTAAACCCTGCTGGAGTATTCATAAATGCATTAACTGTAGTAATAAGTACTCCAGATGCAGTAGAACCAATTATTATAGGTATTGATGTAATCCAATGACCTATTTTAGTTTTAAATTTATCCCAGTTGTAAATATATATTCCTAAAAAGATTGCCTCTATTACAAAAGCTATTCCCTCTAGAGCAAATGGGAGTATATCAACTTTACTAATAAGACTCATAAATGGAGGCCAGAGTAAAGATAGTTCAAATGCAACAAGAGTCCCAGATGCGGCACCAATTGCAAAAAGTATAACTAGAGCATATGAAAGCCTTTTTGCAAAAATAGAGTAATTATTATCTTTTTTAATAATACCAATTAATTCAAAAAGTGATATCAAAAATGGAAGTCCAATACCAAGATATGCAAATATGATATGGAAACCTAAAGACATTCCCATCAGTGTTCTTGCATATAAGAGATTCGTCATAAAACTATTATATGTATGTATGAAAAAATATTAAAGACCTATAGTTCGATATTAATACTATAAGTTTTCTAATTTCTTGGATATTTTTTTCTCAGATTCTCTTCGAGAAAGATTATATTTGTTATAATCAGTCTTAAGTCCTGAAAATATATTTGGATGTACACCTTTAAGTAGATCTGACATCTTTTGAACAATCTCTCTATAATGAGATCTGCCTTGAGGACCTGATCTTAACTCTATTAAATGATATGCTTCCCAAGCAGACATAGACATTAAGTATCTTTGATGAAAAGCATATGGTATCAAATATTCAGCATAGTTAATCATATCTTCAGGAAGAGATTTATAAAACTTATCTATTTTTTTAAATAATTCATGTACTTCGTTATAGTATGGAGACTCTTTTAAATCTGGATCTAAACTATAACCTAATCTAGTTGTCAATTTAGGTCTCTGATGAACTACAACTCTGTGTCTAAATAAATCCCGATAATCGCCTCCACGTGATTTTATTTCAAAAACATAATCACCTAATTTAAATGCACCTACAAGTTTCTTTCCTCTAACTTTCTCTCTATCCTCTCCTGAAAAATATCTCAAATTAAAAAATTTATTATATAGATCTGATATATCCTTTGAGCTTATTACATAATTAACATACCAATTAAAATCAAGATTTTGTTCAGATGAAGATCTATCATAAAGTAGAGAAGCTAGAATATTAATCTCATTATCCTTTGGATATGATACTAACTCTACACCTGCCTCAGATAATACTTCTAAATCAGAGTCACTTTCTCTTTGACTAAAATTAGGTGCATTATCTATAGAAAATTCTGATACAGCTCTATAATAAGAAGATAACTCTTTTCCTCTCGGACTTTCAACCCTATCAGTAAAGGATCCAACTATTTTTTTTGACTCCTCTAATAATACCTTAGATAAATGTCTAACTTCAGATAAAGGATGATCTATTCCATTTGCAATAATATCTTCTAATAATCTTCCATTTACATGCAAAGCAACATTAGTTCTAGTAGCAAAAGGTAATATATCTCTCAAGTCATCAAATCTTTTTGCAGATCTTGAATTATTAAAAGATATATCAGTCTCATCTTCTCCTTTTGGATAAAGCTTTTTTATATAATCTAAATATTTATCTTGTAGTGAGGAGTATAGTTCAAACATTTCATTAACTAAAGATTCTCCAGAACTTCCATATTGAGACTCCTTTATTTCAGTTGGTATAAAGTAACTATATTTACCTGCACTATCTTTTGAAGAGAATGATACATATCTAGAAGATTTCTCTAAAAATGATCCTAACCCAAATGATTCAAGATAGTTAGATGCAATATTAGAAATACCTTCAAAAAAAACATTTATACCTCCCATTTCAGCAATTGAATCATCCCCATACATTGAAAGCCATTTTTTAAAAAAATTACGAGCTCTATCCGTATTTAAAAATTTCCCTAAGAAATCTTCAGTTTTATCAACTCCAGATAAGAACCCTGAAAACTCATTTGTATTATAAAATTCATCTAAAAAAATCCTCCTTACAGATTTTTCTGATCTACTATATCTAGAAGATAAAGCTCCTACTAATTCAGGAGGAAGAGTATTCTTGGCAAAAAATATACTGCTACTAGTATTAGTAAAAAAAAGATTAAGAACCTTAATCTCTTCTGTACTAAAATTTTCTAGGGTAGAATCATCTTGAGAAATAGTGTTTTTTTCTATATCCATAACTTAGACTATTGTAATAAATCTATGGTAGAATATCAATAAAAATGGAGAAAGATAGTATATCAAAAAAAATAGAATTATTAATCCTAAAAGAGTATGGGATAAAAGAAGATGTTGAAATATCAATATCTAAAGACACTAAACATGGAGATTATTCAACTAGTATACTACTTAAGTTAGATTCAAAATATAAAGATAAAATAGATAAGATTTATCTGTTTGAAAAAATCAAATATGAGCTTTCAGAGTATGAAGTTGAAAACCTTAACTCATTTATTAATATTTCTATAAAAAAAGATACATTAGAAAATATATTAAAAAAAGATATCCCTAAGTTTAAAAAGATAAATAAAAAAGTATTAGTAGAATACTCTTCACCTAATATAGCTAAATCATTCAGTATCGGACACCTTACAACTACAATAATAGGAGATAGTATTTATAGAATATATAAATACTTAGGATATGATACAACAAATGATAACCATATAGGAGATTGGGGAGTACAGTTTGGAAAACTAATTTATGCTATTAAAGAGTGGGGAAATGAGACACAAATAGAGAAGAATCCTATTAATGAGCTTAATAAACTATATGTAAAATTTCATAAAGAAGAAGAAAATAACCCTGAATCAGTTATAAAAGCTAAAGAATATTATAAAAAACTTTCAGATGGAGATAAGGAAATCACAGCATATTGGAAAAAAATTGTTGACTGGAGTATGCAAGAATTTAATAAAACATATTCTCTTCTAGATATATCATTTGAAAATACATATGGAGAAAGTTTCTATTATAAAAAAGCTCAAGAAATAGTAGATAAAGCTTTAATAGATAAAAAAGCAAAAATAGAAGATGGTGCCGTTGTAGTATATACAAAAGAAAATCAAAAACCATTAATAGTAAGAAAATCAGACGGAACTAGTCTTTACTCTTCACACGATCTTGCAACTATAGATTACAGAGTAAATATGCTAAAAATGGATACAATTATATATGAGATAGGTGTTGAACAAAAACAATATATTGAACAAATGTTTGAAGCTGCAAAAATACTTGGGATTTATTCTGATAAAACAAAATTAATACTAATATCTCATGGCTTTATAAAACTTCCTGGGGGAGAAAAAATGTCAACAAGAAAGGGTAACACAATAAAATTAAACACTCTTATAAAAGAATCTAAAGAAAAAACAATGAGTCTTCTAAAAGAAAGAAATATTACTAATAATGAAATAATAGACAGAATTGCAATTGGAGCAATTAAATTTAATATACTTAAGAGACATTATTCATCAGACATAATATTTGAGTGGGATAAAATCCTTAATTTCGAAGGAGATACAAGTATATATATTCAGTATACTTTTGTAAGATGTCTGAGTCTACTTAAAGGAGTTGATATAGAAAATGATACTATAAAATTAGAAAATCAAGATGAACAAAATCTTGCAAGAGAACTATATAAATTTAATGATTATATAGATCTATCAAAACTATCACCCAATATATTAGTTGAATATCTTCTAAATATTTCAAAGTTATATAATTTAATATATTCAAAATACAATATATTAAAAGAACCTAATTCAATTATTAGAAATACCAGATTGAATTTAACTAAAAAAACAATGTATACAATCGAAATAGGTCTAGATCTATTAGGAATAAAAACTGTTAAAAGAATGTAATTATTAAAAAAGTTAATACTAATTTGATATAACCTAAATAATTCAAACCTATTCCAATATCAATTAATCAGATGGAGTAAATAATACAGCTTGAGTAACAGATGATGGAGAATAATAATCATTAAATATCAAATTTGGTCCATGAGCAGGATCATTCATTAAATATTCACCATTTGCAAGTTGTTTTATTAAAACAACATAATGATAAGCATAATCTACTGACACAACGATAGGATGACCTGAAGCTAATTCACTATTAATCTGAGTCCAATTTACATACCCTCCATAAAGACTACCTAGGGGTATAACATTAAATATTCCTAATCCATTCCAATTAAATAAAGGGCCAGAGAAATTACCAGGATTTTGAGCTATATCTTGAGGAGTTATGTTATATCCATAATATTTTGCAATCATAGCAACACTACTTACTAAACAACCTACCTCTGCTATATCATAGCCACTATAACCTAATCTAGTATATGCCCAAGCAGGATTAGTCTGAGAATAATAATAATCTTGAGGAAGTATAGGTGCAGTTTTTGCTGATATATTACTTTTTATATATGTATTTGAAAAATTTGAAAAATTTGATGCTACTGTAGGAGTCTGAGATATTCCTCCATTATTATTTGTTGAATTTTGACTAACTGGAGTAGATATTATTGCATTTGGAATAAATATTACTTCTCCTGTAGTTAAAGGAGAAGTTGCTATAGTAGAATTATTTAGAAGATTCCAATCTTCAATCTCTGTTGTTGAAGTAGAAAACTTCGATGCAATACTTGCAAGTGTATCTCCTGGTGCTACAGTATAAGTTATTCCTGATATAGGAATAATATTTAAAGCTTCTCCTGTGTAAATATTTGTAGTTTTAAGATTATTAGACCATTGAATAACACTTACAGATGTATTAAATTTCTTTGCAATACTTGCAAGTGTATCTCCTGGTTCTACTTTATACCAATTAACTAATCCATAATCTGCACTAATTTTTGATTTTGTTGTATTCGAAGGTAATGCAGAAGAAGAAGATATTATTCCTTTAGAATAAGCATTTGCTGAAAGTGTTGCAACTTTAATATGTTTTGCACCACCGATATTATATAAAAACCCTATCATATAGAAACTAAAAGCAAATATAGATATTAGAAGTAGAGTAAAAATTGGTTTATATAAAGATCCTCGTCCCCAATAAAACTTCTGAAATACACTAGATTTAATAAAATTGAGCTTTTTGGATAACTTTTTTATACGATAATTAAAGTATGAAAATATAATTTTTCTATCAGAATAATAGGAAGATATAGAAGACACAAACTCTTCAAAAATGCTTAACAAAGCTACATCTTTGAAAGATTGAAATACAGAAAATCTTCTGGCCGAATCTTTGTCTTCTAAATTAAACATTTGAATTTCAAATTAATTTAAGGCAGTTTTATAAAAACTTAAATTAATATTAACATATATTACTAAATTATGTAAAGTTTTTCTTTACTCATACAGAAAAATATAGATATTGAATAAAATTTAGTTTATCTAAATTCAGGTAAAATTATAGTAAATTTTGTACCCAAAGAGATCTTACTTTCCACAAGTATAGTTCCTTTATACCCCTCAATTATTGACTTTGAAATAGATAATCCTAACCCAGTACCCTCAATATTTCTAACATTTGGTGATCTATAAAATCTATTAAAGATTTTAGGTAAATCTTCCTCTTTAATACCAATACCCGTATCTTCTATACTAATAAATATATTCTTCGCCTTTTTTGATAAAGAAAGAATAACACTACCTTTCTTTGTATATTTAATAGAATTAGTTAAAATATTCAAAATTGCCTTTGATAAATTTTCCTTATTCGAAAAAACATAAAAATCTTTACCATTTATAATATAATTACATTCAATACCTTTTGTTTGTGCAATAATCTTCATATCCATTGCAATCTCTGAGAGTAGAGACTGTATATCAATCTTTTCAGTTATATAAGATGAAGTATTATATTCTACCCTTGCTAAAGATAATACATCATTTAAAACTTTCTCAATTTTTCTTGCTTGATACAAATTAGCATCCAACATCTTTTTATATGATACTATATCATCTTTTTTACTCTTTAAATAAAGCTCAGTCTCACCATTAATTATTGCTAATGGCGTTTTTATTTCATGAGCTACATCATTTATAAAACTCTTTTCTCTATCAAAAGTATTCTCTAATCTATTTAGAAGCTTATTAAATTCTTCAGACATAGTATTAAATTCTTTATCATAGTTCTTAGTCTTAATCCTTTGATTTAAGTTAAATCCTGTTATAGATACTATCTGAGATGTTATATCTGCTAAAGGGTCAGTAATCTTATCAGAAAAATAAAAAGTAAATAGCACTACTATAAAAATAAATATAAGTGCCATAAAAAACATCACTATCAATAGTGTATGTAGAGTATCATGAATTATATTAATAGAATTACCTACAATAACAACTCCAGAAAGATCTCCAAAACTATTAAATGTAGGAATTGATATTAAAGATAGATCTTGATTACCTATCTTTTGTGTAAATACTGAAGAATTAGTCTTATCCTGAATTGCATTAAAGACACTTGTAATAAAACTACTATTAAGCTTTATATTATTTGATTCTGCTACAACATGACCATTAGAATTAAGTACAACAATAAAATAACCAATAAATTTTTTATTATGGAACTGAGATACCTTATTAGCACTAAATGATGAACTCGAATGACCTACAATAGAAGAGACTTCGTTTGCAGTATAAAGTAAGTTAGAATTGAATTGAGAGTAGAGTATATATTGAGTAGTTTCAAAAAATACTAAAAGAATAACAGCAATAGATACAGTAGAAAGAATGATGTTCCAAAATAAAAACTTAAACTTTAAAGTTGAAAATATAGGATCATCCTTTAACTTTGTAACCCACACCCCGAACTGTTTTGATAATTTTTTCTTTATATCCATCATCTATTTTTTTTCTTAACATCCTTATATAAACATCTACAACATTAGAAAAGCCCTCAAATTCATAATCCCAAGCATGATCCTCAATCATTGTACGAGTCAATACTACACCTTCATTTACCATTAAATACTCCAATATCGAAAATTCTTTCTGAGAAAGCTCTATTTGAACTCCATTTCGAAAAACCTCATATGTTTTAGTATTAAGAGTTAAATCACCTACACTAATAATACCATCTATAATTGAAGGTGATCTCCTTAACAAAGCTTTTATTCTAGAAAGTAGTTCTCCTATAGCAAAAGGTTTGGTTAGATAATCATCTGCACCAATATCTAAACCTTTAATTTTATCTTCTGTTGAATTTCTAGCAGTTAACATTAAAACTGGAGTTTGTATTTTTGATCTTCTAATCTTTGCACAAATATCAAACCCATCCATATCAGGAAGCATTAAATCAAGAATAATAAGATTATACTCATCATGTATTTTATCTAATGCCTCCTCTCCTGTAAATGCTGTATCTACAGAATATCCTGAATCTAAAAGACCCCTCTTAATAAAATTAGATATCTTTCGTTCATCTTCAACTACTAGAACTTTACTATATCTATTCTCTACCATAATTTATTTAAAAACTTCATTCAGTGTAACTGAAACATTTTTAATACTACCACTATTAGTATAAATTTTAAGTGTTATAGTACTATTAATTTGTTGTTCTCCTATTAAATAACTTAATGGATTAGTAGAATTTACATCCTGACCATTCACTGCAAGTATTACCTCTCCAGTCTTAAGACCAGCTCTAGAAGCAGGAGAATTTGGTACTATTCCAGGATTAGTTGAACTTGATACTATAAGAGCCCCATAACTATATTTTAAATGTTTAGATTTCTGTAAACCTGGAGTTACTGGCTCATACTGAACACCTAATTCTGGTTTTATTATCTTTCCATTCTTAAGTACAGAAGCTACATCAGCTCTTGCCTGATTAATAGGAATTGCAAATCCAATACCATGTGCAGTTGATGCAACAGCAGTATTAATTCCAATTACTTGACCTGCAAGATTTAAAAGAGGTCCACCAGAATTTCCAGGATTAATTTCAGCATCCGTCTGTATTACATTATTTAATGTCTCAACTGCACCTGAAGAAGGATCTTGAGCTTGAACAGTCCTATCTAAACCAGATACAACTCCTGTATCTATTGTATTTTGATACTGCCCTAAAGCATTACCTATAGCTATAACACCTTGTCCTAATTGCAAAGTAGAGGAATTTCCTAATGTAAGATAAGGAAGATTCGTAGCATTAATCTTTACTACAGCAAGATCATTAGTTGGATCCAGAGATACAACATGTGCATTATACTGCTTCCCATTATTCATTATTACTGTATATGAATCACCTGAACCTGAAACTACATGCTTATTAGTAAGAATATAACCATTTGAAGATATTATAAAACCAGAACCTGCTCCAACTTCTTGAAGTGTACTACCAGAAGAACCACCACTACCATTACTACTACTACTACCACCTGAGTTAAGAAAATTAAAAAGATTATTTAAATTATTACTATTTGATACATATTGAGATATAACTATACTTACAACAGAAGGATTAGTTTTTTTAACTGCAGCAACAACAGCAGACTGCTCATTAACCACTGGTAAATTTTGTACCTTTGCTCCAGTCGCAGAATATTGAATATTATTGATATTATTGTTACTAAATACTGAAGATGTTAAAAATCCAAAAAATGCCCCCAGCACTGCTGAGAAAACAATTGTTACAATAATAACAAAAGTCATGGTCTTTTTAAGATCTTTTCTTGTTATATAATCGAAAGATTTATCTTCTACAGAGCTTCCTTCCTCTGGTTTTATTTCAGAAATATTCTTTTCCATAAAAAATTAACTAAACTAATATATACAAATTTACTAGAACAATATATTAAACAAACATTAATGGATCATTAAAGAAAGGTTTTTATATTTTTATTATAGACTATTGCAACTTAAATTAAAACACAATAATATACTATATATGAATTCTATAAATATAATCATTATTATAATATTCATTATATATGTATATAGAGGATACACTGATGGAGGAGTTCGTATTATTACAGGATTCTTAGGATTAATAATTGCATATATAATATCTGTTAGGTATTACTCATTTGGAGGAGGACTATTAGACAAAATATTTCACATATCTCTTGGATTAAATAGATTTATTGCTATAGTAGTAACATTTATTATAGTAATAATTCTATTTGAAATACTCTCAGGATTTTTTTATAAAAAAATCCCAAAAGAATTTAGATCTTCTGCAATAAATAAATATATAGGCGTTGCACTTTCATTTACAGAAGCTCTCATACTTATAAGTTTTCTAATATTTATTATCATTAATATAAATTTTTTCCCAGATCAATCAAATATAAAATTAGGAATAGAACAATCAACAATAGGAAGATATATAATAAAAGAGAATAAAAAAATACTTGATCCTCTCATAGGAAATGAAATAAGTAAGATAACCTTAACTAAAAATGTAGTAATAAAATCCAAATGAGTGAATCAAAAATAAAAAAATATATAGATGATATAAGACCAGGAGTAATAACAGGTGCTGCCGATAATGATCCAGCTGGAATATCAACCTACTCAATATCAGGATCACAATTTGGATATTCACAAAACTGGCTAATGCTTATAAGTATTCCTATGCTTATAGCAATTCAAGGTACTATTGCAAGAATTGGAGTCGTAACAAAAAAAGGGCTCAACGAAATACTGAAAAATGAGTATGGAAGAATTGTAGCTTTTGGTATATTTGCTATCCTTATTGTATGTAATACATTTACAATTGGAGCTGATATGCTTGCAACATCAGCATCAATTGACATGTTCTTTACAAATAATACTTCTAATACATACTATATACTGATACCTTTATTCCTTTTTCTATCGTATATAATAATATTTAAAAATTATCAGAAAATAGCTAAATATATGTTTTTTGGATCTCTAGTCTTTCTAGCGTACTTTATAACTGTTCTATTAGTACATCCAAATGTATTTGCAGTACTTAAAGGTACTTTTATTCCTAATATCTCTCAATTTTTCAATAAGAATTATGCAATAACTGCAACAGGAATACTTGGAACTACAATCTCACCATATCTACTTTTCTGGCAACAAGAAGAAGAACAAGAGGAGAAAAGAATATTATCATTTGCAAAAAAAGAACGTAAAGCTGTAAGTGTAGGATTTATATTTTCTCAAGTTATGACTATCTTTATCATTACAGCTGCAGGTGCAACTCTATACAAACATCATATTAATATACTCAATTCTCCATATCCCGCAATTACTACTGCATCAGTACTAAAACCTCTAGCAGGAGCTATTACTGAACAACTATTTGCTATTGGAATAATATCAGCAGGTCTTATTGCCATACCTGTACTTGCTATATCTTCATCATATGCATTTACTGAACTTACTCAAAAAAGGGGATTTCTATCAAATAAATTTAAAGAAAGAAAATTATTCTACTATATAATAATTGCATCTCTTCTTTCAGGGTTTGTTTTTGCTATATTTAAAGTAAATACAATAAATGCTCTCTACTATTCTCAGGTATTAGATGGTATACTAGCACCTCTGATTGTTATATTCATTATAATAATTGCAAATAACAAAAAAATTATGGGAAATAATACAAATAAAATATTTGATAATTTTTTCTCAATTCTATCATTAATAATAATGGTTGGAGCTAGTCTTTTAATATTTTTCTAAATAATGAAAGAGATAAGAAAACCTTTTTTAAAATTAATAAGGTTATACCAAAGAACAATATCCCCAGATCATGGAATATTTCATTCAAAATTTCCTCAAGGATATTGCAGATATAATCCTACCTGTTCAGAATATACCTATCAGGCAATTGATAAATATGGATTAATTAAAGGCTCTATAATTGGATTTTATAGAATTCTTCGATGCAATCCATTTTCTAAAGGTGGAGAAGATCCTGTAAAATAAATATATATACACCATATTTGACAAAATTTTTCATTAAGAATATATTTCTATTACTAAAATTAGTCCAACTCAAACATCATGATTAAAAAAATAATCAAAAGGGATGGTACGTCTGTATCATTTGACTCAAACAAAATTACTCAAGCTATAAAAAAGGCAGGAGATGCAGCTTTAAAAGATTTTAAGGAAGAAGATGCTGAAGAATTATCATCAAAAGTTATAGCTATACTCAATAAAAAATATGGAGATAAAATACCTAATGTAGAACAAATACAAGATGTAGTAGAAATTACTCTTATGGCTCAAAACGATGAGAGATTTCATCGAATTGCTAAATCATATATCCTTTATAGAGAAGAACATTCAAAGATTAGAGCTAGCCAGGAAAAACTTATGGAAGGATTTACTACAAATCTTCCATTTACCGAAAATGCTCTTAGAGTTGTTGCAGGAAGATACCTTAAAAGAGATGCTATTACTGGAAAAATCATAGAATCTCCAGAAGATATGTTTAATAGAGTAGCAAAATCTCTTGCGGAAGTAGAAAAATTATATGGAAAAGATAAAGAAAGTATAAAAAAAATAGAGGAACAATTTAAAGAGATTCTATACAATTTTGAATTTACCCCAGCTGGAAGAACACTCACAAATGCTGGATCAGATACTAAACTAGTTGCTAACTGTATTGTCCTTCATATGGAAGATAGTATGAGAGGTATATTTGAAACATTGAAAGATGCAGCCCTTCTTCAACAGTCAGGATCAGGATTAGGATTTCCTTTTCATCTACTCAGACCTGCAGGAATGAGAACTATTAGAACTAAAGGAGTAGCATCAGGACCTGTATCATTCTTAAAAGTCTATAACGAAGCTTTTGGAGTTATTAAACAACAAGGAAGACATGGAGCTAATATGGCAGTAATGTCTGTAGAACACCCTGACATACTAGATTTTATAAATGCTAAAAGGGTAGAAGGTGAAATTAAAAATTTCAATATATCAGTTGGAATAACTGATAGATTTATGAAAGAAGTAGTCTCTAATAGTAAAAAGCCTTGGATTTGTGAATTTAATGGAGAAAAAATGAAACCTAGAACTATAGTTAGAGATCAATATGGAGTAGTAGTTGATATTAAAGAATCTACACTAACTGCAAAAGAATTATTTGAAGAAATTGTATCTGCAGCATGGAGTAACGGAGAACCTGGAATAGTATTTCTAGATGAAGTTAATAGGAAAAATCCAGTACCAGAATTAGGTAGAATTGAGGCATGTAATCCTTGTGGAGAACAATTCCTACAAGATGGAGATGTCTGTAATCTTGGATCTATAAACCTAGAGAAATTCGTTAAAAATGGGAAATTAAATGAAGAAAGACTCAAAGAAGTAACTCGAATATCTATACGACTTCTTGATAATGTTATAGATATATCTGAATACCCAGTAGAGAGAATAAATAAAGTATTTAGAGGAAATAGAAGAATTGGACTAGGAATAATGGGTTTTGCAGATTTATTATACCTATTGAAAATAAGATATGATTCAGAAGAAGGCTTGAAAATGGCTTCAAAAGTAATGAAGATAATAAATGAAGAAGCTCATGCTGCATCTCAACAACTTGCAAAAGAAAAAGGAGTATTCCCTAATTACGATCTTTCAATATACAAGAAAGATAAAATCAAAATGAGAAATGCAGCTCTTACTACTGTAGCTCCAACTGGATCCATATCTATGATATATGATGTATCCTCTGGAGTAGAACCTTATTTTGCACTATCATACTATAAAGAAGTTATGGGAGGACAAAAACTCTATTATACTAATAAACATTTAGAAAAAGCTCTAAAAGAAAAAGGTATTTACTCAGAAGAAATTATTGAGCAAATTGCAATGGAAGGTTCATTACAAAATATAAAAGGAATCCCAAAAGATATTAAAGATACTTTTGTTGTTGCAATGGATATATCAGCTGAAAATCACATCAAAATACAAGCTGCATTCCAAAAATATACAGATAATGCAATATCAAAAACATGTAATTTTCCTAACTCAGCTACAAAAGATGATGTTATGAAAGGATATATACTTGCTTGGGAACTAAAATGTAAAGGGTGTACTGTTTATAGAGATGGATCAAGAGATATACAAGTATTAAATCTACTAAAAGATAAAAAAGCTGAAACAGAAAAAAAGAAAATATCAGTTATATCAGATAAATCTCAGTTATCTAATTCAGAAAGATGTCCTGAATGTAATGAAAAAATGGAATTGAAAGAGGGTTGTGCAACTTGTCCAAGTTGTGGATACTCATATTGCTCAGTCTAAATAATGAAAAGAGGAGAAGGTATTATACTTGTTAATACAGGAGGAGGAAAAGGAAAAACAACTGCAGCTCTAGGAATAGCTCTTAGAGCCTGTGGTTATGATCTACATGGAGTTATGATACAATTTATAAAAGGATCTTGGTTTTATGGTGAAAAAAAAAGCTTTAAAAAATTAGCTCCTAATTTTAAACTTATAACACATGGAAAAGGTTTTGTAGGGATTATAGATGATAAACTCCCTTTTAAAGAACATAAAAAAATTGCTAGAGAAGCAATAGAAATCGCTAAAAAAGAAGTTATAAAAGAATCTAATGATATAGTAATACTTGACGAAATTAATTATGCAGCACATGGAAAACTTATAACTATACAAGATATTCTTGATATAATAAAATTGAAGAATCCTACTACTGATCTTATACTTACAGGAAATTATGCAGATAAAAGAATTATAGATCTGGCAGATACTGTTACAGAAATGAAAGAAATAAAACATACATACTCAAAAGGAAAACTCGCAAAAATCGGAATAGACTTTTAAAATATATGATATAATTTTTATTTAGATTACAGAATTTATAAGTGGATAGGAAAATAAGACTCTTAATAAAAGGTGACATCAATTATAAATTACTCTCTCGATTAGTAAAATCTAAAGAGATCTATGGTTACATTAATACTACCAATTCTATAGGAGAATTAGAAGGTAGAGAAGATCTACTCGAATCAATTATTGAAAAACATAATAATAATTTTTTCTCTAGAGGGAAAAAACAAATAACTTTCAAAAAAATTAAATATATAGGAGATCTCAAAAGTTTCTCTATAGTAAAAGATAAATCTTTAGTAAAGATAAAGGTATATATTAAAATTTATGGACTTTTTCAAAATTCATCATTTGAAACTATTACAAAAAGATATGCAGATAAAATGGGTATTTATGGATGGATCAAAAGAACAGAAGATGGATATGTAGATTCCAAAATGGAAGGATCTTATGATAGTATATATAGTATAATAGATTTAATATCAAAAGGTTTTCCAAAAACAAATGTGGAAAATGTCTATCTAGAATATTTAGATAATCCTAATGAATTTAAAAAATTTGAGGTAATAAAATGAAAAAAATTATAAATTATATCCTCCCTAATAAATTTTACTATATATCAGTACTTATAGTAAGTATATTTATACTTGTTCTATCAGATAAAATTTTCGCAACACCTATAAATTTTATACCGTTAATATTTGTCATAATATTAATATTAGTACTATCTACTATAGTAATACTTAAAAATCCAACAATAGGAATACTTATAACATTTGCAATTATGCCTTTTGAGAATATTGGAGGATTTTATATTCATTCTATACATATAAGATTTGACCAGATAATAATAGGAATTAGTGCAGTATCATTTATAATATCATCTCTAATAAATAAGAATTTTAAAATTAAAAAAGATGCAACTCTTCTTATTGTGCTAGCACTTATTATTGCAAATATACTATCTTTGACTAATGCTTTAAATATGACAAGAAGTATAGAAATATTATTATTTACACTTATTACATATATCATCTACTATGCAATACCCTTAAATTTTTTTGATACAAAATATATAAAATATATACCTAATATTCTTTTTACTGTAACAATAGCTCTTTCTATTTTTGGATTATATCAATACTTTGGAAATATTCTAAATCTACCAGGATCAGTACTTGGATTAAGAGCACCTTATGTTAAAAATGTTCTAGGTTACCCTAGAATACAGGCTACAGAAGTAGAACCTCTTTATTATGGAACATATCTAATATTTACTATAACTCTGGCTATCGGACTTTTGATATTTAATAAGAGTAAAAATATACTTAAAAAGAATGATATATATATTGCACTAGCAGCACTAATACTTGGAGGAATAAACCTTCTACTAACTTATGCACGAGGAGCATGGATAGGAGAGGCTTTTGCTATATTTATACTATTTTTAGTTTTTCTAATAAATTATAAAATTAAAAAAAATATCATATATACAATCCTTATTGCTATAGTAGTAATATCCATTGGAATATTTGGACTATATAAATTAAATAAACTCCCTAATTTTGCTAATAAAATAATTGCAAGAGCAACAAATTTGCAATCCGTAGATAGAACATATCTAGATAATAATGCACTACAAGCATTCTCATCTAATCCTATTTTTGGAATAGGAATAGGAGGTTTTGGACCATATATGGCTATAAATCCATTTATAACCCCACCTCAAAATTTTGGACAAATAGAAGGATATGGGTGGGCTATTGTAAATAATGAATATTTAGAAATACTTGCAGAAACAGGGATTGTAGGATTTGTACTATTTATATTCTTAATATATAAAATATTTTCGAATTTTATAAAAGCATATAAAGTAAAAAATAATGAAAATTCACTAGAGAAAATTTTACTAGTATCATCATTTGCAGCTTTATGTGGAATACTCCTTCAATACCTAACTTTCTCAACACTATATATTCTTCAAATATGGATGGTGATAGTATTAGTTGAAATATTATCATTTAAAATCATCAATGATTAATAAAATAAGAAATAATACAATATGGCTACTATTCTCTCAAGGAATATCTATTATTGTATCATTACTTCTATCTCTTATCTTAGCTAGACATCTTGGTCCTAGAGATAATGGGATATATAATTATGCAAATTCAATTGTAGGTATTTTTGCTATCTTTGTGGATTTCGGAATGTCTACTGTTCTTATTCGAGACATTGCTAGAAATACTAACCTTGTGAAGAAGTATCTAGATAATCTAATCTCTCTAAAAATAATAATTGGATTAATTATACTCACTCTTATATTTATATCTTCATTCTTCGTCAAGAAATATGACAATATGAGCTATATCATGATCTTTTTGGGATTATATAATATATTATCAGGATTTTATCTACTTTTCACAGGAGTATTTAGATCTCATAATAAGATGATTTATGAATCTTTTAATACAGTAATAATAAAAATACTCCTTCTAATATTTGGAATTATTGCACTCTACTACTACAGAAGTATTCTTATCTACTCAGAAGTCCTATTTGCTACAATGTTTATTGGAATTATAATCTCCATATTTATAATAAGAAAATATTTCTCAAAATTCAGTTTTTCTATAAATAAAGAGTTTTGGATATATATGCTAAAAGAAATCTGGCCCTATGGTCTAAGCTCTATTATTGTAACTGTATATTTTACAATTGATCAAGTAATATTAGGAAGTTTAAAGCCTATAACTCAAGTAGGGTACTATGCTCTTGCAAGATCCGCAACTGGGGTTGTAACTTCAGTCATAGGAATACTTATAGGAGTATTATTCCCCTCATTGTCATTTCTATACAAAAAAAATATATCTGAGTTTACAGATCTTTTGAATAATGCTATTAAATTCATGTGTATATTACTAATAATCTTTGTAGCTGAAATGTTAATAAACTCAAAAGGCTATGTACTGACTATATTTGGAAATAAATATTATAATTCAATTCTTCCTCTACAAATACTCTCTGTAGCTACTGGATTAATATTTATAAACGCTCTTATTGGAAATGCTTTTGGAGCAATTGATAGGCAAAAAGATTTACTCTGGGGACTGTTTTTCTCTATGTTGATCAATGTAATACTTAATTTCATACTAATACCATATTATGGTGCATCAGGAGCAGCTAGTGCATCTATATTCACAGAACTCTTTATAGGATCTTACTCATATATCATTCTTAAAAGAGGATTTGAACTCAAACTTTTTAAATATTTAAAATTTCCTATATTAGCAGGTCTTCTATCAATGATAATAATGTATCTACTCTCATCAATGAATGTATATCTCATATCTATTATTGGTCTTTTAGTCTACTTTATAGTACTTATAATAGCAAAAGACATCAGTATAGAATTTATAAAAGAAAACTTAAATTTAAAAAAGAAGTAAATATAGTAATATATCCTTAACTAATGGGATCAATTATAGTATACTTTAGATTAATGTAATTTATATATAATTTTATGAGAATAGCAATTGATGCTCGTTTTGCAAATCTAAAAGTAGGTATCGGAAGAGTTGCATACAATCTTACCAAAGAGATAATTCTATTGGATAGAGAAAATTCATATGTAATACTCCTGGGAGAAGAAGATCCTTTTAGTGATATAAAGAAAGATAATATAAAAAAAATTAAAAACCCTTCTTCTGTAAAGAAAAAACTCACTTGGCAATTTATACATCTACCTTACATACTAAAAAAAGAAAAGATAGATATATTTTTCTCGACTGAAAACTTTATAATTCCACCCTTCTTTAAAGGAAAAACAATTACTACTGTACATGATCTTATCCCACTAGTATTTAAAGAATATCTGCAAGGTAGAATATCTCCTTATAAATTAAAAGTCTATATGAGTAAACTATTCCCTCCAGCAAAATTCATGACTGTCTCTCACTTTTCAAAAGAAGAAATAAGAAGAGTCTTGAAAGTATCGGAAAAAGATATTTTTGTTATAAAGGAAAGTTTTGACCAAAGATTAAAAAGTATAAAAAATGAGAGTAATATCCTACATAATCTAGAAATTAATAAACCTTATATACTAGGAATAGGAGGTATGGAGATGAGAAAGAACAATAAAGTATTGATAGATGCATTTATAGATATGATTGAAAAAAATACTGAACTAAAACACTCACTTGTTATAGTTGGAAGAATTTACTCAAAAAAAGTACCTATGGATACAAGAGCTATTCCTGAAAATCTATCTGATAGAGTAAAGATGATTATTGAAGTTTCTGATGAAGAACTTGCCGTACTTTATAAAAATGCAGATATATTTGTATACCCTACAATATATGAGGGTTTTGGACTTCCACCACTAGAGTCTTTCAAACATAAAACTCCAGTTATAACATCTAATATAACATCCATTCCCGAAGTTGTTAAGGATGCTGCAATACTAATAAATCCATATAAAAAAGAAGAAATAGAAGATGCAATGATAAAAATTATAAGAAATGAATCTTTAAGAAATGAACTTATTAATAAAGGATTATCAATTCTAAGAAATTATGATTGGAATAAATCTGCTAAAAAAATCATAAACGAATTCAGAAAAATTTATGAAGAAAAATAGACAAGTATATATAATAACTGAGAAAATTGGACATGGACATAAATCAGTATCTGATGCTCTTGAAGAAATATTAAAAGAACAATTTAATGTTATTATTATAGACTATTTTTCTCTAATAGGAGAGAATATCGATAGAAGTATAGGAAGTATCTATGGTTACTTAATTTCAAATTTTCCATATTTATATAAATTAGTTTATAGTTTAATTGATAGACAAGATTCAACTAAACTTATGGATATGATGATTGCTCAAAGATTAAAAAATAAAATAGGTAGTGGAATTGAAGACTCAATTTTAATATCAACCTTTCCAAATCCAACAATAGCATTATCATATATAAAGGCATATAGAAAATATTCTATAATTACAGATTATTTTGCACACTCAGGATGGATAACAAAAAAAATAGATGGATACTTTGTTGCTAATAAAGAGATAAAAGATAGACTTTATAAATCAGGAGTAGAAAAAGAAAAAATTCATATTACAGGAATACCTATCAGACAAAAATTTTATAAAGATATAAATATTAAAGAAATAAAGAATAATTTAGGTATAAATAATACAAAAAAAACTATATTGATCTTAGGTGGAGGTGATGGAGTAATACAAGATGCTAAATACATAATATCACTATTTGAAAATAAATATAATATTATTATAATAACAGCAAAAAATAAAAATTTAAGAAATTCTCTAGAAAAAAATGCTAATAAAAATACTAAAGTTTTAGGGTATGTTGATAATATAGAAGAGATAATGAGTATATCTGATTTAGCAATAACAAAAGCAGGAGGATTATCATTAAGTGAACTTAATCTAAAAAGAGTCCCTATAATTATTTATAAAACAATTCCAGGACAAGAAACTGAGAATACAAAATACTTTATAAAGAACAATGCTTGTATAGAAATAAATGATAAAGAAAAATTAAAAATTACCGCAAATAACATATTAAGTGGTAAAATAAAAGTTGATGGAAAGATAATTAACAAAAGATATCCTGCAACTTTAAAAATTATTAATATAATACAAAAAGAATTATGAATAAAAAAAAGAAAATCTTAATACTTATGTCAAAAACAGGAAATGGACATTTATCTGTTGCAGAAACTCTAAAAGAGTATTTTGAATATATTGATCCTAAAAAATATGAAGTGAAAATAGTTGATGCACTGCAAGATTACTCAACTCAAATAATCAAAAATATGTCTAAATCCTATGTTCCAGTTGTTAAATACCTCCCAACTCTATATACTTCTGGATTCTATTTCACTGATAATGAAATACGTCTATCATTACTCCTATCTTTAATAAGATTACAAAGTAGAAGAAAGATAACTCAACTAGTAGATTCATTTAATCCAGACTTAATAATTTCAGTTCATCCTCTTGTTAATAATGTATCTGGAGAAATAGCAAAAAAGAAAAAAATTCCTTTTGCTGTAGTTATAACAGATATGTATAATGTTCATGAAAGTTGGTTTAATAGAGACTCAGATTTGTATGTTGCACCTAATAAGTATGTAGCAAAACAATGTCGTAAACATGGAATAAAAAATATAATTACTCACCCAATTCCTGTAAAATTAAAATTTTCTAAAAATACAGATAAAGATAAAATAAGAAAGAAATATAATCTAGATAAAGATAAATATACAATACTTTTCACATTTGGAGGAAGTGGAACTGTTAATCCTACAAAAATTATAAAAGAATTAACTAAAAAAGATATTAATAAATACCAAATTATAGTTATTAATGGGAAAAATATAAAAACATTTAAAGATATAGAAAAATTAAAAAGTAAGAGTAAAATGAATATTGTAAATCTAGGGTTTATTAATAATATGGAAGATATAATGAATGTATCTGATATTGCAGTTTGTAAAGCAGGATCAACAACAATTCAAGAGCTCTTTACTACACAAGTTGTTCCAATAGTTGTAAATTTTGTAAGAGGACAAGAAAAAGATTGTGCAGATTTTGTTAAATTAAAAAGAGCAGGAATTGTAAATAAAAGAAAAATAATTGAAAGTATTGAAACTATTACCAAAAATACTAAAAGATTAGAAAGATATAAAAAAAATGAAGCAAAATTAGCTGAAAAAGATTCTGGATTGAAAACAGTTAAAGAGCTTATTAAACTTATAAAATGAAGATTCTACTTGATGCCAGAGAGGCAGACTCTAACACAGGAACAGGAAATGTTATACGAAATTTGTATCCACATATAATAAAACAAGATTCAAAAAATATCTATACAATAATGTATTGTGATACCGATCCATTTCCAAAACTAAAATGTAATAAAATTCTATCTCCTAAAAAAAGAGGTGCTAGATTTACATATATATGGCAATTATTTGGATTATCTATATTCTTAAATAAAAATAAATTTGATGTATTTTTCTCATTTGAAAATTTTGTTTATCCAATATTTTTTAAGAAAACTAGTATAATTTGTATACAAGATTTGATTCCTCTTACAATTGATAACTACTATGATAAACTGTATGACAAGATTAAATATAAAATTAAAATTGGATCTCTAAAATTCATTAGAAGTAATACATATATATCAACTGTATCAGATTTTTCAAAAAAAGAGATTCACAAATATTTAAAAATAGAAAAAAATAAAATCCATGTAGTAAAACATGCTATATGTATAGATCGAGCACCTCTATTTTCTCAAAAATATTTAAGAAAAATTAATATCAAAAAACCATATATACTAGCAATCGGAGGAGGAGAGAAGAGAAAAAATAATAAAACATTAGTAGAAGTATTTAATAATTTAGAAATAAAAGAAAAATTAGTTATAGTAGGTAATATAAATAGAAATAACTCAGCTGCACAATTTGATAAATTAGATATAAAAGATAAAAAGAAAATACTTACACCTGGAATGGTTGATGATAAAACTCTCAGATCATTATACAAAAATGCTACTGCATTTATATTTTTATCTTATTATGAAGGTTTTGGATTACCTCCACTAGAAGCAATGAGCTTCTCAATTCCTACCTTATGCTCAAACAGATCATCTCTTCCAGAGGTCTGTAAAGATGGGGTACTCTATACAGATCCATTTAATAAAGAAGAAATAGAAAATAAAATTAAACAAATAATAAATGATGAGACTCTTAGAAAAGATTTGATTATTAAAGGTAGAAAAATAGTAAAAAGTACTAGTTGGGATAAGTCTGCAAATAGTTTTATAAAACTAATAAATATAATAGATAATGCCAGAAATTAAAAAAAATATAAATTTAAAAAATTATACTACATTTAAAATTGGAGGAGATGCAGAATTTTTTGCAGAAGCTTTGAATAGTGAAGATTTAATAAATCTTATTAAGTACTCTCACAAAGAAAAAATAAATCTTACTATAATAGGTGGAGGTAGTAATATTTTAATATCAGACAAAGGAATAAAAGGACTTACAATTATCAACAGATCCAAATCTATAGATATAAAAGAGGATATAGATATCAATTTTGATTTCCAAATAGGGAAACCTAGATACAAAGAAGGTGATTATTTTAAATTTAATGATCTTGATGATGATGATAAATCTTATGAAAAAGTACTTATAAATGTGTCTTCTGGAGTTAATTTAACGTATCTTATTAATGAGACGCTTTCAAAAGGAATAACTGGAATACAATATTTTACTGCAATACCTGGATCAATTGGTGGTGCTATATTCAATAATATACATGGAGGATCAAAATTGATCGGAGATTTAGTATATAAAGCTAGACTTATTGATAAAAAAGGAAATATAAAGGAAGTAGATAATTCTTTTTTCAAATTTGATTATGACTCTAGCATACTCCATAAAGAAGAGTATTATCTACTAGACACAGAATTAATTTTATATAAAGGAAATATAGAGAAAGCTAAGAATACTGCAAAAGAATGGATAAAGAGAAAAAGATCAATACAACCAATACTACCATCAGCGGGTTCAATTTTTAAAAATATCACAGATCAAGAAAGAGATACAATATCCGCTCCAGTAAATTCTGCCGGTTGGTTAATAGATAATGTGGGTATGAAAGGTTACTCTATAGGAGGAGCAAAAGTATATGAAAAACATGCGAACTATATTATAAATATGGGATTTGCAACACAAAATGATGTATCTAGATTAATAGAAGAGATAAAAGATAAAGTATACAAAAAATTTAAAATTGAACTCGAAGAAGAGATAATATTTAAACAGTAGTATTTATATATAATCTCTTATATTCTAAATATTGAAAAATAATGAAAAGCAATACATTCTACACAATTTTAGATTAAATTGTATAGATAATAAATATAAAATTTTAGTACAAAATTTGTCTAAATTAAGTGAGATTATTTTTCTTCCTCTATAACTTCAAATTCTTCCTTCCCTTCATTACTTTTACCCTTATACTCTAGCTCTATCCCACAAAAAGGACACTCCACAGTATCACCAACTGACACTGTTTCAATATCAAACTCATTTTGACACTCTAAACATGTTACTTTCATGACTACCATTATAATACATTACTATTTAATATATCAAATTTATAAAGTTATTTAATTGATTTAAATCTCCTTACTATGTTAATATCTTTGTATATGAATACTGGATATGATTTCAAAAAAATAGAAAGTAAATGGAAAAATATTTGGGATAAAGAGGATATATATAAGACAGATATAAAAAGTAAAAAAGAAAAATATTATATACTTGATATGTTTCCATATCCATCAGGATCGGGACTACATGTAGGTCATCTTAAAGGCTATGTAGGTACTGATGTATACTCCAGATATAAAAGATTAAAAGGGTTTGAAGTTCTTCATCCAATGGGTTGGGATGCCTTTGGACTCCCAACAGAAAATTTTGCTATTAAAACAGGAAAAGATCCATATATAGTTACAGAAGAAAATGTATTGGAGTTTAAAAAAGAACTTATTAATGCAGGAATCAGTTTTGATTGGAATAGAGAAATCAATACCTCTAATAGTAATTATTATAAATTTACCCAATTACTCTTTCTAAAATTATATAAAAAAGGACTAGCTGAAAAAAAGAGAGCTTCTGTAAATTGGTGTCCATCATGTAAAACAGTACTCTCAAATGAACAATCTATTGGTGGAGTATGTGAGAGATGTGATAGTAAAGTTGAAATAAAAGTCATTGATCAATGGTATTTCAAAATAACTAAATATATAGAAAGATTACTTGAAGATTCAAAAGACCTACAATGGCCTATATCTACAAAAAAAATGCAAGAAAAATGGATGGGGAAAAGTGAGGGAGTAGAGATAAGTTTTAAGATAGATAATAAAGATATAGATATTAAAATATTTACAACTAAACCTGAAACTATATATGGAGTAACATTTATAGTGATTGCTCCTGAAAGTCCTCTTATAAATCAACTTACAGACAAAGAACATAAGGATATAGTAGACAAATATATCAAAAATATAACTCCACAATCAGAAATAGATAGGAAAAAAGATGTTAAAACTGGAGTATTTACAGGATCCTTTGCAATAAATCCAATAAATAATGAAAAAATACCTGTATGGATAGCAGATTATGTATTAATGGAATATGGTACAGGAGGTGGTATGGGAGTACCTGCACACGATAAAAGAGATTTACTATTTGCAAAAAAACATAATCTTAAAATTGAATATGTAATTCAAGAAAATAAGTCAGATTATAAAAAATCTGAAATTATAATAGGACCATATAAAGGTCAATTAGTAAATGATGCTAGAGAAAAAATTATAAACGATACTCCCTCTGCAATAAAGAAAACTGAATATAAACTTAGAGATTGGTCTATATCAAGAGAAAGATTCTGGGGTGCACCAATTCCTATAATATACTGTAAACATTGTGGTGAGATTCCTGTAAATGAAGAGGATCTTCCTGTTCTTCTTCCTACAGACATAAAAGATTATGCACCTACGGGAATACCACCATTATCAAAATCAGAAAAATTCATGAATACTAAATGTCCAAAATGTGGAGAAAATGCTATGAGAGAAGCTAAAACTATGGATACATTTGTAGATTCTTCTTGGTATTACCTAAGATATATAGATCCTAAAAATAAAAAAGAAATTGGAAACAAAGAAGATATTAATAGATGGATGAATGTTGATTTGTATGTTGGAGGGAGTGAACATGCAGTAGGACATCTTCTATACTCAAGATTTATTACAAAATTTCTTTATGATCAAAAAGAAGTTAACTTTAAAGAACCATTTAAAAAATTAAAACATGTTGGTCTAATTTATGGAGAAGATAAAAGAAAAATGAGCAAAAGATGGGGAAATGTAGTAACTGCAAAATTTGCATTAGAAGAATATGGTGCTGATACTGTAAGAATATACGAACTATTCATGGGACCATTTGAACAATATGCATTTTGGGATACACAATCTATTATGGGAATAAAAAGATTCCTTACTAGAGTATGGGAATTACAAAAAATAATATCTTTGAATAATATACCTTCAGATTCAGAAATAATAGCGACAAATACACTAATAAAAAATGTAGATGAATATATAGAAAAAGGTAAATATAACCTATCTGTAAGTGAATTTATGAAATATATTAATAAAATAGAAGATATAGGATCCATTACAAATGAAAATTTAAAAAAATTTCTAATAGTACTTTCTCCATATGCCCCCTTCATAACAGAAGAAATCTATTACAATATTGGAGAAGAAGAAAGTATTCAAAAAACTTTATGGCCTAAAATTCAAAAAATTAATATAAAAGAAACTCATATTAAAATACCAGTACAAATAAATGGAAAATTCAGAGGAGAGATATATATAAAAATAGACTCATCCCAAGAAGAAGTAATGGATATTGTAAAAAAAGATACTAACCTTTCTAAAAAAATAGATACCAAAATTAAAAAAATTATTTATATAAAAAATAAAATTATAAATATAATTAAATAATGAATACATCTAAAAATAAAGGTATCTGGGAATATAGTAGTATTTACTCTTATAAAATATCCACTCACAATCAAATAACACTAGGTGAAGGAAATACACCAATAGAAAGATTAAAATTTTTAGAAATAGATACAGGGATACCTACAATATATGCTAAAAGAGAAGATAAAAATCCTACTGGATCAGCTAAAGATAGATCAATTTCTTTTTTTTTCTCATACCTTAAAACTAAAGGTATAAATGAAGTAATAATTCCTTCATCTGGAAATACAGCTATATCTGCTGCATATTACTCTAAATTAACTAATATAACCGTATATCTCTTTATATCTGATAACTTATCAAATATAAAAAATGAGAGACTGAAAAAAGCATTACAAAATAATACACATATTAAAGTTATTGAATCAAAAAGACCTCTTTCTGATTCAATTAAATATTCTTTAAAAAATAACATAGAATTATTTAGAGGATCCTCATCTAAAATTGCAATTGAAGGATATAAAAGTTTAGGTGAAGAATTATCACTTATTAGAGCAGATGCTCTTTTTATACCAGTTAGTAGTGGAACAACACTAGTTGGCTTATCTTCAAAAATAAATTCAGGATGTCATATAAACATAGTTCAAAATTCTAAAATTAATACTATATCAAAACTATTTGATAATAATTTTACATCAGAGAAAATTTCTCTTTCTGATTCTATCGTTGCAAGAGTAACAGAAAGAAAAAAAACAGTTGAAGATATAGTAAATAAATCTAAAGGATGGGGTTGGACTATTGAAAATAGTGAAATAGAAAAATATCATGAACTTCTAGAAAAAAATGGAATAATCACATCTTTTGAATCTAGTATGACTATAGCAGCACTTATAAAAGCAATTAAAAATGGATATAAATTCAAGAAAGTAATTTTATGTTTTACAGGAATATGAAAAATATAAACGATTTAATAGGAAAAAATAATATAATATATGTAACAAATGACCCTGAAAGATCTTTAGGAATAGAAAAAATAGTAGATAATTTTCATACACTATGTATAGATGATTCATATATCTTAAATTTTCTAAACCACTACTATTCACTAAAAAAGATTAATCCTAATATAAATATTTTCAGAAATTCTAATAAACTACTACAGCAAGAAAAAGTAAAACAATATCTTGAAAATTTAGATAATAAATCCTTTATGTTCTTTAAAATTGCGCCTAATTTAGAAATAACACTAAAAAATGAGCTCATATTAAATACTCAATCTATACTTAATAGAAAGTATGAAAATAAGATTACAGTAAGTGAAATATTTAAAGATATAGTACCACCTACAATAATGATTAACCTTAATAATTACTCCTATAGAGATATTTCAAATAAACTAGGAGATCAATTTGTCATACAATTTTCTAGAGGACAGAGTGGTAATACAACTTTTTTTATAAATAATAATGATGAATTCGAAGATATCAAAAGAGAATACCCATTAAGAATTGCAAAAGCTGTAAAGAAAATAGAAGGAGAGTACTATACTGTAAATGGTATTATAACAAAAGATAGTATACTTATAGGAAATTTATCTAAACAAATTACTGGAATAAAAGGACTTACAAACTATAAAGGAGGTAGTGTAGGAAATGATTGGATTACTAATCTTAGTATAAAAGAAAAAGAACAATTCATAATAAAAATGAAATATATTGGAGAAAAAATGAGATCAGATGGATATATTGGTATGTTTGGAGCAGATTTTGTATTTGATTCAGAAAATATATTTCTAATTGAAATAAATGCAAGAGAAAATGCATCCATTCCAACATACTCTAAAATACAAATAGAGCAGGGAATTATGCCATTTAAACTTATACATATATTAGAATTTTTAAAAATTAGATATAGTTTAGATGAGAAAAAAATAAATAATGTAATTTATGATGACTATAACTTTAGACAAATCATAATAAGAAATACTCGTAATCATTCTATACAGCCTAAGAATATCTTTAATGGAATATATTCAAAAAATTTAGAAAAAATTAAAGATGGATATGATATCGATTATTTATCTAATAACCAATATCTTATATTAACGTCTCTAGGGGAGATAAATACTAATTTAGAAATAGCAAAAATACAAAGTAGAGAAAAAATCACTGATATTATAATAAATGCAGTACTAAAATCATTGTAAATTAGATATAATAGATATATAATACCATTATTAGAAAATATAGTTATGAACAAGAAATTGTATATATTTTATTTTTTTGCTCTAGTTTTAATTGTTATTGCAGTAATAGTAAATCTAAATACTAATACTGTTAAACCTGATACAACATATTACTATAACAGCTATAACCAATATTCAAATAATGGGAAAGATAATAATATTACTAATGGATCAGAAAAAACTTTAATATCTAAAGTTATACTAGAAAAAAATATAAATGCATTAGGTTTTGATACAACTCCTATTGTATCTGGAGATATTATCTTTGTAGGAACAATGAATAAATCAGATATGGGTGGGTCTCTTTATGCTATAAAAAGAATTTCTGGAAATATACTTTGGAATGATAATTTTTCAAATTGGATAATGACTAATCCTGTAGTAGTTCCTTCAAAAGATATGGTCTTTGTAGGATCGGGAAATAGTATTAATTATTCAAATATAAATAATACTAAAGTATTATATAGAGGAACTGGGAATAATTATATCTATGGAATTAACTTAGAAACAGGAAAAATTATTTGGAAATATAAAACTCTTGGAGAAGATATGCCTACACCAATATATAATGATGGAGTATTGTATTTTGCCAATGGTAATAGAGAATTTTATGCACTGAACTCATCTAATGGGAAAAAACTTTGGTCAATAAACATAGGATCAATTGTTTCAATGTCTTCTCCTGTACTAATTGGGAATAATGTATATTTTGGAGGAGCTCTACCATATAAATTTTTTGATATTAATATAAAAACTAAAAAAATTGCATGGGAAGATAGTTTTCCAAAAATCACTGGAGCTCTAGATGATACTACTCCTACATATTCTCAAGGTTACATATATACTAATTCAACATCTCTTACAAATTATTCTAAGAATAAAGGAAATGAATATCTATATAAAATAAATGCATCAAATGGACAGATTATATGGAGTATTAATGAGGGAAATGGAGTAATAAACCTTCCTTCTGATCCAATGGAAGGTAGTGTATCAACTATTGTAGGAAATATACTCTATACTTCATCAAATACAACAAGAAAAATATTTGCAGTAAATATAGATACAAAAAAAATCCTTTGGGACTTCAAAGTTAATGGAATGGTAAACTCACCATTTATAGTTATAAAAAACCTAATATATTCAATTACAGTTGATGGAAATATTTATGTACTAAATATAAAAAATGGTAAATTTGTTGCAAAAAGAACCCTTGGTGGTCCCGAATTGGCTTCAGGACTAAGCTTTTATAGTGGTGAATTTTATGTTACTACAGGAAATGGGAATTTCTATATCTTTAAATAGTTAATAGTACTTTAATTATAGATTAGTATTATTAATATAATGAAAATAGCCGAAAAAACAGTATATATAGTATTTTCAGTAATAGAGACTCTTCTAGTATTAAGAGTTCTATTTAAAATGTTCGGAGCAAATCCAGATAATGGAATCGCTAAATTTATATATGGATTCTCAAATCCACTATATTCACCTTTTTCAGGACTTTTTAAAAATCTTACTTATGGAAGATTTATAATCTCTTTAAATTCAATTACAGCATTAGTACTATATACAATTGCAGGATTTATAATTATAGAAATAATTTTCTATTTTTCACAAAGAGAAGAAGAAAGAATAAGAAATACAAGAATATAAAATTAAGCTTTTACAGAAATTATCTCCATACATCTATTTGAGCATGAATGTTTAAACTTTTTTTCACATTTATTACAGCATATAAATTGTAAATTACATTTCTTATTAGCACAGTTTATGTATATATCTGAATCCTCGCCACAATGCTTACATTTAGAGATTATAGTTCTATTTTTATTATCTAAATATACAGCAATTCTAGAATCAAAGACATAACATTTTCCCTCAAAATCTTCTGGATAATATTTTGCATAATTTAAAATCCCTTCTTTAAGCTGGTATACATTCTTAAAACCCTTTTTTATAAGTAGAGAAGATGCTTTTTCACATCTTACTCCACCAGTACAATACATCACAATTTTTTTATCTCTATACTTTTTAATATCATTTATAAATTTTGGGAAATCCCTAAAATTATCTATATCTGGAGTAATAGCTTTTTTGAACCGTCCTATTGCTGATTCATAATTATTTCTAGCATCAACTATTAAAACCTCTTCATCATTATTCTGTATTATATTATGAAAATCATCTGGAGATATATATTGACCTTTTTTATTCTTTCCTGAAACTATATCTAAATTTTGATTTAGAGATACAATCTCCTTTCTCACCTTTATCGATAACTTTGGAAAGACATCTTCCTTTACACTTGCTTCTTTAAAAATAATATCTGAAAAATTCTCATTTAAAGTTAATTCTCTTTTATACTCTTCAATATCTTTATCCTCTCCAGAAAGAGTAGCATTCAACCCTTCAGAAGATATAATAACCCTCCCCTTTAAAGATAATCTTTTAGCTAATTTCATCTGACTACTCCTCAAAGCTAGAGGATGTGCTATATGTATATATTTATAAAACAGTATTACTCTTTTCATAATTTCTAAGAGTATTCTATATCAAATTAACATATTTTTCTACCATCTATACATTACATATAAAATAGATCCTTGATTAGAACCACCAAAGATATTGTGGCATTAAAATTCAAATCTTTCATACTAAATGATTATTATAAATTAATACTATTAATATAAGATCTGTTATAAATTATCTTATCAATATAACTCAAATCATGTAATATATAGAATATATAAATTGAATATTTTATAATAAAAATCATATAAAACTTGATAATATACTAATATAAGGTATAAAATGTGATATAAACCTATACTAACACATATGAATAATGTTTATAAAAAAGAAAATATATCATATATTGATACTCTAGAGGATCATTCTAAAACACCACTTGTTATTTTACACGGGTGGAAACAAAATAAAGAAAGTTGGATTGATATAATAGATATACTTAAAAATGACTATAGAGTCATCTGTCCAGATTTACCTAATTTTGGAGATAGTAAAAATCCAAAATTTCTATCATTTGGAGTAGATGATTATGCTCAATATCTAGAAAAATTTCTAAAAAGACTTCACTTAAATTCAATAAATATATTAGCTCATTCAGCAGGAGGAAGAATAGCTATCAAAATGACATCTTCTGAAAATATAAAGATTAAATCTCTAATACTTTTCTCATCTGCTGGAATAATTTCAGATAAAGGAAAATTAAAAAAATATATATCTGAAAAAATACCAAAAAAAATTATTCCAAAAAAGATAAGAGAGAATGCACAAAGTAGAGATTATAAAGAAGCAGGAGAGCTCAGAGAAGTTTTTTTGAAAGCTATAAATTATAATGTACTTCCAATCCTTAAAAAAATAGACTGTGAAACACTCATTATATGGGGAGATAAAGATAGTGAACTAGAAATAGAAAAAGCAGATATATTAAATAAAAATATACGTGGATCAGAGTTATGTATACTTAATGGATATACTCATTTTGCTCATATTGAAAATCCAAATCTATTTGCCGGAGTAGTAAAAAATTTTCTAGATAAGAATGAATAATAAATATATAATCAAACTTCTTTATATACTCCAAACATTTGAATATGATTTAAATAGCTTTTCTAAATATTCAATACGACCTCAAATTCATACAAATAAATTTCAATATAAAGATAAATTAGTATATACACCAAAAATAAAAATATTACTTATATTAACATTAATACTTGAAATTTTTAGTTCTATTGAAATAAGTTTTTATATTAATCTAAATATAATAGATAAGTTAATACTCTTTGTAGTAATTCTTATACTAATTTATGAAATACTAACACCATTTTTCATCTACTTTACAACACTACTAATATATCCTGTTGAATACACAATAAAAAATTCTCAAATAAGGAAAGCTAAAAAGAAAGTATCCACAGTACCCAATTTGAAAGTAATTGCAGTAATAGGAAGTTATGGAAAAACTAGTACAGTAAATTTTATAAAAACATTACTATCTTTTGATTATAAAGTCTTTACTCCAGGAAAAAGTATTAATACAATTCTTGGAATATCTCAAAGTATTAATAATAATATGGATAGCAATACTGAAATATTATTACTTGAGATAGGTGCATATAAGGTAGGTGAGATAAAAGAGGTTATGAAAAACTTTCCATCTGATATATCTATTATTACATCTTTTGGAACACAACATTTAGAAAGATTTAAAAGTACTACTAATATAATAAAAGCTGGAATTGAAGTAGTAGATTTTGCAAAAAAAAATGCAAAGATAATAGCACCAAAAGATATATATAATATACCTTTTGAACAATATGATATAGATATAAAATTTGATGAAAATAAAGAATATATAACAACATCATACAAGATAGATAAAATTGAAGGTGGAGTTACATATTTTAAAACAAATTTTTCAGAAGATATGTTTCATACCACTTTATTAGGATATTCAATGATCTCAAACCTAACTCTTGCAATAAAAACTGCAGAACTATTTAACATAACAAATATACAAGGGAAAATTAATATTATTAAACCTACTGATAGAAGAATGTACCCAATATATATAAATGATGTTCTATATATTGATGATACATACAATATAGGAGAAGAGAGTGCAAAATCAGATATAAATTTTATATATGATCTAAAAAAGAAAGGTATTGTAAAGAGAATATTTGTAGTTACAGGTGGAATTGTTGAAAGAGGAAAAGAGAGTGAAAAAGTAAATACTGAATATGGAAAGTTTCTATCAAAAATAATAGATGGTGTATATATATTTAATACCCCATTTAAAAAATATATTAAAAATGGTATAAAAGTCTTAGATAAAGCAGTAGAGATAGAAAACTATATGGATTTTGAAAAATATAAAAAAGATTTTAAAAAAGGAGATTGTATACTTATGCAAAATGAAATAACTGATCAATATTATTTTAAAAGTTAAAAAATGAAAAATATTTTACTACTTTTTGGAGGAGAATCTCCGGAACATGAAATCTCAATAATTACAGCAAAGCAAGTTCTATCCAAATTTAATTTAGATAAATATAAAGTCTACCCTATATATCTTGATAAAGATCATAAATTTAAATATATTCCAGAATTTAAAACTTTTGATACATTTAAAGATTTTATACAATTAAAAAAAATAGATATAAAAATTACAATAGAAAATGGAAAAGTTGGATTCAAATTAGGAGGATTCAATAATCTAACTGATATATATGCAGCATTTTTAACATTTCATGGAGGAGAAGGAGAAGGAGGAGAAATCCAAGGTTTCTTAGAAACTTTAAAGATACCTTATACAGGTCCGAGTGTAAGAAGTGGAGTATATGGTATGGATAAGATTGTAATGAAGTATATATTTGAAAAAAATGATATTCCAATAGTTCCTTGGATGTATATAACAAAGAAAGATTGGGAGGAAAATAATAATAATTGTATAAAAAAGATTAATAAGTTTTCAAAATATCCACTAATAGTAAAACCATCATCTCTTGGATCTAGTATTGGAGTAAAAAGAGTAAATAATGTTAATGAACTTAAAGATATTATCGACTCAGATATACTCTATGATGAATTTATAATAATAGAGGAATTTAAGGAAAATTTAATGGAGATAACTTATTCTATTATAAGAGATAAAGGAGATATAGTATTTTCATTATCTGAGCAAATAGAGAAAGATATTAATATTGTGTATTCATATAATGATAAATACCTTTCAGGAGATAAATCTAAATCCAAAACTCAAGGAATGGCTAATTCAAAAAAAATCATTCCTGCGAAAATAAATAATGATTTAGATAAAAAAATAAAAGATGTATCTAGAAAAGTATATACCTCTCTAAGATCTCAAAGTCTTGTTAGAATAGATTATCTAGTTGATACAGTAAATAATAAATTCTACACCATTGAAATAAATACTATTCCAGGATCACTATCTTTCTATCTTTGGGAATCCAAAGGGATACAATTCAGAGAAATAATTGATATTGTTATAGAAAATGCAGTCCTAGATTTTAAAGAAAAAAATAAATTTATAAAAAATATTGATAGTCCACTTTGGAATTTATAATAAAAATACTCCAATATTGACAAAATAGATCTATAGTCTTATAATATTCTCTTATATGAATGATTCAAAGGTTAAAAAACTTCCTAAAGAATGCTTTGATTTATATCAGAGATATGAAAATACACCTTACTATATAAATAGAAGTAAGAATAAATTTTTAAGTAGTGTTAATTTAGGAAAGGGATCTCCAGACGAGATTGACAAATTCATCAAAGATAATAATAACAATAAACTTATAAAAGGTAAAAATAGATATAAGTTTTTGGAAGAAAAAAAAGTAGGCATTGATTGTTCAGGGTTTGTCACTCATATATTGAATATAATAGCTTTAAAAAAAAGAGATAAAAATATATGGGAAATAATAGTTAAAAGAACTAAAAACCCTATTAAAATATTTTATTCTCACAAGATAAGACCAGTTAGTTCAAAAATGAATGCAGATACACTAACTAATGAAGATAATAGTATATCTATAAGTAAAGTAAAAGATATTAAACCTGGAGATCTTATCAGAATGAATGGAGGAAAGCATGTAGCTATAATATCTCAGTTAAATTATAATAAAGGGGTATTATCTAAAATAACTTATTGGCAATCAACTGAAAATATAGGAGTATGTGAATCTTACATAATAGTTAAGAATGAGAATAAAGGATTACAAGATCAAGAATGGCAAAAAATCAAAGGAGCAGAATATCAACCTATATACCTATATAAAAAGAAGATAAATTCGAACGGTGTTAGAAGACTAAAATTACTTTAATAAAATTATGTTAGCAGCATTTACATTTTTAATACTTTCTATACTAGTATCAATACTAGTAGCTCCTTTTATAATTGATCTTTTATATCAATTTAAGGTTGTAAGAGGAAGAGCAGCAGATGATTCTCTTAAAATTAAACAAAGAAAATCAAAAATAGGAACTCCTATGATGGGTGGAATAATAATACTGATATCAGTTGTTATAATAACAATACTTTTTAATTGGAATAAATACACCCAAATACCTATTATAATATTTTTAATTGGATCAATACTAGGAGCAATTGACGATCTTCTAAATATATTTGGAAAGAAAAAAAGAGTCTTTAGAAGTTTTAAACATCACTTTAAACTAGCATTTCACCATAAAAAAATATCACAAAGAATACTCTATACTATAACTCTACCTTGGGCACTATATAAAGGATTATTTAACTCAATTGGATCTAGGTATGGAACTGGACTATACCCACATGAAAGAATACTTATACAAATTATTGAAGGTGCAATAGTTTCTTACTATATTTTCTTCTATCTACATATTCATAGTATTTGGATATGGAGCAATATATATATCAATATAGGATATTGGATTATACCTCTAATCTTCCTTATGATTATATCTACTGCTAATGCAGTAAATATAACCGATGGGCTTGATGGACTATCCTCAGGTGTAATGATTGCATCATTTATTACTTTTATGAGTATTGCACTAATTGATCACAATGAAAGTATAGCAATTCTGTCTGCTACTATAACAGGAGCTCTTATAACATATATGTATTTTAATATAAAACCTGCTAGAGTACAGATAGGTGATATTGGAACACTTGGATTAGGATCTCTTCTTGCAGTTATATCAATTATTCTCCAAAAGGAAATTATACTTATAATAGTAGGAGGAATCTTTGTAGTAGAAACTCTCTCAGTAATAATTCAAAAATTGGGGAAAAAATATCTGAAAAGAAAATTTTTTCTAATGGCTCCATTACATCATCATCTTGAAATGCTCGGATGGTCTGAAGAGAAGATAGTAATGAGATTTTGGTTATTCTCATTTGTACTTGCATTAATATCAATCTGGATATCACTTATTTAATTTATTTTTTTTTATGAATTTTATGTATGACTCTTTTTCTAAAAGAGCCCAATTTTCATTTTTTAATCTTTTCATGAAAGGTTCTATATCCCAATAATAATATTTATCATTCTTCATATTCTTTAAAAATTTCTTTCTATATTCTCTAGTAGACATATACTCTTTAGCTGGAGAACCCATCACTATAGTATTATTCTTAACATTTTTTGTAACTAACGATCCAGCACCTACTACTGAACCTTTACCTATTGTAACCCCAGGCATTATTATACATTTTGCACCTATATATGCACCTTCTTTGATTATAACTTTACCAAATCTAATAGGATCTGAAAAAAGATTATTCATAGAACTATCATGTACAAGTATCCTAGTACCATATGCAATCGTGACATTATCTTCAATTTTTAAAAATTCAGGATAAATCTCTTCTATTTCTGTATGATCTAAAAAAACATTCTCTCCAATGTCAAAACCTTCTTTTCTAAAGAT
>JAJZIL010000016.1 GCA_021810605.1 bacterium | reverse complement strand
TATACCTAAACCTTCAAAACTATTATTATTAAAAGTTGGATAACTTACCATAGCCAATATACCTCCTGTATTAACATTTTCTACAATACCAACAGCACCTGTAACATGATTAGGATTTTGATTAATACTCTGAATTATTAATTTTTGTAACTTAGATTGTATAGTTGTACTTATTGTTAATTGAACATTATCCCCAGGAACAGGATTTACTTTACCAAATTGAGATACAGTATTCCCAAAAGTATCAATTTGATTTATTTGATAACCATCTTTCCCGGTTAAATAATTATTAAAACTTTGCTCTATACCATATCTACCAACAATATCATATGGATTCATGTTCTTATTATTTAATAATTCTTGTTCACTAATTGGACCAGTATATCCAATAATGTGTGAAAGTAAATTATTATAACGAAATTTTATATAAGAAGTTTGTTCTATCTTAACGCCATATAAATCCTTATTTGAAGTTATTAATATATCATTATTACTACTTATATTATTAGCAATAAGAATTTCAACGTATCCAAGTTTTTTACCATTTTGAACAATTTTTGTAATCGTTTTACCACTTATTCCTAATATTTTAGATAGTATATTTATATCATTATTTATTTGAGATTTATCTAAATTTTGAATATCAAGATATAAATTAAAGGTAGGTATATTATATGAAAGTTGAGTCATATTTCTAGAAAAAATTACACCTCTAGGAGCAATAAGTGGTATTGAAACTAATCTATTACTTAAAGACAAACTATTATATTTTTTATATTGAATTACAGAAAAATAAATTATTACTAATATGAAAAATCCAAAAATAAAATATAATAAATAAGTATATATATTAGATAATAAAAAATTATTTATAACTTTATGATCATCATCATTTGGGAGACTATTTAGATCATTAATTTCAATATTATCCATAATAACTATATATCTAAAGTATATGTATTTTTTGAATTTTTATTACTTCTAATAAAGAATTTGATAACTATAGAATCTAATATTATTAAAATTAAGATAAATATTATAATCAAATAATTACTATATATTCTCATAACAGAATTAAAACCTATTAAATATATTAATAATAACATATTAAAAATAAAACTAGATAAAAAGTATAATACTAATCTTAATCTTAATCCCGAATAAAAATATAGTACTATAAATGGTATTAAAAATAATAAACTTGTCTCACCTAAAGGTTTAAATAAATATAAATCAAATATCAATCCATATACAAATATATAATATATAAATGTATTTCTAAGTTTGTCATTAATATAAAATTTAACATTAAATAAATACATTATATTAAAGGCTAATATAGAGATATATATCAAACTTACTAATGAATTGCCAAATAATAGTAATATTACTGAATAGACTATGTATATTGTTATAAATGCTTTATTCATATTTTAATATAAAAAGGTATTTTAAATTATTTATATTTACAGCAGAATCAACAGATACTGTTTTAAATATATTACTTTTGCCACCACTTATATTACTAACATAACCAATAATTAAATTTTTAGGGAATGTTCCATTTAAACCAGAAGTCAAAACTGTATCTCCAATACTAATATTATCTAACTGATTAATATCTTGAATTGTTAAAGAAGTAGATAAACTCCCTGTTAATATGCCATTAGTTTTGTTTATAAGTACAGGAATACTTATATTTAAATTAGATAATAACATTACCTTAGAATAATTATTAAAAACCTTAGATACTACTCCTACTAAATAATTATTATATACAACAGGATCATTTATCTTTACACCTTGTACATAACCCGAATTTAAATATGTATATCCAAAAGTATTATTTGTACCATAATACATTATTTCAGAATATATATATTGATATTTATTATTAAGATAATTTCCCTTCAATTGTGTATACAAAGCTTTTTTTTGATTTGCATTATTGTTCAAAGAAATTACTTTAGACTTATATAAATAAATTTCATCTTTTAAAATAGTGTTTTCTTTACTTATATTGTTTAAATTATTTATAGTATTAAAATAATTACCCACATTATAAGAAATTGCAGATGTATAATTTTTAACAGGAATTATTACTGGATCTAAAATATTATAAAAAAAATAATATTTTGAAGAAATAATAAATAAAATTATATCTACAATTAAAAATATAGTTAAACTATTTATTAATTTAGTTTTCTTTTTATTTTTCTTTGATTTCATTTTGCTTAAGTATAATCATCAATATCAGAAGAATTTATACTTTCTAACAAATTTATATCTTCTAATATTTTAGAAGCCCCAATTACAACACTTTTCAAAGGATCATCTGCTATTATAAATGGTACTTTTATTTTTTCTGAAAAAAGTTTTTTAATTCCAGAAATCAGAGCCCCTCCACCCGTAAGATAGATACCTCTCTCTGTTATATCCGAAACTAGCTCAGGAGGTGTTTCTTCCAATGCATCATATATTGCTTCTATAATTATATTTAATGAATTACTCATAGCTTCCCTAACTTCTGCTTCAGATATAGTTACTGTTTTAGGTAATCCTAATAGAATATCTCTTCCCTTTATCTCTGCTTTTTTATTTTCTTTACGAGGATATGCATTACCAAGATTAATCTTTATCTCTTCTGCAGATCTCTCCCCTATAAGTAAATTGTATTTACTTCTAACATAATTAATTATATCTTGGGTTAATTCATCTCCTGCTATACGAATTGATTTATCTACAACAATACCACCTAGAGATATAACTGCTATATCAGATGTTCCTCCTCCTATATCTACTATAAAAGAACCTGTAGCTTCAGTTATTGGTAAATTACAACCAATAGCTGCAGCCATAGGCTCCTCTATTAAATACACATTCCTAGCACCTGCAGAAATAGCTGCATCTACTACCGCTTTTCTTTCAACTTCTGTTATTGCTGAAGGTATACCTATTACTATTCTTGGCCTAGCTATTTTAAATAATTTTTGAGAATCTTTATGAACTTTCTCAATAAAGTAATGAATCATTTCCTTAGTAGAATCAAAATCAGAAATTACTCCATCCTTCAGTGGCCTTATAGCTACAATCGATGCAGGAGTCCTTCCTAACATTTTTTGAGCATCCGAACCAACAGCTAGAATTTCCTTAGTTCGAGAATTTAAAGCTACTACAGAAGGTTCCGATATATTAATATCTTGATTTTTAACAAAAACTAAAGTATTTGCAGTACCTAAATCTATCCCTATATCAAATGTAAATATGTTCCAAAATATGCTTGAAAATGTCATAATATTTTTAAATAAAGCGATAATATTGTATCATTAATACTAAGGATAGTAAAATGTTTTATAAAATTTTTGTAAATACAAAATTAAAAATCAAACAACCTTTTGTTTATTCCAGTAAAAAGAATCTTAACATAGGAGATGTTGTACTTGTCCCATTTGGCAAAAATGAACTTATAGGTATAGTAGTAGACAAAATTCAATCTAATGAAATTTATTCATTCAAAATAAAAGAAATAATTGAAAACATAAATTCTCAATACATAAAATTAAGTATTGTAGAATTAAAGATAATTAAGTATTTAATCACAAACTATAATTCTCTGATAAATAAATCTATTAGTCTTTATTTAACAAAGAAAATTTCTACAAAGAGTACTCTAAAAAACAATTATAAAAGCAAACTGAAAATTGATCTTAATCATAAACAAAGTCAGGCTTTTAATGAGTTTTTTAATAATTCTAAAAATAATATAAATAAATTTATATTATATGGAGTTACTGGTAGTGGAAAAACAGAGATATATATTAAAATTATAGAAGAATATTTGCAAAAAGATAAACAAGTATTGATACTTTTACCTGATATAACATTAACATCTCAGATATATTCACGCCTAGAAAATCATTTTGATAAAAATATTATATCAATAATACATAGTAAAATTACTAAAAAGGATAAAACAATTCAAAATAACTTAATTAATAAAGGTCAAAAAAAGATAATTATTGGTGCTAGATCAGCAATATTTTCAAGATTCCATAATTTAGGTTTAATCATAATTGATGAATTTCATGATACTAGTTATAAACAAGATCAAGACCCTAGATATGATACTATTAAATTAGCTGAATACATATCAGATATAAATAATATACCTTTAATACTAGGTAGTGCGACTCCTCGAATAGATATCTATTATCAATACCTAAATATAGAAAATCATAAAATCATTAAACTTGACGAAAAATTTTTCCATAAAGAAAATTCTATAATTAAACTAGATTTAGTTGATTTAAAAAAAGAAAAGGAAGATGGAAATAGTTCAATATTTTCAAAAACACTTAAAAATGAAATTAAAAATAGTATAGAAAGGGATAAAAAAATAATACTTTATGTTAATAGAAGAGGATTTTCACCTATATTATTATGTAATAATTGTGGATATATAGATAAATGCCCAAGATGTGATATTCCTCTAAATATACATAAAAGTAATAATACTGAGTATACATATATGCTTTGTTGTCATCATTGTGATTATATGAAAAATATTAACGGACTTATTTGTAATAATTGTCAAAATAGAAATGTTAAATTTTATGGTTTTGGGACTCAATATATAAAAGAAGAAATAGAAAAAATATTTTCACTTAAAAGTAAAAATATTTTTATATTGGATAAAGATTATAAAATTAATAACTTAGATTACTCTTATGCTGATGAAATTTATAAAATCCTAAATAATAAAAATATCAAAGTTATAATAGGTACTCAACTTATAGTTAAAGGATGGGATCTCAAAGATGTTAATCTTATAGGAATATTATCTGCGGATTTAGACTTCTCTTTCCCTGATTATAAAGGGTATGAAGATTCTTATCAAAAATTATCTCAATTAATAGGAAGAGTTGGAAGAGTTGGATCTAGTGGGTCTGTTATATTACAGACATATGATTTAAATAATAAAATTATTGATCTACTAAAAAATAATAATTATATGGATCTTTACAATTATGAAATCATAAATAGAGAAAAGTTTAAATATCCCCCTTTTTGTGAAATAATAAAAATAACAGTTAAATCTAAACAGGAAAAATCACTTATAAAAAGATCTCTTGATATATACAATTTAATAAAAAAGGAATCTATAGATGGAATACAAATATATTTACCAATTAATGCTTTTCCATACAAAAAAAAATATTTCTATAGAAGAAATATTATATTGAAAGTATTTAATAATAATAAAAAAATAAAAAGATATTTAAGAGAAAATTTTATTAAAGAAAATAATTTAATTATAGATATAGAACCCTCTAATTTACTTTAATGATAAAGATTTAGACTTTATAGTTCTATAACATCTCATACATATTTTGATTTTCCCTAGATTTGTTGAATTATCAAGAGAAACTTTCATTGTCCTTAAATTAGGATAAGATTTTCTTTTAGTCTTCGGAGCTCTTTTTGCCCAACCACCAGATTGTTTATGACTTATATTTGTAACAGTTAAAAAACCTTTATCACAAACATCACATACTCTAGACATAATTATTAAATAATAAATTAATACCCTGTTATGATATAATAAAAAGGTATTTTATGCAAGAAAAAATGTTATTGAATTTAATACTATTAGGAATAATTATAATTATAAGCATATCTTTTCATGAATTTTCTCATACACTAGCTGCATATCTGCTTGGAGATAGTACATCTAAAGATCAAGGAAGATTAACACTCGATCCTAGTAAACAAATTACATTCCTAGGACTTATATTCATGATACTAACATTATTTAGATTTGGATGGGGAAATCCTACACCTATAAACTCTTCTAATCTAAAAAATCCTAAGTTAGATATCTTAATAATATCTATAGTGGGACCATTATCAAATTTTTTAATTAGTATAATTTCATTAATAATTATTAAATTATTAGTTATTAGTAGTATTAATATTACAACAACAAATAAAATCATTAATATATTATATGAAGTCATAATGATAAATATAGGATTAGGAATATTTAATTTAATACCTATTCCACCATTAGATGGAGGAAACTTCCTATTATATATAACTAGAAATAATACTATAAATAAATATATTACTCAGTATTCATTATATCTTTTAATATTAATTATCCTTCCAATAATACCTTGGAATGGAGGATATTATTCAATTATAGATTTTATAATAATGCCAATAATAGACAAAATTTATAGTGTGTTAATATTACTATAGAATTGTTATAATATAGATACACCCATCAATTTGTAAAAATTGATTTAACAATATGTTTATTAAAAAACAATATAATATATTTTTAGTAATATGTTTGAGTTTTTATTTTTGGTTTTAATAAATCAAATTTAATATAATTGATGGGTTGTTATTGATTAAAATCTTTAAATAATATAGAATTGTTCTTTAAACAAGTTATTTTGTTGCCTTCTTAGCTCAGCGGTAGAGCAGCTGTTTTGTAAACAGCAGGTCGTCAGTTCAAATCTGACAGGAGGCTAATGACATGGCTATGCAGAGATGGCGGAGTGGACAATCGCGGCTGACTGTAAATCAGTTGCCATTATGGCTACGGAGGTTCGAATCCTCCTCTCTGCAAAGCCTAGATAGCTCAGTTGGTAGAGCATTCCCATGGTAAGGGAAAGATCAGCGGTTCAAATCCGCTTCTAGGCTAATTTTAATTTATAAAAAATAGAAGGATATGGCTAAAAAAGAAAATAGAAGATATATTAATCTAGAATGTACTATTTGTAAAAATAAGAATTATACATCTGAGAAAAATTTTACAAATAGTGTTAACAAGATAGAAATAAATAAATTCTGTCAAAAATGTAAAAAACATACATTACATAAAGAGGTTAAATAGAAGGTTCATAGTTCAATGGTAGAACGTTGGTCTCCAAAACCAATAATGAGGGTTCGACTCCCCCTGAGCCTGGATCTAGTTATTATTTGTTAGAGATTATTGATATAATATTAAATATTTGTTATCATCTATTATCAATCATAAATTAACGTGTTTAAATTTTTAAAAGAAGTTTTTGTCGAACTCAAAAACACAAAGTGGTATTTAGGAAAAGATTTGTACAATTCAACATTTCTTGTAGTATTGATATCTATAGTAATTAGTTTGATATTATTTGGATTAGATGTTGTATTTCAAAAACTATTATTACTAATATTGTAAATTATGGAAAATAGTAAAAAGAATAAAAGTGATTTTAAATGGTATGCAGTAAATGTTTTTACTGGGCATGAAAATAAAGTATCTATAGTAGTAAAACAAAGAGCAGAGACTGCTAATTTATCTAAGTATATAAAAGATATAGTAATACCTACCCAAAATAAAACAATCATAGCAGATGGGAAAAAAAGACAAATAAAAGATAAAATACTTCCTGGATATATATTAGTAAAAATGAATCTTAATAAAGATACTTGGCCTATCATTAGAGATACTCAGGGTGTTACAGGTTTTGTTGGAGCAGGAAATAATCCTACTCCATTAAATGAAAAAGAAGTTGAAGCTATACTTAAATTTATGGAAGTTGATACTCCAGCTGTACAAACATCATTCAACCCTGGAGATGCAGTAGTGATAACTGATGGTGCATTTAAAGACTTTAATGGAAAAGTTAGTGAGGTTAATGAAGATAAAAGTAAAGTTAAAATATTAATATCAATATTTGGGAGAGAAACACCAGTAGAATTAGATTTAATGCAAATAAAATTAATATAAAATTATGGAAAAAAAACCTATATCACAAGTTAAATTACAAATACAAGCAGGAAAAGCTACTCCTACACCACCTATAGGTCCTGCTTTAGGACAGCATGGAGTAAATATTATGGATTTTTGTAATCAATTTAATAATCAAACTAAAGATAAAGGTGATTTAATTTATCCAGTTGTTATAGATATATATCAGGATAGATCTTTTAAATTTATAATCAAGACACCTCCTGCTGCTGTTTTAATAAAAAGTAAGCTAAATTTAGAAAAAGGATCTAAAGATTCTCTTAAGGAAAAGGTTGGTAGCTTAACTCAAGATCAATTAGAAGATATTGCTAAAACAAAAATACCTGATCTTAATACAGATAATATTGAACAAGCTAAAAAAATAATAGCTGGAACAGCTAGAAATATGGGAGTAACAATAAAATGAAGAAAAGAAGTAAAAAATACAATCAAATAAAAACTAAAATTAATCAGAAAGAGAATATAGATTTGTTAACCTCTTTTGATAAAGTAAAAGAAGTTTCAATTTCAAATTTTAAAGGAAGTATTGAGGTACATGTATCTACTAAATCTAGTAAAAAGGAAAATAAACAAGTATTAAGAGGAAGTGTTTATTATAAAAATAAGGTTGGAAAAGATAAAAAAATCTTATTACTTACAGATAAAAAAGATATTTCCGATGATATTAAAAAAGAGTTTGATTATATAGGTCTTGAAGAATATATAAAAAAAATAGAAAGTGGATGGATAGATTTTGATTTAGTTATTGCTACAACATCTGTAATGCCTAAGATAGCTATATTAGGTAAAATATTAGGACCTAGATCATTAATGCCTAATCCTAAATTAGGAACTGTTACTGATGATTTGAATGACATTATTTCAAAATATAAAGGAGGTAAATTTGATTTTAAATCTGATCAAAATGGTACTCTACATAGTATTATAGGAAATGTTGATAATACTAAAGAAGAATTATTTGATAATTTTATAGACTTATTAAAATCTTTTATCAATACTTCAGGGAAGAATGCTAATTTATTATTAAAAACTGTTTATATATGTCCTACTATGGGACCATCAATAAAAATTAATAATGAAGAATTAATAAAATATCTATAAATTATAATTTATTGATATTTTATTAATTTTATAATAGAATATATTTATTACTCTTTAATCCAATTATTTGATCAATATAAAATTATGAAAGAAAGTTTTTCACTTCAAAGTCTAGATTCAAAAAGTTTAGCAGAATTACGTATAATAGCAGAAAAAGAAAATATCGAAAATTTCCAAGAACTTGGAAAAAGAGATACTATATTTAGTATATTAAAATCACTTAGTAAAGGTGATGCTGATATAAGTGTAGAGGGTATATTAGAAGTAATAAATGATGGTATACATGGAATATTAAGATCATATACTCTACTTCCTGGAGAAAATGATGTATATGTTTCAGGATCACAAATAAAAAAATTCAACCTTAAACAAGGTGATTATATAAAAGGTAAAGCACGATTACCAAAAGATAATGAAAGATATTTAAGTATATTAAAAATTGAAAAAATAAATGAAAGAGATCCAGATGAAGCAGCAAAAAGGACTCCTTTTGAAAGATTAACTCCAGTATTCCCAGATAAACAAATTATATTAGAAATAGATCAAAATAGATTATCTAATAGAATAATTGATTTATTATCCCCAATTGGCAAAGGACAAAGAGGAATGATAGTGTCTCCTCCTAAATCTGGAAAGACAACATTATTAAAAGATATAGCAGATGGAGTATCAAAAAATCATCCAGAAATACATTTGATGATATTATTAATAGGAGAAAGACCAGAAGAAGTAACTGATATAAGGAAATCTACTAATGGAGAAGTTTTTGCATCTAATTTTGATGAGCAACCTGATAATCAAATAAAGGTTGCAGAAATAGCACTTGATAGAGCAAAAAGATTAGTAGAGGAAGGTAAAGATGTCTTACTATTAATGGACAGTTTAACAAGATTAGCTCGAGCATATAATATAACTGTACCTCCTTCTGGGAGAACTTTATCTGGAGGATTTGATCCTGTAGCATTATACCCACCAAAAAAGTTTTTTGGTTCAGCTAGAAATTTAGAAGAGTATGGGAGCTTAACAATAATAGCAACGGCATTAGTAGATACTGGTAGCAGAATGGATGACCTAGTGTTTGAAGAGTTTAAAGGTACCGGTAATATGGAACTTCACCTTGATAGAAAATTATCTGAAAGAAGAATTTATCCAGCTATAGATGTTATAAAATCAGGAACAAGACATGAAGAAAAATTACTCTCATCTGAAGTATTAAATCAATCATGGATAATAAGAAGAATGTTAGATACATTGAAATCAACTGAAAGTAGTGAATTACTTATAGATCGATTAAAGAAAACAAAAAATAATTCAGAATTTCTACTAACTTTACACGAAAACCTTAATTAATATATATAATTAGGTAATACTATCAAATAATATATACTATTGATTAGTTATTCTGTTTATGAACTTATATCAAAGTTTTCCTGACCAACCCATGAAATCTTGAGAACTAGTTTTATAATTAAATATCTCTTCAGTATTAAACCATAACTTAATTTCATATTCAGAATCCTCAACAGAGCTAGATGCATGCATAAGATTATAAATAGGCCTTTTATAATAACCAGCAGTATCATTATTATCCCAAGTATAATCACCTCTTATAGTTCCAGGTTCTGATTCTAATGGATTAGTCTTTCCTAATAATTTTCTAACAATCTTGATAGCTTCTGGCCCCTCTAATACCATAGCTACAACAGGTCCAGATAATAGATATTCTTTATTAAAAGATTTTATTGTTTTACCTATCTCAATAGGATCATCTGTAGAAAAATCTTTCTTTACATCAATATTTTTTTCTTTATAATTAGAAATTATTCGATCTCCAATATTTTTATACCATTCATCTGAATCCGGATAATGTTTTTCTGCTCTATTAACATCTACTAAAACTAATTTCATTGCAATAATTTTTAGCCCTACCTTCTCAAATCTTGATATTATATCTCCTATTAATCCCCTTGCTACACCATCGTGTTTAATTAAAACTAAAGTTCTTTCATATTTATATTCATTCATAATTTAATTTATAATAAAATTAGTTAACATATTACGTATTTTACTATATAATATTTAATTATTCAAAACAACCTGTCCCTGTAGCTCAGATGGATAGAGTGTCTCGGTCCTAACGAGAAGGTCATAGGTTCGAATCCTATCAGGGACGTTTATAAGGAAAAAGGAAATATATTATTATTTTTAATTAGTGTTACTGCATATAAATAAGTATTATTATTATAGTAATAATTAAAGAATAAATAATTTCCACCAATAGTTATATAATAATTTCCAACTGTATCCTTACTAATTAAAACTGGACTATTTCCTCCTATGGTTTGCTCATAAAGAGAATATGTATTACTCCCAATATTCTTTTTTTGATAAAATATATAACTACCTAAGGAATACAATTTAATATTAGATAATTCATTATAATTATCAATCACAGTAATATTTGATAAATTATTTACATAGTAAGCATACAAAGTATTATTCTTTTCAGTCAAAATATAATTGTTTTGACTATTAAAACTTACTATATTATTCCCATTAGCAAATGGTACTTCGTTTGATAAAATATTATTATTAAATGATAATAGATAATTATTTCTTAATGTTGTTCCTATTGCAATATAACTTTCCTGATCATTTACAAAAATATTATTAACATCTCCTTTTATTTTATAAGCAAGAACTTTATCCGTACCATCTAAATTAGAAATAAATATATCTGATATACCAGTAGTACTGCTATAAGAAGAGAAAATGATTTGAGATGAGTTTATATTTCTATATACCACATTCATACTATTGTATGACAACAAATATACTTGATCAGTAGATAAACTTAAGGTTGCAAGTAAATTATTATCTTTAATAACTATATAATTAGGAGAATCTGTCCAATTAATATTTTCTAGATTATATATATATATAAGTTTTGATAAAAGTGTTAATTTATTTGTCAAAACATTATAAATATAATACCTATTATTATATTTTAATATTAGATCTGAAAGAGAAGTATTGCTTTTTATCGAAATATTCCCACCTTTGCTAAAATTAATAATTTTACTTAGATTAGCAACATAATTTAAAGAATATCCATTTGTTATAAGTGATAGATTAATATAATATAACTTGTATACACCACTCTTATCGGTAATTATATATATATAATTACTATTATCATTATATATAACTTTATAGATATTCCCATCAGTCTTGACTATACTCTGATCAACTTGACTTGGAAGTAAGAAAGAATCCACATTAGTTATATTTCCTGACTTTACTGTAACTAAACTATTCCATTCTGTATAATTATTTTTTAATATTTTAATATAATATGATCCAGGATCTATTGAATTTAAGACTAAAGGAGATACTCCCACATATTTATTATTTAAATATACTTGAGAATTATTAGGAGTAGTATTTATCCTAATAATACCTGAAGATGTTATAGAAAAATTAGAGAGATCCAGATTATAACCTCTTGCATACAAAACTATTAATAATGAAATTACTAATATTAATAGAATTATACCGAAAGAAGAGATCTTACTTAAAATATTTTTTACTTTTTTATTTGTCATATGATAAAACATTTTAATATACCTAAGTATATGTTAGAATTATAACACAAAAAAGAATGTAGATCATATTAGAAATTATGTTTAATAAAAATAAATTAGGATTAGATTTTGGAACATCAAATTCAAGAATATCAAATCAAAGTAAAGGAATACTCCTTGATGAACCATCAGTAGTAGCAATCTCAGTTGATGATAATAGAGTAATTGCTGTTGGATATGAAGCAAAAGAAATGCTTGGAAAAACTCCAGAAGGTATCATTTCAAAAAGACCTATCAAAGGAGGAGCAATAGCAAATTACAAAATTTCAGAATTAATGATAAAGCACTTTTTATCAAAAGTATCTAAGAGTAAATTCTTAGTAGGATCAGAAGTTATAGCTAGTATATCTTCTGGGTTAACATCTGTAGAAAAAAGAGCTATTTATGAAGCTATAATTAATTCTGGAGCTAAAAAAGTATATCTTATGCCTGAATCATTACTTACTGCAATAGGATCTAATTTACCAATAGGAACATCCTCTGGAAATATGGTTATCAATATAGGTGGTGGAACTGCTGAATTTGCCATAATATCTTTAAATGGCATAGTTATTTCTGATGCAATAAGAGTTGGTGGTGAGTATATAAATGAATCAATAATGAATTTTTTAAAGAAGAACAGAGGAATAGTTATTGGAGATCAAATGGCTGAAAATATTAAACTCGATATTGGTTCTGCTTTACCTTTAACTTCTCCTCTAGAAATGGAGATTAGAGGAAGAGATTCTATAACTGGAATGCCAAAATCTATTAATATTGATACAAATATAATAGTAGAAGCTATAAAGTCACCACTTAATCTTATTATACAGACAACTCGACAAATATTAGAAAAAACTCCTCCAGAATTATCTTCAGATATAATAGATAGAGGAATTTTACTTAGCGGAGGAACATCTTTGTTAAGAAATCTGGATACTCTACTCTCAAGAGCAATAGGAATTCCAGTTTATGTTAATGATAATCCTTTATTTAATGTTGCGGAAGGTGCATCTGAAGCAATTAAATATATTGACTCATTATCTAAGAATATTAAAAATCCATTATAATTATGATAATAGGTTTAATCATTTTTATATTAATATATTTTCTTATAGCATTATTGGTTATTAATTACCCTAAATTATCAATTCCCATATCTATAATATTACTCCCATTAGAAAGATTTAATATTTATATAGGATTTACTATTGACCCAATAATACTTTTTCTTCCTATATTATTTTTGACAATATTTGTAAATTATAATGATATAAAAAAAGTAATAATAAAAAGGAAGAATCTCAAATTAAATAAAACTATAATTTATTCTCTAATATTTATAATAGTATCAATATTTCTATCTGATATATTCTCAATTAGTAAATTTTTATCACTTAAATCAAGTTTATATATAATAATTAATATAATTCTCATTATAACTTCTTATTACTATGTAATAATATATAAAGATATTAAAATTATAATAAATTCACTACTAACATCTACTTTTATAGTTTCAATCTATGGAATTTTTCAATTTTTTGGATACCTATTCTTTAAGTTTGATAGTTTTAATATAAGTAAAATATTATATTCTTCAACAATAAATCCTAATACATTTATAACTACAATACATGGGATAAATTTTTTAAGACCAGATTCAACATTTACTGATGTAAATACATCTGCGGGATATTTATTACTTATAATCCCATTACTTTTAGTACTATTCTTTATAAATAACAAAGATATTAGTAAATATATTACAAAATATGCTAAATATATAGCCCCAATAATATTTATATACTTTATATTTACATTTTCAGAAGCTGCAATTATTGGATTAATG
>JAJZIL010000015.1 GCA_021810605.1 bacterium | reverse complement strand
AGGAGGAGATATTACTACTCCTGCGGTGAGTATAGTATTTAATCCTGATTTTTTATCTGTGTATAATGAGTTGTTTATATCCAACTTAGGAGATGTTATTCAGTACTGGATTGAACCGGGAATTTAATTATTGTATTATAAGTAGGTGTATGTTTAAAAATTTAAAAATAAAACTTATTTCTTCTATTTTATCTATTGCTCTAGTGTATTCTGGAACTGTTGTATATGCTCAAACTACTCCGTCTGGAGTCTCTTCATCAAGTGCTACTATTAATGCATTATCCTCTCTTTCTCTTTCATGTGCTAGTGGTGGAATAAAAATATCTTGGAGTGTCCCATCTGGTACTAGTAGTATAGATAGTATAGATGGATATGTTACTGATACAAATACATCATCGAATGTATATACTATACCTTCACAGCAAGCAAGATCATATAGTTTAGTTTGGAAGGGAGGAAATAATAAAGATACATATATTACAACAGCTTGGATACAGAATGCATCTGGACAAAAATCTCAAACTTTAACTAGTTCTCCTTTAGATTCATCTAGTTGTTCTACTTCATTTTCCTCTTCTGGATCTTTGAGCTGTAATAATTTTGTAGTTACTCAAAATGGAAATACAGGAAATATAGTGACATCTTCATCCCCAGTAAGTATATCATCTGGAATAACTTCTTCTAATAATTCAAGTATAAATTATTCAAATGCAACATGGTCAACAAGCTCAGGAACTCTTACTCCAACAAGTTCAAATAGTGCGGCTTCTTGGTCTAATGGGACAAATACTTCTTCTTCTGTAACAATAACTCTTTCAAATGTAACAGATACTAATGGTGCAACTCTATCTTCTCCTTGTAGTGTAACTCTAACTGTAGATAATTTATCAAATCTTCCTGCAACTGGGTTCGAGATCCCTACATATGTTTTATTTGTATTAGGGTTTATATTTATTCTTTTAGGGTTAATGTATTCTTTATATTTGAATATATCAAAGGATGCTAATTTTAAAAGAAAATTTTTAAGATCAAAGTCTTAATAAAGTTAATAAAATTCCAAGATCCATATCTATTAATCCTGAATTAGATAAGCTATATAGGTTTATGAGTTTATGATAAATCTCTTTTAATTTATTATTATTATAACTATTCTCTTTGATTTTTATTAACCCATATTCAGTAATATTAAAAGAAAAAGGTTTTCTCTTAAGTTTTGAAGAGAGCTCCTTATTAGAATAAGATTTATAGGTATTTACTAGTATAATAATTTCAATTTGTCTTAGTATCATACTAATAAGTCCTCTTATATCAGAATCAAATTCTTTTAGTATCTCATATGATAGTATAAGAGTTTTTTTATCATTTTTATTAATAGCATTTATTAAATCCCAAATTACTATATTATTTTTTTTTGTAATTATATTATTTATTATAAATTGAGGATCATATATTTCTTTTTCAGGATATATGTAATTTTCTATTTTTAAAAATTCATTATTTATATAAATTTTATCATCTATAAAGTTATTTTTAAGATAATTGGCAATTATACTATTAACTTTTATATCATTTTTTTTGAATAAAGAGAGTATAAAATTATCAATACTTTCTTTTGCAATGATTTTAGTCTTTATTCCTTTAATATCTCTTTTTAAGTTAATATATATATAATCTTCAGTATCAAGAGTATCTATTTCTTTTGTAATCTTCTTAGGGTTTCTTATAGCTATTACTCTTCTTTCTGAAAATATATTAGTATTATATATTTCAAATAGAATTTCTTTATAATCTATTTCTTCTTCATCCAATATTTGTATTATACTATTGGGATGATTTTCTTTTACAAAATTAATGAAACTAGTATAATCTTCTGTTTTTAAAAATTGTATCATTTCTTACTGTTATACTCTTTGTATGAGATAATAATTAAAGATAATAATGCACCTGATATCGCAAAGAGTATTATATTCAGAGTTTTTGATGGAATTATACTTATGGTAGATATACCTCCTGGATTATATTCTACAAAATTTTCATATATACAACTAGGCACAGGGGTAAGTTCTTTATTTGTTTTATCAATTTTCATTGCTTGTTTTTGTGTATTTAGACAACTTTTATATTCTTTATAGAGTACTTTATTAATATATATTGATGTATGAGTAGAGTATATACTACTTTGAAAAGCTCTTATCCAATCTAGAGAAAGATTTTTATTAGATGTAGTTATTTGAAGAGATACTATATTGTTAGATACCTGTATTGAACGTATATTGGATCGGAAATATGATAGTTGTGATTGAGTATATTTTTCATTTCCTGTAAATTTTGTATATGCATAATCTATTGCATGATTAGTTTGTAGGTATCCAGTAAGATCTGCAGCATCTGTTGTATATATATTTATAGATGACTGATATTTTACTCCTGAAAATTCAGTATATATAAATCCTATAACAGCTGCAATAAGAGTTATTATAAGTATAAGTACGTATCTTTTTTTTATAACAGCTATGTAATCTTTTAAATCAATCATAATATTTTATTAGCATCTAAAATTAAATTAACCATTTTATCTGCAAATTTATTTTTTTCTCTTAATACATGAGTGAATGTTATTTTATCAAAATTTTCAGATAAAATAGAAATTCGTGCTTGGATTTCTTTTAATATTAGATCTTTTATTTTATATTCTTTATTAATTTGCCTTATTAATAGTTGGCTATCTGAGAAACAATCTAAATCTTTAATACCATATTGAACTGCCATAATAAGGCCTCTTTCCATAGCAGTAAATTCTGCTTGATTATTAGTTTTTATTCCAAGATATTTCCCTTCAAAATCTAAAAGAAATCCATCTTCAAATAGGAGGAATCCATAAGAAGATTTTCCTGGATTTCCACGTGATCCTGCATCTGTATATAAAGTGTATTTTTTCATTGCTAGTACATTATATATTTTTATTAGTTTATAAATCAAATATTTGTGTTGTAGATTTTTTTTCATTTTTTGATATACTAAATTTAATGAAAGATAAATATAATATATTTAAGATAGTAATTGCATTTATTATTTTTATAGTTTTAGGTTACTTTGTTAGCGTCAAGGTGGATTCTTTTTCAACATTTACTTTTATAATTTGGTTGATATTTACAGTAATAGTACTTTTTTTATATATAGTGTTTTTTCAAATGGATTCATCAATAGATAATAAGATAGATGAATTGAAAAAGACATTTATTTTAGAAAAAAATGTTAATTCTATACAAGGGAAGGAAGATAAATTAATAGATTCAATTGATCCTGATTTGATATCAATAACTGCTCATGAGATAAAAACTCCAGTATCTGTTATTAAGGGCTATACAGAGTTACTTTTAAATGATGATGAATTTTCCTCTAATATGTCAGATACTGCAAAAGAGTATATGAAGAGGATTGATTCTTCATCAAATGAAATTTTTTCTTTAGTTGAGAATCTTTTGAATATAACTAAGATCGAGAATAATCAATTTTCTCTTAATATTGAGGAATTTAATATTGAAGAGTTAGTAGAAGATGTAGTAATGAATATGTCAAATGAAGCTTCAATAAAAAAACAAAATATATCTGTAAAAAAAACAAAAGATATTCCATTGGTATCTGCAGATAAACTTAAAATAGAAGAAGTTATAAGTAATCTCTTGGAAAATGCTATTAATTATAGTCCTGAAGATGCAGATATTACTATTACAATAGTTTTAAAAGATAAATTCGTGGAAGTATCTGTAAAAGATACTGGATTTGGTATATCATATAATGATCAAAAAAGGATATTCTCAAAATTTTTTAGATCAGATAATATGAATATAAAAAAAATTGGTGGGACAGGATTAGGATTATATATATCCTCTAAGATTATAGATCTGCATCATGGGAATATTTCTGTTGTTAGTAATGAGGGAGAAGGGTCAACCTTTTCATTTAAGTTACCAATTAATGTATAATAAATCAGGTTATGGATAATACTTCAAAAATAATACTTTTAGTTGAGGATGATTTATTTCTTTTAGATGTATATACACAATTTTTTACACAGAGGGGGTATCATGTTATATCTGCGACTGATGGAGAAGAAGGTATAAATAAGCTTCTAGAAAACAAGTATTATTTTATAATATTAGATATTATGCTTCCTAAGAAAACTGGTATTGATATTTTAAAAGAAATTAAAAAAGAGGGTAGTACTATTAAAGATACTCCTGTATTTATGCTTACTGCAGTAGGTTATGATGAAATTATTAAACAAGCATTTCAATTAGGTGCTAATGGATATTTTCTAAAATCATCATCTTTACCAAATCAGATAATTGATGAAGTTGAATCTACAATAAATAACTCAGGATCTACTATTCAACAATAGTAAAATTAGAGATATTATAGAATAATTTGAAATACTTAAATTTTTTTAGTATACTATGAAGTCATGGCAAACATTAAATCATCTAAAAAAGATATAAGAAGAATTAAAAAGAGGACATTTATAAATAATGGGTTTAGAATGGATTTTGATAAATTAAAAAAAGATTTTTTGAAAGATCCTTCTGATAAGAAAATTCCTGATATATATTCTGTATTGGATAAAATGTCAAAAAAGAATATTCTTCATCCTAATAAAGCTGCTAGAATTAAAAGTAGATTATCTAAATTGTCTTTATATTCTAAGAATAAAAGATAATTCTAATGGATAAAATTAGAAATTTCTCAATAATTGCACATGTAGATCATGGTAAATCTACATTGTCTGATAAATTAATTGAATTTACACATACAGTATCATTGCGGGATCTAAAAGATCAGTATCTAGATAATATGGATCTTGAAAGAGAAAGAGGAATTACTATAAAACTCCAAACTATTAGAATGGAGTATAAAGGTTATACATTAAATCTTATAGATACTCCAGGTCATGTAGATTTTTCAGGCGAAGTGGATCGTTCTCTTATGGCTTCTGATGGAGCTCTACTATTGGTTGATGTAATGGGTGGAATTGAGGCTCAGACTCTCGGAAACTATCTTAAGGCAATTGATCTTAATATTCCTGTTATACCAATACTTAATAAAATAGATATTGATAATGCAGATATTGAGGGAAGCATTGATGCAATTATAAATATATTAGGATTTGAAAGAGAAGAGATAATACTTTCTTCTGGAAAAACAGGTCTAGGAATAGAAAATATATTAGATTCTATTATTGAGAAAATTCCTGCACCAAGTGGTGATATTAATAAGAGCTTTAGAGGTTTTATATTTGATTCTTTTTTTGATGAATATCGAGGGGTTGTATTATTAGTAAAAATACTTGATGGTAGTGTTTCTATTTCAGATAAACTGTATTTTTCATCCAATTCTACTGAGATTACAGTATTGGATTTAGGATATATAAAAGAAAGCTTTATATCGGAGAAAAACGCCTCAGTAGGAGAGGTTGTTTATATAGCCACTGGTCTTAAAAGCATTAAAGATGTTGTTATAAAAGATACTTTAGTTAAAGATCTTTCTAGTAAACCATTATTTAAAATAACAGAAGAGAAAAGTATGGTTTTCTCTTCTATTTATCCATTGGAAGCTTCAGATATTGAAAAATTCAGAGATTCTGTGGAAAAGCTATCTATAAATGATGCTTCTTTTAGTTATACTCCAATATCAAATTCAATTTTAGGATTTGGATATAGGTGTGGATTTTTAGGGCTTCTTCATATGGATATAATAAAGGAGAGATTACTGAGAGAATATAATATAGATATATTTGTTTCTTTTCCTTCAGTTGAGTATAAAATCGTTCTTAAAGATACATTACAAGAGGTACTGATATCTCAAGCACAAGATCTTTTAGATTTATCTTTAATAGATCATATAGAGGAGCCTTTTGTAAAAGTAGATATTATAGCTCCTAAGATATATTTTGGAGTTATAATGGAGTTTGTATTATCAAAAAGAGGTGAATTTATAAATTCTTCTTTCTATAATTCTTCTGTAAATGTAGAAAGAACTCTTTTTAATTTTGATATACCACTTTCATCCGTTATATATAATTTTTTTGATGAGTTAAAATCAATAACTTCTGGTCAAGCATCTATGGATTATTCTTTTAGTGGTTTTAGAATTTCAGATATTAAAAGATTAGATTTTTTGATAAACCATGAAATAGTAGATCCTTTATCAATACTAATTCATGCAAATGAAGCAGAGAAAGAATCTCGGAAGTATGTATCTAAAATGAAAGATATAATTCCTAGAAAGAATTTTTCTATTGCAATACAGGCATCTTTAGATGGAAAGGTTATTGCTAGAGAAGATGTTAAACCATTTAGGAAAGATGTAACCCAGAAGCTATATGGAGGTGATCCTACTAGAAGAATGAAGCTCTTAGAAAAACAAAAGAAAGGTAAGAAAAAATCACTGATGTTTGGTAGAGTAGAAATACCCTCTGATCTTTTTATCCAATTATATTCGAAGTTATGAGAGTAATAAATCCAGATAAAGATAGATTTGAATCTCTTATTCTATAGAGAGCATATGAATTAGCTAAATTTTGTATATTTCTATTAAAACTATCATCAATCAATCCCGCTACATATCCATAATATTTTAATCTAGATATAAGGATTTTTTCCTTAGGAATATTATTATTTCTAAAAGGAGATCCTGAAGGATATGCTATGAACTGAACACTTGATCCTAGTTTTGATTCTATTGAAGCTTTTGATATAAGTATTTGATAATTCATTTCACTAAAATTTAAATCTCCTAGAGCAAGATGTGTTACTGTATGTGATTCTATCTCCATACCATGATTATACATAGTTTTAATTTGTTTCCAGTTCATATATTTTTGAATTTTTTTATCTGATCCAACAAATCCTGTGATAATATTAAATACAGCTGTATCATGGTATTTTAAGAGAAGAGGATAAGCATATTGAAATGCACTTTCTCTCCCATCATCAAATGTTATAATTATAGGGTTTTTGGGTAATGGAAAATCATAATAGTAATAGTTATAAAGTGTATTCATATTGATTGTATGATAATTATTATCTTTGAGGTATTGAAGTTGAGATTTGAAATCAGTTGTAGTTAGAGTTAAATGATAATCTATATTATATGCATATGCATTAGGATATTCTGATTCTATTGGATATTGAGGTGCTACTCTATGAAGCATAAGTATAGGAATTTTTATAATTTTATTAAAAGTTCTATTTGAATATATTATTATTGGACTTTTAAGTGAGAATATTCCTATTTGAGTAAGCTTTTTCTTACTATTAATACTAAATGTGAAATAGTGAATATTATAATATTGAGGTATTCTAATAGACTTATGTGTACTTGTTACTAAAAATTTTATAGATAATGAATTATTATTTTCTATTTTAATTTTATCTATCTTAATAGAAATATTAGAATATTTTGATTTTTCATATTGTCTAAATTCTTTAAAATTTATAAAATTTTCTTTTTCCTTTTGAGATAGATTATTCCAGAAATAATTTAAATTGTGACTATCTATTAGAGATAATATATCTTTCTCTATTAAACTAGCATTCTTTATTTCTCTAATATTTGATATAACTTTTGATACAGATATAGGATTCAGAAACAATAGTAAAAGTGATATAGAAATTACACCTTTTGTAAGTATAAATTTATTTATTATAGTTTTTATATTATAATATTAAATATATATGAATACAATAAAGTATTATTTTTATTCAATGAGACCAACACAATGGGTTAAGAATCTTTTAGTTTTTGGTTTTATATTTTTTAATCAAGAGATATATAATTTGCTAGATCTTAAAATAGTTACTTTAACATTCATAGCTTTTATACTCTTATCCTCGTCAATTTATCTTATAAATGACGTAATTGATTACAAAAGAGATGCTATACATCCAATAAAGAAGAATAGGATTATTGCTGCAGGTAAAATGTCAAGAAATGCTGGTATAAATTTTTCAATTGTACTCTTTGCATTAGGGTTAATATTATCTTTATATATAGGGGAGTATTTAGTAGGAATATATCTACTTTATTATATAATATTTGTTGTATACTCTTTATATCTTAAGAATATTTTAATTATAGATGCTCTGACTACAGCCTCTGGTTTTGTATTAAGAATTTTAGCAGGAGGGGTTGTTATTGGATTATCAATTAATTCCTGGTTTGTCATATTTATAATTTGTGCTTCTTTATTTATTGCATTTGGGAAAAGAAGAGCTGAAGTAACAATGATGAGTTTTAAAAATGCAATAGTACACAGGACTGTATTAAGTTCTTATCCAAAAGAATTATTAGATAATCTTATATCAATGACTGCTGCAATAACATTTTTATCTTATATATTATTTTCATATAATGAAGATATCAATTCTAAAACTCCTAATATTGTATCAAATATTCTTCCTAGTCATCTTAAAAATCCTCATTGGTTTAAATTTACAATTCCGATTGCATTTTACATTCTAGCAAGATACATGTATAACATATATGTAAAGAAGACGGCAGATACACCAGAAACTATTTGGTTTAAGGATAAATATATTCTTATGTCGATAATGTTATATATTTTGGTATCTTTCGTAACCTTATATCTTATTTAAAAAATAACTTAGCAAAAGAATTCTATATGTTAGAGGATCTTAATGATAAACAGAGAGAGGCTGTTCTAGTGGATATTAATACTCCTGTATTAGTTATTGCTGGGGCAGGTTCTGGAAAAACAAAAACTTTGACATATAAGATTACCTATCTTATAAGAGAATATGGGATTGCTCCATATTCGATTTTCTCAGTAACTTTTACTAATAAAGCCTCAAATGAGATTAAAGAAAGAATTAATAATATTCTTTCAGATAAAATTTTTTTCCCATATATGGGAACTTTTCATTCAGTATTTCTATATATTTTGCGTACTGAAGGAGTAAGATATAATATTCCTAAGTATTTTTCTATTTTTGATGATGATGATCAAAAAAAAATTGTATCTTCAATACTTAAAGATCTTAATCTAAATTCAAGTATTAATCCGATTTCAATTCTTACTGGGATTTCAAAAGCTAAGAATAACTTTATAAAACCAAAAGATTATATTCCCTCAAATTTTTATGAAGAGAATGTAGAAAAAATTTACAAAGTATATCAATCTAGGTTAGATGAGAGTAATGCTATGGATTTTGATGATATACTTTTTAAGTCTTTAGAGATCATTACAGATAATGATGATTTAAAAAATTTGCTAAAAGAAAAATTTAAATATATTCTCGTGGATGAGTATCAAGATACAAATATTATTCAATATAAATTATTAAAATTAATTTCAACACACAATGTATTTTTTGTAGGAGATCCTGATCAGAATATTTATTCTTGGAGGGGAACTGATATTCGTAATATACTGAATTTTGAGACTGATTATCCTACTGGTAAGATTATAAAGCTTGAACAGAATTATAGATCTACTAAGTATATTCTTAAAGCTGCAGAATCAGTAATTTCAAGAAATACTTTAAGATATGAAAAAAAACTTTGGACAGATAATGATCAAGGTAGTTTGATAAAAATCTATCAAGCAAATGATGAAGAAGATGAGGCAAGATATATAGCTTCAAAGATTTCAGATATAGGAGAGTATAATGAGACAGCAGTTTTATATAGAACTAATGCACAATCAAGGGCTATTGAGGATACTTTTCTAAGATATAAGATCCCATATAAAGTTTATGGTGGAATGAAGTTTTATCAGAGAAAAGAAATTAAGGATATAATTGCATATTTAAAGTTTATTCAAAATAAAGAAGATACAATATCTCTAAAAAGGATTATCAATACTCCTACAAGGAAAATAGGAAAGACTACAATAGATAAGATTGATAAGTTGGCACTAGATCTTGGTATCTCTCTAGGGGCATACCTTATGAGTGAGGATAGTAATATCCCCTCTAGTGTATCAACTTTTGTATCAGTTATAAAGGATATAATCTCCAAAAGAGATGATATGAATGTAGAGGAATTTTTAAAGTATCTAGTAAGAAAGATAAAATACTTTACTTTTCTAGAAATTGAAGGAGAAGTAGGTTTATCTAGAATAGAGAATGTAGAGGAATTTATAGGGGTATCATCAAAGTATACCAGTTTAGAGGAATTTTTATTTGATATATCACTTGTACAAAAAGAAGAAATTGATATTTCCTCATCTGGAGAGTATGTTACTCTGATGAGTCTTCATTCAGCTAAGGGTTTAGAGTTTAAAAATATCTTTATTGCAGGAATGGAAGAAAATATTTTTCCTCATTCACGTTCTTTTGAAAGTGTTTCTGAGTTAGAAGAAGAAAGAAGACTCTGTTATGTGGGTATGACAAGAGCAAAAGAGAAATTATTTTTAACATTTTCTCAGAAGAGATCTTTATATGGATATCCCCAACAAAATCCTCCATCAAGATTCTTATCAGATATACTTGAAGAATGTGTTGATTTTGATTATATATAAATAAGTTATATAAACATCTAGTTACTATACAGATAGTATATATTTAGAATTAAAGAATTTATTGACTAGTTCATAATATATTAAGATCTTTTATATATCACAATTCATCTAAAAATTTCGATAATCGTGTTGAGAATGATAAAAAATAATATTTAACTTTAGTTTCCAATTGGTTTACTTACAGATTTATATGTATTTGTATATTCCTGAAGGCTTGATGATATTGGATTTATACTACTTTTTCCAGTTGAAAATAATCCAGAGAGAGAAGTTATAATTAGTATTATCTCTATTATATTAAGTATTATACATATTATTCCATTAAGATAATCTTCTTCATTGAATATTTTATTAAATCCTATTACAAAACCATAAATAGGAAGAAAAAAACTTTTAAGATAATCATAAAAGAGGTTTAATTTTTCTATTCCTGTATTATTTTTTTCATTATCAATTGTACTAAAAAGTTCTCTAGCCATCTGGGCTTTCTCTTCAGCTGAAAGTTCAGAATTTTTAAGAGAATTTAGAGTAGTATTTCTTAAATCTTCTTTATTATTATCATTCATGATATGTGATCTATACTTTATCTATATTATGAGAGTTACTTTCTATCAAGGCAGAATGAGTAATCTTTATAAACTTAGCATTTTGTCTTAATTCTTTGATATTAAAAGAGTTCATATAGCTTAATCCAGATCTAATTCCTCCTGAAAGTCTGAATAGAATCTCTTCAAGAGAATATTCTATTGGTACTATTCCCTCAACTCCTTCTGGAGATATATTTCTTAGATCATCTCTTTTTTCAAGTTTAAATCTTTTTTTCATTTCATATAATGAAGCTTCTCCTCTGTAGTATTTATATATTTTTCCATTTTTCTCTATTATCTTTCCTGGAGCTTCTTTTGTTCTTGCAAAAAGGTTTCCTATCATTATACTAGATGCACCTAATGCCAATGCTTTCACAATATCTCCAGAATTTTTTATTCCTCCATCCGCAATAATAGGAATATCTGTATCTTTTGAAACTTTATAGACCCAATCTACTGCACTAGCTTGAGGAACTCCTACTCCAGTAACTACTCTTGTTGTACATATAGATCCAGGTCCTATTCCAACCTTAAGACCATTAACTCCAAGAGATAAAAAATCTTTTGCTGCTTCACTTGTTGCAATATTCCCTACAATAAGCTCTATTTCATTTTTAAATTCAGTTTTAATTTGTTTTACAGCATTGATTACATGTTCAGAATGAGCATGAGCAACATCAATAATTATGAAATCTGCTCCTGCCTTACTAAGCTTTTCGAGATTATATATCATATTATCTCTAACTCCGAGTGATGCTCCTACAATTAATTTGCCATTTTTATCAATTGTTGATAATGGGTATTTTATAATATCAAATTTATATTTTTTAACAGTCTCTATTTCTTTTACTTGATCTTCAATACTCATTACTCTATGTATTGCTCCAACAGCACCATTAAGAGCCATAAGAATAGCTATATTTGAATTTGTAATGGAATCCATATTTGCAGATATTATTGGTATATTCAATTCTATATGTTCAGAGAGATTTGTTTTTAATGAAGTTTCAGATCTTGATTGTAATCTTGATTTTTGAGGAATTAAAAGTAAGTCATCATAACTATAACTAAAAGATTTTTTTATTAACATATTTTATAATGTAAAATAACTAAAATTTATTATACTGCTTATTATTGTAAATGTGTATATGGATGGTCTTGTATACATAAAACAAATTTGAAATTAGGAATTGAGTTTCAGTTTGAAGATAAATCTTAAGGGTATGATATAGATAAAAATTTTGATATTTTACTACTACAATAAAATTTCAAAGAAAGATACATATCTATAGGGATGATATCTTCATATATGGAAGAGTACTAGCAAAATATTAAGGAAAAAATATACAGATAGTAAATTTAATAAATATATATAAGATAATATTTCTTGTATGTGAAATTAAAGATTAGTGGTAATACATATTGTTAAAAAGTTAAGATTAAGAATTAAATTTAATAAATCTAGAAGAAAACTGATATGAAAATTTAAGAATATGATCAGGAAAATTTGTATCTTTTGAAGTCTTTTTTATTTCTATTGTAAATATATTTGTATTAGATTTAATATCTAGAATTTTATTATATTCTAATTAAATATTTAAAACTATGTATTCCTTTAATATTAAATAATTAGATATGATTAAAATTATTTCATTTTAATATATTTATTAATTTATTTTTTTATTGAGTATATCTTAACTATGTTTGTACATATATAACATTGACAAGTAATGATTTTTTACATATATTTAGTATACGGAGGATTATGTACACACATTTAAAAATAAGACAAATTATATATATAATATTGGTACTTATAGTAGGGATATATATAGCTTTGGGTAGAGTATATGCAGCTCCATCATCGATGTTGAATTATCAAGGAAGATTAGAGAATAGTAATGGAGATCTACTTACTGGGAATTATTATATAGCTTTTTGTATTTATGATTCTACTACAGCTACTGCATGTGCACCAGGAAGTACTCCAACAGTTGGGGCAATGAGTAGTGCAGGAACGAGTTCAGGGACACTTAATGGAGCATTGTGGGGTGAGGTACAGTATTTTTCAAATATTAATACTCCATCAAATGAAGTAGAGAATGGGGTATTTAATGCTAATTTAGGAGAATATTCAAGTTTAAGTGGGAGTTTATTTGAGCAGCCTGGAGTGAGTAATTACTATATAGGATTTAATGTATATAATGGATCATCTTGGGATGGACAAATGACCCCATTACAGTCAATAGATCAGGTAGCATATGCAATGGATTCAGCTCTATTGCAAGGTTTAGCTCCTTCTTCATCAACTGGACCTAATCAGATAGTTGCAACCAATAGTTCTGGGGATATTAGTCTTTCTGGTACAAATCCTGAGGTAAATGCAACAGGTTCAAATACTTTGACCTTAAATGGTGCAGGAGGAACAGGAAGTGTTTGTTTTTTTTCAAATTCTAATTGTGTAACTAGTAATGGTAATTTAAATTTATCAGGAACCTCTACTTTTGGAGGAGGTATAATTAGAACTGGAACAAATAACCCTAATCTTTTATTTAACTCTTCTGCAGAATTAGGTCTAGCAGGTTGGGGGCCAGCTTCTAATATATCTCAAGGATGGAATGCATCTGGCAATAATGGTGAAGCATTAGGGTCTTATTTCCATTATGGAGGAACAGTAGCTTCAACACTTGTAAGTCAGCCTATCCCAGTAGGACCCGGGGCAAATATGACAATTTCTGGATATCTATTTAATGGTGGAAGCAGTGGTACTAATAGTATAATATTAGAAGCATATGATGGTAGTACATTTCTTTCAGATGTTGGAACACTCTCGCTTGTAACAGGAAAGGGTTGGACATATTTAGCAGTATCTGGGATTACTCCTGCTAATACTACAAACCTAGAAGTAGTATTTAATGTAGCAAATCCAAGTACAACAGGATCAAATATCGCTTTTCAAAGGATAAAAGTAGAAACTGGGACACATGCTACTCCTTATTCAAATGAAGGAGATAGTAATTATACTCAATACAGAAATATACAGATTCCATATCTTAATGTCTCTGAATTACAAGGATATGTATCAGGAGTTGGTTCTAATAATCTATTACTTTTAAATAGTTCAGGAAATATAAATATTCCGGGATCTGCATCTTTTGGAGGAGGGCAGTTAGGTCTTAATAATGTCGGGGCAAATACTTTAACAAGTAGTACTAATCTTACAATAGATCCTAATTCTGTACAAGCTAGTAATCTAGGGACCTGGAATACAGAGTCGACGACATTGCCAGGAGAATTAGATTATGCAACCTCAGTAGGGTATGGCGGATATATCTATGAGATAGGAGGATATAATGGTACTACTAGTACATATTCATCATTAGTATATTATGCACAAATTGGGTCAAATGGAGTATTAGGGACCTGGAATACAGAACCAACCACGTTGCCAGAAGGAATAGATCAGGCAACCTCAGTGGAGTATGGCGGATATATCTATGAGATAGGAGGTAGTAATGGTACTACTGATTTATCATCAGTATATTATGCACAGATCGAGTCAAATGGAGTATTAGGGACCTGGAATACAGAGTCGACATCATTACCAGGAGGAATAAATGGTGCAACCTCAATTGAGTATGACGGATATATATACGAAATAGGAGGGCTTGTTGGTGCTATTGGTCAAGATTCATCATCAGTATATTACGCACAAATTGAATTAAATGGAGTCTTAGGGACCTGGAATACAGAGTCGACAGCATTGCCAGGAGGAATAGATCATGCAACCTCAGTAGAGTATGGCGGATATATCTATGAGATAGGAGGATATAATGGTACTACATATTCAT
>JAJZIL010000004.1 GCA_021810605.1 bacterium | reverse complement strand
CAAGTATCCTAGTACCATATGCAATCGTGACATTATCTTCAATTTTTAAAAATTCAGGATAAATCTCTTCTATTTCTGTATGATCTAAAAAAACATTCTCTCCAATGTCAAAACCTTCTTTTCTAAGCCTAGATACAGTTCTTTCCATATCTTCAGTAATACCAATTTCCCAAAGAACCTTATTATAAATCTTTTTTACAAATCTCCAAAAAAAATTCATTTTAGTATATTATATATTGTCATAAGTAAATCTAACCGCTATAGTATAGATTATATCATAATTTCATGTTATAATTTCATGAATGAATACAAAAACAAGCAATAAAAAAAATACTATATGGTTTTTTAAACTCTTAGGAATAGTTGTTACTTTACCTTTTGTAATAGCATATATTATAATATATTCTCAATATGGACAACTCTTTAGTAAAGAGATTGTACAAACTCATAGTATACTACTTACTTATTCTCCCCAAAATAATCAAATAGAGAACAGTATATCTATAATATGGGGACAACCTAGTACTCCAAATGTAAATTATATACTCATGAGGGATGGAGAGTACTTCACAAAATTTAATTATGGGAATAATTCATATATTGATACAAACCTTATTCCTAACGCTAATTATACATATCAAATATATGTAGAAAATAGCTCTAATACAATACTAGAAAAAAGTAATATTCTTAATCTTACTACTCAAAATTCTTTGACAAATCCCTTAGTAATAACTTCTCATAGTGTATATAAAACTTATAGTGCATTTGGAGATAGTATTACACAAGGGTATGAAGCTCCTATATCATATTTTGATAGAATCTCTCAATATCTCAAAAATACTGAAGGGACAATATCATATAATGAAGGAATAGGTGGTAATACTACATATGATCTTTTAAATAGAATTAATGGAGAAATCCAGCAAGAAAACCCTGATTTAGTAACTTTAATGATTGGAGCAAATGATATCAGAATGGGAACAGTAAACAATCCTACAATAACCTCTCTTGATTATAAAAATAACCTTCTGAAAATACTCTCTGATATAGATCCTTCACCTCAAAGAACAGTATTTATTTTTGAATTATCAAATATTACAGATTGGAATACACCTGGATTTACTGCAGGATCTAATGCTAGACTCCAAGAATTTAATAAAATAATACAAGGAGTAGCAAATAGTATGGGAATACCTTATATATCTCTACCAAAATTTAGCCAAATACCTGGATCACTTACAAGTGAGGGATTACATCCAAGTGATATTGGAGACAACTATATATATGAACAATTAAAATCAGAGCTATTGCAATATAACTAAATTTGCAAATATAGCTTTGTTCTGTATATAATATAAGGTTAATACAAAAATATGTTAGTACCAAAATCTCCAGAAATTCTAACTAATATAGGTGGATTTCTTTTAACAAATACTGTTCTTACTGCGCTAGTAGTATCAGTAATTATTATTATATTTGTAATTATTTTCTCACCTAGAATAAATGAGATACCTTCAAAATTTCAAATATTCTTAGAGATAATTTTCAATTTTACTAAAGAATTTATTTCAGAACAGACTGATGGAGATACAAGAAGAGTCAATATATTCTTTCCTTGGATCATGGCATTCTTTCTTATAATACTCCTAAATAACCTATTTGAAATGATCCCTTTTTTAGGTATAGTTTCTTTGGAAATTAAAAATAGTGCAGGAGTATACGTTCCATTATTTAGAGCAGCAAATTCAGATCTAAATAGTACTCTAGCATTAACATTTATATCTGTAATAGTCACCCAATACCTAGCTTTCAAAGAATTAGGATTTAAAGGCCATATGAAAAGATACTTCCACTGGAATAAACCAATAAATTTTATCTATGGTGTATTTGAAATAATATCTGAATTTACAAAGGTCATATCACTATCTTTTAGGTTATATGGTAATATATATGCAGGAGATGTTATAATCCTATTGTTTCTAAAACTGGCTGGACCATATTTTGCTCCATTGCCTTTTTTAGCTTTTGAAGTTCTTATCGACATAATTCAAGCTGGAATATTTGCTATGCTGACTTTGTCTTTTATGTCTATTTTAACTAATAAAGAAGAAGTAATTTAATTTTAAAGGAGGTGAGAAATTATGACAGCAAGTACTTTACAAATTGGTGGAGGAATAGTAATGGGACTAGGAGCTATTGGGCCTGGAATCGGAGTAGGTTATATTGGAGGAAAAGCAGTTGAAGCAATTGGGAAAAATCCTCAGATTACAGGAAGAATTATAGGAATTATGATTCTTGCTATGGCTCTTACTGAAGCTATAGCTATTTATGCATTAATATTTGCATTAGCATAAATTATATAAATTAAATTATGAATTTTTTACAACTATTTAGAATAAATATCTCATATATAATTTTCTATACTATAGATTTTTTTATAATACTATTTATTCTTCAAAAATATTTATTTAAAAAAATAAATACTGTACTAGAAGATAGAGAAAAGAAGATTAAAGAATCTTTAGATAATAGTAAATTTATTGAAGAAAAAAAAGAAGAGATAGAAAAAGAATATAGAGAAAAAATGGTTGAAACTCAAAAAGAAAGTGAGAGAATTATTAATGAAGCTCGACAGAGTGCAGAAAATATAAGGCTAGAAATTCTTGAAAATAGTAAGCAGGAATCTGATAGAATCATTAGAGAAGCAGAAGAGGAAACTCAAAAATTTCATGATCAAATGTATATTGCACTTAAAAAAGAATTAGTAGAACTTACTATATCTGGAATATCTAAATCATTAGAAGAACTTCTAGATGAAAAAGATAAAGAAAGAATAATAGAAAAAAGTATAAAATTTATAAAAAATGAAAGATAAAAAAATTGTAAATATAATAATAAATAAGATAGAGAATAAAGGTAATATTAATATAAACCTTCTTAAAAGTATTATAAAAAGCAAAATTCTATCTTCTAAACAATTAGATTTACTCTACTTAAGCCTTATAAATAAAATAAAAAAAGATGAAGTAATTATAGAATACTATTCTGATTCTATAAACAAAGAAAGTATACTTAAAAATCTTGATAATCCTTATATCTATAAGTTTATAAGAAATTCCAAACTTATAGGAGGAGTAAGAATAAAAAAGGAATGGAGTATCAATGATATCTCTATAAAATCAAGATTAGATAAAATAAAAGCTATTAGTTTAAAATAAATTTATTGTATGGATAGTTCTGATATATTAAAACAAATAAAAAAAGAAATTGACAGTATTGACTCAAGATTTGAAAAAGAAGACATTGGAGAAATTCAATCTGTTTATGATGGAGTAGCTATAGTAATTGGTCTTACGAATGTAGCTAATGGAGAAAGAGTAAATATAAAAACAAAATCTGGAGAAAATATTACTGCTATGGCTATCGACCTTAAAGAAGATGAAACTTCAATAATAATATTAGGTGATTTTGACAAAGTACAAGAAGGAGACATAGTCTCTACTACAGGAGAAATTTTTTCTACTAAAATAGGAGAAGCTCTTCTAGGAAGAGTTTTAAATGGAATAGGTAACCCTATTGACGAGCAAGGAGAAATAGATACAGATAAAATATCTGAAATTGAAAAAGTTGCTCCTGGAGTGATAACAAGAAAAGGAGTAAAAACTCCTCTTCAAACTGGAATAAAAGCAATTGATATACTAATACCAATTGGAAGAGGACAAAGAGAACTCATAATTGGAGACCGTTCTACTGGAAAAACTACAATTGCTATTGATACAATAATCAATCAAAAAGGAAAAAATGTTTTTTGTATTTATTGTGCAATAGGACAAAAAAATTCTAAAGTATCTCAAATAGTTTCAAAATTAAAAGAAAAAGGAGCTATGGATTATACTATAGTAGTAAATGCATCTGCTAGCTCACCTGTAACAGAACAATACCTAGCTCCATATACAGCATCGACAATTGGAGAATATTTTAGAGATAACGGAATGGATGCACTTGTAATTTATGATGACCTAACAAAACATGCTTGGGCATATAGACAATTATCTTTAACCTTAAAAAGACCTAGTGGAAGAGAAGCTTATCCTGGAGATGTATTTTATCTACATTCTAGACTGTTGGAAAGAGCAGCACACTTAAATGATTCCCTAGGTGGTGGATCATTATCTGCACTACCTATAATAGAAACTCAGACTGGAGATATATCTTCATATATTCCAACAAATCTTATATCTATAACTGATGGACAAATATTTCTAGAATCTGATTTATTTTACTCTGGAATAAGACCTGCAATAAATGTAGGAGCATCTGTATCTAGAGTAGGTAGTAATGCTCAAGAAAAATCTATGAAAAAAGTTGCTGGATCATTAAAATTAGAAATTGCACAATTTAGAAACTTAGCTGCATTTTCACAATTTGGATCAGATTTAGATGAAAGTACTCAAAAAATATTATCAAAAGGAGAAAGACTCACCAGAATACTTACACAAAAACCTTACTCTCCTTTAGCATTGGAACTTCAAATTATATCAGTATTTGCAGTTACTAATGATTTTACAAAAGATATTGAAATCTCTAAAATATCTGATTTTGAAGAAAAATTACATGAACATTTTACAACTATGCACAAAGATGTATTAAAAGAGATAAGAGAAAAAAAGGATCTTACAGACGATATGATAAATAAATTAAAAGAAATAATATCTGAATTTTCTAAAAATTATGTCTAAATTAATTGAAATAAGAAGAAGAATAAAATCAACTAAGAATATAAGGCAGATTACAAAGGCTATGGAGATGGTATCAGCTGTAAAACTACAACATGACCAAGCACTTTTAAATATAAATAAGAAATACATAGAAAATCTAGAAGATACAATAAAAAAAATTGTCACCTACAAAGAAGATCTTAATACTATTGATACAAAAAATGCTCTTATTATAGTCATCACTCCTACAAAAGGTTTTGTAGGACCATTAGTAATTAATCTCGAAAAAAAAGTAAAAGAGCTTATCAACAGTAATAAAAATAAGAAGTTTTCTATCATAGGTGTAGAGAAGAAATCTTTAAGCTTCATATTCTCTCTTCAAATAGATGTTCTCGCACAATTATCACTAAATTCAAATAACATAGATGATATTTATGCTATTTCTGATATAGTATTAACTGAATTAAAAAATAAAAAAATAGATGAAGTTTTTATAGTATATACAAAATTTATAAATGTAATTTCTAATCAGATTATAGCTGAAAAAATATATCCTATAGAGACAAAAAAAGAAGATTTTGACTCTTTATATTATATAAAAGATAAAGATCCAAATTCTCCTTCAATATATGATATTGAAACTAATTTTGATCAATTATACGAAAATGCATTAGAGATATATATACCATCAAAGATACAATCATGTATAATAGAAGCTTCAACATCAGAAAATGCTATAAGAATGATCACAATGAGAAATTCATCAGATAATGCTCAAGAACTCAATAAATATTTAACTTTTGAATCTAATAAAATCAGACAAAGTAGCATTACTCAAGAAGTTATCGAAATTTCTTCTGCTGCAAATATTTAATATATAAAAAATTATGGAAAAAAATATAGGAAAAATTATACAAATAAGAGGACCAATTGTAGATGTTCAATTTAGTGAAGAGGATATCCCTCCTATAAATACTAAATTAGAAGTCAATTTAGATGAAAAAATAATTACTTTTGAAGTATCTCAAGATTTAGGTGATGGGAAAGTCAGATGTATTGCAATTAACCCAACCGAATCATTAAAAAGAGGAATGAGTGTAGTTAATACTAATAATCCAATTACTGTTCCAGTTGGAGAAAAAGTATTAGGAAGAATGTTCAATATTATAGGAGAAGTAATAGATGATAAAGATCCAATAAAATTTGATCAATTTGAATCTATTCATAAAAAAGCTCCTGAATATAGTATGCAAGCATCTAAGTTTGAAATATTTGAAACTGGAATCAAAGTTATTGATTTATTTGCTCCATTTCTAAAAGGAGGAAAAGTAGGTGTATTTGGAGGAGCAGGAGTAGGAAAGACAGTTATTATTCAAGAATTAATTAGAAATATTGCTTCCGTACATGGAGGGTTCTCAATATTTGCAGGAGTCGGAGAGAGAACTAGAGAAGGAGAAGAATTATGGAATGAAATGCATGAAGTTGGAGTTATTGATAAAACTGCATTAGTGTTTGGACAAATGAATGAACCACCAGGTGCAAGATTGAGAGTAGCACTCTCAGCACTTACTATGGCTGAATATTTTAGAGATAAAGAAAAAAAAGATATACTACTTTTTATTGATAACATATTTAGATTTTCTCAAGCAGGATCTGAAGTATCAGCTTTACTTGGAAGAGTTCCTTCTGCAGTAGGATACCAACCTACATTAGCAACTGAAATGGGGGAATTACAAGAAAGAATTACATCTACAAAAGATGGATCAATTACATCAGTACAGGCAGTATATGTTCCTGCTGATGATATATCTGATCCTGCTCCTGCAACAACATTTGCACATCTAGATGGAACTCTAAACTTGGAAAGATCAATTGCTGAGCAGGGAATATATCCTGCTGTTGATCCACTTTCATCTTCATCAAGAATACTTGATCCTGATGTTGTAGGAGAAAAACACTATGCAGTGGCTAGAAAAACTCAAACTGTACTACAAAGATATAAAGACTTACAAGATATTATAGCAATATTAGGTATAGATGAACTTTCTGATGAAGATAAACTTTCTGTACAAAGAGCTAGAAAAGTTCAAAAATTTGCATCACAACCATTCTTTGTAGCAGAACCTTTTACAGGAAAAGAAGGAAAATATGTAAAATTAGAAGATACTATAAAAGGATTTGAATCTATTATAGAAGGTGAATATGATGATGTTGATGAGAATTCTTTCTATATGTTAGGATCAATTGATGAAATAAAAAAATAAATATGGAACTTAGAATATACTCACCTCAAAAAGAAATATTTATAGGAAAAGTAAAAGAGATCTACGTACCTACTAATGAAGGAGACTATGGAATATTTGATGATCATTCACCTATGTTTCTAGCTCTTTCTTTAGGAGAAATTAGTTTTACAGATACTAATAATAAAACTACAGTTCTAGCTATATCTGAGGGATTATTAAGAATAGAAAATAATATTATTACTATAGAAGTAATATCTGGGCTATCTATACATGATATTGATATAAATAAAGTAACAAAAGAGAAAGAAGCTCTAGAAGCTAAATTAAAACTTATGAAAGAAAAAGATAGTATAAAAAGAATTCAATCTAAAATTAAATTACATTCTCTACATATATCTACATATAATAAATATATAAAAAATACTCCTACTGGAATGAAAAATAATCTCTAACTAATTAATAACTATAGTCTCATATATAATACATTACTATGAAAATATAATTGCTTATCCTAATAAATTAAGTACTTATAGAATATTTGACTCTACATAATAGCTTTGATAAAATTAAAAACATCAGAAATCAAAATAAGAAGAATTGTTCTTGAATATTTTAGTATTTCTATATAAATAAAATTGAGATATAATATCAACAAATGAAAATATCAATACTATCAAGATCCAGTACTCTAGAAGTTTTATCTATCAAATCTGAAGCTGAAAAAAGAGGACATACAGCAGATATAATAGATCCCAAGAATTTAATATTCACATTAATTAATAAAGAATTTAGAATATATACAAATAAAGGAGAAGATCTCCTTTATTATGATGCATATATTCCTAGATACTTTGGAATAACTATAGGAAAAAATAAAAAGAAAGATTCAAAAAGTCTAATTTTAAAATATCTGAAAAACCATAACAAAATTTTATTAGATGGAATTGAAGCAGATAGAATAGCTGGTAGTGGAAAAATATATTCATTCTCAAAATATCTAGGTTATAATATTCCACTTATACCTACAATATATTCATATAAATTAGATAATCTAGATTTACTTGATAAACAAATATCCGAAATGCAATTCAAACCTCCATATATATTAAAAGATATAAAAGGAGCTCAGGGAAAAAATATATTTAAAACTGATACTCTAAATGATATCAAATCTATTATAGAAAAAAATAAATCCGTTCACTTCATGTTACAACCATATCTTGAATTAGAACATGACCTTAGAATTCTTGTTTTAGGAGGAAGAATACTAGGAGCAATGGATAAAATTCATACAGAAAATAACTTCAAAGGAAATATATCTCAAGGTGCAGTAGGAGAAAAATTTATATTAACTGACAAGATTAAAGATATTGTATATAAATCATATTTTTTAAATAAAGCTGATTTTGTAGGAATAGATATAGGAATTAGTCAAGGAAAAGAATATCTCCTAGAAGTAAATAGAGCTCCTCAATTTAGAGGATTTAATAAGTATATGAAGATAAATGTAGGGGAAGAAATTATAAAATATTTAGAATATCTATATTTATTATGAAGGTTTGTTTAATAATAAGATCAAATAAAGGTTCTGATATCAATAATTTTTTTGATGTCTCTGCACTAAGAGATGCAAGTAAAAAAAATGGACATCAATTATATATCATAGATCCAAAAGATCTAATATTTTTATTCAATAATAATAAGCTTACTATAAAAACTGATACTGATATAAATTTACTCGATTTTGATACGTATATATTAAGACTAACATATATTAAAGATGAATTTAAAATGCAATCTGATAAATTTACTATCGCACAATATTTAATTTCTCATAATAAATTTGTATTAAATTTTGCAGAGGCAATGAGATTTTCATCCAGAAGTAAGATCTATGATTTCTATAGATTAAACAAGTTTGATATACCACTTATACCTACTATATATGTAGAATCATCTGATATAAAAAGTAGTATACAATTTATAGAAAAAAATAATTTTAACTATCCATTGATACTAAAATCTAATAAAGGATTACAAGGGAAAAATCTATTCAAAATTAATAATCAAAATGAATTAGAATTATTATTAAAAAAGGAAAAAAGTATTTCATATTTAATACAACCATATCTTAAAATATTACATGATTTAAGGGTTTTGGTACTTGGAGGTGTAGTACTAGGAGCAATGGATAAAATTCATACAGAAAATAACTTCAAAGGGAATATATCCCAAGGAGCAATAGGTAAAAAATTTTTACTATCTAATGATTTAGAAAATTTAGCTAGAAGAGCTGCAATAGCAGATGGATCAGATTTTGTGGGAGTTGATATAGCTATAACTAATAAAGGGACTTTTGTACTAGAAGTAAATAGAGCCCCTGGATTTGAAGGATTTTCATCATATTTAAATATTGATATTGGTGAAAAAATAATAGAATTCCTAGAAGAAAAGTACAAGATATTATGATATAATTTATATCAATACTAAAATATACATATCAAATAAATACTAAATTTGCAATATATATTGCTATTAGTATATAATAGCTATTTGTAAAATATTAAAAATTATGGAAGATTTAGCAGTAATACAAACAGGAGGAAAACAGTATGTCGTAAGCAAAAACGATGTTATTGAAATAGAAATTATTAAAGGATTAAAGGAATCAGATAAGATTGAATTTGATGAAGTATTACTTACAAGAAAAGGTGATAAAGTTGAAATAGGCAAACCTTTCTTAAAAAATGCTAAAGTTTCTGCAACTGTAATAGATCAAATAAAAGGAGATAAGATTAATATACTCAAGTTTAAGGCTAAATCAAGATATAGAAAAAGAATAGGCCATAGACAAAATTACTTGAAAGTAAAAATAGAACAATTTTAATGCAACTTATTTTCAAATTAGGAAAAAATCCCTTGCTTTCAATAGCAGAAATATACTCTTTAATGCAGAGTAAGGATATTGAATTTAATACTATAAAAGCAAATAATAATATTTTTTTTATAAAATTAAAAAAACCAATATACCCTGATATACTTATTAAAATACTCGGTGGTGTCATAGAAATATTTAGAGTAGATGAGATTATAAGTTATACTGATGCAAAAAGAGTGAAACCTCAATTCAAAGTAAATATTGATGATTTAACATTTGCTTATGGAATGATTGTAGCAAAACAAGATATCAAAGATTTTGAGAAAAAGGAAATTGAAAAACCTTATGTAGAAGGTAAAAATGGAATGGTTCCATCTAAACTTGCTAAAATAATGGTAAATCTAGCAATAGGAAAAAATACTACTACAATATATGATCCATATTGTGGAACTGGATCAATTTTAATAGAAGCACTATTACAAGGATATAAAGTTATTGGAACAGATATTAACCCTGATGTAGTTACAGGATGTAAAGAAAATCTTAAATGGGTATCTAAAGAATATGGAATAGAGAATAGAAGTGAGGTATTTATAAATAATGCATCTTCTCTAGCAGAACAATTAGTAAGAATGAAAGAAAATATTGCTATATCTACTGAACCATTTTTAGGAAAATCATGGACTAAACCTGTTCAAAAAAACGTTAGAAACAAGAAAATAATAGCTAATGTAGATAAATTAATAATCAGTAGTATCAGAAGTACATCAAAAATTTTGAAAAAAAATGAAAGATTAGTTATAATGATACCTAGTTTTAAGACAAAACATGATATAATATATCTTAAAGCTAGAGAAATGGAATTCGGAAACTTAAGAAAGATAACAATAATTCCTGAAGATCTCATATTTAATGACAAAAAATTAGGTAAAGTAGAGAGCTTTCTTTATTATAGAGAAAAAGCTATAGTGAGAAGGGAAATATTTATTTTTGAAAAATTTTAAATTATGGCACACGTCAAAACAGGAGGAGGAAAAGCTAGGCAAGGAGGAAACGTTGCTGGAAAAAGAAGAGGTGTTAAAAGGTTTGCTAATGAATCTGTTAAAGCAGGAGAAATAATAGTTAGACAAAAAGGAACTCAATTCTATCCAGGTTTAAATACTGATCTAGGTAGAGATTTTACGATATTCTCTAAAATAGAAGGTACTGTAAAATTTAGAAGAATGACAAAACAAAAAAGAGATAAATTTGCTATAGATATAATACCAAATGAACACAATAATATTAAATAAAATAGAAGAAAAATATATAATTGATGAAAGAAAAGATGTCAAAGTGGGGGATACTATAAAGGTACATAGTAAGATAGTTGAAGGAGAAAAAGAAAGAATACAAATATATCAAGGAATTGTACTTGCTAGAAAACATAGTGGTACACATGAAAATATAATAGTAAGAAAAATATCAAAAGATGTTGGAGTAGAGAGAATATTTCCTCTACATTCTCCTAATATTTCAAAAATTGAAATAGTAAAAAGAGGAAAAGTAAGAAGAGCTCAAATAAATTACATGAGAAAGAGAATCGGAAAAAGAGCTATGCTTATTAAAGAAAAACATGAAACTATCCCCTCTAGAAAAAAGTCTAATAAATAAAGGATATTCAGTATCTGGAATTGATGAAGTTGGTAGAGGTCCATTAGCTGGACCTCTATTTGTTGGAATATACCAAATAAATAAAGATACAAAAATAATTAAAGATGTAAATGATTCAAAAAAATTATCAGAAAAAAAAAGAAATTATATCTATAATCTCCTCACTGAAAATAAAGATCAATATTCAACTGAAAGTATAGATGAAGAGGAAATAGATAGACTAGGAATCGTAATTGCAATAAAAAATGCAATGGAAAAAGCATCTCTTAAGTTTAAATCTGATATGACCTTAATTGATGGATTATTTAAAGATAAATTTAATATAAATAACTACAGAACTGAAATAAAGGGTGATAGTATTCATTACTCTATAGCTGCAGCTTCTATAATAGCAAAGATTCAAAGAGATAAATTAATGATTGAACTTTCAAAGAAATATCCACAATATGACTTTGAAAATAATAAAGGTTATGGGACTAAAATACATATAGAAGCTTTAAAAAAATATGGCCCTTGTAAAATACATAGAAATACATTTATCAAAGGAATACTAAATAAAGATATTTGATCTCTATTTATAATAAGATATCTTAAGATTAAAATTACAAAATGCCAGAAAAATTAAATAATCCAGAATTAAACTATCTAAAACAAGAGATAAACAAATATATTAGAAAAATAGAAAGAATTGCACCAATTGTAACTCTATATTCAGAAATTATTGATTCCAAGTCTGAAGAAATAGAAAGTACAGTATATGCATTAGTTTCATTTAAAGATTACACTGCAATAGTAGTAGGAGACCCTTTTAAAGAAATAGATTCATATCCTAAAAAAATATTTATAGTAAATTATGATGGGAAAATAGAGAACCAATTTACAAAAAAGGAAATTTCACAAAAAGATTTAGAATATTTATCAAGAATTATGAAAAGTACTGTCGGAGTATTTTAAAATACAGAAACTCTTCCATCACCAATTATAGAAGATATATTAGTTAAAAAGTCATTATTAAAATCAATTCTATTTTTAAGATTCATAATTTTTTCCTCCTCATCCCTAAATACTCTTAATGAAACTAATGTATCTCCACCTAAATATTTATTTATGATTAAATTAATTTCTTTAAGTTTATCCTTAGTTATATCTTTTGATAAATTCAATTCTACTTTACTAACCTTTCTATTTTTATATTCTCTTACATCCTTCATACTAACATTTTCAATATCACTTGCTATTAATTTATAATAAATACTATCATCATCCTCATCTGACTGAACTGTATCTAAAATAGCATTTACTACTACAATACTCCCATTATCCTTAATTTTATCCTTTATACTTTCATATACATCAGGAAATACAATTACATCACATGCTGAAGATATATCTTCTAACCTAGCAAACAGCATTCTTTTTCCTGTCTTCTTCGTTGTATAGTGATTAAGGTTTTGTAATATACCTCCAACAATAACCTTACTACCTTTTTTATATGAAGAAAGGTCTGAAATACTAATAACTTTTCTACTTGTAAAATATGACAAAAACCTCTTCAAAGGATGAGTTGTAATATATATTCCAAGTAGCTCTTTTTCCCATAACGCTTTTTGAATATTAGATACCTCTTTTACATCTTTTAACCTTGTATGTGATATATCATCAGATACTGTATCAAATAGTCCAATTTGATATGTATTATCGACTCTTTTACTATAATCTGTAAGTATATCTTGATAACTTGCAAGAAGTGATGCACGTGAGCCAAAACAATCCATTGCACCAGATTTTATTAAATTCTCAAAAGTCTTTTTATTAAAATGTTTTATATCTATATGAGACATTAACTCATCAATTGATTCATATTCCCTTCCTAATATATTTCTTTGTTCTACTATAGATTTTGTACTTAAAGAAGATAAACCTTTAATACTATTCAATCCAAACCTTATATTCCCATCCTCAATCTTAAAATCTATATCTGATTTATTTATATCTACAGAAAGTATCTTTATCTTTCTTTTCTCTGACTCAGATGCTATCTCTGAAATTTTTTCTAAATCACCTAAGTGAGATTGTAGTAGAGCAGCAAGAAATTCTACGGGATAATTAGCTTTCAGATATGCTGTTCTATAAGATATCACAGAATAAGATGCTGCATGAGCTTCATTAAAAGCATAATTACCAAAAGGAATAAATAACTCAAACAATTCCTTTGCTACATTCTCCTTCATACCATGATCAATAAATCTCTGTATAAGCTCATCTTTTAACTCTAATAGAATATCAGGTTTTTTCTTTCCTGTAGCTTTCCTAATTTTATCAACTTCTCCCCAATCAAAACCAGCAAGATTAATTGCAGTTCTAAGTAAATCTTCTTGATATACCATTACACCATAACTCCTAGATAAATAAGACTCCATTCTAGGATCTAGATATTTAACTTTCTCTTTACCATCTTTTCTTGCAGCATATGTAGGAATATTTGCCATAGGACCAGGTCTATTAAGAGCAATTAGAGCTGCAATATCAAATATTGTCTCTGGTTTAAGCGTTTTTATTGCATCTTTCATAATTCTACTCTCTAACTGAAATACACCAAGAGTATCACCCGAATGAATTAACTTATATGTATTCTTATCATCATATGGAATTTTTTCAAAATTAACCTCTTCACCTGTACTTTGACTTATTAATCTTTGAGTTTCAGATATAATATCTAGATTATTCAAACCTAAAAAATCCATTTTCATATAACCTAACTCCTCTAACGTAACCATATTATACTGAGATACTAATCTATTAGTTTTTTTATCAAATAAAATAGGTACATACTGGGATAAAGAATCAGGAGTTATCAACACCCCACAAGCATGAATTGATGCATGCCTTGCTATATTTTCCATTTTACTAGCAATATTTAACATCTCTCCAATTAAAGGATCCTCTTTTACATACTCCTTCAATTCTGGAATCTTTACTAAAGCCTCTTTTATAGAAAACCTTCCTTGAGGTATAAGTTTAGCTATTTTATCCACTGTAGATAAAGGAACTTTCAAAACTCTTCCTACATCTCTTATAGCAGCACGAGCTTTCATTCTTCCAAAAGTAACTATTTGAGAAACTCTATCCTCACCATATTTTTTTACTGCATAATCCAAAACGTCCTCTCTTCTTGCACTTGCTATATCTAAATCAATATCAGGAACCTTAGGCCTTAAAGGATTTAAAAACCTTTCAAAAGATAATTCAAATACTAATGGATTAATAGGAATTATACCTATAAGATAAGCTACCATACTACCAGCAGCTGATCCTCTTGTAGTTGTAGGAATATTATTATTGTGAAGAAAATCTGTAAAATCCGAAACTAATAACATATAACTAGAAAACCCTTTCGATTTAATTATATCTAATTCATATTCTACCCTTTTTATCTCTTCCTCATTTAAATCTCTTTCAAGCCTTTCTTTCCCCCTCTGATATGATAAATCTCTTAGATATTTATCATAATCTGACTTATACTCTTCTGGGATTACTACATCAGGAAATATAAATGATTCAAACTCAATCTTAAGATTACACATATTTACAATTTTTTGAGTATTATCAATCGCCTCAGGATGATCCTTCCAAAGTTTTAACATTTCCTTATCACTTTTTATATAAAACTCATCAGAATCAAATTTCATTCTTGAGGGATCATCTATACTCTTTCCAGTATCAATACATAAAAGTACTTCATGTGCATAAGCATCATCCTTGTTTATATAATGAGAATCTACTGTAGCAACTACGTCTAATTTGTATTTATAAGCTATATCAAAGAGAGATTTTTCTATACTATATTCTTCATTGACTCCATTCCTCTGCATCTCTATAAAAAAATTCTCACTACCAAATATATCTATAAATTCTTCTGTATATTTATAAGCTAATTTAATATCATTATTAATAAGTGCCTTAGATATATCAGATGATAAACACCCTGATAGAGCAATCAATCCATCTGAATGTTCTTTTAAAAACTCTAAATCTGTTCTAGGTTTATAATAAAATCCATTAATATAAGAATCTGATACAATTTGTATTAGATTTTTATATCCAATCTCATTTTTACATAGTAATACCAAGTGAGAGTAATCAGAAGAAGTTTTTTCCAGTCTAGATTTGGGTGCTATATAAATTTCACACCCTATTATTGGCTTTATTCCATGTTTTCTACATTCTTCATAAAATTCATGAGCTCCATACAATACCCCATGATCGGTAATTGCGCAAGAATCCATACCTAAACTTTCTATCCTCTTTACTAAATTTTTTATACCACTCATCCCATCTAGCAGGGAATACTCAGTATGCAAATGTAGATGAGTAAACTTAGCCATTTTTATATGAATATATATAAAGAGAGTATGTGTTGGGCGTCATACATTATCATTATTGATAATATATCAAATTAAAAATATATTATCAATTTTTGTAAATTTTATTTATAACTACAAGTATTTTTTCTCTTACATCCTTCGGATCAACCCTTCCATCCATCTCTCTTACAACCTGACCAATTAAAAATCCTAATACACCTTCTTTTCCTTCTAAATACTTTTCTACTGTATCTTTATGAGATACAAGTACTTTATTAATTATACTATCAACCTTACCAGAATCACTACTAATAGAATTTTTTTCTATTAATATATCCACATTAGTTTTATCTAAAATAACAGATCTTAGAATTTCTTTTCCAGAAGATACAGAAATTATTTTCTTATCTATACTCTCTAGAATTTTTATCAATGTATATTTATCTATATCTGAGATGTTTAATGAATGTTCCTTAATTATTCCTAAAATCTCTGTAGTAATCCAATTCGATAAATTAATATAATTTTTATATTTTAAAGAAGTAGACATAAAGAAATCATAATAATCTCTCTCTTCTATTATTAATTCAGCAATATCTTTTGATAAAGAATACTTATTAATCAAAGAATTATAAGCATCAGTAGGAAGTATATCTATAGAAGATATTGCATCTTTTATAAAAGCCTCTGAAAGAATTAATGGGGGTAAATCAGGCTCAGGGAAATATCTATAATCATCACTTTCTTCCTTATCCCTTTGAAAAAATGTTTTTGATAAATTATCATTCCAACCTCTGGTTGTCTTATTACCCTTAGCTAAAACTATACCATTTTCCTCAAATTCATCTAATTGTCTCTTCGATTCATATTCAATTGCTCTCTCCATCGATCTAAATGAGTTTAGATTCTTCACTTCACAAATAGGAGTTTTATATAAATTACCATTCTTAGTAATCTCTAAATTAACATTTACATCAAACCTCATTTGTCCTTTCTCCATATCACAATCTGATACTCCAATAAATCTCAGAGTATTATATATTTTTTTAGCATATTCTTTTGCTTCTTCCTTAGAAAATAATTCAGGAGAAGATACAATCTCTAAAAGAGGAACTCCAGCCTTATTTCCATCAAGTAAAGTATACTCTTTATCATGAATAGATTTTGCAGTATCTTCCTCAATATGTGCTCTATATATATTAATTCTTTTCCCTGATGAAAGTACTACATGTCCATCAGTATCAATTGGGAATTCAAATTGAGTAATTTGATATCCTTTAAATAAATCAGGATACATATAATTTTTTCTATCAAATCTCGATTTTAAATTAATAGTGAAATTCAAAGCCTTTCCAGCTTTTATTGCTTGTACTATAGCTGATTTATTCATAACAGGAAGAGATCCAGGCAATCCCAGACATACTGGACAAAGATGAGTATTGGCATCATCTTCAAAGTATTTTGCAGAACAAGAACAAAACATTTTTGTTTCTGTCTTCAGCTGTACATGAATTTCTAATCCTACAATAGTTTTTATCTCCATAATTTACTTTCAATTAAATAAGATAAAGAAAGAAGCCTATCTTCTTCAAAAGGTCTTCCAAAGATCTGTAATCCTGAATATAAATTTCCAAATTTTTTATTTGGAATAGATATAGCAGGATAACCTATCAAATTTGCTGTCACTGTAAATATATCAGACAAATACATCTCTAATGGATCATTAATTTTCTTTCCTATATCAAAAGGTAGAGTAGGGGTTGTTGGAGAAATCAAGAAATCTATATCTTTAAATACATCACTAAATTCCATTTTTATTAAATTTCTTACTTGAGTTGCCTTATTGTAATATGCATCAAAATATCCTTGAGAGAGAGTATACGTTCCAATCATTATTCTTCTCTTCACCTCATCTTCAAATTTATCTCTAGCATCTTTATAAAAATCAGAAATAGAAGAATACCCACCTTTAGGATGATCTCCGAATCTTATTCCATCATAACGAGACATATTTGAACTAATTTCAGCTGGAACAAGAATATAATACACTGCTAGAGAATAATTAATATATTTAAAATCAATATCAATAAGTTCAACATTCATTTTTTTTAAAGTATCTATACTACTATCAAAAGAATCTAATACTTCTCTTGAAACTCCATCTTGTGGAAATTTCATTACTCCTACCTTAACATTATCTAATTTAGGGAATTTTGTATAATCTTTCTTTGCTACTTTTATTGAAGTTGAATCATTACTATCAAAACCTGCAATTGAATTTAGTACTATAGAACAATCAGTAACATTCTTAGTTATTATACCTGGAACATCAAAAGAAGATCCCATCGCAATAAGCCCAAATCTAGAACATAACCCATATGTAGGTTTTAACCCTACAAGTCCACAAAATGCAGCTGGTTGTCTTACTGACCCTCCAGTATCAGTTCCAATACCAAATAACACAAGATCACTAGCTACAGCAGCTGCAACACCTCCAGAAGATCCTCCAGGAACTTTATTTTTATCTAGTGGATTTTTAGTAACACCAAATCCTGAATTTTCAGTTGAAGATCCAAAAGCAAAAGAATCCATATTACCTTTACCAATTAATGCAAAATTCCCTAAATTTTTAACAACAGTTGCTGTATATGGAGATCTATAATTTTCTAAAACTTTAGAACCCGCAGTAGAAATTGTCCCTTTTACATTTATATTATCTTTTATAACTCCTGGAATAAAAGATAATTCTGATTCAATCTTGGAATTAGCTAATTTCTTTCTAGTATATTCTTCACTTATACTAATAAAACAATTCAATTCCTTATTCTCAATATATGCTTTTTTAAAATAAGTATCTAGAATCTCTTCAGAGGAGATTCTTTTATCTCTTAGATCTTTAACTAAACTAGATATACTCATAAAATCTTTTTCACTTTTATATATTTATCTTTTGTATCTATAAAATTAGAAGTGTCTAGAGAGAAATCACTTGATTTCTTTTCTTCATCTTCTCTTAAAATATTTGAAGAATCATTAACTTGAAAAAATTTATCTATTTCTGATACATCTATATCTTCTATTGAGGATATATATGAAAGTATATCTCCTAAACTCTGACTAAACTCATCTATCTTACTAGAATCTAATTTTAGTTTTGATAAATTAGCTATTTTAGAAAGTTCTTCTTCTGAAATTTTTTTCGACATTATTTTATTATACCAGCTAATATAGAATTTTTAAAATCAATAAATTTAAAATATGATATAATAATCTTATGTCGAAAGAAGAAATAACAAAAACTGCAGATATAAATAATAAAAGTACTTTAAATAAATATATGCTCCCAGGATCTGTTATAATTGCAGGAATAATAATAGCATTAGCAATATTTATTTCCAACAGAAACACTTCTTCTCCAAGTAATAATGTTAACTCTAGCAATACAAATACAAATTCCTCCTCATCTTCTACACTTCCTCAACCAAATAATGTAAATGGGAATAATACTTCAGGAGATACAAATGCTACAGCTACAGTATCATTAGGAACAAACCCAGTACTTGGTAATACTAAAACTGCCAAAATAGGTATAGTTGAATTTGGAGATTTTCAATGCCCTTATTGTAAAGATTTTTATAATTCTGTTTTCTCATCTTTACAAAGTGGATACATAAATACTGGAGATATAGTCTACTCTTTTAGAGATTACCCATTAACTACAATACACCCATTAGCATTGGGTATGGCTCAAGAATCTAGATGTTTTGCAGAACAAGGTAAATTTTGGCAATTTGTAAATAAAATGTATAATACTAATCAGGATACAAATACTCCAAGTGTGGTCTCTGGATATGCAAAAAATATGGGATTAAACATGAACACATATCAAAGTTGTATCCAAAATAGTACATTTCAATCTGATATTCAAAAAGATATAAATGCTGGGAATAGAATCGGAATACAAGGAACACCTACATTTATTATTGGAAAATATTCAAATGGTAAAGTAACAGGACAAGTAGTACTAGGATCTAGAGCACTATCCTACTATGAATCAATTATAAGCCAATATTAAACTAAGAATTTCTCTAGAATAGTATAACGCAGACCCCTTCCATTGCCAAAAGATGCTAGTATATTCTTCTTTTTCATATCATTTAGATCCCTGTATGCTGTCATTGCTGATACTTTATATATTCTTGAATATTCTAATCTAGATATATTTTTATTTTCTAAAAGAAAGAAAAATATATTTTTCTGTCGCTGATTTAGTTTTGATATTAATTTATCCGATAAATATCTCCTTTTCTCTAAAGATGTATACTTCAAAATATAATCATATTCATCTCTAAGACTATCTACTATAATCTTAGAAAAGTTATTTATCCATATATTCAAATCTAAAGATATATCTAAATCTTCTTTATTTTCATAAATTATTTTTAAATAGGGGATATATGAGAAGAAATCAATATCAAAAAATAAAAGCTTCATTATAACAATAATACTTAAATCATTTAATGCACAAAATGGTTTTAATAAAAAAAGATTATAAGTAATTATAAATACTTTTAAGATCTTAGGATATTCTTCATTTTTATAAAATGTAACTAATTTATATAATGAATCATTAATTTTATCAGATGAAATCATCTTTGAAATATAAAAAAAATCGTGATCTCCATTATATGGAAAATCATCATTCCTCAATTTTCCACTTTCCCAAACCTCAACAGTCTTCTCACTTATAACCCTGTTTATTCTTGATATAATATTTAAAGAAAATATATCATTTTTATAAATATCAAATGAATGTATCATTTCATTACTATTTCTATAACCTGCAGTAATATGGTTATAAAAATTATCTTCAATCTTATGTAATCCTAAAGCATAAGTTCTAATATCGATTGTATCTATATCAAGATTTAAAAGTTTAGAAAAATATACAAAATCTTCAATATTTATATCTTCTATAATTTTATAAGAAACATCTAAAAGTTTAAGTTTGAAATTTATCTCTGTAAGATTTATAAGATTATTAAATAAATCTAGAGAAACATTAAAGTCTAACTGCATATATTACTGTTTATCTTGATCCAACTCTTCTTAAAAATGCTGGAGTATCATAATCATCATCTGTTTCTTCTTTTACATCAAAATCTGGATTCTTAGTACTTGGAGTCTTACTATAATTATCATTATCTTCTATCAGATCCTCCTCTGAGTTATCTTCTACAGAAAATTTTTCTTTATTATTATGAATATATTCAGAATCTCTTATAATTATATCTTGCTTATCTTTATCAAATCCTGTAGCAAGAACATTAATTCTAATTGAGCCATCTTGTATACTATCATCAATACTTGCCCCAAATATTATATTTGCATTTGGATCTGCTGATCCTGAAATTATACTAGCCGCTTCATCAACCTCATGCATAGATAAATCAGTTCCTGCAGTAATATTAAATAATACACCAGTAGCTCCATTTATAGATAATTCTAATAGTGGACTATTAACAGCTTGTTTAGCAGCCTCTTTTGATCTCTCTTCTCCAGTAGATATACCCATACCCATAAGTGCAGTACCAGCATCAACCATGATAGATTTTACATCTGCAAAATCAACATTTATCATACCTGCCTTAGTTATAAGTTCAGATATACTTTTTACACCTTGACCTAAAATATCATCTACTGTCTGCATTGCTTCTATAAAAGTTATTTTTTTATCAATTATATCTAATAATCTTTGATTAGGGATTACAATAAGAGTATCTACCTTTCCTTTCAAATCCTCGATACCATCAATTGCAGTCTGAGTTCTTTTATTTCCTTCAAATGCAAATGGCTTTGTTACTACTCCTACAGTTAATGCACCTAAGTTTTTTGCTATTCCTGCAATTACTGGAGAAGCTCCCGTACCAGTTCCTCCTCCCATACCTGCAGTAATAAATACCATATCTGCACCAGATAAAGCATCATGTATAAGATCTATACTTTCCTCAGCAGCTTGTTTTCCTACAGAAGCAACACCTCCAGAACCTAACCCTTTTGTAAGCTCACTGCCTATTTGTATTTTTGTTTCTGAAAGAGAATTTTTTAAAGCTTGAGAATCTGTATTTATTGATATAAAATCTACTCCTGATATATTATATACAGAAATCATTGTATTTACAGCATTATTTCCACCACCACCAACACCAACTACCTTTATTTTAGCAGAATTATCAAAAGATTGAGGTTTTACTAACATACTTTAGATATATAAAATTTTATACTAAACATTAAACCATAAAAGTCTTATTAAATCAATATTATGGTATTAAATTCTTTATCCAATCAATAATACCTTTAGCTTTATTACTAAAATCTTTAGATGATACAGAATTTAGAACTTTATCTTTTGATAAAGATTCCTCCCCATGATTAACAATTCCTTGAACTGTTGAAAATGATGGACCTGATATTTCATCATTAAGAGCTGAATATTTAGTTGGGTAACCAACTCTAGCACTAGTAGAAAAAAATCTTTGAGCAAGTTTTGAAATAGAATATAGTTTTGATCCTCCTCCAGTTAAAACAATACCTGCTGGCATTTTATAGTCAAATCCTGATTTTTTAATCTCACTTTTCACTGCAGTGAATATCTCTTCTATCCTTGCCTCTATAATATCATCAATCATACTCTTTCTTAATTCATCAAAATTAGATCCCGATTCTATACCTATATCTGAAAGTTTTAATATTAAATCATCTTTCATTATTAAAGATGAGATATCTTTTTTAGAATATTTTTTTTCTTTATCTTCTTTCTCTTCTCTCTGCTGTGCTTTCTTTATAAGAATAGGATAATTACATTTTATTTTTTCTGCATCTTCGATTGAAAGTCTCAATCCAATAGCAAGATCATTTGTTATATTAGAACTACCTATAGGAACAGACCCAGAGAATGCAATTGCATCATCATGATAGACCACAATATCAGTAACTCCAAATCCAATATCTAAAAGTACTACACCTAAATCTTTTTCTGTCTGAGTAAGAATTATTTCTGCATCAGCCCAACCAGAAAAAATTATATCCACAACTGATAATCCTACTTGAGATACACATTTTTTTAGGTTATGAAGTACCATACTACTAACTGTAATAATATGTGTATCCATCTCAAGTCTTATTCCAGCCATACCAAGAGGATCTTTTATACCCCCTTGAGAATCTACAACATATTCCCTTGCGATAGTATGTAGAATCTCCCTTGATTGTGGAATTGATACAGCAACTGAACTCTCTCTTACTCTTGATATATCATCATAAGATATTTCATCATTAGACACAGCAACAACACCTTTATTATTAGTACTCGATATATGTTTACATCCTAAACTAACATAGGCATTTGAAACCCTTATCCCTGCCATTCTCTCAGCTGCCTCTAGACTTTCAGATATTGAATGTACAGCATCATCAATATTAACTATAACACCCTTTTTTATTCCACTACTTTTATAGCTTGCAACACCTAAAACAGAAATATTATCATCCTCTATATTTACTATTAAAGTTGTAATTTTTGAAGAACCTATATCTATTCCTGTAACTATTCCTTTTGACATAATATTTAATTAAATATTAAAAAGTATACATTAATATTTTCGTATCTACAATATTAATATTGACAGAATTTTATATCAAATTCAATACATATTACTACAATAGTAAATATATTAAATTATTATCCACTATACTTACTATATATTGATTAGTTTATCTATATATATTATATTATTAATGTATGAGATATACAAAAGAAAATAATACAGGACAAGCACTGATAATAGTTCTACTTTTAGGTATAGTTGTTCTAATTTTAGTAATGTCATTAACTTCAAGTATTACAAAAAATGCTCAACAGAATAACGAAAATTATAATGGACAATTAGCTTTTACCGCTGCTCAAACAGAGGCTCAGAATGGTATCAATACAATTAATCAGATGAATCTACAATCTAATGATATTCCTCAATCAGTACCAACTACCGGACCTAATAAAGAATCATGTAGTAATGTTATACCTTCTGCTTCAACAAGTAATAAAAACTGCCAATATATTATAACTGATAATACATTATCTTCTGTAACAGGAGTTAAAGTTCCTTATGGAGTAATGTTGCCAATAAATCTATTATCCTCATCAAATAATAGTTTTTCAGGAACACTTTATATTGATGTTAATACGTATGGAGCTACTAATGATCAATTACAAACTATATATATGACTGGTCAATCTAATACTATGACAACTTGTATACAAACCATCAACTCTAATACAATCTATGAATTAAATTTAACAAATGCATCTACAGTATATCTAGAATTATTGGGTTCTCAAGGAGGAAAAATCGAATACTCTAGTACCCCTATATTAGGAAATACAGATACAATTTCTGGATGTAGTAGTTAAAACAAAATTATATTTTAACATTTTTATTCTTTTGACTTCCCCTTATTACAATTCTTATAAAAAATGCAGTTATGAGTGTCAATAAAATAGAATAGATTATTTCTATTACTACACTATTAAATTGAGAAAGGAAAGCTATCATATCAGGATAATATTGTCCAAGTAATACACCTAGTAAAATATAGAACATAGTCCATATAAAAGTAGCTAAAAGTGTAGTTGATATAAATTTATAATATTTAAATTTAAATAATCCTCCTATAACATTTGCAAGGATTCTAAGTCCAAATATCCATCTACCAACAAGAATAGATACAAAACCATGTTCTAAAAACCATTCTTGCACATCTAAGATTCTAGATTTGGGCATAAAAATATATTTTCCATACTTCTCAATAAACTCCAAACCTCTAAAATATAGAATAGAGTAGAGTATACTTGCTCCAATAAGTGTTGAGACTAAGACAACTAATACTATATATATCGGATTAACAAAACCTAAAGATAATCTATATCCCGCTAAAAAAAGAAAAAACTCTCCTGGGATAGGCATGGGAACCCCCATCTCCTCAAGTGTAATAAATAGAAAAATAAACATATAAATATTGGGGAATATTACATGATTTATTACATGACTTATATGATGTATAGATATTATAGATAAGAAAGCATTTAAAAACATTAATCTTTACCTTGTAGAAATCCAAGTATATTAAGTAAAGCTATAAATATATTTACAAAATCAAGATATAAAGCTAGAGCAGCTACATACTCATTCGTCATATTAGGATTCTCTAATATGTTAGAAATATCATAAAGAATATATCCAGAAAAAATTAGTACTACCACAACAGAAATATAAAAATTAAATAAAGGATTCCTTAGAAAAATATTTACTATGCTAGCTATAATAATACCAATCAAACCAACTAATAAAAATATCCAAATTTTAGAATTTACTAAATTTATATTAAAGAAATAAACAATAGAAGTAAGCAATATAAAAATTATTGCAGTTATTGATAACGCTTCAAAAACAATAGCTCCAGCACCAATATTAAAAAATACATAGATTAATGGACCTATCATAACACCAGAGATAAATGTAAATAAAAAAAGGAAAATTGGAGCTAGAGTAGGTCTTTTACTAGCAAAATTAACAGCAAATATAAGTATAAATTCTAATATTACTAAAAAGAGATAATATCCACTTGGAACATACCTTGACATATAAACACCTAGTACTGCAACTATCAAAGATAAGCTAAATATAGTTAGAACTCTAGTTAAAAAACTTGTTTGCTCCATAAACTTAATTCTATCATAACTTAGAAAAAAAATAAAAATCTGATAGAATGTAATCAATAAGCCGATATAGCTTAAATGGAAAAGCATCACTTTCGTAAAGTGGAGTTAGCAGTTCGATTCTGCTTTTCGGCTTTCTAATAATTTGTGAGAATAGTTCAGCGGTAGAATGCTTCCTTCCCAAGGAAGAGGTCGCGGGTTCGAATCCCGTTTCTCACTTTTTATAAATTTCATGATTCAGATGGTAATATTCCTGATACTTTGATACCAGTAGAATCCTTTTGAAAATATACTCTAAGATATAATTTAGATTTTCCAATATACAAATATATAAGATAAGAATTATTCGATTTATTTACAAAATTAATATTATTTGAAAATGTATATATACCTAATGAACTTTCTATATCTGAAGAATAATTATTATTTTTATATTCTGAAGAAAGACTATCTTTATAGCTTTGAGTTAATCTATTAGAAATATCTGAACTATTACTAATTAAATCTGAAAATACAGACTGAATAGATTTTTCTGTAGAAGTAAGTATTACTTTCTTTTGTGTATGAGAACTAGTATATGATACTTTTATAAATTTTGAATGAGAAAGTATTCCAGTATTTGTAATATATTTAAATAATAATCCAAAAAAAAAGTTAAAGATAACTATACCTACAAAAAGAAATACACATAACTCTATAAAAAAAGATATGGATTCAGAATTCTCTTTTATTTTATTCCCCATTTAAAAATTATACCAAAAAGAAATTAAAAAAGAATAGATATATAAAAATCGGTTGTGAACGGATTCGAACCGTCGATCTTCTCCGTGACAGGGAGACATGTTAGTCCACTACACCACACAACCAGATAAAGAATATTGAATTATTACATAAATGATACTTTATTATCAACCTTTTATATAATAAATTGGAAAACCATTATTATTTATAGTCTTATAAAAACTATTATCCATAAAGTAATAACTATTATTATATTTGAAAATATAATAATTAGATATATCATTTGAACTTGTAAAACTAATCTTCAAATTATTTATATATGGTTTAAGAGAAGAGTATACTGAATTAAGTGTAGTACAATGATCTTTTATTGTTGATACACTTGCCCCACAATTGGGAGCTTCTCCAGATACTCCATTTATTTTAATATGAATAAAACTTGATACAGAATCTATATTTAATTTAGAAAAATTAGGATCTCTTAGAAATGCATTTTTAATCTCATATAGATTTTGCTTTATTTGCTCATTTAAAGATATTGCATAATCATTACTAACTGAAATTGATGGTTTTTCAACATTATAAATCTTAACAGGATTAGTATTTGAAAAACTTACAAAGTATAGAAAAAAGAAAACTACTATAAATAGATATAAAACCACTATAAGAAAAAATAGAGAATCTTTTTTTTTCATTATTTTTTACTACTGCTTGTTTTACTAGTAGAAGAACTTTTACTACTATTAGAACTGCTACTACTACTTACTCTCTTTCCTTGAAGATTTATATAAGTAGTAGGATTAGAGAAACTATAATTAGTATTAAATGATGTCATACTAGCTCCAAAATACACTTTTGCATTTGTACCACTAACAATTGCTTTATTTATAGTTACAGATTCTTGGTAAATTCTATTATCTGTTAAACCAACCCATTCATTAAGATCTATACTGTTTGTATCTATTGTAATATTATTAAAGACTGATTTTAATAAAGATAACAACTCAATACTTGCATAATCTTTTTTAGGAATCACTATTACATAATGAGTTACTACTGTACCATTTAAAATAGAATTACCCTCTGAGTATGTATTAAAATTAGAATAATTAATATTTGATTGTTTTTCTAATTGAGATAGAAATGAAAATTCTAGGTTAGGTAAAAGAATCCATTGACCAGTTTTTATTCCAGCATTTAATACAGAAGGAAATTTAGAAAAATTAATAAAAAATTGTTTATTATTTTCTACAAAATTACCATCAATTAAAAGAGACTGAGCTCCACTTGAAGAAGTTGATGAAAACTTCTCATTAAGACTAGACTGTGATGTAATATTTTTAGGGTTACTAAAATCTATTTCTCCATTAAATTGCTGATTAATATTTCCACCACTAGACCCAGATGAAGTAAGAGCAAAGTCTACATTATACTTATATGAATGAATTCCCTGATCAGCAACATATGTCTTTGGTAAAATATTCTGAGAAGATCTATCTAGGTTTTTCAATACAGGAATAGAATCTACTACATTTGATACTCCAGGAATATGTACTCCGAAATTATACATTACAAAAAATAATGCAATAACTACTACAAAAATAACTAAAACAACAAATGATACTATTACTTTAGGTCTTTTGCTTTTATCTGAAAATGAAGATTTTTTATACATATCTGAAAAAAATGAACTGTTTTTTGTATTCTTAACATCAGCATCTACAGTATCTGTTTTTAATTTAGCCATAATATTTTTGATTAAGTTAGAAGTAGTATTGTAAAATATATTATATGATATATAAATATGCTCTGTATGTCAAATAGAACATTTTGTAAATTATATTATACTAAAATACCTTATAAATATACTATAAAAATACTATAAAAAAAATATGTATATTAATGTATAATAGAAAACTTACATATATAATAATGAATAAAAAAGAAAAATTTGATCTAGTATCTAATTTTAAACCTCAGGGAGATCAACCTCAAGCAATATCATATCTAACTAAAGGAATAGAGGAGGGGATAGAGAATCAAACATTAATGGGTGTTACAGGATCTGGAAAAACATTTGTTATGTCAAATGTAATAAAAAATATTAATAAACCTACTCTTGTGATTGCTCATAATAAAACTCTTGCTGCACAGTTAGCATCAGAATTTAGAAAATTTTTCCCTCACAATGCAGTTGCATATTTTGTATCATATTATGATTATTATCAACCAGAAGCATATATTCCAACAAAAGATCTCTATATAGAAAAAGAAACTCAGATAAATGAAGAGATTGAACAGTATAGAAATAAAGCTACACAATATTTAGTCACTAGAAATGATGTAATTATAGTAGCTTCAGTTTCTTGTATATATGGTCTTGGGAATCCTGATGACTATGAAAATTTAGCAATTAGAATAGATAAAGGAATGTATATAAAAAGATCTGATCTAATAATGTCCCTTTTAAATATACAGTATGAGAGAAATGATTATGAATATAAAAGAGGAACATTTAGCATAAAGGGAAACATAATAGAAATATTTCCACAATATGAAGATAGTGTTATTAGAATAGAAATTTTTGACCAAATCGTAGAAGATATAAGGATAATAAATCCATTTTTAAGAACAAAAGGAGATAAGTTGGAGAATATATATATATTCCCAGCAAAACATTATACAGTAAGACAAGAAAAACTTAATAGTTCAATAACAAGTATTAAAGAAGAACTCAAGGAACAATTAGATTACTTCAGAAAAAAAGATATGATAGTAGAGGCAAGAAGGTTGGAGCAAAGAGTTAATTTTGATATAGAAATGATTCAAGAAATGGGATATTGTCAAGGAATTGAAAATTATTCAAGGCATATAGAAGGAAGGAAAAAAGGATCAGCACCATATACACTTATGGATTTTTTCCCAAAAGACTATCTTTTAATTATAGATGAGAGTCATATAACTCTACCTCAAATAAGAGGAATGCACAGAGGTGATTATCAAAGAAAAAAAACTCTAGTTGAGTATGGTTTTAGACTACCTTCTGCAATAGATAATAGACCTCTGAATTTTGAAGAATTTAAGAGCAAAATTAATAAAGCTATTTATGTATCTGCTACTCCTAATGATTATGAGATAGAGTTATCAAAAAAGGATACAAAAGGACTAGAGGATTACCCTAAAAATGGAATTGTAGAACAAATAATAAGACCTACAATGCTAATAGATCCAGAAGTAGAAGTAAGGAAATCTGAAGGACAAATAGAGGATATAAAAAAAGAATTAGAAAAAAGAGTTAAGAATAATGAAAGAACAATAATTATAACTCTTACAAAAAAAATGTCAGAGGAACTCAATAAATACCTAATAGAAAACAATTTTAAAACTCAGTATCTACATAGTGATATAGATACAATAGAAAGAACTGAAGTCTTAAGGGATCTAAGATTAGGAGTCTATGATGTTATTGTAGGAATTAATCTTCTAAGAGAAGGATTGGATCTACCAGAAGTGTCTTTAATTATAATTCTTGATGCAGATAAAGAAGGATTTTTAAGATCTAAACAATCTCTTATTCAGATAATGGGAAGAGCTGCAAGACATGAGAATGGAAAAGTAATTATGTATGCTGATACTATAACTCAATCTATGGAAGGAGCGATAGGAGAGACAGAACGAAGAAGAGCTATCCAATTGGAATATAATAAGAAAAATAATCTGAAACCAAAAGGTATAACTAAGAGCATTGATATACAAATTGAGAGAAAGAAAAAAGATGATAATTTGAATAAAGAAGATATTTCTGATACAAAAGAGTTGATTAAAAACCTTACAAAACAAATGAATGAATATGCTCAAAAAATGCAATTCGAAAAAGCAGCTAAAATAAGAGATCAAATTAAAGAGTTAAAATTATTATCTTAAGATACTTTTCATAATTTATATTTATTATACATAATCAATGGTTATAGATTTAGAACCACAAAAAAATAATACTTTGAATAGAAAGATTGCACCTAAAAATGTTAGAACTAGAAAACATAGAAAACTAAAGATACTATTAGTAATAATAATAGTATTCTTATTTGGAGGTTTTTTATTTATAAAATCTGGATATCTATCTGTTACATATGATCTATTCAAAATAACAGGAAATAAGATTAAAAGAACTAAAGTAGAACAAACAATACATTATAAATACGATAATAGTAATAAATTTACCAATATATTAGTACTTGGTTCTGATACAGATCAAAAATTTAATCCAAATTCAATACTCACTCAAACTATAATGATAGTAAGCTTTAATCCTTATCTTAAAAAAATATATATGATTTCTATTCCAAGGGATTTTTGGATAAAAATACCTGGATATACTCAAAGTGGAGGTTATTCAAAATTTGATACTGCATCAGAAATTGGAGGAATACAATTAACAAGACAGTTAGTTGAACAATATTTTGGTATAAAAATTAACTACTATGCATGGGTTGGTCTATCAGGTTTTGTAAAACTAATTAATACATTTGGAGGAGTAAATGTCGTACCTACTCATCCAGTTCTAGATTGGAGTTATCCAAATGATCTAAATAATAACCCTTCTCTAGAATTTGCTGCAATTAATCTATACATATCAGGAGCACCTCAATATATGACAGGAACAAGAGCTTTAGAGTATGTACGTTCAAGACATGGAGATTTAATGGGTGATTTTGGAAGATCACAAAGACAACAACAAGTTTTAAGAATACTTAAAAATAAATTAGATAATCCAAGTACTATTGCAGAAATTCCATCCTTATTTAACAGTCTAAGTTCTATTATAAGAACTGATATGACAATACCTCAAATAATTAGTATGTCTAAAATTGCCTATGAATTAAGAAATGCTAAAATACAATCAATAATATTATCACCTACAAAATATTCATCTATATCAACAGTTACAACTCTAATTAATGGACAGTATGTTACACAAGATATAGTTGCACCAAATTGGACAGCTATTAATGCTTTATTTTTAAAATTATATGGAAATTAAATAATGGATTTTTCAAAAGAAAATAAAATTTCTAATACTCGAAATAGTAATACTATAAATATAAAAGAAAGTAAAAAAAGAAAATTTAAATTCAGGTATATACTTCTAATATTAGTTGTTATAATAGCATATTATATTATAAAGTATAATGTAATTATATCTGATATACTAAATCCTAAACAATTAAGCTCAACTATATCAAAAAACGTAACATTAACTAATCAGTACAGTCTCAATGGGGAATTATACTTCGTAAAAAATAATAATCTTTGGAGAATTGCAGGTGTTACAAGTCGCCAAATTACTCATACAAATAATGTTTCAGATATAGCTGTTTCCAAAAATGGAAAAAAAGTTAGTTATATTAGCTTCCATACAAATTATTCTAACCTCCATCAAATGAATATTAATGGGGAGAATAATATTCGTATAACCAACTGGGCAAACCCTAATATAAATAATAATGCATGGTCAGCAACTCCAGCATATTCTCCAAATGGTCAATACATATCTTATCTTTCAAATATAAATAAATTGATTACAGGAGTTCCTATAGCTGGATTAGGAGTCTGGATGATCCCTTCAAATGCTTCATTTAGTTCATATATTTCTCAAATATATAATGAGACAAATTTAATTGTACCAACAAGCTATACAGGAGGAGATGCTGATTTAACTTGGCCAAATAATAATTATTTACTTTATACATACTATATCTACTACACAAATACACCTCAACCAAATTCTCAAATTATGCTTTATGATTTCTCAACTCAACAATCATATCCAGTCACACCAGTTTCATCAAATACTATGGAACCAAGACTTTCTCCTAATGGGAAATATCTAGCATATACAAGAAGAGTTGGAAATAATAATAATTATCTATATATAATGGATTTTAATCTTAATTCAATACTAAATAATACTGAAAATAGTAGTTTTAATACTTATAAAACAACCTCTCAGTTAGTTAACTCAGGAGTAAATTCTCAACCAACATGGAGTCCTAAAGGAAATCACTTAGCATTTATTTCTCTTAATAATAATTCTTTTGATATTGCATTAAAATCAATTAAATATAAGAACAACAAATTAGTATTTGGGCATTTATTATACTTAACAATAAGTAGTAATGTAGATAGTACTTCTAAAATGTATTGGTTATAAAATAATACAGATATGTGTTAAAATGAAAAACCAAATATGAATAATACTAAAATAATAATAAAAGGTGCTAGAGAAAATAATCTTAAAAATATTGATCTAGAAATACCGAAAAATAAATTAATAGTAATTACAGGAGTTTCAGGATCAGGAAAATCTTCCTTAGCATTTGATACAATTTACGCAGAAGGACAAAGAAGATATGTAGAATCTCTTTCTTCATATGCCAGACAATTTTTAGGTGTAATGAAAAAACCTGATCTAGACTATATAGATGGATTATCTCCTGCAATATCAATTGATCAGAAAACTGCAAGTAGAAACCCTCGTTCTACTGTTGGTACCACTACAGAAATATATGATTATCTACGATTACTATATTCAAAAATTGGAATTCCATATTGTCCTAAATGTGGAAGTAAGATAGAACATCAAACAATAGAACAAATAACAGAAGAAATAATGAAAATTAAAGATAAAAAAATAATTATCTTATCTCCTATAATAAGAAATAAAAAAGGAGAATATATAGAAATACTAGATAATTTTTTTTCTAAAGGATTCACTAGAGCTAGAATTGATAATATTTTTTACTCATTAGATGAAGATATTAAACTTGATAGATATAAATCACATAATATAGATATTGTATTAAATAGATTGATTATTAAAGATGAAGATATTGATATAAAAAGTAGAATCAATGAATCAGTAGAGAGAGCAGCTCTACTTTCAGAAGGAGAAGTCATTATACATATTGAAGATGATAATAAGGATATTCTATATTCTGAAAACCTATCATGTCTAAATTGTCATACATCAATACCTGAAATACAACCTAATACCTTCTCTTTTAACTCACCTTATGGAGCTTGTGAGAATTGTTCAGGATTAGGAATTATAGAATCTATTGAAGAAGATTTAATATATAACCCAAAACTTACTTTTATGGAAGGAGCTCTATATTTATTGTCCAATGAAATTACTCATTATAAGTCATCATGGATAATAAAGATAATACAAGAAGTAGCATCAAAAAATAATATACCTCTTGATATTCCATTCCAAAATTATACTAAAGAACAACTAAAAATACTTATGTACGGAACTGGAAATGAAACATATAAAATACAATATAAACCAAGAATGAGAAGTACTAAAACTTATTCTGTAACATTTATGGGTATAATTCCACATCTATTAGAAAAATATTCCAATGGATCAGACTCAGTAAAGAGAGAAATATCTGAATATATGAAACAAATGGTTTGTGAAGTTTGTAAAGGTACAAAATTAAATAAAATAGCAAGATCTATTAAAATTGATAACAAATCTATAGATCAAGTAAGTAAAATTCATATTGATGAATTCGTAGAGTGGATATCTAAAATTAAAGAAGGATTTACTGATTCAGAAAAATTTATATCTAAACAAATACTACAAGAAATAGAAAGTAGAGCAAAATTCTTAGATGCAGTTGGAGTATGGTATCTGTCGTTAGATAGATCCTCTAAAACACTCGCAGGAGGGGAGGCTCAAAGAATAAGACTTGCATCTCAAATAGGGTCAAAACTTTCTGGAATACTATATGTTCTAGATGAACCATCTATAGGACTACATCAAAGAGATAATATGAAATTAATTGAGACTCTAAAAGAACTTAAAGATTTAGGAAATACTGTTATTGTAGTTGAACATGACGAAGAAACAATGGAAAATGCAGATCATATAATAGATATCGGTCCTGGTGCAGGAGTTTATGGGGGAGAAGTTATTGCAACTGGTGATTTTAAAGATATAAAAAATAATCCAAAAAGTATTACAGGGAAATATTTATCAAAAAAAGAAAAGATAGAAATCCCTAAAAAAAGAAGAGATTACAAAAAATATCTAGAAATTAATGGAGCTAAAGAACATAATCTGAAAAATATAAATGTTAAAATACCATTAGAGACATTTACTGTAGTTACAGGAGTTTCTGGATCAGGAAAAAGTACACTTATAAATGATATATTATATCCATATATATCTAATGAAATATATAATACTAAGAAGATAGTAGGAGAATGTGAATATATAGATGGGATAGAAAACATAAATAAAATAATAGATATTGACCAATCTCCTATTGGAAAAACTCCTAGATCCAATCCCGCAACTTACACGGGAGCTTTTACATTTATAAGAGAACTATTTGCTTCTACAAAAATATCAAAAATGAAAGGCTATAAAGCTGGTAGATTTAGCTTTAATGTAAAAGGTGGACGATGTGAAACATGTAAAGGAGATGGAATAATAAAAATTGAAATGCAATTTTTACCTGATATCTATGTTACTTGTGAAGAATGTAAAGGAAAAAGATATAATAAAGAAGCATTAGAAATTGAATATAAAGGAAAAAATATTTCTGAAATATTAGATATGACAATAAAAGAAGCTATACTTTTCTTTGAAAATATTCAATCAATCAAAACAAAAATGAAAACTTTAGATGATGTTGGTCTAGGTTATATTAAGTTAGGTCAAAGTGCTACTACTCTTTCAGGAGGAGAATCACAGAGAATAAAACTTGCATCAGAATTATCAAGAAGAGCAACTGGAAAAACTTTATATATATTAGATGAACCTACAACTGGACTACATTTTGATGATATAAAAAAATTACTTAAAGTATTAAATAAATTAGTAGATCAAAAAAATACAGTATTAGTAATAGAACATAATATGGATGTAATAAAAATTGCAGACTGGATAATTGACCTCGGAAAAGAAGGTGGAGATAAAGGAGGAAATATAATTTTTGAAGGAATTCCTGAAAATATTATAAAAGATCCAAATAGTTATACTGGTAAATATCTAAAAAAATATATATAAATTATTTAATATATTTATATATAATCTAAAATTAACATTGGATTTGCTATCATTGTATAATCAGAATTTTTAATATTAAAAGTTCTTGGATCTGCCCAACCTGCTTTAAGAAATTTTACTCCTACATTCTTTGATAAAACTAGATCTTCATTTGCATCACCTATATAAAGAACTTCATCTCTTTTTAAATTAAGCCTATCTAATGTCAATAATAAACCTTCAGAATTAGGTTTATATTCCAATACATCATCTGATGTAACTACTGAAGAGTAAAATTTACTGATATCAAAATATTCAGAAACAATTTTAACCTTATCTTTTGGAGCCCCAGTTATTAAAGCTATTCTATAATCTCTCTGAAGAATTGTTAGAACTTTAATTATTTCAGGAAAAATGTTTATATTTGTTTTAAATTCTTCAAAGTAATACTTATCAAAATATTCAGAAGCTTTTTTAATATCTTTATCATCTGAAAAAATCTCTTCTATTATTGATCTTTGTTCTCTACCTAAAAGTCTTTCAATATCCCTATATTCAACTATCTCTCCTAAATCTAGAAAAGATTTTCTAAAACATTCAATAATAAAGTCATAGTCATCTACTGTTGTATTATCAAAATCAAAAAATATTCCCTTAATACTCATATCTATTTTCTCCTAAATTTTTTTAATAATTCATCTAATGGAATTTCATATGTAGTAGGTCTTCCATGAGGACAAAAATATGGATCTCTACATTTTTTAAGATCTGAAACTATTTTAGTCATTTTGTATTTATCTAATCTATCTCCAAATCTCACACTTGAATGACAAGCAATAGTAGCAATAATAAAATGCTCCTTATTTAAAGACTCTGTAAATTTTTCACTCTTTATATCTGATATAAGATCCTGAATAAAAGAGTCAATATCTATATCTTGCATAACCAAAGGAAGTGAAGATACTTTCATTATATTATCACCAAATATTTCAAATTCTAACCCCGTTTTTTTAAATATATCTAAATTATTTGAAAATATATTAAAATCTTTATCATTAAGCTCAATAGAGTAGGGTATTAGAAAACTTTGAGATTCAATATTCATTGATAAATAATTATTTTCAATACTCTCATACATAACTCTTTCTGATGCAGCATGTTGATCTATAATTTGAAGATTATCTCCTGCAGTTGTTATGATAAATTTATTAAAAATTTGGAATATATCTGAAACACTATTGTCTATTGGAATATCTAATAGATCTATATTAATAGGATTAAAATTTTCTTTATAAATAGACTCTGACTTTTTATTATTACTCCCTTGTTTATAATCTTTTATATCATGACTTCCACTAGATTTAATATCATATCTACTAGTGTTATTTATTTTTTTATCCATATACTGAGGATTAAAACTAGAACTTTTAGATCCTGTTACTAATTTACTCACCTCAGATTTAATAATACTATAAATCTTATTTAAATCTTGAAATTTCACTTCCATTTTTCTTGGATGAACATTTACATCCACTAATGCAGGATTGAGCTCAATGAAAACAGAATATATAGGATATCTATTATTATCTAAAAAATCTGAATATCCTTCAATTATAGCTTTAGAAAGTGCATTATTTGAGATTATTCTTTTATTTACAAATATATATTCATAATCTTTTCCACTTCTAGAAAATTCAGGAGAAGATATAAACCCAGATATAGATATCTCTGGAGTTTTATAATCTATATTTAAAAATTTATAATCTCCTTTAGGTAATATCTTTCTAAATCTTAATTCACTTTTTTCTGGAAAAAAATCATAAACTGTTATTCCTTTTTTTATAAATTTAAAATGTATATTAGGATTAACTAGAGAAATCTCTTCAAAAACATCTACTATATATCGATACTCTGTATCATAACTTTTCATAAATTTTAACCTTGCAGGAGTATTATAAAAAAGATCTTTTACTTCAATACTTGTTCCTCTTACAGAAGCATGTTCAGTTATATTTATAATTTTTCCTCCCCAAATCTCAATCTTGTATCCAAAATCTTGCTTATCTTTTTTAGATATAATTATAGTTTTGGAAACTGATACTATAGAAGGAAGAGCCTCACCTCTAAAACCAAAAGTAGATATATTCTCTAAATCATTCTCACTAGAGATTTTTGAAGTAGCAAATCTTTTTATAGCAAGTTGCATATCCTCTTTACTCATACCATCGCCATTATCATCAACTCTAATATTTATACCATCTAAATAAACACTTATCTCACTTGCATGAGAATCAACTGCATTTTCTAAAAGTTCTTTTAATACAGACGCTGGTCTATCAATTACTTCTCCTGCAGCTATTTTATTTGATAGAGTCTCTGGTAATATTTTAATCATAATTTTGACCTTAGTTCTAATAATTTATTAAATGCATCTATAGGAGAGATAGTATTTATATCTAAAGATTCAAGCTCACTTTTTATATCTAACATACTCTGATCTGTACTTTCAAAAAAACTTTCTTGTACTGTATTTTTATTATATTCTCTCTTACTATCTTCAAACTGAGATAATATATCAAAAGCTCTATTAATTAAACTGTCTGGAAGTTTTGCTAGTTTTGCAACATGAATTCCATAACTCTTATCAGTACCACCTTTTTTTAATTTTCTTAAAAAGATTATATCTTTATTATCATCTTTAACTAAAATACTCATATTAAAAACTCCAGAAAGTATATCTTCTAACTTTAAAAGTTCGTGATAATGTGTTGCGATAATAGTCTTAGATTTAATTTTATCATGTATATATTCTATAATAGCCCATGCAATTGATACACCATCAAAAGTTGATGTCCCCCTACCAATCTCATCTAATATAATCAAACTTTTACGAGTTGCATTAGAGAGTATATTTGATACCTCACTCATCTCTACCATAAAAGTACTTTCTCCACCTGCTAGATTATCTGATGATCCAACCCTAGTGAAAACTCTATCTACAATAGGAATCAATGCTGAAGATGATGGAACAAATGATCCAATCTGAGCTAATATTGATATTATTGCAGTCTGCCTTAATATACTACTTTTTCCTGACATATTTGGGCCAGAAATAATCATTATATTCTCATCCCTTGTAAGTAGTATATCATTAGGAATATATGGTAATGGTTTTATAACTTCTTCTATAACTGGATGTCTAGAATCTATAATATTCAATGTATCATTATCTATATTTATTACAGGTTTTGTATATGAATTTGAAACTGCCACTATAGCAAAAGATATAAGTACATCCAAGTATCCAATATTATCAGCAAAAATTTGTACTGTTCTTATATATTTATTCAATTCTTCTTTTAAATTTAGAAATATTTCATTTTCAATAATAATACTTCTAGATTCAGCATTTACTATCAAATCTTCATATTCTTTTAAATCCTCCGATATATACCTCTCTGCATTTGCAAGAGTTTGCTTTCTTATATAATTAGATGGAATTTTATTCTTATGTGTATTTGAGACTTCAATATAGTATCCAAAAACTTTATTATAATGTACCTTTAAAGATGGAATACCTAACTTTTCTTTCTCTTTTTGTTGAAAATTTAATATCCAAGAACGTCCTTCCTTTATAGCTTTCTTATATTTATCTAAATCTTCGTTAATACCAGCTTTTATAAAACCTCCATCTCTTAAAAGTAGAGGAGGGTCATCTATTATATATTTATCAATTAAATTATATAGATCATCTAATTCACTCGAAGAATAAATGTTATTAAATATCTCTACTGAAAGTTTAGTTTTTAATAAAGATAAATGTTCTTTTAAGGATTTCGATATTTTTATTGAATTCTTTAATGCTATTAAATCCCTAGCTACTACAGTTGATATACCTATTTTAGTTGCTATCCTTTCTATATCATAGATTTCTTTCAATATTAATTTTACAGATTCAAATATATTGTATTCTATTATCTCTTCCACACTATCTAATCTTTCTTGAATAAGATTATGATCTATTAATGGGTGAGAGAGAATAAATCTTAATTTTCTAGTCCCCATAGAAGTAGAAGTTCTATCTATTACTGAAATTAAAGATCCTTCATATGAATCACCTCTTATACTTCTAAATATTTCTAAGCTTCTTATAGTTGTTTCATCAAGTAACATGTATTGAGAAAAATTAAATTTTTTCAGTTTTTTAATATGATTAAGTTCTACTTTCTGAGTTTCCTTTAAATATTTTAATATTGCCAAAGATGACTTTATTGATTTATGTGATTTATCTATATCATCATCTAAAATCAAATCTTCAGAAATATCACCTTCAAAATTATCTAAATATGTTATATTCCTATTATTCAAATTAAGTTTAGAATCAGTATTAAAAATTAACTCTTTGGGATTTATAGTACTAATTAAAGAATATAAAATTTCCTGTGGAAGTACATCTGTAATATAAAAATCTCCTGAGGAGAAATCTATAAAAGATACAGCATAAAATGAATTTGTTAGATCATATATAGCCATAATAAAATTACTTTCTTTTTTCTCAGTCTGAATATTTGAAATATATGTTCCAGGAGTTATAATTTTGACAAGATCTCTTTTCACTATACCCTTAACAGTTTTAGGATCCTCTAGTTGCTCACATATTCCAACTTTAAGATTATTATCAATGAGTTTTTCTAAATATGTATCAAGTGCATGATATGGAAATCCTGCCATTGGAGTTTTATTTGTAGTCTTATCTCTAGATGTAAGAGTTATATTTAAAACTTTAGATACAATTTTTGCATCTTCATCAAAAGTTTCATAAAAATCTCCCATTCTAAATAGAATTATTACATCAGGATTATCTTTTTTTATTGTTCGATACTGCAACATTGCAGGAGTGTTCTTCATACAATTTGTATTTTACCATAGTATAATATATTACTAAATGATATAATTCTGTACTGATCTCAACATCCTTACACAATATGAGTCTTAAATTGAGAACAAGATTATTAAAAATGATTCCTGGAACTATACTTTGGGGAAGTATTGTTCTTATATTTATACTTTCTTTTACTATTCCAATTGTAGTTATCTATCTGGTAATTTTTTATATCCTATATTTTATATATCAGGCATTAAATATAATGTATCTGGTTTATAAAGCAAATAAAAGGATAGATCAAGTAAAAAAAATAAATTGGGAAGAAAAACTAAATACTGAATTTAAAGATATATGGAAAGAATATTATGAAATATTACTTATTCCTGTAGCTAATGAATCAAAAGATATAATTGATCCTACAATTCAAGCGACTAATAACATTATATACCCCAATGATAAAAAAATAATTCTTTTTGCAACTGAAAAAAAATTCCCTAATGGAAAAGAGATAGGAGAGGAGTATAAAAAGGAAATAAAAGATAAGTATTATGATTTCATTATAACTGAGCATACAGTCATAGAAGGAGAAATTCCAGGAAAAGCATCTAATGAGAATTTTGCAGCAAGAGAATTATATAAAATATTTAAAGAAAGGGGATTAGATCCTAAAAAAGCTATAATTACAAGTAGTGATGCAGATTATAGACATAATAAAAATTATTTTCTTTATCTTACTTATACATACCTTAGTGAAGAAAATAGAGATAAAACAATATACCAACCAATTCCAATATTCTATAATAATATTTGGAAAGTACCTATAGCTTCAAGAATAATTGCAACTTTTTCTGCACAATGGCAAATGGCATTAACATTTAAACCTGAAAGATTAATGAATTTTTCCTGTTATGCAATTAATTTTGAATCTTTAAAAAAATCTGGATTCTGGGATCCTGATGTAATCCCAGAAGATGAGAGACTTTATTGGAAAGCAACATTACAATTTGGAAATGATACAAAGGTAATTCCTTTATTTGTTCCTGTTTATGGAGATGCAGTATTAGCTGAGACTTATTGGAAAAGTTTAAAAGAACAATACAAACAACTTAGAAGATGGGCATGGGGAGCTAGTGAAATGGCATTTAGTATCCCTAATGTTATGAAAAATAAAAAAATATCCAGATATAGAAAATTTACATTAATATTCCAACAAATTAGAAATTCATTTGAAAGAGCAATTGCACCTATTATTATAACCTTTGGAGATCTTATTCCAGAGCTAAATTATCATTATCAAAAGACTACTCTCTCATATACTATACCTACTATAGTTAGTAGATTCCTTACTATTACAACTATATTAGTTATAGTAATACTTATTTTTGAATTAAAAATGGCACCAGAGAAAACTCATAAAAACCCACTTAACAATGCATTCTCTTACCTTACTTGGATAACTTATCCAATTGTAAGTATAATTTTCTCAGCAATACCTGCAATTGATGCTCAAACAAGACTTCTTATTGGTAGAGATATAACTTACACCCCTACAATAAAAAAAACTTAAAGTAATTGATCTTTTTTATTTTTTTTAATCTCAGATATCAAATCTTTAACTCTGTAAGAATCAGAAAGAGAACAAACTAGTAATGCATCTGGAGTATCAACAATAACAAGATCCTCAATACCAATAGTTGTTATTATTTTTTTATCATTATTAGAAAAAACTAAAGAATTTTTTGTATCTATTAATATATTCTCTCCATGAGATACATTCTCATCAATACTATCTTCTAGTACTTGTTTTAAAGATTCCCAATTACCAACATCACTCCAACCTAAATCTGCTGGAATAACTACTATATCACTATTATCAACCTTTTCTAGAATTGCATAATCAATAGAGATCTTATCTATTGAAGAATATAATTGAGAAAAATCTTCTCCTAAAGAATATAATTTAACTATATTATCCATCTTTTCAGCTATTTTAGGAACATATCTTCTATATAAATCTACTAATTTTGATGGAGGATAAACTGAATACCCTGTATGCCAAAGATAATCAAAACTTTCTATAAATTTTCTTGCAGTTTTATAATCTGGTTTTTCTGTTTGTTTTATAAATTCATAAATACTAAAACCATCTATTGATTCAATCTGATCTCCTATTTGAATATAACCTAGATTTACATTTATATTTGTAGGATTTACATCAATTTGAACTATTTTATTTTTTTCTTTTGAATATTTTGAAGCTAAAGAAAATGCATCTAAAAAAACTTTCTCATATTTAATTAAATGATCAGACCAAAGAATTGCAATTTCTTCATCCTTAAATAAACTATCTATAATAAAAGCTGCAAACCCTACACATGCAAGTGTATCTCTTGTCTCTGACTCTATAAGAATATTCTCCTTTATAATTTCAGGAACCTGGGATTTTATAATACTTACATACTCCGGAGGAGTAACTATAAAAAAATCTTCAAAAGAAAATCTTCTTGATAATCTTTCAATAGTTAATTGAAATAACGATTTATTAGAAAAAAATGTCTGAAACTGTTTAGGATTATCCTTCCTACTAACAGGCCAAAGTCTAGTACCATTTCCTCCTGCAAATATTAAAAATTTCATATGAAAATATTCTAACAGAAAAAAAACTACTTATACAACAAGTTGACATTTAATAAATATTAACATATAATTAAGAAATATTATAAGATAAAATATGGTTGAGTTTGAAAAAATAATAATAGATATATTGACAATCCTGGCTTCATTATTTGTATTAATTTTAATATTTATATTAATACAGGTTATGATAGTTATAAAGAGAATTGATAGAGCTATAAAGAAATTTCAATCAATTACTGAAAGTATTGATACTAATTATATTAAAATAATAAAGATAGTCTCAAAATTACTTAAAATATAAAATTATGAGAAGAAAATCAAATACATCAAGAAACATTCTATTAACCTTTCTTGCAGGAGCAACTGCTGGAGCTATATCGTTATACCTTTCAAAAAAAGAAAATAGAAAAGATCTAATAGATAAATACCAAGAATCCAAAAATAAGATAGTAGATACAACATTAGATACTGTTGATGATATTTCTTATAGTATAGAGAATTTTGATAAAGAAGATTTCATAAATAAAACTAAAGAAAATTTTGATAAAATTAATAAAGATCTTGATTATAAAACTAAAGATATAAAACAAAAAGCATTAAAAAGGACTCAAAATATTGTAAAAGATACAAATAAAAAAATCGATAGATTACAGAAAAAGATTCAAAAGAAGACTGACAACCTTAATAAATAATTTGAAAAATAACTATGTATGATATAAAATGTCATACATAATGAAATTCCCTAATTTAGATCAAAAACCTGACTTTCCAAATATAGAAGAAAATATACTCTCTTTTTGGAAGAAAGATAATACCTTCAAAAAATCCCTAGATAAAAATAAAGGTAAAAAGGAATATATATTTTATGATGGTCCACCATTTGCTACTGGACTACCTCATCATGGACACTTAGTACAAGGAGCAATAAAAGATCTTATTCCCCGATACTATACTATGAAAGGATATTATGTTGAAAGAAGATTTGGTTGGGATTGTCATGGACTCCCTGTTGAGTATGAACTGGAAAAATTAAAGGGAATAAAAAATAAAAAAGAAATAGAAGATCTAGGAATAGATAAATTTAATGAAGAATGTAGACTGATTGTACTTAAATATGTCAATGAATGGAAAGAATTTGTTCAAAGAATGGGAAGATGGGTAGATATGGAAAATGACTATAAAACTATGGATAAAAACTATATGGAGAGCATATGGTATGTATTTAAGAATATTTATGAAAAAGGATTAATATATGAAGGATACCGAAGTATAAAAATATGTCCTAGATGTGCAACTCCACTTTCTAATACAGAAGTACAATTAGGATATAAAGACCTTGAAGATCTTTCTGTTATTGCAAAATTTAAGCTAATAGATAAGGATAATACATATTTTCTTGCTTGGACTACAACTCCTTGGACTCTTCCTGCAAATGTACTTCTTGCAGTAAATAAAAATATTGAATATGTAAAAGTAAAAAGTAATAATGAATATTATATAGTAGCTAAAAATAGAGTAGAGTATATATTTGAAAATATTGAATATGAGATTATAAATAATATAAAAATAGATTTAATAATAGGACAACGATATGAGCCCCTCTTTGATATCTCAAAAACAATAAAACCAGAACATATAGATAAAGGTTGGTATGTAACTGAAGCAGATTTTGTAACATCAGATGAAGGAACTGGTATAGTACATATTGCACCTGCATTTGGAGAAGAAGATATGGTACTTGGAAAAACACTTAATACTCCTAACATAAGACATGTTAATATAGAAGGAGAATTTGGAGAGTATCCATTAATGGAATGGGCAGGAAAACAAGCAAGAGATCTAGGAGAAAAAATATTAGAACAATTGAAAAAAGATAATACTTTTTTCAGAAGTATAAAGATTACTCACTCTTACCCTCACTGCTGGAGATGTGATACACCTTTACTTAATTATTCAATGGATTCTTGGTTTTTAGATGTTGGAAATATAAAAAAAGATACTGTAAAGAATAATGAACTTATTAATTGGACACCTAAACATATTAAAGAAGGTCGGTTCAAAAAAGGATTAGAATCAGCTCCAGATTGGGGACTATCAAGAAATAGGTATTGGGGTACACCATTACCCGTTTGGAAATGTGATAATTGTTCTAATATTATTGTAATAGGATCTATAAAAGAATTAGAAGATCTTTCTGGAGAAAAAAATATCATAGATATACATAGACACTTTATTGATGATTTCAAAATACCTTGTGACAAATGTGAAAAAGGAGTATTAAAAAGAATTCCAGAGGTATTAGACTGTTGGTTTGAATCAGGATCTATGCCATATGCTCAAAAACATTATCCATTTGAAAATAAAGATAATTTTGAAGATAATTTCCCTGCTAATTTTATTGCAGAAGCAATTGACCAGACTAGAGGGTGGTTTTATTCTCTACATACAATAGCAACAGCACTAATGGATAAACCTGCTTTTAAGAATGTCATTACTACAGGAATTGTTCTTGATAAAACTGGGAAAAAACTCTCTAAATCAAAAAGAAATTATACAGATCCAGGAGAATTAGTTAATAAATTTGGTGCTGATGCATTAAAATTTTATCTATTATCATCACCATTAGTTAAAGGAGAAGATCTAATGTTCAATGATAATGGAGTTTCAGATGTAGTAAAAAATGTATTTTTAACTATCTATAATACTTTAAAATATTTTACTATCTACGCAAACTCTAATAATTTTGAACCTATAGATAAAAAAAGTAATAATGTGTTAGATAAATGGATTATATCTAGAACAAATCACTTCATAGCAGATATAACATACCAACTAGATATCTATGATTTAATGAGTGCAACAAACCTTATACAACCATATATAAATGACCTTTCTACTTGGTATATAAGGGGATCTAGACAAAGATTTGCAGATGGTAGTATAGATGCATTAAATACTCTATATAATGTACTTATAGATTTCTCTAAAGCTACTGCACCTGTAATACCTTTTATATCTGAATATATATATATTACTCTAAATAATAATGACAGTAGTGTACATATGCAAGACTATCCTCAAATTCCTCATAATCAGATTGATCTTGTCATAGAAAATGAGATGTCTAGAGCAAGAGAGATAATATCAGAACTTCAAAATTTAAGAATTGAGAATGGTATAAAATTAAAGCAACCAATAAGAGAAATATATATAGAAAATTCCAATATACAAACTACTGATATCTTAGATATTATAAAAAATGAACTTAACGCAAAAATAATAATCAAAGAGAAAAATAATAAATTAAAAATTAATAAAGGAAAATATGGAGAAGTTGGTATTAATACAGAACTAGATGAAGAAATGCTCCTTGAAGGTTTATATAGAGAATTTATAAGAGAAATTCAAAATTTAAGAAAAAATAATACACTTAATATTTCTGATATTATTGATATATCAATATATTCGGATGATAGTGATATTATAAAAATAATTGAAAAATTTGGTAATGATATCAAAAAAATAACTAAATCAAGAAATATAAGTATATATGAACCAAAGATAGAGGGTGATCTTATAAAAATTAATAATAAAGAAATATATATAAAAATTAATGTTTAAAAACCTTCTAAAACAAGATTATACTCTAACATTTCTAGTAATAATTCTAACTATTCTAGGAATTATAAGTATATATTCAACAGGACAATCATATGAGGGATCAAGACAAATAATTTTTGCAATTGTAGGTATAATTGCATATTTTTCACTCTTATCTGTAGATTATAGAATATATAAAGATAAAAAGGTTCAAATATTAATATATGCAGTAATAATAATAATGCTAGGCCTCATATTTCTTTTAAATATTAGGCTTAATAATACACGTAGATGGTTTGTTATTGGGAAATTTGATATACAGCCTGCAGAATTTGCGAAAATAGTCGTAATACTAATATCCGCATCATTCTTTGAGGTTTTTAGAAAAACTGAAAATGCTTTAAAAAAAATTGCACTTGGATTTTTAATTATAGTACCTATTGTATATCTTATATATAAACAACCTGCCTTGGGAAATACAATTATTATACTCGTAATTTGGTTTGCTATTGTATTTGCATCTTATTATGATCAGAAAAAATTTATATATATAATATCTATATTCATACTATCAATTCTTCTAATACTCCCATTTATAGGGATAAATTTTTTAAATGCAAATTTAAACCTAATATTTTTCAATGTTAATATACTACTACTTATAATCATATTAGGATTAATATTTCTTCTATATAAGAAAGCATCAAAAAATATATATAAATACATATTATTTATAACTATAATCCTAGGAATATTTGTAGGATTTAGTTTTAAGCTAATAGTATGGGATCATCTGTTAAAGAATTATCAAAAAAATAGACTAATTGGATTCATCGATCAATCATCAAAACTAAATTCTTCAATTAATTTCCAAACTGAACAATCAAAAATAGCAATAGGATCTGGAGGACTATGGGGGAAAGGATATCTAGAAGGAACACAAAGTAGATTAAATTTTCTACCAGAAGATACAACTGATTTTATTTTTGCGACAATTGTAGAAGAATTTGGTCTAATAGGAACTTTGATACTGCTTTCTCTATATCTCGCATTTATATATAGAATTATACATATTCTAAAAAATACACGTGGGCGGTATGAAACTCTAATTGTAATAGGTGTACTTACAATGATAATGATACAATTTATTATTAATGTTGGAATGAATTTAGGTGTTATGCCTGTAACTGGAATTACATTACCTTTAATCAGCTATGGAGGAAGTTCCCTCCTAACTATTTTAATATGTCTTGGAATACTACAAAATATTTATATACAAAGAAAAAATTATTAGAGGTTTCTTAATACTTTTATATTGTGATATAAATTATATATGGATTCTGAAAATCAAATTTTAGGGAAAAAAATAGTTATTACCACAGTAGTATTATGTATTTTTGGACTAATAATGGTATTTGATGCTTCAATGGGACTAATAGCTCAAAAATATCACTATATTGGACTCCAATCTCTATGGATGGTACTTGGAAGTGTGGGAGCTTTTATATTATATAAAATTGATTACAGAAAATTAAAAAAATATGCACTTTTACTTTTAATACTTGTTATCCTTGGACTTTTAGTAGTAATTGTATTCTCTTCTAAAATAAATGGATCTCAAAGATGGATTAGTCTAGGATTTACAAGTTTTCAACCATCTGAATTTGCAAAACTTTTCTTTATTATATATATTTCTGCATGGCTCACAAAATATTATGAAAAAAAGAAAGAAATTATAACTAGTTTTTCTTCTAATCTAAAGGAATTCTTAATACCATATCTTTTAATTACATCATTAATTGCAGGACTTATTATCATAGAGAAAGATATGGGAACTACCATTGTAGTACTTCTAATAGCTTTAATTATACTTATTATAAATGATAATAAAAAATACCTATTCTATAATCTTGGAATAGTGTCATTATTTTATGGTATTCTAGGTATTATATTTATACTCATAGAACCATATAGAATAGAGAGAATTCTAACATATTTACATCTGTCAAAAACTTCTAATACAAATCTTAGTACAGGATACCAAGTACATCAAATTTTAATAGCAATAGGATCTGGAGGTATTACAGGAGTAGGTTTTACACAATCAATTCAAAAAAATCAATATTTAGTAGGAACTACAGCAATAACTGATTCAATATTTGCAGTAATTGCAGAAGAACTGGGACTTATTGGTGCAATAATATTAATTGCTATTTTTCTTTACCTTATATATCTAATAATGAAAGTAGCAATTAATACAAAAGATATATTTGGTAAATTTCTAGCAGTTGGAATAGCTGCTTGGATAGGAATACAGACATTTATAAACATTGCTGCTAATATAGGGATAATTCCACTTACAGGAGTACCTCTTCCTCTTATAAGCTATGGAGGAAGTAGTGTTATAACAATACTTGCAGGAATTGGTATTATACTTAGTATAAACAGGATTAATAATAAATATGAAGGATAAAAATATATTTATAATTGGAGGACATTTCACTCCTGCAATTTCTATTTATAAGGAGTTAAATAAACACAAAATTTATAATATCTATTATGTTGGAGTAAAACATACAATACTATTCGATAAATCCTTCTCTCAAGAATATAAATATGCGAAAGATAATAATATTAAATTTCTATCTTTAAATACTGGGAAATTATATAGATATTTATCAATAAACTCCATAATATCATTTTGTAAAATTCCTTTAGGATTTATTCAATCAATCTATTATATTCTAAAATATAGACCTATATCAGTAATATCATTTGGAAGCTATGTATCTGTCCCTATATTAATAATATCTAAGATATTCAAAATTAGAATCTATACCCATATTCAAACCATAAAACCAGGAATATCAGATAGGATAGGTATTAAATATTCAGAAAAAATATTTACTTCATGGCAAGAAACAATTAAATATATAAAAAACAAAAATAAAATAATATATACAGGAAATATTCTAAGAGATGAAATTTTTAATACTAACTCTGATTACTTTAAAATAGATAAAAAATACCCGTTGATATATATAACAGGAGGAAACCAAGGGGCTCACATTATAAATACTTTAATATTTCAGAATATAGAAAAGCTACTTAAAAAATATACATTAATACATCAAATAGGATCTAATAGTATATATAATGATTTTGAAAAAAGTATAGAGATAAAAAGTAAATTAGATATGAATTTAAAAAAAAGATATATTAATAAGAAAAATATATGGGGAGATAGAGTAGGAGAGGTACTAAATAAATCAGATTTGGTTATAGGAAGAAGTGGAGCTAATACGGTTTATGAGATACTTTCTTTAAGTAAAAAAGCAATTTTTATACCACTATCAATTGGAGATAAATTTGATCAAATATATAATGCAAAAATAGCACAAAATTACTCTAATGTAGTAGATTTAATTAATGAAAATGAACTTAATTTTAATAAATTAGAGAAAAAAATAGAAACTCTTTTAAATAAGAGGATATTAAAAAATACACATACTCTTCCAATAAATGCAAAAAAATATATATCTGACTATATAATAAAATCAGTTAATAAATAGATTTATAAATATATAAATTTACTTTAAGTCTATTTCAGATAAACTTTTAAAAAGCATTGCTATAGTCATAGGACCAATACCTCCTTTAATGGGGACGAAAAATTTAGCTTTATCAATAGTATCTTCTGAAATTCCACCTTCAAATGTATCATCCAAATTTGCACTAGCACCAATATTTATAAGAATTGAATTATCCTTAATATCTTGTTTTTTTATTACATTACTTACTCCTGCAGAAAAAATAATTACATCTGATAACTTAGAATATAAAGATATATCTTCTATATATCTATCAACTATAAATACATTATACTTTTCTAGTATAAGATAATTTGCAATACTTCTCCCTACAAATCCTCCTCCAACTATAAGTATATTACTACTTTTATCTACATTTAATTTTTTAAAAATATATCTAAATGCTAGATATACTCCAGGAGCAAAAGTATAATTTCCTAATAAAACTTTTGCATAATTTATACTTGTTAAACAGTCAATATCTTTATCTTTATTTATTTTTTCTAAAAAATAATTCTTATCCTTTATACCAACTAAAGGTAATTGAATTAGATATGCATTGATATTATTATCACTATTAAATTTATCTATATAGTAATCTAAAGTAGTACTATCTGACTTTTGTATTTTTTGATAGTTAATATTTATCCCAACTTCCTTTGCAAATTTCATTTTCTCTCTTATAAAAATATTACTCATATAATCGTCACCAATCTGTAGTATACCCAATGTAAGTACTCTATCCGAAATATTCTTCTTAATAATATCTTTAATTATTAAAGCTTCTTTTTTCCCATCAAATAATTTATTCATAGTGGTCTAGTATAGGAAATTGTTTTATAAAATTTATTACTTCTTTTGATACTTTTTGAGTATTTATATTTTTTCTTGAATTTATTATTGAATATATAAAATCAGCAATTATCTCCATTTCTTTTATACCTAATCCTCTTGATGTTACAGCAGGAGTTCCTAATCTTATTCCACTTGCAATCCAAGGTTTATTTTTATCATTAGGAATAAGAGATTTTGAAACATTAATATTACATGATTCCAAAAGATTCTGAGCATCCTTTCCTGTTATATTAAAATTACTTAAATCTAAAACAAAAAGATGATTATCTGTACCAGATGAGACAACACTAAAACCTCTTGCAATAAGAGCATCAGCAAGATATCTAGCATTCGATATGATATTCTCAGAATACTTTCTAAACGAATCACTATTAGATTCTCTAAAAGCAATAGCTTTAGAAGCTATAACATTTACAAGAGGACCTCCTTGAACTCCTGGAAAAACAGATTTCTGAACACTTTCAAATATAGAAGAATCATTACTCATAATAATAGCTCCTCTAGGACCTCTTAGGGTCTTATGTGTAGTTGAAGTTACTACATGTGAATATTTGAATGGATCTGGGTGTAATTTGGATGCTACAAGCCCTGATATATGAGATATATCAGAGAGTAGGTAGGCGCCAGTTAAATCAGCAATTTCTCTAAATTTTTTAAAATCAATATTTCTTGGATATGCAGAGTATCCTGCTACTATAATTTTAGGTTTTACTCTTCTAGCTATTGAGAGTATCTGTTCATAATCTAGAACACCATTCTCATTCACTGTATAGTGAGAAAAATTAAATAATTGTCCAGAAAAATTTACTTCAGATCCATGAGTAAGATGTCCTCCATTATCTAAACCTAGAGACAGTACTTTATCTTTTGGTTTTATTAAAGCAAAATAGACTGCCATATTTGCCTGAGATCCACTATGTGGTTGAACATTAGCAAATTTTACATTGAAAAGTTCTTTACATCTCTCTATAGCTAAATCCTCAATATCATCAACATATTCACATCCTGAATAATATCTTTTATGAGGATATCCTTCTGCATATTTATTTATAAAAAAAGAAGATTCAGCCTCTCTTACATCTATACTTGAATAGTTTTCTGATGCAATAAGATTAATCGTTTCAAATTGCCTTGCTCTTTCTTTATTTATAAGAGATAAAACTTGTTTATCTTTAATCATGAATATATTATATCAGAAATTTTTCCAGAGCATACTCTCAGTAGGATCAACTTGTCCTTGATATTTATTTTTATACTCTCCATAAATTTTAGAGGAAGGACTTTTCATTTCAAAAAATGATAATTGAGCTATTTTCATACCAACATATATCTTAATAGGAACTGAAGAAAGGTTAAACATCTCTAATGTTAATGTACCTTCAAATCCAGGATCTATATATCCAGCTGTAGCATGAATTATTAAACCTAATCTACCTATTGAAGATTTACCTTCTATTCTCGATACTATATATCTAGGTATTTTTATTTTCTCCATAGTTACTCCTAATATAAAATTATTAGGATGTACTATAAAATAACCTTTATCTTTAACATCTATAATTCTAGTATTCTTAGGTTCTAACTTTACATCAATAATATCAGTATTATGATTATCAAAAACTATAAATTTAGAACCTATATGGAGATCATATGAAGATGGTTGAATGGATTCATCACTATATGGAGATATTACTAAATCTCCTTTATCAATCTCTCTTTTAATATCAACATCAGATAGAACCATTAGACGATATTATAACAGATATAAATTCTAAAAATAATGGATGGGGAAGTATAGGAGAACTCTTAAACTCAGGATGAAATTGTACCCCTATGAAAAAAGGATGATCCTTCAACTCCATTATCTCTACTAAATTACCATCAGTAGATTTTCCTGAAAAAATCATTCCATGAGATTCAAATAATTTTCTATACTCATTATTAAATTCATATCTATGCCTATGTCTTTCACTAATCTTATTTTTTCTATATAATCTATATGCCAAAGTATTTTTATCTATAACACAATCCCATGCACCTAATCTCATACTACCTCCATAATTTTTATCCAATAATTTTTTTTCCTGATCAGGCATAATATGAATTATCTTATTTTTTGATAATTCATCTATTTCTTCAGAGTTTGCATCTTTAATTTTACATACATCTTGAGCAAATTCTATTGCAGCTAATTGCATCCCTAGACATAATCCTAAATATGGAACTTTATTCTCTCTTGCATACTTAATTGCTTTGATCTTACCCTCAATACCTCTCTTCCCAAATCCACCAGGAACTATTATTCCATTACACTCAGATAAATCATTTTCTGTAAAAGATTCAGAATCAATCCATTTAATTTTAAATCCAATATGTTTATTCCAACATGCACTTTTAATTGCTTCTACTACTGATACATATGAATCTTCTAATGAAAATTTACCACTATTATGATATTTAGATACCATACCAATGACAATATTTTTCTTAGGTTTAGTATCAATATTCTTTATCAATTCCTCCCAGTCAGAGAAATCTATATCAGAAGGTTTAATTTTAAGAAGATCTAATATCCTTTTATCAAATTTTTGATCATAGAAAAGCTTTGGTACTTTGTATATAGTATCAACATCTGGATTAGAAAATATATTATTATCAGAAACATTAGTTGCAATAGAAATTTTTTTCTTTCTTACCAAATCTATTGAAAATTCAGATCTCCCTATTATTATATCTGGAAAAATTCCTCTCTGATTAAGAAGCATAACTGACTGCTGAGTTGGCTTTGTTTTCATTTCTCCAAGACTTTTTGGAATTGGAAGATATCCTACATGAATATGTATTAAATCATCTAATAATTTTTGTTTTAAAAATCTTTCTGCTTCATAATAAATATCATTTTGATACTCTCCAACAGTTCCTCCAATTTCAATAATTAATATATCATTATTACCATAACTATCTTCAATTCTTCTTACTATTTCATCTCTTATATGAGGAATCACCTCCACACACTCACCATCATATTTTAGATTTCTTTCATTTTTAATAACTTGAGAATATACTTGTCCTGTTGTAATAGAGTTATCCTTAGAAAGAGTTATACCTATAAATCTTTCATAATGCCCACCATCCATATCAATTTCATATCCATCATCTGTTACAAAAACTTCACCATGCACAATAGGATTCATAGTTCCTGCATCAAGATTAATATATGGATCACATTTTAGAAAAGATACTTTCAGGGAATGTTTTTTTAAGAGTAGCCCAATTGAACCAGCACTAATGCCTTTTCCTATACCAGAAATAACTCCACCAGATATAAAAATTACTTTCATAATTATCTCTGCATACTAAAATAATTATATAAAAAAGTCAAATTTTAAGATATTCAAATTACTGGTATAATATTATCACAATTATGAAGAAAGAAAATAATAATTTTTATTATATACTAGCAAAGTATTCTATATATCCAGGAATATTTATACTTGTTGGATTACTAATTTTCTACTTTTATCCTAAAGGAAATACAACTAGTACAATCTCTAATAATACCAATAAACAATATATTAATATTGATCAATCAATACATATTACACAAAATAATGCTTACAAAATAAGATCTCAAGAATCTCAAAAAATTATATATATAAATAATATCGGAATTAATGTTTATATAGCAAAAACTAGCTATCAAAAACAAGTTGGATTAATGAAATATACTAATTTATCTTCAAATACAGGAATGTTATTTGAATTTGAAACTAATACAATTCATACATTCTGGATGGCATTTACATATATACCACTCGATATGGTTTTTATATCTAATAATTTTAAAATTAACCAAATAATAAAAGCTACACCTTGTAAAAATAATGAATGTTTAATATATACTCCAAAGTATAATTCTTTATATGTATTAGAATTAAACCCTAAATTTATAACAGATAACAAAATTATAGTAGGAGATAGAGTAAGATTATTTTAAAAATACTAAAAGTTTGTGTTAAAATGATTTTGTTTGTTGGTAAATGTAGCTCAGCTGGTTAGAGCGACTGCCTGTGGAGCGGTAGGTCGTGGGTTCGAACCCCACCATTTACCCCAAAAATATATATGCTCTCGTAGCTTAATAGGATAAAGCAACTCCCTTCTAAGGAGAAGACTGCAGGTTCGAGTCCCGCCGAGAGCAATTAAAAACTCTCATGATTTTAAATAAGTCCTAATAACTGTTAAAATAATTATGCACCTATAGCTTAACGGATAGAGCATCTCGCTTCGGACGAGAAGGTTGAGAGTTCGAATCTCTCTAGGTGCTATTAAGAAGATCATCATACCAATATTAAATCTACTTATTAATAATTTATACCCCTAAAGATATATATTGAAAAAACAAGGAAAATCGCATATTATAGAAATAATTCTATTATGAGGGCACTGGGATTCGAACCCAGAACCAACAGCTTAAGAGGCTGATGCTCTACCGTTGAGCTATACCCTCATTAAAAGGTTTCTATATTATACAGTGATTAAGGTTATGAGTAAATATAAAATAGGAATAATTGCTAAAGATATACTCAATAGAGATATTACTGGAATAGAGACTTATACTATAAATTTACTAAATCAATTCGACAAATATACTGATTTTGAATTCTATCTCTATACTAATCATGAATATAAAAATAAATTTAAAAATATACACCATGTATATATTAAGAATAGAAAAGCATGGATGCATACATCTATATCTAAACAGATAATAATTGATAATATAGATTTAATATTCTCTCCTACACCAACTCTACCAATAATAAGTAAAAAAAATATAAAAAAAGTTATAACAGTACACGATCTTTTTTTCAAATATATGGAATCTCAAGTCAGTACAACAAAATTATTCTTCAAAAATGCAATACTTCAATCAGATAAAATAATATCTGTATCTAAATATACAAAATCTGAATTATTAAAATTATATAAAATTAATCAATCTAAAATTACAGTAATATATGAATCATATAATAAAGATTTATTTACCACTAGAAAAAAAACTACACACAGTAATGAGATTCATATACTTTCTGTAGGAACAATAAATAAAAGGAAGAATTTTACTCAAATAATAAAAATAATACCTATTATAAAAGACAAATTTGGAAATACAAAATTAAAGATAATTGGAAAACCAGGAGATGATTATCAAAATTTAATCAATACAATTAAAGATTTTAAACTTGAAAATAACATAATCATACCAGGATACGTATCAGAATCTGATCTAGCAAAAGAATATAGTAATGCAGATTTATTTTTATATATATCTCATGAGGAAGGTTTCGGATTGCCTATACTAGAAGCATTCGCTAGTGGAACTCCTGTTGTAACATCTCAGAATTCTGCTACAGAAGAGATTGGGAAAAATGCAGCTATAATAGTAGATCCTAATAATTTAATGGATATAGCAGATGGAGTAATAGAAGCTTTAAAAAGAAAAGATGATCTAATAAAACTAGGATTAGAGGAGATAGGTAAATATTCATGGGAAAAAACAGCAGTTCAAACTCTTAGTCTATTTAAAGAATTATTGAAATAGTTCCTTTTTTCTTTTTCTAATTCTCATATGTATATATATATATACAACAATGATTACAATTAAGATAATAAAGAAGTATATAGAAAAACTTTCTATAAAATGATAAATAATTGTCCATCTAGATGCAAAATAAAAACCCAATACAGCTAATACTATATCCCAAATTAAAGTTCCTAAAAAAGTATATAAACTAAATTTCTTTATATCCATTTTTGCAATACCTGCAGGAAGTGAAATAAAAGTCCTAAATACAGGCAATACCCTTGTAAAGAAAACAGCAAATTCTCCATACCTTACAAACCATTCATGTGCTCTCTTTATATCTTTATCCTGAATAAAAATATATTTTCCATATTTCTCTAAAAATGGATATCCTCCATAATAACCAAGATAGTATGAAAGAATAGATCCCAAAAGATTTCCAAATGTCCCTACTATAATAACTAAATAAAGATTAAAATCCCCTTTATATGATAGAAATCCTGAAAATGTCATTACTAACTCAGATGGAATTGGAATATTGAAACTTTCTAGAAGCATCCATATAAAAATACCTATATATGAAAATTTGACAATAGATTGTATAATAAAACTTGCAAATAAAGTGAGTAATTTATTCATGCTTTAAACTATAAATTAATAAACAGTATTATACAATACTTACTAATAAATAATAAAATATGAAAAAAAGTAAAAAACAAGAAAATTTAGATCCCGATGAAATTGAATTTGATGACAAAGCAATACTTGAAGAAAGTGATGATATTGATATTATAGATATAGACGACCCAGAAGAAGATCCTCTAGATGAAACAACCCTAGAAGGAGTAGATATTGAAGAAGAAGATGATGATATAGAAAATATTGATGATATTAATGAACAGAAAGATATTAATTTAAGTAGTATATCTGATATAAAAGTTGTAAAATGTCCTAACTGTAAAGAAGATGTTCTTGAAGCAGAACTCTGTCCAATTTGTGGTAAAAAACTAAAAACTATAGTTACAATAAACAATGAAGATTTTGGAGAAGGGGAAGAAGTTACTAATAGTGATTTCTTCGATGGAGAAGATAATTATATACCAGAAGGTATAGATGATAAAATTGAAGAAGATTATTATGAATAAAGAAAAAAAAGAAAACAAATTTATTAAAATAATATCTAGCCAAAAGGAAAAAGGATCTAGAGTAATAATAACTGTAGGTATAAAAAAAGAACTTGTAGTGAATAGTATTAATGATATACTTTCTAAAATTTCTGAAACTAAAGAAATAAAAGGTTTCAGAAAAGGAAAAGCACCTAAGGAACTAATATTTGCACAATATAAAAAAGATATTATAGAAGAATCCTATTCTCACATCCAAAATATAATAATTAATTTTATATATGAGAATGATGTCAATCCACTAAGAATATATTTTGAAAAAGATTTCTTAGAAAATATAAAACTTGAAGCTGAAGACTTTGAGATAAAAATTATATGCTACAAAAAACCTGAGATAAAAAAAGTTAATCTTGAAAAGATAAAAGTTAAAAAAGAAACTGCAGAAAAGAAATTTAATGAAGAGAAAGAGAAATATCAAAAAGAAAATAATAAAGAAGTTTTACAAGATCTGAAAGATAATGAAGAAAAATACTTAAATAATATCTACGAAAGTCTAATAATTGAGACATTATTAGAAGAAATAGTTATTGAGAAAGAAGATATTCCTGAGTATATAATAAGAGAACATACTGATAGATCTCTTGAAAATTTAGAGAATTTCTCTAAAAATCTAAATATGAGCTTAGATGAATATCTCTCTCAAAGTAAGACTAATAAAGATAAAATAATAAAAGATTTAGAAAAAGAAGTTATAGATCAGTTAAAACTAGATATCTTTACAGAAGAGTATGCAAAAGAAAATAAACTTGAAGTAACAAAAGAAGATATTGAATCTCAACTTACTACAATACCAGAAGAAGAATTAAAAAATATTAATGCAGAAGAGATGGTGTATAATATTAGATATTACAAGAGTTTAAAAGAAATAGTTAATTTAGTAAAAAAACAATCATGACAATAATTCCTACAATAATAGAAAAAACACCTAGAGGAGAAAGAGTATATGATATATATTCTAGAATGCTTGAAGAAAGAATTATTTTTCTTGGTGGAGCTATTGATGATGATCTGGCAAATCTTATAATAGCTGAACTGCTATACCTACAAAAAGAGGATCCTCAAAAAGATATTTCTATGTATGTGAATTCTCCAGGAGGATCAGTTGATGCAGGAATGGCAATATTTGATACTATGAACCACATATCACCTGATGTATCCACTATAGCAACAGGAATAGCTGCATCAATGGGAGCATTTATTCTTTCTTCAGGAACAAAAGGAAAAAGATTTTCTCTTCCAAATTCCTCAATACTTATTCATCAACCATCTGGTGGAACTGAGGGGCAAGCTAGTGACATAGAAATAACAGCAAAAAGAATCCTATTAATTAGAGATAGTATAAATGAAATACTCTCAAAAAATACTGGACAGAAAAAATCTAAAATAGAAAAAGATGCAGATAGAGATTTTTGGATGACTGCAAAAGAGGCAAAAGAGTATGGAATAATTGATAAAATTATCAATTAAGGGTTCGTAGCTCAGTTGGTTAGAGCACAACATTGACATTGTTGAGGTCACTGGTTCGAATCCTGTCGAACCCAATTTAGTTTATAAGCTTTATACTATGACTCCTTTTCTACATTCAATATTCCTACTTATTAATCATTATGGATATTTTATAATTGGATTATTTATACTCTTAGAGTGTCTAGGAATACCTTTTCCAGGAGAAACTTCTCTAGTTCTAGGTGCTGTATATGCACAACAAAATCCATCACAATTAAATATAATAATAGTTATAATAACTGGGATTATCGCTGCATCTTTAGGTGATAATATTGGATATTTCATAGGAGAAAAGTATGGAATAGCTTTTATATCTTTTTTAAGTAATATTCTAAAAAGAGATATAAAATATGTATCTGTAACAAAGAAATTTTTTGATAAATATGGTCTAAAAACTGTATTTATTGGAAGATTTCTATCTGTATTTAGAATGTTTATCCCAATTACTGCAGGAATACATAAAATTGAATATAAAAGGTTTTTTATATACAATATATCTGGGGCAACTTTATGGTCAATATTCTATGGAGCACTAGGATTTTATCTTGGAACAAACTTAAAATTACTAGAATCAATTTTGACTAATATAAGCTATACTATAATAACAATAATAATTGTTATTATTATATATGTATTATTTAAAAGGTATGAAAAAGCAAAATACAATAAAATCTAATATAGACCAAATGAGACACTCTGGAGCACATCTATTAGCTGCAGCAGTATCAAATCTATACCCTAATGTGAAACTTGCAATTGGGCCTACAATTGATTACGGATTTTATTACGATTTTGATTTTGGAGATATACAAATAACTGAATCTGACCTTCCTAAAATAGAGATAGAGATGATAAGACTTAAGAAAGAAAATTATCCATTTGAAAAAATTGAAATGAATATAAAAGAAGCTCAAGATTTTCTTAAAAAAAGTAAACAAGAATATTCACTAGCCCTCTTAGATGATATAAAAAAATATGGAACTACCATAAAAAAAGATCAAGATCCTAAACAATCTCGTACTAATACAGATATTGTTACTTTTTATAAATCAGGATCATTTATTAATCTATGTAGAGGTGGTCATATAGATAATTTTGGACAAATAGGAGATTTCAAACTAATCTCTATTGCAGGTGCATATTTTAGAGGAGATGAAAAAAATAAAATGCTTACAAGAATATATGCTGCCTGTTTTCCTACAAAAGAAGAACTTAATACATTTCTAAAAGATAGGGAAGAAAGAAAAGGTAAGGATCATAGAATACTTGGTCCAAAACTTGGACTTTTTATGTTCTCAGAAGAGATTGGTGCTGGACTTCCAATACTTCTTCCAAAAGGAGAAATATTAAAAAAATTATTAATTGAGTATATGAGAGATCGGAA
>JAJZIL010000014.1 GCA_021810605.1 bacterium | reverse complement strand
TCTAAATTATGGATTAGACCCTAATCAATTAGAAGGAAAGATCTATAAAACTATCTCTCCTATAATGGAATCAATAGTAAATGAAATAAAAAGAATAACTAATTCATATAAATCAACAAATATAGGAGCATTACCTACAAAACTTACTTTAGTTGGTAATGGTTCTATGATACCAGGTTTAGTTTTATATCTTGCTCAAAATCTTAGTATGGAAGTAGAAGTTGGGAATCCATATTCTAAAGTATATATAGATCAAAAATTAAAAGATAAAATGCCAGCTCTTCTTCCAGGTTATGCAGTAGCAATGGGTTTAGCATTAAAGTTATGAAGAAAAGTATAAATCTTCTTCCTCAAAAAAAGAAAAAAGAGTTAAAAGAAGAAAAATTAACTTTTATACTCGATATAATAGCTACAACTGCAATAATTATTGTAGAATTATTTTCTTTTTTCTTTATTCTCTACTCTAATGGACTACATTCAAAATTAATTGTAGCTAAGAGTGAATATCATAAAAATTTATCTAACTTAAATAGTTTTTCTGATGTTGAAAGTCTTATAAATAATATAAATCAAAGATATTCAGATATAATTACTATACAAAATAATATTCCCAATCCAATTAATATAATTAATCTTTTAGAAAAAAATGTTCCTAGTAATGTATCAATATCAAATATAGAATATAGTTACCCTGGTAATTTACAATTTACATGTACTACTTCAAATTTTATTACTGCAGCTAAGTTTATGTATAATTTTGCAAGTTATAATCCAAAAAATAAGTATTTTTCAAATACTCAAATACAAAGTTTGAGTATTAATCAAGGATCTAATACTGTAACATTTAATGTATCAAGTCAATATAATGGATCAAAATAAAGATAGAAATAATAGAATAAAAAGAATAATTTTTTTGTATGCTGTACCTATTGTTATACTTTTTATTATAGTATTATCTATAGTGTTTTTAATTTATCCAACATATAATAATATAATAAATTATAATAATGAAATATCATATTATAATAATCAAAATATTGATCTAAATTCGAAGATAAATATATTAAAAGGTTATTCCAGTACTGAGGGAAAAGCAAAACTTAATAGTTATTTAGCAAAACTTAATACTATTATTCCTAATAATTTACAGTTTATATTAACTTCTGCAAAAGTCCAATCTTTAGGACAAAATGCAGGTTTAACATTTTCCAACTTATCTTCAGAACAAATTCCTAAATCCTTTACACAACAAGTTACAATTCCTGGATTATCAACAAATGTTACACCTAATAGTGTATATGTATCATTTACAGGTAATTATGCTCAACTAAAATCTTATATATCAAATTTAATAAAGGATAAGATATTATTTACTGTAAATGATTTTCTATATAAAGGGGATATATTTGGAGGGAATAATCTTTCTAATTCTGCAACTATGAGTTTTAATATAACATTTTATTCTTCTCCTGATTCTTCTTATCACACTTATACTGGAGGTTTAATCTCTATGTCTTCCTTAGATAAATTATTAGCTAATTTTAAGTAATTTTTTTATACTATCTGTTGGTTGAGCACCGTTAGATATCCATTTATCTAGTTTTTCCTTATTAATCTCTATTTTTTTTGTTTCAGGAGAATAATTCCCAATTTTATCAATATACTTTCCACTTCTTTTAGTTGTAGATAGTGCTACTACTATTCTGTAGTTAGGTTGATCTTTTTTTCCTGTTCTTGCTAGTTTAATTTTTATCATATACTTTATCTATTATTTCTTTAGCAGCATTTTCTTCTGCTTCCTGTTTACTCTTACCTACTCCTTGAGAAACAGCTTTTTTATTAATTATAAGTTCAACTGTAAAGGTCTTATCATGAGCAGGACCTTCTTCCTTTATAACTCTATACCTAGGTGTAGACTTATATTTTGATTGTGATAGCTCTTGTAATTGAGATTTATTATTTATATAACTTTTATTATTAATTATCTCATCTAGAGCACAATACAAATGAGTATACAAGAATTTATTAGTATATTCAAGTCCTTTCTCCATATATATTGCTCCTATAAGTGCTTCAAATGCATCTTCAAGTATATTTAATCTAAGTCTTCCACCTGATTCTTCTTCACCCCTACTCATTAATATGTACTCACCCATTCCTAGTTTTGATGCAGTAGCAGCGAGTGTTTCTGTTTTTACTAAAGCAGATCTATAACTTGTTAAAATACCTTCTTTTTCTTTAGGAAACCTATTAAATATATATCTAGAGACAAGGAGTTCTATTACAGCATCACCTAAGAATTCTAATCTTTCATTATTATCTCCATTAAAAGATCTATGAGTTAGAGCTATCTGTATTAACTTTTCATTTTTTATATCAAGTTTTAGTTTTTCTATAAAATTTTTTATATTCATAATTACTTCATTAAATTACCTAGTACTCCACTGACAAATTTAGAACTGGAGATATCACCAAACTCTTTTGCTATTTCTATTGCCTCATCAATAGCAACTTTTGGTGGAGTTATCTTTTCTATAAATCCTTCACATACAGCTATTTTAAGTATTTGTAAATCTAGTTTATTGATTTTAGATAAAGGTCTATCTAAACTTGCATGTTTTATGATAGTAAGTATCTTACTATCATTATCTATTATTCCATTCATAATAGTATTTAGAAGTTCTTCATTAAAGAAGTTATTCTTATCTATTTCCAATAGTTCTTCATTAGAGAAAGTATTTGTCTGTGTAAATGTATTATTAAAAAGTTTTTGTAATGCAATTACTCTTGATAAATGTCTTGGGTCATCTTTTGATTTCATTATTATATTTCTATAACGGAAGTATAACCTTATCTTTGTATTTTCCACATTTTATACAAGCATTATGAGGTTGCATCTTTGCCTTACAATTAGGACATATAGTTAGAGTAGGAAGATCTAAATGATGGTGAGATCTCCTATTATTTTTTCTTGTATGTGATATTCTTTTCTTTGGTACAGCTGCCATATTAGAAGATTATATTATTATTGAACCTTAATTGTCAATTTTTTTGTAAAATGTAATTGCAGTTTTTCCATGTTTTTTAGAATTTATTATCTCTAATCCTTTAATAGATCTCTCTTCCCTACTAGATTCTCTTTCAAATATTATTAATCCATCATTTTTTAATAAATGTATACTTTTTTCAATAATATTTTCATTAGTTTTATCATATGGTTGGAATATAAAAATAAAATCATATTTAGAATCTATTCCTTTGTTATATCTTAGAAATATTTCTGCAGGAATACTTTCTACATTAGCATATTCACTAAACTTAGTTTTTGCTAGATTTTCTTTTATTATATTACAGGCAAATTTATCTATTTCTACGAAATCTACTTCACTAGCGCCTCTAGATAAAGCTTCAATCCCAAGAGCTCCAGAGCCTGCATATAGATCTAAAATTATACTGTCTTTAATTTTAGACTGTATAATAGAAAACATTGCAGATTTGGAGATTGATGATAGAGGTCTTGTATCTCTTGGTACTTTTAATTTAGTTTTTTTTGCTTTTCCTGATAGTACTTTTAATTCCATAATTTTAATTTATTGATAATATTCTACTTTGGACTTGTCTTACTTGATCTTCTAGTAATGGATATTTATCTAAAACCTTTACAATATCTATTACGGCATCTTTAGTAATTTTAATTAGATCTTTGTCTAGAAGTGATGCCATTTTTAAATCTGGATTTCCAGATTGATTTTTTCCATATATTTCTCCAGGACCTCTTTTTAGAAGATCAAATTCAGCTAATTCTAATCCATCATTATTTTTAGAAAAAAATTTAAGTCTATCGTTATCTGGATTAGATGTAAATAAAAAACAATATGATTGTTTATTAGATCTCCCTACTCTACCTCTTAATTGATGTAATTGAGCAAGTCCAAATCTTTCTGCATCTTCAATAAGCATTATAGTAGCATCTGGAATATCTATTCCTACCTCTATTATTGGTGTTGATACAAGTATATCATATTCTTTGTCTTTAAACTTGGATAGAATATTATCTTTATCTTTCGTTTTTCCATGTAATAGAATAATTCTTTCTTTAGTAAAATAGTTTTCTTTTAAATTTTTATATTCCTGTTCTACATTTCTAAGTTGTAATTTTTCAGATTCAGAGATGAGAGGACAGAGAATAAATACTTGTTCTCCTTTTGCAACTCTATCTTTTATGAATTTATATGAATCTTCTCTTTTTTCTGATGGAACTATATATGTTTTTACTTTTATTCTTCCAGTAGGCATTTGATCTAATCTTGATATATCTAGATCTCCATAAATTCCTAGAGCTAGTGTTCTTGGAATTGGGGTTGCTGTCATAGTAAGTATATGAGGATAATGTCCTTTATCTACAAGTGTTTCTCTTTGTCTTATTCCAAATCTATGTTGCTCATCTATGATAACTAATCCAAGATTTTTAAATATATCTTTATTTGATAGAAGTGCATGAGTCCCTATAAATATTGATGCAGATCGATCTATTCTTTTAGTTTTTGCAGTTATAAGTTGTATTCTTATATCATTGAAAAGATTTTTGGCATAATTATAGTGTTGTTGAGCAAGTATAGATGTAGGTACCATTATAGCTATCTGGAGATTATTTAAATGTGTAATATATGCAGTAATAAGAGCAACTATTGTTTTTCCAGAACCTACATCTCCTTCTAGTAGTCTATTCATTGGTATATCTTTTTCTATATCAGAATATATCTCATTAATACTTCTTATTTGAGATTTAGTTAACTTGAAATCTAGATTATCTATAAATTTATCTACCTTTCTTCTATCAATTACTATTTTATATGAAGATCTTCTCTTCCTTTCTTCTTTTCGTAGATATGAAATTATTTGTATGTATAATATCTCTTCGAAACCTAATCTTCTTTTTGCTTTTGATATATCATCAAAATTTTCAGGAAAGTGTAATTTTTTCAGAGCTATATTAATCTCCAAGAGATCATATTTTTCTCTTATATCTTGTGGAATATAGTCTTCTATATTTATTTGATCCAGTACACTTTTTATTCTAGATCTAAGCCATTTAGAAGTGATTCCCTTAGTTTGGTTATATATTGGAGTAATTCTAGATAAATGTATATTTTCTTTATTCTCTTTTATAATATCATACTCTGGTGATTTAAAAAGTGGATATCCTTTTTCGAAGCTAGCTATTCCGGATATAATAATCTCACTACCTTCATAAATACTATTTGTAATAAAAGGCTGATTAAACCATATAATTTTTGCAATTCCAGTATTATCCTCTATTTCAGCATTAATGATATTTTTTCTATTCTTAGTATATATACTTTTTATTCTTATTATCCTACCTTTGATTATATTTTTATTATTAATAATAATATCTTCTATATTGATAACATTTCTGGAATCTTCATATCTTATTGGATAATAATATACAAGATCCTTTAGAGTTAGTATATCAAGTTTTTCAAGTAATTTAGAGTATTTTTCTCCTATATAGTAAGCTTTTGATACTTCAATATTGATATCATTCATTATCTATTAAAAATGGCAAGGATACTTGAAAGTAGAAGTCCTACAATAGTAAGCAACATTATTATTATAAATATTATATTTCCATATTTCTGAAATATTTTTTTTCTTCTACTCATAATTTATATTTTTTTTATCTTAACTATGTTTCTCTTTCCTACTTTTATAAGCATATCATTTTTTAGTATTATATTTTCATTAACATTAAGAACTCTTATATTATCTATATAAAGACCTCCATCTTTAACTACTCTTCTAGCTTCAGCTTTAGATGGTAGTTGCCCTGTTATATTAGATACTAAGTCTAGTATACTTGTATTCTTAACAGAAGTTTCAAGTTCTATTATATCACTAGATAGATTATAATTTTTATCTTGTACTGTATTTTTGAAATTTTCTTCTGCTTTTATACTTTCTTCTTTTGATGAGTACATCTGTGTGATTTCAGATGCTAATAGTTTTTTTATGTCCATAATAGCTTTATTTTTGGAATTTTTAAGTTCTTTTTCAATTTCTTTTATACTCTTGTCAGATATTCTAGTTGCAAGAATAAAATATTCTATAATATTTTCATCTTTAACACTCATTACTTTAGCATAGATATCATTTGGGTTATCTGTTATATTAATAACATTACCCCATGATGTTGACATTTTTCTGCCATCTGTTCCTATTAATAATTTTTTTGTTATTATATTTTGTTTTTTCATTCCGTAATATGATTGTACTTCTCTACCTGAGAGTAGATTGAATAGCTGATCAGATCCACCTAATTCGATATCTGCTTTTATTGCTACAGAGTCATATCCTTGTATTAAAGGATATAGGAATTCATGTAGACCTATTGGCTTATTCTCTTTATACCTATTATGAAAATTTTCTCTCTCTATCATTTGTGCTACTGTAAATTTTTTTGATATCTCTATGATTTCGTCTAAATTAAGTTTAGATAGCCATTCTGAATTATATCTAAATTCAACTTTACTTATATCTATGATTTTTCCTAATTGATCTTTATAAGTTTCAAGGTTTGATTCTATTACTGATTGAGAAAGATTCTCTCTTTTTTCTAATTTATCAGAACTATCCCCTATTCTTGCAGTAAAATCACCAACTATTAAAACTATAGTATGACCTAAATTTTGAAAATCTTTTAATCTTTGAATAGTAGAAGCTCTTCCTAGATGGATTTTACTTCCCGTGGGGTCTATTCCAAATTTTATTCGTAATTTTATATTTTTATCCTTTAGGGATTCACTTACATCATTTTTGTTTATTATTTGGAAAGTTCCTCTATTGAGTATTAAATTTTGTTCTGTTTCATATTTCATTTTAAAGTAGTTTTAATTTTAGTATTATACATTATGTTATCAGAAAATATGTTATAATTTAAGTATCATGAGTTTGTTAAATGTTTTTGACAAGAAAAAAAGTGCTAAATCTTTAACTAAGTACAATGGGAAGAATACTGCTAAAGATAAAAATAAGAAGCTTGTATCAAAGATAATTAAAAATACACTTCTAGTTATAGCTTTAATAATACTTTTAGGTGCTATAGCAATCACTGTCTTAATTATAAAATATTCATTTGAACTTCCTTCTGTAGGAACTCCATTTAATAAGACTTATGCTCAAACAACTACTATATATTCAAGAGGTGGTACGGTATTATATAGTTTTCATGGATCTCAGAATAGAGAATATATTCCTATTAGTCAGATTTCTAAGAATATGCAGTGGGCTATTGTTTCTGCGGAAGATAAGAATTTTTATAATGAACCATTTGGAATATCCTTTCGGGGAATATTGAGGGCTTTATATTATGATTTATTCAAAAGGAGTTCTGGAAATCTTCAAGGAGGAAGTACAATAACTCAGCAATTAGTAAAGGATACAGTATTAACATCACAACAAACAATACAGAGAAAATTAAAAGAGATAATACTAACTGTTGAAATATCACAAAAATACAGTAAACAACAGGTTTTAGGTGAATATTTAAATGAAGTTTATTTTGGTGGAAATGTATATGGAATAAAGGTTGCCGCACAAACTTATTTTGGAAAAAATCCTAATCAATTAAGTCTTGCACAGTGTGCAATATTAGCAGGTATGGTTCAAGCTCCTTCTCTATACTCTCCTTTATTTGGTACAGAACCTAAATATATGGTTCCTCGAGCTGATTATGTATTAAATCAGATGTTAGCTGATAGTTATGAAACTCATGTAACTGCAAAAGAGATTAAGCTTGCAAAAGAGCAGGTAGCTCATATGCAGTATAATACAAATAGTTTGAATCAGAATATTAAAGATCCTTGGTTTGTATATTATGTTAAAAATCAATTAGAGCAAAAATATGGAGTTAGTGCTGTCGAAAATGGTGGTTGGAAGGTATATACAAGTTTAAGTTGGAAAATACAACAGATTGCACAAAATACAGTAGTTAATGCAGTTAATTATCTTGTATCAAGAGGATTAAATGCTCATAATGCTGCATTAGTCTCTGTAGATCCTAATAATGGAGAAATTCTTGCTATGGTAGGTGCATATAAATATGGAGTAACACTTGATAATGGTGCAATGGAGGGAGATTATAATGCAACTTTAGCTGCTAGACAACCTGGTTCTAGTATAAAACCATTTTTGTATGCAACTGCTTTTCAAGATTTAGGTTTTGCTCCTTCAACTATGACTCAAGATTTACCTATTGATATAAATGGGTATGCTCCAACTGATTGGGATAATTTATATGAAGGACCACAGACGATAAAAGCTGCATTAAGAGCTTCTAGAAATATTCCTGCAGTTGAAACACTTTATGATTTAGGAATTAAGAATTTTATTAATGAACTTCACTTATTTGGATTTACAGGTATATCTAGTTATTCAAATGATTTATCTATTGCTATTGGTTCTGCAGGAGTACCATTATTAGAGAATACTGAGGCATATGCTACTTTAGCTAATGGAGGAATAAAATATCCAACTGTATCAATACTTAAAATTGTAAATCCTCAAGGTAAGGTTATTTATCAATATAATCCAAGTAATTATGGACAAAGAATTATTAAACAGAGTTATGTATATCTAGTTGATAGAATAATTTCTAAATTTCCTACATTATATTATTCTCCATCACCTATTTATAAAGGATATGCAGGTGGAATTGCAGCAAAAACAGGAACCAGTAATCTTGCAAGAGATTTAGTTTTAATGGGTTATACTCCTTCATTTGCTACTGGAATGTGGGCAGGAAATGATAATAATACTCCAACTACAAATGTATCATATGGAGAAGATTTAGCACCTTTCTGGAATCAGTATATGATTCAAGTTTTACCAATGTTTCCAAAAGAGACATTTCAGCAACCAGCAGGAATAGTAACTGCATATGTATGTTCAGATAGTGGTCTTTTAGCTACATCAACTACTCCTTGTAATAAAGTATTAGCACATTTTGCACAGGGACAACTTCCTAAAATTGATAATGCAAACATAAATGAGAAAGTATGTCCAAGTAATCAAAATTTATTAGCTACTCAAAGTCAGATTGCAGCTGGAGATTATGTAAATAAGACATTTGTACAGTTACATTCATATTCTTCAATATTTCAAGCAGCATTAGATACTTGGGAAAAACAACAAGGAGGAATATATGTCCTACCTACTCAATACTGTGATACATATACAGGGCCTAATGGTACTATACAGATTAATACTTCATCTCCTACAACAAATGAAACCTATGTACTTAATACAAATTCAAATATAAATGTTTCTGGAGTAGCAATATCTCCTAATAATATAACTAATGTGACAGTCACATTAGAAAACTCATCAGGAACAGCTGTGGGTCAACCCCAAATAATAAAGAATAATCCTAATTTTAATGTTAATTTCCCTATTCCTACTACATCGGGTACATATACAATTAATATATCTGCTACTGATTCAAATAATATAAATGGTTCAGATGTAATTAATATACAGGTACAACCTTCATCAAGTACTACTGGAGGAACTAGTACCTCTACTACTCCTTGATATTATTTTCATATAAGTGAAATTTATCTGAATTCTAGATTTTTAAATTTAGAAGATATATTTTGCTTGATTTTATCTATTTTTTCTTTTATATCTTGAGCAATAAAGGTTTTTTCAAAATTTTCAAATGTAATCCTTACGGTGATACTTATTTGGTTATCTTTAAGAGGTTTTCCTTGATAAATATCAATTATATTTATATCTCTAATATCAGAATCTTTTATATTGTTGATAATATCTTTTGATATATATTCTTTATCATATGTTATATTTATATCTTCAGTAACAATAGGATATTTTGAGATTGGAGTAGATTTAAAACTTTTTTTTATATATTTTCCTAGTAGATCTAAATTAATTTCAGCGACTGTAATATTTCCAGTAATATTAAAATTATTTTTAACTTGTGGGTGTATATTTCCTATATCTCCTATTAATTCTTTATTAATGTATATTTTTGCAGATTGATTAGGTATATAATATTTTTTATCTGATCCTTTGATGTATTCAAATTTACTTTCTAAATTAAGATATAGTGTAATATCATTTAAATATTTTTTTATTATGAAAAATGTCTCAATATTCTTATTTTTACTATAATAACTGGTACATAGATATGTATTCTCTATTGGAAGTTCTTCATTTGATTTAATGTATGTGTTAGATACTTCAAAAAGTCCAAAATTTTCTTGATTTTTAAGATTTTTTTCTATAGTTAGAAGCATTGAAGGAATAAGAGTATTTCTTAGATGTGTATATTCCTCAGAAAAGGGGTTTATTATCTTTATTGAATCATCTATACTAAGAAAAGATTTTTCTAGTAGGGATTTATTTATAAATGAATATGTTTTTATTTCCCATGAAGATTCTGCAACCAAAATCTTTTTAACTTGTTTTTTTGTATCATACCCTAAGTTTTTTACTATTGGTCTTGTTTCTAGTATTGGATTCTTAAAAGGTATATTATGGTATCCATAAATTCTTCCAATCTCCTCTATTATATCAACACTTTCATTTATATCTCTTCTTTCTTCAGGTATTATAATATTTATTATATTTCCATTTATATTAGCTTTGAAATTAAGTTTCTCTAGTATATCTATTATTATATTTTTTTCTATTTTTATACCTAATACTTTTTCAATTTTATCAAATTCAAAATCAATACTATTTTTAAGTATTTCTTTCTTTGATATTATATCTGTAATAGGACTAAATTCTTTTCCAGAAGCAAGTTCATGTATAAGTTGAATAGCATAATTAATTCCAATAGATGCAAATTGTTGAGGTAATCCTTTTTCATATCTTCCAGAAGCTTCTGTTCTTAGATTAATTATTTTAGAGCTTTTTCTAATCATTACAGGGTCAAATGTAGCTGATTCTATAAGTATATTTTGAGTATTATTATCTATTTCAGAATATTTACCACCCATAATACCAGCAATTCCTAATGCTTCTTTTTTGTTTGCGATAAGATAGTTTTCAGAAGTTAAATTTCTTGTTTTCAAGTCGAGTGTTGTTATAGTTTCATTATTTTCAGCTTTTCTTACAATAATAGTAGTATCTTCTCCACCTATTTTATCAAGATCAAATATATGTAATGGTTGTCCAATTTCTGATAGAACAAGATTGCTTATATCTACTACATTATTTATACTTTTGATTCCAATTTTACTAAGTTTCTCTCTAAGCCAAAGTGGAGATTTCTCTACTTTTACATTTTTCACAATAACTGCCATATATCTTGTACAAAAATCTTTATCTTTAATATCAACTTTAATTTTTTTTCCACTCGTATTTATTCCTAAATTTTTAAGTTCTTTTATTTTGATGTCTTGAAAAGGTGTATTATTTATTGCACTGAATTCTCTTGCAATTCCTCTGTGGGAGAATAGATCAGGTCTAGTAGATATTATTTTATTATCAATATCAATAATTACATCATAAAAATACTTACTTAAGCTATCTCCTATATGTTTATTAAAATCTTGACCTAAATCCATTATTCCAGTATGATCTTCACCTAGAAGTAATTCTTTTTCTGAACACAGCATTCCATTTGATTCTACCCCTCTAAGTTTTGTACTTTTAATTTTATCTCCATTTGGAAGTATTCCTTCATTTTCAATAACTGGACATATCATTCCTATATATATATTATCTGCGCCAGTTACTATTTGTATATCTTCTTTATCAGATACTTTAATTTTAGTTATTTTTAATTTATCTGCATCTGGATGTTTTTCAATTTTTGTAATTTGTCCTATTTTAATATCATCAAGTTTAGATCCATATTCTTTGATATCATCAATATCAACACATTGTTGAGAAAACATATCTAATAATTTATATAATGATGTTTTATCATTTGGTATTTTAGTATATTCTTTTATCCAAGATGTTGATATTTTCATTTTTATATTTTTCTAAATTGAGATAAAAACTTTAGATCATTTTCATAAAATAGTCTTGTATCTTCGATCATATTTTTAACCATAAGTAGTCGTTCTGGACCTCCTCCAAAAGCAAATCCTTGATAAATATTAGGATCAATATCTACATTTCTTAAAACTTGAGGGTGAACCATTCCACCTCCAAGTAATTCTAACCAGCCCTTGTTAGAGCATACATTACAACCTTTTCCTAAACAGAGCATACAAGTAGCATCTATTTCAAAACTAGGTTCAGTATAAGGGAAATATGAATGTCTTAATCTTAATTCAATATCTGAATTATCAAATATATTTCTTAGTGCAGTAGTAAGTATACTTTTTAAATCTGATATATTAGTAGTTTTATCTATTACTAGCCCCTCATATTGGTAAAACATAAAGGTATGTCTTTGGTCTTGGTTTTCATTTCTGTAAACTCTACCTGGTGCTATTATTCTTATAGGAGGTTTTTCTTTTAACATTGTTCTTATTTGAACTGATGATGTATGAGTTCTAGGAAGAATATGATTTTCTTTTATGTAGAATGTATCTTGCATATCCCTTGCTGGATGGTTTATATTAAGATTTAAAGCTTGAAAACAGAACCAATCGGTTTCTATTTCTGGACCTGAAGCTACTGAAAATCCAAAATATCCAAATACCTCAACAATTTTATCTATCATTTGTGTTATTGGGTGGAGAGATCCTATATTATTGGTGTATTTCTCTAATGATATATCAATACTTTTATCTAAATCTTTATTAATTTCTATATTTTTGAGTATATTCTCTTGTTTAGATATTTCTATTTCGAGAATATTTTTTAGTTTATTTGAATATTCCCCTATTTGTTTTTTTTCTGAATCATCTTTAATATCTCTAATATTAGATAATATTTTAGATATTTCTGATTCTTTTCCAAAGTATTTAGAACGGATTTGTCTTAGATCATTAAGATTATTACAAGATTGTATTCTATCTAGAGCTTCACTTTGTTTATTTGAAAGACTTTCTATTAATACTTTAATATTAGTCATCTTATTTTGATTTTATCTCTTCAATTATTTTATCAAAGATAGGTTTATCTTCAGTAGCAAAGTATGCCATTACTTTTCTATTAAGGAGTATTTTATTTTCCTTTTGTAGATGTTGTAATTTAGAATATGATATTCCACTTTCTGATAGAGCTGCTGAAATTCTGGTAATCCAAAGATTCTTAATAATATTCTTTTTTTGTTTTCTTCCTGCATATGCATATTGTCCTGCATGAAGAATAGCTTCTTTTGAAACCTTTATAAGATTTCCTTTAGTCATTCTAAAACCTTTTGTCAGTTTATGGACTTTTTTATGTTTTTGATGTTTTGTATATCCTTTCTTTATTCTCATAATTTAAAGTATGTTATAAATAATTCTTAAATTTCTTAGAAACCTTATCATCAAGTTTCTTTATTCCTTTAACCTTATTTCTTCTATTACTATTTCTTTTAGACATAAAATGAGATACACCTTGTATTTTATGTAATACTTTATTATTTTTTGTTTTTTTAAATCTCTTAACTAATATTTTTTTTGTTTTTATTTTCATATTTAGATTGGTTGAAATTGAGCTATTATTGTTCTTCCTTCTCTCTTAGGTATTGATTCTACCTTAGATACTTCTTCTAATTCTTTTAAGATTCTTTCCATTAAAATTTCTGCATTCTCAAAACTACTTCTTCCAGTCATTCTTATTACTACTTTCACTTGATGTTTATCTTCTAAAAAGAATTTTATTCTTTTTAGTTTATTATTATAATCTCCTATTCCTATAAATGGTTTAAATCTAATCTCTTTTATATCTTTATTCTTATTTTTCTTACTTTGTTCTCTATCCTTCTTACTCTGTTCATACTTATATTTCGAATATGACATTACTTTACATACAGGAGGTGTCGCATTAGGTGATATCTCTACCAAATCTAGTTCTTGCTCTCTTGCTATTTTCAAAGCTTCTGATTTGGACAGTATTCCTATAAATTTTCCTTCTTGATCTATAACTCTAAGCTCACCTTCTCTTATATAATCGTTATATCTTATTAAATTGTTTCTGTTATTGCTTGTTATAGACCTTCCTCCTTATAAATATAATAATACAATAATGTGATCATATCAAAGATTTTAACCTTTGTAAAGTTTAGATACTATTCAAAATTTATATCTATACTATTTTTGAATTTTTGATTATTTTTAAAGAATATAATATTTGTTTTTATAAAATCTTCAAATTCATTGATAGTAATATTATCGAGAATAATTTTCTCTCCAAATATTTTTTCTATATTGTTAGTATTCTCAATCAATATTTCTGATATTACTTTATTATTTTCTTTAAATATAACAAATTTAGTAATATTATCTTTATTATTTTCAATTACTATAGTAAACATATCGGTATCAAGATTAGTTGTCATATAGACATATATAGGCATACCATTAAAATCTGGAGTTCTAGATTTAAATGAAGAGTATCTTTGGAGATTATTATTAATATGTTTTTCTATATTATCCTCATTTTCTAGATAAATATAATTTTTACTATACAAACTTATTATTGCATTAATTGATATTATAGAATTTTTTATGTATATATAATCCTTAATTATAATTTCCTGTTTTGATAATTCTTTTATTATCTGATCTCTTATATGTTCTATTATTGATGTAAATACTTTTTGATCAGACCCATTAAATGCCTCTGGTATATTAATTTTGGATAATATCTTAATATATCTCCCTATTTCTTCATTATTCATATAATTGAGTTTTTATATCATCTACAAAGTTGTTATATTCAGTTTCAAGAAGAGGTTTAATTTCAGAATATTCTTGTACTCCTGTATGTTTGAAATATTTATTTAATGGATTAATATGAATACTCTTTTTTAGAAGAATTTTATATCCTTTTTTTGCCTTCTTCTCTAATTCTAATACTACTAATCCATCTTTATTTTTTACCATAATTTTAAAATTAGGTTTTAGATTTACATAACCTTTATATTTATCATTAAGAAAAAGTACTTTATTTTTATCTTTCAAAGCTATCTTTTTCGTTTGATGTTGGTTGAGTATATGAGCCAGCGATATAATATTATTATTTAGATTAAGATGATTAAATTTTTTATATGTATCAATTATAAATAGTTCTATTTCATTGTGTAGTTTTGACTTATTACTCATATATATTATTATATAGAGTGATTTTTTTTATTACAATAGATGAAAACCTATTAATAAGAGCTTTCTTTAGAAATCAAATTTATTAGATCCTTTATACCAAGATTTGATTCATATTTTAAATCTTCTCTCCAATTTATATTAAAACTCCACTCTCCATTAATTTTTTTGTGATCTATTTCTTTATCTCCGATGACAATTTTTGCAGGGATTTTCTCTATTGATGCATCTCTTATTTTTTTTGATATACTTTCATCTCTTTTATCTATTTCAGATCGTATTCCAGCATTTTTTAAAATACTATTTATTTTAACCGCATCATCTATAAATTTATCAGAGACAGGAATGACTTTTATCTGTATTGGAGAGAATTTTATTGGGAAAGCTCCTCCAGTTTTTTCTATTAAAAATGCCATAAATCTCTCATATGATCCTAATATCGCTCTATGTATAATTATTGGGTTCTCTTCTTCTCCTTTATTATTTATATAAACTATATTCATTCTTTTTGGAATTAGACTATCAATTTGTATTGTAGATATAGTATCTTCTTTTCCCTCAATATTTTTGATTTGTATATCTAATTTTGGTCCATAAAAGGCTGCTTCACCTATTGCTTCGATATATTCTAATTTAGTCTCATTTAAAGCCTCTCTTAATATTTTTGCTGAAAAATCCCAATCTTTTTTATCTCCTAAAAATTTATCTTTAGTGAAATCTGGAAGAGATAGTCTAAAATAGTAATTATCTATACCCATTTGTGTATATATTTCTTTAAAAAGATTTAATACTTCTATGAAATCATTTTTCAATTTATCTTTTGAAGTATATATATGAGAATCATTTTGTGTTATAGGGCCTCTAGTTCTTATTAGTCCAGTAAGAGTTCCTGATCTTTCATATCTATATACAGGAGCATCTTCTGCAATCTTGATTGGTAGTTCTTTATAACTTCTAATCTCATTTTTATATATCATATGATGAAAAGGACAATTCATTGGTTTTATATAAAAAGTATTATTTTCTTTATCTAAGATTTTATACATATCATTAGAATAGAAATCTGTATGACCTGATAATTGAAATAATTTTTCATTTGTTATAATAGGTGTAGATACATATATATATCCTAATTTTTCTTGTTTTTCTCTCATATACTCAATTAATAATTTTTTTAATATTTCTCCTTTTGGAAGAAGTATTGGAAGTCCAGCACCAATCTCTTCTGAGAACATAAAAAGTCCAAGTTTTGGACCAAGTATTCTATGATCC
>JAJZIL010000003.1 GCA_021810605.1 bacterium | reverse complement strand
ATCTAAGATAAATAGATCTGGAGATACAAATAATACTACAATAGATGCAACAATTCCTGATATTATTGGTCCAACAAAAGGTATCATTTCAGCAAATGCTGCAAATATAGCGATCGGAAAAGCATAAGGAGCTCCTAATATTGTTAGATAAAGCCAAAATAAGAATCCAATAAGAAAACTTATTATGATCTGTCCTATGAGCCAAGCTCCAAGTTGGCTTTCTACTTCATATACAATTTTCTCTATTTTTGATCTATATAGCTTAGGTACAACCTGAAGGGTTGTCTTATAAAAATGATCTTTGTATATAAGCATGTAAGCAGCCATTACAAATACTAATATGGTATATCCAATAGTGAAGAATATAGATATTGTAGTGGAAGAAATATTACTAAAACTAGATACAAAAATATTATATGTATTTTGGGAAAAATATCTTGATATATTTGATTTTAGAACAATTGCATTAAGATGAAATTGAGTTTTTAGAAAAGGAAATATATTTATTATTTTTGATGGTAAATTTTCTATTGATACAGCAATACTATTAAGTTGGGAAGTTATAGGGGTAACTGTTACAAAAAATATTAATATTATTACCAGTATCATGAGTAGTATTGTAATAAATACTGAAAACCCTTTTGGTATACCCTTATTTTCAAACCAAACAACAATGGGATTAGTAGCTGACATTAATATAAATGACATAAATATCAAAACAAATATTGTAGCTATCTTGAATAGTAAGAACAAGAGAACTATGATACCAATAACTGTAAGTATTGTTTTGGTTGAAATTTCTATTGTTTGATTTTTCATTTCTCTTTAATCTTTTTATGAAGAACGTTAATTTATTGTATACTAATTTCCTTCTAAACTCAATTGTCATCTTTTGCTTTTACAACTGAATATTTTAATGGTTTATCCTATACTGTAAAACTATTTACTTAATATAATTTTATTTGCAAATATACCTTATATTTGTTATATTCTTCTTATATTTGGCCCTGTCGTCTAGTGGCCTAGGACATCAGGTTTTCATCCTGGAAATCGCGGGTTCGAATCCCGCCAGGGTCAAATAATACAATACCATCACTTAAATATATCATAAATAGTATACGAGACTATAAATGCTATTATAAATATCTGGATAATTATAAAAATATAAATTTGTATAGGTAAAATTGAATTTTTGATAGGATTATTGTTAATAAAAAAAATATTTATATTTTCTGATTTAATTTTTCTTAGTATTTTAGTATATACTCTATATCTTACACTTCTAGTTTTATCTCTTTTTGTGTTTGTAATTGTTATATAAATATAATATATATTTGATATAATAATATATATGGTAATATCTAATGCCACTTCACAATTTTTTATATATTTAGCATTAGCAATAGTTCCTAGTTTTATATCGTTAGTTTTATATCTATCTCCAAAAAAGGAATCAAAACTTAAATCTGAGCAGTATAGAACTATGGTACTGGAAAACCTTTTTTATAATTCTTTGTTCTTGACTTTGGGTGGATGGATAACTTTTTTCTCACAAGATTATATATATATAATTATAGCTTTTTTTATAGGTGGAATTAATTTTTTTAAAGATCTTTCAAATTATTATTTAAGAGTAAAGAGAATAATTGATCAAAATGCAAAGGTAGAGGAGATAATAATAGAGAATTATGATGCTATTATAGCAATGTTTAAATCGAGCTCATCATATGGAGATTTTCAAAAAAAAATATCAGTAAATTTTGCATTTTCAAATGAAATAATATTTAATTTATATAAATCATTTAAGGATTTTAGAGAGGATTCTAATAACAGTAAAAATACTACTAGTAGTAGTGAAGATTATTTAGCTGATTCATATAAACAATTAGGATTACAGAGCAATGCAAGTAGAGATGATGTAAGAAAAGCATTTAGGGAGAAGGCAAGAAAATTGCATCCTGATTTTACAGGGAATAATGATGATACAGATTTTAAAAAACTTAATGATGCTTATCAGAAAATAATGGATAATTTATAATTATCTTACTTGACAGATAAAATAAGTATGGTATACAATGATTAGGATACCTAATACTTAGTTAGGTTAATTATTTGTAAATCCATTTTTTAAATTATTAAAAATATTATGCAACAACATATAAAACCAGGAAGATTAAAATTTTTAATGGCAGCAATTCTTATCTCTATGTTCATGTCTGCATTAGATCAAACTATTGTAGCTACTGCTTTACCTACAATATTAAAAGATTTAGGAGGTTTTAATGTACTTGCTTGGATATATGCATCATATATACTTACCTCAACAATATCTATACTTGTTGTAGGTAGGCTTTCAGATATATATGGAAGGAAAGTTTTCTATTTATATGCTATTGCTATTTTTGTTCTAGGATCAATGCTATCTGGTCTTTCACATAATATTACTCAGCTTATCATATTTAGAGCATTTCAAGGTATTGGAGGAGGAGCTTTAACTTCTCTTGCCTTTGCATCTATTGGGGATCTCTTTACTCCTAGAGAGAGAGGAAAATGGCAGGGTATTATAGCTTCTAGTTTTGGTATTGCTTCAGTTGTAGGTCCTTTAGTTGGAGGATATATTACTTCAACTTTTTCATGGCAATGGATATTTTATCTAAATGTTCCAGTTGGTATTGTAGCCTTTATTCTTCTTTATACTGAATATCCAAATATAAAATTAGAAAAGGATGAAAAAGTTGATTATTTGGGAATATTACTCTTCTCAATATCCATAGTGGCTTTGGTTTCAGCATTAATCTTTGGAGGATCCTTATTTGCTTGGGCATCCATGCAAGAGTATTTACTATCATCTACCTTTATAATATTTCTTATTGCTTTTATATATTATCAAACAAAAGCAAAATATCCTCTATTACCACTACACTTATTTAAAAATAGGTCTTTTGTAATGGTTAATATTGTAGCTTTTTTAACTTCATTTGGATTTCTAGGTGGAGTTGTCTATCTTCCTATATATTTTCAATATGTGAGAGGTGCATCTCCAACTCTTTCAGGTGTCTATCTTATATCTCTAGTTGCAGGTTTAATATTGACTTCAATTGGGGGAGGATTAATTTTAACTAAATTTGGGAAATATAAATTATTAGTACTAGCAGGTGCTATTGTTGCTAGTATAGGGTTTTTCCTACTTTCAACTGTATCAGTAAATATTAATATATATCTTTATAGCGTGTATATGTTTATAACTGGTGTAGGTTTAGGAGTATTGCTACCAATTCTTACAATTGTTGCTCAAAACTTCTTTAATGCTAGTGAGGTTGGACTTGTTACAGGTATGATTCAATTTTCTAGGAATATTGCATCAGCAGTAGGTCTAGCTGCAATGGGTGCAATTTTGAATAATTCTTTGATATCTCAGTTTAATAAAAATAAACCAGCTAATCTACCTAAGGTTTTCTCTAATAAGTATGAAACTATAAAAAATTCTTTGACTACTTCTGGTGGATCATTTACAACTAATGTATCTGCTCCTAAAAATCTACCTTCATATTTAATTAAATATGTAAATGAAATTACTTCTTCTGTATATAAGTCTTTAACTGCATCTATTGGAAATATCTTATTGTTTTCAGCAATAGTTATTGTAATATCTATAATATTTGTATTTTTTATAAAAGAAATACCTCTAAGAACTACAGATACACATACTATTGTAGAATAGGTTATAATTAAAACATGGAAGATAATAGTATAGAAGATAAAATTATAGATTTAATAATGGAGATAAAGACTCATTTTATCTATGGTAATAATTTTATATCTTCTATACTACTTTTGAAAATTATATCTGAAACTAATAATATTAGAGTAGTAGATATTGCAAAAAAAATGAATATTTCTGCACCCTCTGTTACAGAAGCATTAACTAAACTTGAAAATAAAGGCTTTATTCAAAGAGATGAAGGTGAAAATAAAAGAGAAAAGGTTATCTCTCTTACAGATCAGGGGAGAGAAAAAATGAAAGAGTTCGCATTTTTAATGAGATGTGAAATGAAAGATAAAATTTCAGTACTTTCAGTAGAAGATAAAGTCAAGCTTAAAGAGAATCTATCTTCTATGATAGATATGCTTCAAAAAATACATAATTAAAACTTTTTTATTATGTCTTTAGAAACAGATACATACAAGGTTGAACAATTACCTATATCTATAGGAGATGCTCTTGTATATCTAGATCCTGATGGTAAATTTGATAGAATATCTGTTGGGAGAATTGAGGTTAAAATAAGTTCTATCGGCGATAAAGATATATCTAGAACAACTATTAAATTTAGCGGATCATATGAAGTTATTATATCTTTAAGAGAGGATGGTTCAGTAACTTCTATTGCATCAAAAGCTTTAGATAGTAAATCTACATATCATGAAATTATTGTTTTCGATAGATCTGGTAAACCTATAACTCAAACAAATACAGATAAAGATGGTAATCCTGTATCAATAGATTATTAAATTCAAAATATTTTTCATAGAATAAAATTTAAATATTGTATAAATTTCTGTATATATGTACTATTGAGTATATGAATATACTTGATGTTAATAATATATCAAAGTCATTTGGATCAAGCATTGCTCTTAATAATGTATCTTTTTCTCTCAAAGAATCTGAAATTTTAGGAGTTCTGGGGCCAAATGGCTCCGGAAAAACTACTACTATAAATTGTATAATGGATTTTATTACTCCAAATAGTGGGTTTATAAAAATCTTCGATAAAATTATAACATCTCACTCTGATATAAATATTAAAAAAGATTTATCTTATGCATCATCTGAAAGTATTCTAAATGAAGAGTGGACTGCACTTGAATATATTAATTTTATCTATAAATTTAAAAATAAATCTAATTACGATAAAGATATAATAGAAGCTCTAGATGTTCCAATGACTAGTAAAATTAAAAAATTATCATATGGTAATAAACAAAAAGTAGCTCTTATAATAGCTTTAATTTGCTCACCTAAACTCATAATCTTAGATGAACCATCTCGTGGATTAGATCCCGTAGTAACACAAAAATTCCATGAGATTCTTATAAATTTAAAAAATAAAGGTACAAGTATATTACTATCATCACATGATCTTTCAGAAGTTAATAAAGTTGCAGATAGAGTCGTTATAATAAAGGATGGTAGTAGTATCAAAATTGAAAATATAAGAGATTTGGAAGATAAAACAATATATAGCGTATCAATAGATTTTAATGATAAATATAATATAAAAGATTTTGAAAAATTTATTATTACTTCTAGTAATGATAAACAAATAAATCTTAAGATTAAATCAGATATAAATTCACTTATAAAGATACTTTTAAAATATGATATTTCAAATATATCAATAGATCATGCAACCTTAGAAGATATATTTTTAGAATATTATAAATAATATACAAATTATGATAAATTATTTAGAAAAAATATTAGAGAAAAGAAAAGAAACAATATTTTTGTACTCTCTGTCACTTTTTCTTTTAATAATACTTTATGTATCAATATATCCCTCCCTCTCAAAGGAGTCTCGTGTATATATAAAACTTATTAAATCTCTTCCACCTGTATTATTAAATTCTTTTGGAATATCTAATCTTTTTAATTTTACATTACTAAATTTTCTCTCTACTGAGTACTTATCATTGTTTCTTTTAGTTATACTTCTATTTTTTACAATATCATATGCATCTTCTCAGATATCTGCAGAAATTGAAAATAAAACTATTGGGATAATATTATCTTTGCCTATATCTAGAATAAAGATATATTTGTCGAAATATTTAGTAGGAGTAATAGGAATCATTATAGTAACTATATTCTCAGTCTTAACAATAATACCAGTAGCTTTTATTGCAAATATAAAAGTATCCTCAGAGGATGTTTATCTTATATCAATTGTTGTTCTTCTTTTCTCTTTATCATCTTTGAGTATAGGTTTTTTTGTATCCTCTCTATTTTCTCATAAAGGAACCTCAAATATTGTATCTGCAGTATTATTTATACTTATGTACGTTATAAATATAATATCCTCTGTAAATGTACATTTAAAATCTATCAGATATATCTCTATTTTCTATTATTATAATATATCAGATATTTTAAAATACAATTATATTAACAATCTTTCAATAAAAGTATTTTTAGCTGTATTTATATTTTTCTCTATTTTGGGTATGTTTATATTCTATAAAAGGGATATAGAACTTTAAATAAGTTTTTTATAATATAACATATATGGAGAAAACAAATATTGATTTTTATTTTGATCTTATATGTTGAATACTTCTATATGGATAAAAAGAGATTTAGAAGAAATCTTAGTATAACTTGAACATCTTTTAGTCTTTATAAAAAAGAATAAACCTTATGATTTTTATCTGTAACTTTAAAAACTCATAAAATGCTAAGACTTATAGAATCTGTAAGACGAAAATATGGGAATAATTCTATGGATAATATTTAGATGAGTATTGACTAATATAATATAAATACTTAATAATATTATTAATATATGAAAAATGATTTGAATAATTATCATGAAAATTTGGTCAAAGATCTAAAAAGTAGTTTATCAGGAAATAAGAAAAAGATTACTATTAAAAAGAAAACTATATCTAACCTTTTTCGTTATAAAGATAGAAAAAGATCATCAACTTTTCAAATTGATCTAAGTAATTTTAATAAACCATTGTATTTAGATAAGAAAAATCAAACTCTTGAAGTTGAGGGACTTACAACTTATGAAGATATTGTAGATTTTACTCTTCCTTTAGGATTTCTTCCAACAATTACTCCAGAATTAAAACATATTACAATTGGAGGAGCAGTCGTTGGAATAGGTATAGAATCAAATAGTTATAAATATGGGTTTGTACATGACTCTCTAATTGAGGCGGAAGTATTACTTCCAGATGGAAGAATTGTTGTATGTAGTGCAGATAATAAATATTCAGATCTTTTTTATGCACTTCCTAACTCATACGGTACTCTAGGTTATATTTTAAAATTAAAAATTAAACTTAGAGCAGTATCTAAATATGTGGAACTTAAAAGTAAACAATTTACAGATATAAAATCTTTTATTAATGGAATGAATCTTGCTATAAAAGATAAATCAATAGATTATATTGAAAGTTTACTTTATTCTAACAAATCTATGTATCTTATAACAGGAAAAGAGACAAATAAAGGTAATAACATAAAAACAATCTATGGTAATACAATTTTTTATAAAGAGGTCAGCTGTAATGGGAAATATATTTTTCCTATTAGAGATTATCTTTTTAGATATGATCCTGAATGGTTTTGGGCTATACCTCAAACTTCTATTTATAGATTCTTCAGATCTATTGCACCTGAAAAATTAAGAAATTCTGCGTTCTATTCGAGATATGCAGATTTTCAAAGAAAAATATCTTCGAAAATTCCTTTTATAAAATTTGAAGATCCTAATTTCGAACTTCTTATTCAAGATTGGGAAGTTCCATGGAGTGAATCATCAAAAATACTAAAATATGCATTAGATAATCTTGATCTTGATGGGAAGCCTCTTATGGGTGTTCCAATAAAAGCATTTGGAAACGCTTCAAGTTATCCTATGAAAAGTGGTGAGATATATTTTAATCTAGGAAGCTACAGCTATGTAAAAAAGAAAACAATAAAAACTGAATTTGTGAGTACTAAAATTATGGATGAATTTTGCTTTGATCATAATGGAATAAAAATGCTCTATTCTTCAAGTTTTATAGATGAAAAACGTTTTGATGAGATCTATAATGGTAAGTTCTATAAAAAAATCAAAAGAAAATACGATCCTAAATCTCTTACTCCAACACTTTTTCATAAAGCAGTAAAAGGCAGATAAATTTATTACTCTGTAGTTTTCTCTAAGATATATATATTTAATAAAATATTTATGATTACTTGTCTGAATTTTTAAATAGTGATAACATACTTTGTATGGTTGATAAAATTATTTTCGAACAAGTACTTTCAAGACTTCCTGTAGGGTCTATAAAAGTGATTTATCCTGATAAAACTGAGAAAATTTTTGGGAAAGGAGAATTATATACAACTCTTACAATTAATGACCCGAAGGCTATCTCTGAAATTGTACACAAAATAGATTTAGGATTTGGAGAAGCATATACAGAGGGTAGAGTGAGTGTTCCAAATGATCAATTAAATAGACTTGTTGATCTCAGTAATGAAAATTCAACATTACTTATAGATAAGTTTGGAAAGAAAATGAACTATAAATATAATGTTAATGCTAAGAAAAATCAAAAACAACAAATTCAAAGTCATTATGATTTAGGTAATGATTTTTATAAACTTTGGTTAGATGATACCATGACATATACATGTGCTTACTTTAAAACTTCTCAAGATACTTTAGAAAATGCTCAAAGACAAAAGATAGACCATGTATTAAAAAAACTACAACTTAAGAAAGGACAAGAATTTGTTGATATTGGTTGTGGTTGGGGATATCTTGTTGTTAGAGCAGCTAAAGAGTATGGTGCAAAAGGTTTAGGAGTTACTCTTAGTAAAGAACAGTATGAGTTTGCAAAAGATTTAGCTAAAAAAGAGGGAGTTGAAGATTTAGTAGAATTTAGAAATATAAATTATCAAGATTTAATTCCAAGTAAGAAAACATATGATAGAGTTGTAAGTGTTGGTATTTTTGAACATATTGGTAGAGGTAATCATAGACAATATTTTGATGTTGTAGATAAACTTTTGAATCCTGGAGGTATCTCAGTATTACATACTATTTCTCAACAAACTGAATCTGATATGCCTGCTTGGATTGATAAGTATATATTCCCAGGAGGATATGTTCCAAGTCTTAGAGAAATGATGAATCTATTTCCTGAGTATGGAATGAGAGTTGTAGATTATGAAAACCTTCGTCCACATTATGCATTAACATTAAGAGAATGGCTAAATAGATTCGAAAAGCATGTTCCCGAGATTACAAAAATGTATGATGAGAATTTTGTCAGAATGTGGAGATTATATCTAGCAGGGTCAATAAGTGCATTTGAAACTGGAAATAATGATCTTTCTCAAATAATCTTTACTAAAGGGATAAGTAATAATATCCCTCTTACAAGAGAGTATATGAATTAACTCTTAGAAAAGAGGATTTTAATTTTTTTCAAAAAGTATTTTAACTATTAGATTTACCAATATATTATTACTATTCCTTAGGTTACAATCATAATCTTATAAATAATAATATTTTTTCTAAATATATATACACGATATTGGCAAACGAATTAGAATCTATTTCTAATGTCCTAATAAAACCTTTTGATATGTTTTTTAAAGCGGAAAAATCTGGGTTTGTCTTAAATACTCGCGTCTTACACACTCCAGTTGAACTTTTAAAGATTTATTCCTTACTGAAGGCAAATATTGGTACTATTGAAGAATTTAGCACGGATTTTATAGAGAAAAGTTTAAATTTACAATATACTGACGACCTCTATTTTGAAAAATTGGTATTATGAGATTTATAATTTAGTAATTGAAATGATATAATGATTAATATGGTAAAAAATAAAAGTTTTGAAGTATTAGAAAATACTAAAGATACTTTTCTTAAAGATTTAATTGCATATCAAGAATTGATTATTAAACTTCCAAAAAATAATCCCATAGATTTTTTGTTTGATAACTATGTCAATAACAATAGAGATATTTTAAATATGGAAAGAAAATTATTGAAAGAATATAGTCTTTTTGAAGAATTTTATAACTATTTTGATGTAGATGATTTTATACTATATGATGCTCTTAGTAGTAGTTCAGGATCTACCAGTAAGTATAATAATTTAGAAATATGTATACGTTCTTTATATAAGATAACGGATGATAAGATATTATCTTTTATGAATATCAAAAAAGATTCTAAAACTATAGAAACGATAAAAAAGATTATTAGTAATCCTAATTTGTATGTTTCCCTAATACCAGAAATTCTTAAAATTATTCAATTATAATAATATGCCAAGTTATCAAGATTTACTTTTACCTTTATTAGAAATTTTAGCAGATAAAAAGGAACATAACCTTTCTGAAGTATCTTTAATCATTGCAGAAAGATTAAAGATTTCTGAAGGTGATCAAAAAAAACTTTATTCTGGAGGTCATTCTATTTATAAAAATAGAATAGGTTGGGCAAAAACTTGCTTAAAGAAAGCAGGTTTAATAGAATATCCTCAAAGAGGTAATTTTTTGATTACTAAAGAAGGATTGAATGTATTATTAGAAAATCCTAAAACTTTAACACAGAAAGATTTAATTGCTAAATATCCTTTATTTAAAGAATTTGTTTATGGAACAAAAAAAAATAAAGTTACTAAAGAAGATATATTGAATCCTTTAAAAACTCCAGATGATATTATTAATGAATCTTATAATAGAATAATGTCTGAATTATCTGAAGATTTAATTGTAAGAATAAAAAATCTGTCTCCCTCATTTTTTGAAAAATTAGTAATAGATTTACTATTAAAAATGGGTTATGGTGGTTCTAGAATTGATGCAGGTGAAGCAATAGGAAAAATTGGAGACGAAGGAATAGATGGTATTATTAAAGAAGATAAGTTAGGGTTAGATGTTATATATATACAAGCAAAAAAGTGGGAAGGGACAGTTGGTAGGCCAGAAATACATAAATTTGTAGGAGCTTTGCAAGGACAAAGGGCAAAAAAAGGAGTATTTATAACAACATCATCATTTTCAAAAGAAGCATTAGAATATGTTAAAAATATTGATAACAAAATAATCTTGATTGATGGGGAAAAATTAGCTTATTTAATGATTGAATATGGGTTAGGTGTTAGTGTTATAAGTAGTTTTGAAATTAAAAAAATAGATAATGATTATTTTATAGATGAATAGAAGGTGATTATAATGCAATGTCCAAAATGCAATAATGGAGAATCATTAGTGATTTAAAAAATAAAGAGGAATAGTTAAAAGAGAAGAAAAAAGAATATGATAATCTTAAGAATCAAATTAAGAGAGGAAAAATTGAGATTGTAACAATTTCTGAATTCATTGAACTTTTTTCAAATATTCCTTTAAGACTAGGAAAAACACGGTCTATAATAGAGAAAGATTTTATACTAAGAAAAATATACTTGAACTTTACGATTAAGGATAAAAAAGTGGTGTCATATAAGCTAAATAAGCCTTTTGATATGTTTTTTAAAGGGGAAAAATCTAGGTTTGTCTTAAATACTCGGAATGGCGGGACTCGAACCCACGACCTCTTGCTCCCAAAGCAAGCGTTCTAGCCAACTGAACTACATTCCGTTTAAGAATGCTGAGGGCGGGAATCGAACCCGCATGAATTACTTCAACGGATTTTAAGTCCGTCGCGTATACCTATTCCGCCACCCCAGCAAAGTTTAAAGAAAACTTACTAATATTTTACAATTATATCTAAATTATTGAAATTATGAAAGTATAAGATAATATATGTATAAATTTTAATCTGTATTTTCTATCAAAGATATATAGAAATTATAAATGTTAGATCTTTATAAAATAATATTTATCATTAATATAAGTAGAATCTATAATATTATAATTTGAATTTAATACTTTCCTTTTCTAAAAATTACTTTCAGTATAATTACATAACTATTAGAGATGATAGATATATTTATCTTACTCTATAATATATTAAATATAATGCAGTTAGTCTTTAAATCTGGTATAATAATAATTAATTATATAATTTCATTATGCAGGTAAAAAAGAAACAAGACAGTATGTGGGAAGATATAAAAGATACACCTAATACAGATGAAGGTATTATAGAAAAAATATCTTTATTGGCTCCAATGCTTTCATATATATCTAGTGTAAATACTATGGAGATATATAAAAATAAAGATAAAAGCAGTATGGATTCAGTAAAAGAAAAGGATTTTGATAGTGTTTTTATAGAAGTTTTAATATTAGAAATGTTCATTATAGATTCTATATTTTCATTTGCTAATCTTAAAAATAAATCAAAATATAGAAATGTATTATTTCAAGAAACTGTATCAGTTTTAGAACTAGTTATATCAGAAAGAGAACTTACTTCTCATTTTGATAGTGAAGAATTTTCAAATAAACTTAATAAAAGAGTGAGAGAGTATTCTAGATTAAATAAAGCTAAAGATATCAATGATCTAATGTCTCAAGAATTTTTTGAATCCTTTAGAACAAAAATTGGGGATATATTAATTCTTCATAAAAATAATTCAATACTTATAGATTTTGAGAAAGAAATTATAAAATCCATAAAAGCTTTGCAATTAGATGAACTTTTCAATTTTTATGGGGACTCAGATAGAACAAAATCTAGAAAATAGTAAGAATAAATTTTCTTTAAAAAAAATAATATACTATTTTTTTTCTACTTTAATAGTAATATTTATATCTCTAATAATTATTTTTATTCTGAGTATATCTATTGTTATTTCTGCTTATTATAATAGTCTTCCTAATATTAAAAATTCAATTATAATAAATAATAAGAAAAAAATAGCCTATTATTATCAAAATAATCTAAATAAACACTTAGTTTATGTATCATATAAAGATATATCTCCATATATGATAAAATCAATGATATCGGCAGAGGATGTACATTTCTTTACTGATGATGAAGGTATAAATTTTTTAAGCACTTTAAGATCATTATATAATGATATATTTCAAAAACAACAAGGAATACAAGGTGCAAGTACTATTACTCAGCAGTTAGTTAAAAATATTTTCTTATCTGATAATAGATCCGTACAAAATAAAATAGAACAAATTCTTCTTTCTATAAGAATATCTCAAGTATATTCAAAAAAACAAATATTAGATGCTTATCTTAATGATATTTATTTTGGAGATGGTAGCTATGGAATTTATTCTGCATCAGAAAGATATTTTGGAATTCCACCCTCAAAACTGAATCTTGCTCAATCATCAATGCTTGCAGGTATAGTACAAGCTCCTTCAGTATATTCTCCTATATCAGGTACTAATCCAAAATTAGGTAGAATTAGACAGATATATGTACTAAATCAGATGATAAAACATAATGATATAATAAATATTCCTATATCAGAAATAAAATCAGCAAAATTAGAAAAATTAAGATATAATTTAAATTGATTTAACTTAATAAGTATAAATTTTTCTAGAGCTCAATAATCTTAGAAATTTTATTGTAATTAGTTTTGTTAGATCTATTTTATATATTTATAGTTTACATAAATTAATTTTCTAGAATGTTATTACTTTCTGTATGCTCTTAATTTATAAATTAGTCTATAATTTATATTTGATATATAAAAAACTTGTTATAAAAATATATATAAATTATAATTAAGAGGTATTTAGTTTATTAAAATCTATCTTTAATTATATATTTATCTTATTCCTATAATAATTTATAGTATGAGTAGTAACAAATTTTTAGACTACATAAAAACATTCCTTATTGATTTTTTGGAAACAGGAGTGATAACTGTTGCTATAGCAGTAGTTATATATATATTTATATCTTCACCTCATATAGTAGTAGGAGATTCTATGTATCCAAATTTTGTTAATGGTGAATATTTAATAAATAATAAACTTTCAATATCTTTATCTCAATTACACAGAGGAGAGGTTATAAATTTTCAATTTGATCCTACAGAAGAGTTTATAAAAAGAATAATAGGTCTTCCTGGAAATACAATAGAACTTAAAAATGGTCATGTTTATATAAATGGTAAAAAACTTGATGAGTCTGCATATATTCCTAAAAATGTACAGACTTTTGGAGGAGAATTTTTACCTAATAATGTTAAAATCATTGTTCCACAAGGAGAATATTTTGTTATGGGAGATAATAGAGAAGTGAGTTATGATTCTAGATCATGGGGTTTTGTAAAAAAATCTAGTATACATGGAACTGCTTGGTTTGTATTCTGGCCACTTTCAAAATTTGGATTTGTACCTACTGTTACATATACTACAAAAGGCAATGTAATGTATTCACATTTGAACTAATTAGTTTTTTGTTATATTATTGTAACTACATTATCTATGGCTAAAAAAAAGAAAAAAAAGGTTAGTACTGTCCCTATAAGAAAAACAAATAAATACAAAGAATATTTAATAAAAGCATCTAAGATTTTTGTAGTTGATTTTATAGAGACTGCAGCTGTAACCTTAGCTATTGCTTTGCTTATATATATCTTTATAGCATCTCCTCATGTAGTTGTAGGAGAGAGTATGATGCCAAATTTTGTAAATGGTGAATATTTATTTACTAATAAGCTTGTTTTATCATATTCAAATCCTAAACAGGGGCAAGTAATTGTATTTCAACATACTCCTCAGGAAGAATATATAAAGAGAGTAATAGGTATTCCTGGAGATACACTTGAATTAAAAAATGGTTCTGTATATATCAATGGAAATAAATTAGATGAGTCAGCATATATTCCTAAAGGAGTTATAACCCAGGGAGCTACTTATCTTGCTAATAATGTTGCAATAAAGATTCCAAAAGGAGAATATTTTGTTATGGGAGATAATAGAGAAGATAGTTCAGATTCAAGATTTTGGGGTTTAGTTCCTAGAAATGAGATAAAAGGTGTAGCTTCTTTTGTATTTTGGCCACTTAATAAATTTGGATTTATTCCTCAGATAAACTATACAGTAAAGGGAAATGTAATTTATTCATCAACAAATTAAATGATTATAACCGTATTAAATCAAAAAGGAGGAGTAGGTAAAACCACATCTGCTTTAAATATTGGAGCTTTTCTTGCAAAAAAAGGGAAAAAAACAATACTTATAGATCTTGATCCTCAAAGTAATCTTACTTCAGGTCTAGGTCTATCAATATCTCAAGAAGGAAAAAATACTCCACCATCAATATATGATATACTACTTGAGAATAAAACTATGAATGAGGTCTTTGTATCTACTGATATAGAAAATCTTTACCTTGTTCCTTCTAATATATCCCTTGCTGGAGCTGAAATAGAGCTAGTTAATAAATTATCTAGAGAACAGAAACTTAAATCTGCTATTTCAAAGTTTAGTGAAAATTATGACTATATAATTATAGACAACCCTCCATCACTAGGGATTCTCACTATTAACTCTTTAGTTGCATCAAAATATGTTATAGTTCCTCTGCAATGTGAATATTATGCACTTGAGGGAGTATCTCAACTTTTAAAAACAATTGATTTAGTAAGAGATTCTATTAATCCAGATCTAGAACTTATGGGAGTACTTCTTACTATGTTTGATAGTAGGGTTAAAATATCTGAATCTGTAGCATCAGAGATAAAATCATTTTTTAAAGATAAAACATTTGATACAATAATACCTAGAAATGTAAAACTTTCAGAAGCACCTTCTTTTGGAAAAGCTATATTTGATTATGATCCTACTTCATCAGGATCACATGCATATGATTTATTTACTGATGAATTATTAAAAAAATATGGATAAAAATAAAGATGATAATAGATTAGGTAGAGGTTTGTCAGCTCTAATTCAAAATTCTTCTCCAGAAGGATATAAAGAGGTTTTTGTATCAAATATTATTCCTAATCCATATCAACCTAGGATGGATGCTACAAAGGATATCGAAAATCTATCTCAATCAATTGAAGAGCATGGAGTACTCTCTCCACTAATAGTATCGAAAAGGGACGATGGTAAATATCAACTTATTGCAGGGGAAAGAAGACTTAATGCTGCAAAAGCAATAAAATTAGAAAAAGTACCAGTTATAATAAAAGAGGCAAGTTCTCAAGATATGCTGATCTATGCTATTGTAGAAAATTTACAAAGAAAAGACTTAAATGTAATGGAAGAAGCTGTTGCTATAATGAACCTTAAAAAAGAATTTAATCTTGATAATATGCAAATATCAAAAAAAATAGGATTATCCGATAGGTCAGTAAGATACTATCTTAAAATATTATCTCTTCCAGATGAAATTAAAGATGCTCTTTATAATGATATTATCATATATGCTCATGCAGTTGGTCTTATTAGAATAGAAAGCCCTGAATTACAAAAAGAAGTTTTTAATAAAATAGTAAAAGATAAACTTTCTCCAGCAAGAACAACTGATTTAATAGATAAACTTTTAATATATTCTCCAAGAAAGAATCAAACAAAACTCAATATTCTCTCTCATAGAAGTTTAGTAATACAAAATAAACTAAAGACATATTTCGGAGATGATAAAATAGCATTGAAAAGAAATTTAAAAGGACAGGGAAGTATTATTATAAAATTTAAAACAGACGAAGAACTAGAAGATATATATAAAAAAATTAATTCTAATTTTGAATCATAACTTCTTTTATGCTATTATTGCTATATTCGGGGGTATAGCTCAACGGTAGAGCATCAGCCTTTTAAGCTGTTGGTTCTGGGTTCGAATCCCAGTGCCCTCAAGTAATTTTATCTTTCTTCTCATTTATAAATATTTCTGAGTAAAGTAATATCATAAAATAGGATAGATTTATAAACTGTATAATATGAATAATATTTTAAATGATTGTAAGACACCTATAGAATCCAGTTCTTCTCAGATTATAAATTTAGTACAATAATTTAAATATCTAAAGAAAATCAATTATCATAAATAAAATTATCTTTACAAACAGATAGAGAAGTACTATAATGCTTCTATTATATTAAAATATCTCTATGAATATAGAAAATATCAAAACTAGTTATGTTGATTCTTTGGATAATCCTTCTTTAAAAAATGGAGTATTGGAGTTTAAAGAATATTTTGAAGGTACAGATAAAGTATCAAGAATAATAAAGACAGTAAAGAATTCTTATAAAATAATTAAAGAATTTTATTATTCAGGCAAAGTTTCTCGAGAAGATTGTCTGATCCATAATAATCAAGGAAAATTAATTTTTAGAGCTACCAATTTTTATTCTCAAGATGAAGAATTTAAACAAGGTTATTATATGAGTTGTGATTATAAAGAGGATAATAGTAGGGTATATAAATTAAAAATCAGTAATATTAGAAATAAGTCTGATTTATCAATACAATGGAGTGAAGTAGGTGAAGATAGAAGAATGTTAGATCTATTAATAAATACAGAATAATCTTAGCCTAATTTTTTATATAAAGAGTATAGTACTTTATTTATTGGATAATCAAAACTACCTAAAAATTTCTTTGCTTTTCCTCCTAAATTAAATTTAAATTCTGAGAATCCTTTCCAACTTTCATTATCATAACTAATACCCCATAAATCAAAATATTTAAATCCTTTCTCCTTTGCAAATAATGCTGTATTATATACGAGTACATATCCAGGATAAAGATTGTTAAAACTAGTATCAGAGCCAGAATATAGATATGTAACTGTATCTTTATAAAATATATTTACTGATGATGATATAATTTTTTTATTCTGTGCTACTTCAAAAATTTTCATATCATCCTTAAAAAATTCTTTCATATCCTTAAAGTATTCTAATCCTCTCCCTTTAAAGTTTTTATTTTTAAATGTATTAGAGTAAAGTGTATAAAAAGATTCTATATTATATGTCTCTCTAAATATAAGGTTACTCTTATTTCTAACTCTTCCTCTTTTCTTTGAAGGTATATTCTTTAATATATCTTCTTCCAGATAAATTATTGCAGTATCTTCTGGCTGATATGATTTATGAGATAATTTATAATCTTTAAAATAAACTAAAAGAGACTCATTGTATTCAAATGAAGGTTCTATTTTTAAAAATGAGGCTTTATTGTCTTTTGAAAATTTTTCTATTAAAGATAATATTTCAGGAAGATATTCTATTTTTTTTATGTTTGGTCCTCTTGGTATATAGTGAATTTTGAAAATTTTCTCTATTTTCTCTAAAAGAAGAGTATATCCTACTAGATTATCATCTTTATAAAAATGTAAAAAATAATAATTCCAACCCTCTTTCTTTTTAAATTCTGCCCATTCTATAGATTGCAAGAAATTTGATTCTATTGAATTGTCCTCTATATATGAAAGTATCTTAATATTCATAATAAACTCTCTCCTGTCATTTCAATTGGTTTATCTATATTAAAAATATTTAATAATGTTGGGGATATATCTGCAAGTATACCTTCTTTTATCTTTTGTCCTTTTGATATTGTATCCTTACTATAGATTATAAAAGGAACATCATTAATAGTATGGGCTTTGTTAATAATACCATTATCAATCATATCCTCTGCATTTCCATGATCTGCTGTAATTATTAATGTTATATTATTTTCTATACATGATTTAGAAATCTCTCCAATAAGAGAATCAATAATCTCAACTGCTTCAACTGTTTTTTTTAAATTTCCAGTATGGCCAACCATATCAGGATTTGCAAAATTTGCTACTATAAAATTTTTCTTAGGTATCTCTTCTAATATCTTATCTGTAATTTCTCTTGCTCTCATTCCTGGTTCTAGATCATATGTTGCTATTTTAAGAGAGGGTATTATATCTCTTTCCTCCATTGGATATAATATATCTATACCTCCATCAAAAAAGTACGTTACATGAGCATACTTTTCACTTTCTGCTACTCTATATTGAGAGAGATTATTTTTAGATATAATCTCTCCTAATGGATTTATAACACTTATTCTTTTATATAAATACTTTTTTATATCATCTGTATATTGAACCATACATACAAGATTTATATTTGAATTATTCTGTATCATTAAGGATAATTCTCTTGCTCTATCTTCTCTAAAATTAAAGAAAAATAATAAATCATTATCTTTTATAGTTGGAGTATTTGATATAAAATATGGTTCTATAAATTCATCATAGATATTTTTATTATATGATTTATCAATTGCATCATTAATATTTAGTACTTCCTCTCCTTCATGTTTTATTAAAAGATCAAATGCTCTTTTAATCCTATCATTCCTATTATCTCTATCCATTGCAAAATATCTTCCTATGATACTTGCTATAATAATACTCCCATTATCTATCTCTCCTTGTATCATAGATATATATTTTTTAATACTCATATAATTAGTATCTCTTCCATCTGAAAAGATATGTAAATAAATACCTTTTTTATTAATTGCTTTTATTAAAGATTTTAGGTTAGAGATTGATGAGTGTACAGCGCTATCAGATAAAAGTCCCATTATATGAATCTCTCCTTTATTATTTTTTAGGTTTTCTAATAAAATATGATTTTTAAAAAATTGTCCATTATCTATATCATTCTGTATTAATACAGAATATTGTTTTACTATCCTTCCTGCACCTATATTTAAATGTCCAACTTCACTATTTCCTGCCTTTCCTTCTTCTAATCCAACGTTAATTCCAGAAGCTTTTAGCCTTGTATAGTAACTATTATTATATATATAATCCAAATTAGGTGTAGATGCTTTTCTTATAGCATTACCTTGAATATTCTCAGAGAGTCCAAATCCATCTAATATTAGAAGTAAAACATTTTTATCCATTAAGATATATTATAATATAAATTTAACAAAATATCTTAATTAAAGGATTTAATAATAAAAATCTACTCAGAAATATGAACTACTTAAAAAATAATAATTAAAATTATCTATATTTAAAGATCTATCTTTTATCTACTAGAATATCTGTTTCTATCTTTAAAACTTTTTCTTTTAAGTTATATATATTATCAGATTGAGTATTTATTATATTAACACCTCTTTTAATTATATATCTTAAGAAATCTTCCTCATAGTCAATATCTTCTAATGATATCGAATTTATAATTTTATATTTATTAGAAGAGTCTAGTATACTATCAATAGATTTCAGCATTGTAGGATGATAATTAACATTATCCTTATTAATTTTAGGATTTGTAAAATCTATACCTAGTATCATTTGTGCTAGATTTTTATAATCAATATTAATACCATCAATACCTATCTCTAATAACTCATCTATCATAATAACATTAGATGGAACTTCTATATCTATAAATATATTAAATGTAGATGATCTTCTAAGATTAGATGAAATTATTAATTTTTTCATCTCTACTAACTCATCAATTGTTCTTATATATGGAATCATAATCCAAAGATTTTTATATCCATATTTATTTCTCACAGTTCTTACTATTTCTAATTCCATATTAAGTATTTCTATCTCTTTTATATTTCTTAGGGTTCCTCTATATCCTATAATAGGATTTTCTTCTTTAACTTCAAATTGAACCCCACCCTCGAGCTCAAATAATTCATTAGATGTAAGATTAGATATAGTATATATAACATTTTTATCATTACCAATAGCATCACATAATTTAGATATTTTTTTTGCAATCTCATCTATATATTCTGCATTCTTTTGTTGAGAGAATATCTGTTTTGGATGAATCTTTAAATCGAGTATTAAATCTTCTGCTGAAATATATACTCCATCAAATCCACTTTTTGCAATACTCTCGTAAAGATTAATATCAACAATACGCGTATAAAACTTTGTTGCAGTTTTTATATCTTTTCTCTCTATTTTTACATTTTCTGCACTAGATTCAGGTATAGCTTCATTTGATTTGATATTAGAAGTTATAATACTCTTATGCTGATCTATCTTTGCTTTATCATTAACCTCATATAACCTACCAGTAGATCCATCAAGTATTACAAAAGTATTATCTGTAAGAGTATTGGTTGCTATCTGGGTATTGATAATACAAGGAATTGATAATTCCCTTGCAATCTCTGTCTCATAAGAATTAATTTCTCCATTATCAAGTATTATTCCTTTAGAATGTTTTGCAATTTCTTTCCAATTTTCAGTAAGATTTTCAAGTACTATAATGTCATATTCACTATTAGGATCAGCCTCATTTAAATTTTTCAAAACTTTAATAAATCCTTCTACTATACCAGGAGATGCAGGTATACCTGTAAGAAGAAGAGATGTCTTCCCAGTTTTTTGTTTTGGTTTAATCTCTTTTACTTCTGACTCTTTTTTTATTTCAGGTTTTACAGTATCTTCTGTTTTTGCAGATATTATTTCAGGATGAACAAACTTTGGAGTAGCCATTACAACAGGTTCTACTATAGGAGTAGGAATAGGAGGAATTTCTACTACCTCTTGTTTAATCTCTTGCTTGACTTCTTCTTCTTCTTTTTCTGCAATGATTGGATTTATTTCACTATCTTCCTTTACAAATTCCTTTTCAATATTGCTTTCCTCGTTTTTGTTTATATTTTCATCTATTTTAGGTAGTCCTACAATATTAATTGTTTTTAGTACTGATACTTTTCCTTTTTCTATAACCCATTCAATCTCTTGAGGAGATTTGTACATATCTTCTAGTGCCATTGCATATTTTGCAATAGTTATAAGAGTTTTATCATCAATTTTTTGATTTTCTTGCCATTTTGAAGATACTTTTGTTTTTATAGTAGAGTCCTTTATATTCTTACTCTTAATATTACGTATAAGCATGTATTCCTGCCTAGAAATAGCTTTTTCTTTGAATTTAAATGTCTCTTTATCTATATGATAAGAGTCAGGTTTTACCTCACCTTCTTTTATTATATCTATTATTCCTAGTACTGCTTGAGTAGATATTTCACTATGATCATTATTAATAGGGGATACTGAAAATGTTATTCCAGATGCTTCCGTCTGTAACATTTTTTGTATTATAACTGCACTTGAACATGCATAAGGATCAATTCCATTATCTAGTCTATATTTTATATTCTCTACCTCATACAATGATGCCCAACATGCTTTTATTGCAAGTATTATCTCAGAGAATCCTTTAATATTTAAAAAAGTTGTTTGGTTAACAGATCCTAAATAATCAATATCTTTAAATATATATGATGCTCTAACAGACACAAATGCATCTGAAAACCCTGATAATTTAGAATATGTTCTAAGTATCTCTTTCTCTACATGCGGAGGAAGTGCTGTCTTCATTATTAAATCTTCTATCTCACTAGATACATTTTTCAATCCCTCTTCATCATCTTTTGATAAATTATAAAATTTACTCTTAATAAGCTCAGAGAGATTAGACATATCTAGAAAAAAATTAAGTGCATCTGCAGATACTACAAATCCTGGAGATGTAGGTATAGATAAATGAAATATATTCCCAATGCTAAGAGCCTTTTCTCCTAAAATATTCTTAAAATCCAAGGAGATTTCATTAAATTGAAAAATTACTTTGATATTATTCATGAAAATTTTGATAAACTACTATACTTATTTTATGAGTATTGAAATTTCTTGTCAAGTGACCTATATAATTGATAATAAAGTATAGAAATGTCTCTATTAAGCTTTATTCTAGCTATTCTTTCTATTCTTTATTCTATAAAATATGTCTACTATGATAATAGAGATAATAAATAATATGAATACTATTATCCAAGGTATTATTCCTGAGACAAAAAATGGCTTGAAAGAAATTAATGTGTTTGTAATTTTTTCTACATTCTGTTTTTGAGAATTTGAAAGCTTAACCTCTATATTAATTTGCTTAGAATAAGAACTTAGAAGTGATTTAGATAAAATTGGAATTTGTATTTCTTCACTACTTCCTGGAAATATTGCATTCCCTTGTAAAGAGAGTTTTGAAATAATCTTCTTGTTTTTATCCAAAATAAATATAGATCCATTTCTTAAAACTTGGTTTCCTGTATTATCCACTATTATATTAATATAATTTTTAAAACCAGAGACTAAATTATTAATGTCTGGTACTGTAATTCTAAATTGAGGATTAGGAGTAAAGCTCTCAGTTGTTGCCTGTATATTAATATTATTCCCAGGATTTTTCTCTTTTACAAAAGAAAGTATAAGTGGAGGATTTACAGAACTTACACCGTATCTTACTAATGCAAAATGACTTGATCCTACATTACCAAAGAAATTTAAATTTCCAGATGTAGATTGCCAAGTTGGATCAGCATTAACCCACCCATATCTTGATGAATAAAATTGTACCCATGCATGTAATATATCAGGAGGAAGCGGATTTATATTTATATTTGGAGGATCTCCATATCCCGCAATCATTCTTGCAGGAACTCCTACTGATCGTGCAAGTGTTACAAATACATCTACATATTCCTGACATATTGCATTTGTAGGGTCCTCTAATGCATTTATTGCACCTAATCTTTGCCTATTCTTATCAAATATTGCTTTTTGATTATATGTAAGGTGAGAAGCTACATAATTTTCAATACTCAAGGCCTTAGCAAGATTAGTACTGTCTCCTTGAGTAATCTTTTCTGCTAGATTATGTATAAAAGGATTAGCCACTTGCCAATAAGGTTGTTGAGCAGTATAAATCTTATATTCTGATGCAGAAAGCTCCTTTTTTGTTACATATGGAGTATTGAGAGCATTATATGTAGATAACACTTTAGCCTCTCCTATAATTTTAACATTATATTCCTGTTTGGGAGATAATATATAAACTAATACATAATTTCCATCAGAATCTATATATGTCTGTTGAGGAGTAGGATATATTTTAGAAAATAATACAGTCTGTGTTGAAAAATCTGCAGGAACTACTATCTTATATTGCTGCTTAAATAAAGGATCTGTATTGTCTAATTTATACTGGAATTTAAATTTAAATAATTGATAATTTCCCATAACTATTAAAATCCCCTCTTTTGTATATGATTGAGAGCTATTAAATGAAATATGTGTATTATTTAACCCCTTTGTTATCTGAGGGTTTATAGGAGATACATAATTAATTTTTCCAAATTGATTAGGAACTATAACCTGTGTATTAATAGATTGAATTAACGATTTTTGCTGAAATCCAGGAATAGCAATATTTAGAAGTTTCCCCTGTACCTTAGATACTTGTGATGTATCAAAATTTATATACCAATTCTCTCCAGAACCATATCCATAAGATGCTTGTGGAAAATTAGTAACTATACTAGTAGAACTAGAATTACTTGAAGTTGTAAAAGGAAGAGATACTCCATTAGAATCAGTTACAGTTATATTAGACGCATCAGTATTAGTCAAAGATAAAGTATATGAAGATGCATACTCCGATTGAGTAAGGTTTACTATATTTATATGATACTGTACTCTTGCAGTTCCTGCTTTAGTAATTGTATATAAAATGTTATAATTTACTTCAAAAGGGTTACTACTAGCAAATACCTTAGTAGGTATAATAAAAAATACCCCTAAGAATAAAAATAGGGATAATATTTTGGTAGTTATTTTTACCTTTTTCATAGTTTTAATATTAACTTATATATGAGTTCTAATCAACTAGACATAATTCAGATAGTTATAGCAATTATAGTTATTGTTTTAATTATACTTCAAAGTAATGGAGCAAGTCTTTCTGCAACATTTGGTGGTGCTGGGGGAGGCGGAGAAGCTTTTAGAACTAGAAGAGGTCTTCAAAAATTTCTACTCTATGCTACTATTATAGCTGTTATTCTTTTTGCATCTAGTACTATAGTATCTTTAATCATAGCTAAGGGCGGTTAATATATATGGTAGGAGAGAAAAAAATCTTTAAGATAAGAGATTATATGTGGGACTATCCCGATAATATCAAAAAATATTCCCCTCTATCATATATAATACTCTCTATTCTAATTCTCTTACTTCTGGTTATTCTTTTTTTTAAATATAACTTTATAAAATTACAACCATTCTCTAATGATACCTATATAGAAGGAGTTGTATCTAACTCAACTTATTATAATCCTTATTCTAATAACAGTAATTCAACTTTTGTAAAAGATATAAATGCACTTATATTCTCTCATCTTGTGTATATAAGATCTAATGGAACTATCCAAGGTGTTGTTGCAAAATCTTGGAGTATAGAAGATAACTCAACTAAATATGTATTTACCCTCCGTAAAAACTTTAAATTTCAAAATGGAGTTAATATTGATGCAAATGATGTATACTACTCTTTTAATTTTTCAAAAAAATTCTTTCCAACTACAATACTTTCTAATATATCTGCACAAGTAATATCAAAGTATAAAATAGAATTTTTAGTTAAAAATCTTGATGTTAACTTCTTTCAAGATATAAATTTTAATATTGTTCCTCAAGGAAGTAATTATATTAATAATACATCAAATATAATAGGTTCTGGAGAATATAGATTAAGCTATCTTACATCTAATGAAGCACAATTAAAAAGATTTAATAGTTATTATCTAGGAGAACCTCATTTTAAATATTTTGTTATAAAGATATTTAAAAATTATAATGATGTTCTTAATGCTATCAAAGAAGATAAAATTGATGGGGGATATTTCCCAAGTTATATAAATATAAATATATCTCAATACCCAAATCTTATAATGTATCAAAAACCTTTAGGAAATTATTATACTGCTATATTTTTCAATCTTAATAAAGTTACTAATCTAAATTTTAGAAATGCATTATCATACGCTATTTCTAGAACATATCTTATATCATCTATTCTTAAGGATACAGCTACACAAATGTATACCTCTATTCCTCAAAGCTCATGGGAATATTCAACATCTTCTAGTATTAATCATTATAGATTTAATCCTAAAAAATCAGCAAATCTACTCAAGGGAAATCAATATAGTATACAGGTATATTATCTTAATTCAATATCATCACAAGTGGTAAATGATATAAAAAAAAGTTGGTCTAATATTGGAGTATCTTCTGACTTTATTCCTGAAAATAACTCTCAGCTTCAATACATAATATCAAAAGGAAATTATGATGCAGTATTAACCTCTATAAAATCAAATATAAATAGTAGTAATATATCCTTGTGGTATTCAAAAAGTACTAGTAATATTTCAAAATTATCAAATAGTCAGATTGATCAATTACTTCTAGTAGGTATCTCTACAATAAATCAGAAAGATAGAAAAGAGACCTATGCACTTTTTCAAAAGGATATTCAGAATATAGATCCTGCAATATTTCTATATAGCAATAATTTCTTATATATAGCAAATAGTAATATTAAGGGAATAAATTTCTCTAATATATCATATCCTCATCAGAGATTTTATTTTGTATATAATTGGTATATAGGCTAGAGTGGTGAAATGGTAGACACGCAACGTTCAGAACGTTGTATCTTTTATTAGATGTGGAGGTTCAAATCCTCTCTCTAGCATTTGCAAAAATGCTTATAACCCAATATAATGTGATGTAATGTCTACTCGGGCAGGTGGTGGAATGGTAGACACGCAACCTTGAGGTGGTTGTGCCTAATTTATTGGTGTGGAGGTTCGACTCCTCTTCTGCCCAATGTACTTTAATAAAAATTTAAGGGCAGTTAGCTCAGCTGGTAGAGCGCTACGTTTACACCGTAGATGTCACAGGTTCGATCCCTGTACTGCCCATTTATTTATATATGCCACGGTAGCTCAGCTGGTAGAGCAGAGGCCTGAAGAGCCTTGTGTCGTGGGTTCGAGTCCCACTTGTGGCAATCTAAAAATTGCGGAAGTAGCTCAGCTGATAGAGCATATCCTTGCCAAGGATAAGGTCGCGGGTTTGAATCCCGTTTTCCGCTCCATTTTATCTTGGGATGTGGTGAAATGGCATCACGTTAGGTTTTGGTCCTAAAGTTTGGGGTTCGAATCCCTGCATCCCAGTTGGGAATATTATTCTTAATTTATTTCTTTATGAATCAAATTTATAGTCAAATTGATAATAATATAATAAATCAAATTTTTTCATATTTTTCCTCTGGTATATATTTCTTTGTTATTTTTTCTTTTAATATTCTTATATTAAGATACAATACTTTCAATATATTTTTTCTAGTAGGTATATTATTAAAAGATATTAATTATACTAATTCCAATATTATAATAGTAATAATAATCTATATTTTATTATCAATTATTGTAGGGAGAATATTAATGCAATTTTTTAATTATTTACAAATACTTTTTAAAGACAAAAAGGGGAATAATATTTTTTCTGAAATTTTACAATATCCAAAAAATGATTCACAAAAAGATAATTATAAAAGAAATATTAAAAATAATTATAGATTCATATTAAATCTTTCCAAAGCTTCTTCTATAAGTATGTTTTTTATTATGCTTTATAATCCATATTTATTGTTATTTAATAATATTAATATTTGCTTACTGTTATCAACTACTAGTTTGTTAATGTTATTAATGATCTTCAATTTAAGTGAGATTAGAATAATTAACAAAGGTTTGCAGAATCAATAATATCCAAGATTAATAATAGATATTTTGTAGTAAACAAACTTGTGAGAAGTATTAATTATCATAAAATGATAATTTTCAAATAGATGTACCTAATATGTTGATAAAAAAAATACAAGTAGTATAATATTCTTAAATGGAGGGTGAAAATTTAGAAAAATTATCTAATAATAACTTTATTAAAGTAAAAAGTGGATTTCGTGTATATTATATTATTATTTCAATAGTAATTTTATTGATAATAGGTTTGTCTATTCTTTATTATATTAAATATACTCAACAACAATCACAAATTCAGTCATTTAACAATCAAATGACAAAATGGAATATAAATAATGATAATTTAATAAACTATATTAATATTCCTAGTTCTGTTACTAAAACTAAATCACAATGGGACAGTTATTATAATAGTGCAATTAATCAAATTAATAATATCTCAATTGAATTAGAAAATATATCTCCTGGTCCAGAAATTTATTCTCAACAAAATATAAGTATTTTTAATACTTTAAAATCGGAAAGGTTATATTTCTTAGTTTATTTAAAAGAGGATAATCAAGTTGCCATGTCTAGATCTGATATAACATTTAGTATTAGATATGATAAAGCTTATGGGTTATCTAGTTTAAATCAAGATCAAAATTATTTTAATCAGCAAGAAACTCAATTAAAACAATTATATTCCAAACTAACTAATATTCAGCAACAGGTTTATATAGATAAAACTAATTGGGATAAAGTTAAAAATAATTATATTTCTGTATTTGATATCTTATTTTGATAATATAATAATCAATTATTAATCAAAATTTAAACAATAGTGAGCGTAGGGTGGGGGTAAAAAATATAAAAGTTCTATAATCGTCCCAGTAAGTCAGTTAAGAATATTTTTCTTAATGTATTTCTTTATGAATCAAATTGATGATAATATAATAAATCAAATTTTTTCATATTTTTCCTCTGGTATATATTTCTTTTCACCCTCTATTCTATTTTTTCCATTGATTTTTTTATTAATCTCCTTTATTTTTAAATATGATTTGATTACTTTATTTGAATCAATATTGTTTTTATTTTAGATATTATTTTTTATAATTCTTTAAAATCTATAACAGATATGTTTCTCTGAGAATTAAAATCAATTATTAATTGTATCCATTCTGTGTAAGCATCTCTTTTGATATATTTGATAATTGATATTTTAAAAAAGATTTATTAAGTAAATAGATTATAATACCAGTAGTAAATCCACTTTCTATTTATAAGAGCGATAAAATCATTTCATTTATTCATAATTAAGATTTTCTATTTTTTAATTTATTTCTTTTTTTATTTTCCATAGTGGTTTTTTCTAAATGTTCTTTTTTTGTTAGTAGTTGAATATTTTTTTTAGTATCCTTTCCTCCGTCAGCCAAAGGTTTAATATGGTCTACCTCTAGTTCCTGTGCTTTTTTTTTACCAAATAGCTTGTTTAATTTTTTTCTTATCTTAGAATTGTATTTTCTTTTATTATTGTTTACTTTCATTTTTGTTTTTTATTATTGCTTCTAGAGCAGGAAATTCATATTTACAATCATTACATACACAAATAGGGGAACCCTTTATTGTATCTAAATTCGTAGAATTACATTTAGGACATTGATATTTTTCTTCCATAATATAAAATATATAAAAATTAATATATATTATACTCAGTTTAAAGGCATTTGTAAATACTTTATATATTTAAAAATCTTTATATATAAAGTATAATTGTGTCATGGATTCAAAAATTATAGATGCATTGCCTAATATAGTAAAAGATGGAAATAGACTTGTTGATAATATATTAGAAAATCTCTCTGATTCAACAAAAATACTTCTTCAAACTAATGAAATAGTAATCCCTTCAAAGGTTGTAAGAGAGTCTGAAATGCTCAACCAAATGATGAGTCAAGATATCTTTAGTGATCGTGATTTGAATTATAAAAGTAATTTCTATAATAGATTAGTCTATGGAGATAATTTATTAGTTATGCAAGCTCTATTATCTGGAGATTCTTTTAATGGAGTAAATAGTCTTAGAAATAAAATTGACCTTATATATATTGATCCACCATTTAATAGTAAGGCTGATTATAGAACTAGGATTATTTTACCAGGAGCTAATATTGAAAAGAGACCTACTGTTTTAGAACAGTCGGCATATTCAGATACATGGAAAGATGGAACTATTAGTTATTTAAGATTTCTATATCCTAGAGTATTATTGATGAGAGAACTTTTGTCTGATAAAGGTTCTATTTATGTACATATTGATTGGAATATAGGACACTACGTAAAAATATTGATGGATGCAATCTTCGGTAGAGAAAATTTTATAAATGAAATTATTTGGCAAGGAACAACTGGAGATACATCTTCTAAGAATAAAAAGTTTATTAAATCCCATGATACCATACTTTTTTATTCAAAAGATAATTCAAAAAAAATTTGGAATGATATTTTTCAACCTTATGAAGAAGGAGGATTAAAACCATATAAGTATGAAGATGAATATGGGAAATTCAGATGGACTGATGTTTCTAATCCTGGAGGCGCTGGGTATAGATATGATTTAGGATATGACGAAAAAATGCCATCTAATGGATATAGAATGCCATATGTTACAGCTTTAAATTGGATTAAAGAGGGCAAGTTAAAAGTAGAGAAAGGAAAAGTCCCATGTATTAAAAGATATATTAATATTAATGGAATAATGTGTAAAGATGTATGGTCAGATATTAAATCCCTTCAAGGAAATGAAAATATAGGATATGCAACACAAAAACCATCTAAGCTTTTAGAAAGAATAATAAGTGCGTCCTCTAGTGAAGATTCTATTATAGCTGATTTTTTTTCAGGTTCTGGTACTACAGGAGTTGTAGCAGAAAGTCTAGGGAGGAAATGGATACTATCTGATATTGGTAAACCTTCATGTATGATTATAAGAAAAAGGTTGATTGATAAAAATGTTAAGCCTTTTTTGTATCAATCCATAGGAGATTATCAAATGGAACAAGTATCTCAAAATTTTGGTTCTAAATATAGAATAGGTGATTTAGCCCAAGTAGTATTAGGTCTATATGGAGCACTACCATTTGATAGAGAGGATTTACAATATAAATCATTAGGTAGACTTAATGGTACTAAAACATTAGTTTATGCTGATTCACCTAATAAACTATGTGGGGAGCCTACTCTAAGGAAAGTGCAACAATTAAGAGATAATTTAGAAGGAGGTTTTGATAAAGTTATTGTTTTAGGTTGGAATTTTGTTAATGATATAGGACAGATAATAAAAGATTTAGATGATAATAGATTAGAAGTAAAAGTTATTCCTCCAGATTTAATAGATAAACTTTCTAGTAAAAAAGGGTATGACTCACTTACAAAAACTGGAGCAGTAAGATTTTCTTCTTTACAATACCTTGCTATAAAAGAACCTATTTTAATTGATAGTGGTAATGATGAAGAAGTTGAAATAGAGTTAGATAATTATATAATTCTTTCCCCGGATTCTTTACCATTGGATGATCTCAATAAAGAGAAAATTCAAGAGGTAATAAATAATAATCCCTTAGATTTAATAGAGTATTGGAGTGTAGACCCTGATTTTGATGGAATTACTTTTAAAAGTATCTGGCAAGACTATAGAGAAAATAATGAAGATTTGAGAGTCGTTAGGAAGGCTAGTATTATTGTTCCTAAAAATGAGGGGAAGAGGAAAATTTGTGTGAAATCTGTTGATGTGTTTGGTTGGGAAAGTGAGGTTATAAAGGAATTATGAATATGGATTACCCATTACAACTTGCAAAATTAATAACTAATAAAGCTAATAATGCTTGGGATAGTGGTGAATTTATTCAATCAGTGACGCCTCAAACAGAAAAATTATTAAAATTTTGGTTTTCTCAAGATTATATCGATTCAAGAGATAAAAATTTTCATGAAGGGCAAAAACAATCTATTCTAAATACAATTTATGTACATGAAGTTTTAAAAGCTAAAAATATCTCTGAAATATATGAAAAAATAAATCCCACATTATATATTGATAATCTTACTGAAATATCAAAAGATTCAAGTAAGTATCCTAAATATTGTATTAAAATGGCTACTGGAACAGGGAAAACCTGGGTGTTGATAGCTTTGCTTATATGGCAATATCTTAATGCTAAAGACGGCTATGACTTTTTTAGTAAAAATTTTCTAATTATAGCTCCTGGGTTGATAGTATATGAAAGATTACTAGATGCTTTTTTAGGTAAAGTTGATGAAGTAAAAAAAGAAAGAATTTTTGAAAAATCAGATATTTTTAATATGCAAGATCTATTTATTCCTAATATTGATAGAGACGAAATTTTTGGATTTATTCAGAATTCTACAGTTAGAAGAGATGAAATAGGAAAACCTACTGGAGGAGGAGTAATAGCAATTACAAATTGGAATGTGTTGATTGATAATGGAGAAGATAAGAAAGAAAGTATTTCTGTTATCCCAGAAGCATCAGAAGTAATCAAAGATATATTTCCTATAAGGCCTGGAAAGAATCAAGGTAATGATTTAAATATTCTAGATAATTCATACAATAGAGGAAAAGAATTAGAATATCTAAAAGAGCTAGAGAATCTGGTTGTATTTAATGATGAAGCTCACCATATACATGATATTAAAAAAGGAGAGGACTCATCTGAAGTTAAATGGAAGCAAAGTTTAAATATAATATCTAAGAATAAAGGAGAAAATTTTATCCAGATTGATTTTTCTGCAACACCATATACAGAAATAAATAAAAAAAAGAAATATTTTTCTCATATTGTTTCTGATTTTGATTTAAAGGATGCTATTAAAAAAGGATTAGTTAAAACATTAGTATTAGATTTAAGAAAAGAAATTGCCGCTTTACCTCTTGATTTTAAAGCTTTAAGAGATGACTCAAATAAAATAAGAGGATTATCTGATGGGCAAAGAATAATGTTAAGAGCTGGTATTACAAAGCTAAAAACACTAGAAGAAGAATTTTCTAAAGTATCAGATAATAAAAATCCTAAAATGTTAGTTATCTGTGAAGAAACTGAAGTAACAAAGTATGTAAGAGAATTTCTTATAGAAGAGAATTTAAAAGATGAAGATATTATGGAAATTCACTCATCTAGAAAAGGTGAAGTTAGTGAAGATGAATGGAATGATATAAAAAATAGATTATTTAATATAGATAATCATAAAATTCCAAAAGCTATAATTTCAGTCTTAATGCTTAGAGAGGGATTTGATGTAAATAATATCTGTGTAATAGTTCCATTAAGAGCAACGCAGTCAGGTATATTATTGGAGCAAACCATAGGAAGAGGTTTAAGATTAATGTGGAGGGAAACTGAATTTCAAGATATAAAATTAGAAGATAGAAAAAGATTATTACAAAAGCATATAGATCCGGAATCCCAATATGATATTTTAAGTATTATAGAACATCCTTCATTCAGAGAATTTTATAATGAATTAATTGAAGAAGGATTAGTTGGAGTTAGTGAAGAAGAAGTTGATGAATTAAAAGAACATAGTTTAGGAGACATAATTTGGTCTCAATTAAAGGATAACTATGAGGAATATGATTTTAGTATACCTTTCATAAAGAGAGATGTTGAAGAACAAATAAAAGATAATATTATCTCTGTTAATAATTTAAAGCCTTTTGATTTAATGACATTTGAAAATTTAAAAAAACTTGCACCAAAATCAGAAGTATTTCAATCCAATGAAGTTACAAGTAAAACAAAATTTGGAGACTATGCTGTAAATGGAGGAATGATGACCGCAAATAGTTATAATGAATATATATCAAGATTAGTAAATAGAGTTTCTGATTTAGGAAATACTCATATTTCAGGAAAACATTTAAATGAAGATAAAAAATATCCTTCACTTCAGATAAATTTGTCAAAAATTGCCTCTTTAACAGATGAGTATATAAAAAAAAGATTATTTAATATAAATATAAACCCTTTAGAAGATAATAATTGGAGAGTCTTACTTTTGGATATAGTAGCTAATCATATAATATCTCAAGTTTCTAATGCTATTATAGAAGCTCAAGCAACAGAGGTAATTAATGATCCAGAAGTTATTTATAAAAAAATATCTGATATAAAACAAATTAGAATCAGAGAAGAATATTCAATAGAAACAGGGAAGACAATTTATACAAGAACTCCATTCCCAAGTAATAAGGGAGGATTTGAGAAGAGTTTTATAGAGTTTGCTGATATATCCGCAGATGTTTTAGCTTTTGTTAAAATAATAGAAAATTTTCACGATTTTATAAAAATAAGATATATAAAAGATGATGGATTATCGTCATATTATTATCCAGATTTTTTAGTACGATGTAAAAATAACATTACTTATTTAGTTGAGACAAAATCACATAAAGATATGGCAGATATTAATGTACGAAGAAAAAAGATATCTGCAGAAAATTTTATATCTCAAATAAATAAATTATCAGAAGAAAAAAGATTTAATAATCAATGGGAATATGTTCTATTAGATGAAAATGATTTTTATAGTTTGAAAAATAGAATGGCTAATATGATAGACATTTTAGAGTATACAAAGCTTCAGAAAAAAGTCAATAATTTTTTAGATATGTAACAATTATGCAGAATGATTTAACGTCTAAGTTTGACGAATTTTATATTAATTATTTGAATAAAAATAAAGAAATTATTATAAAAAATATAAGGCGAAAAGAGAAAGAGAATTCAGAATATATTCTTAAAATTTATGGTAGGGGAGAAGGACAATTTGAAGTCTTTTATGACCTATTATACAAAGTTTTATTTGGTATAAATTATATAAAAAAAGATGATTGGGGTGGAGGTAAAACTAAACAGTATTTAATTGCATTTAATAATCTGAAAATTTTTTATTCTGCTTATAATCAATTAGTTATTGGTAACCATGATGAATTCTTAATACTTATAAGGTCGGTATATGAGGCATTGATAGCTATAATATTTATATCTAAAAATCCAGAAAGAGCAGATGCAGTATTTACTAAATTAAAAGATGGGGGTGTAGAATTTAATATTACTAATTTTATAACTCAAGATTTAAAATTAAAGTGGAATGAATATTTTATTTTTTCCTCTAAAACTCATTTCAATAAAATAAAAGTAGTAAATGATTTGATTGATATAAATTTTAATAAAATTAAATATCCTATAAATCCTGTTATTACAGATTTTGACAAAAATTTATTTGAGACAGGATTAAACCAAATAAGTATAGTAATGCTTTTATACTTTCAACTAACATTAAAATTATTTATTTCTGATGAGAATGAAAAGTTTTTAAATGATAGTATGATAGATGATTGCAAACAAGTAATAGAATTAAAAGAAGAAGAATTGGGATCTCATAATAAAGAATATTTACCTCGAGTAGTCGAAGAGATTAGAAATATAATTAAAAGTATAAATAGTCATTAGTTTATATTGAAACCTATACTTGTCTTTATTATTTGTTTTTAAATTAGATATTAATTTGTATGAAACCCGGAAGAAATGAACTATGTTGGTGTGGTTCAGGTAGAAAATTCAAAAAATGCCATTTAAATACAAATATTGATATACCATTAAACCCACAAAGTACAATGAATGAGGCAAGAAAAATATTTGGAAAGAAATACTGTATGTCTTCTGAAAGTAACAAATGTAATGGTAATATTGTAAAAGCACATACTGTTTAGCGTGGAGGAGGCGGTCTTACTACAATATCACAAAATGGACATGTCTATACATTCATGTCTGAATTTACATATAAAAATGATAGAAATCTAGTAAAGTTAAGACCAATAGGGATTAATGAAGCCTCAACATTTACAGGATTCTGTAAATATCATGACAATATTCTTTTTAAACCTATTGAATCTAATGATTTTAAGGATAATAAAGAGCATGCATTCTTGCTTGGATATCGTGCTATATGTAAAGAATTATTTTTAAAAAAATCTCAACTTGAATTGACTGAAACATCTTTTAATAAGAGAGGGGCTATTCTGAAAGCTGAAGAACAGGCAGTAATGCGAGAATATATAATGGGAATACAGTGTGGATTAAAATCATTTAATAATATAAAAGTTTATTATGATAAACTATTGGTAGAAAAAACATTTGATGATTATCATTACATTACAATTAGAATAAAAGATTTCCCTCAGTTTTTATGTAGTGGAGCAATTTTTCCAGAGTATGATTTTGATGGGAATCAATTACAAGATTTCAATACATTAAATATTATTCCAGATATTATTACTTTTTCAATTATTAAAACAAATAGAGGTGGAGCTATTATTTTTAGTTGGATAGGGGAAAGTACTATTAATAATCAATTTATAGCTTCTTTATTAAAATTTTCCGACAAAGATAAACCTGATGCTATATGTAGGTTCACTTTTGAGTTTTTTGAAAATACCTATTTTTCTCCACTTTGGTGGGATAAACTCTCAATTGATGTCAAAGAAGACATTTTTATAAGACAACAAAGAGGTATTTTATTTGGAGATTATGAAGAAAGACCAAATGACTGCTTACAAAATAATATGATAAAATATGTCCAATGGACAGTTTCTTCTATAAAACAGGAATAGCACTCAAAAGTATAAACGAATGACTTCATTTTTATTTAACTAATTATATAATAATGTTTAAAATACTATAATAATATAAGAGGAAAATATATAGGCTCAGAAATTGCTTCAAAAAATAAAAATATAAAAATTAATACTTTGTCTTATATATTAGAAAATAATAATTTTATAGATAAAAGATATGTTAATATTGTACATAAAAAATTAAATTTATATAATATAGAAAATATATGAGAATAGTAATCACAAGGCATGGACAAACGAATCATAATATAAATAATATTATTCAAGGTCATGATGAAGGAGAAATTAATGATAAAGGATATATTCAAGTAGTAAATTTATCTAAAAAATTAAAAAAATTATAATATAGAATATATCATCTCAAGTGATATAAAAAGATGTAGGATGACAACAGAAATAATAAATTCATATCTGAATCTAGATGTATATTATGAAACTTTAATTAGGGAGAAAAATAATGGTAAATTTGTGGGAAAAAGTAATAATAGTATTAATTGGGATAGTATCAAAGGTTCTTTTATAAGTAGAACTCCTCCAGGTGGAGAAAATTTACTTATGGTAAGAGCAAGAGTTAGAAAATTTATAAGGAAACTGGAAAATGGAATATATAGTGAAGATAAAACTATCCTATTGGTTTCACATGGAGGATATTTAAAAATTTTTTTAGGTTATATTTTAGGTATGAAAATAAAAGAATCAATATTAAAATTACAGATAGATAATTGTTCTATAAGTGAAATAGAAATGTATAAAAATAATTCTTCATTCCAATATAGGATAAAATTTTTAAATAATATATCACACCTATAAAAATAAAATTTATTAGTATAGGTTTCAGATTGAGAAAAATATAATATTACTTAGACTTACGAATAAAGAATATTTAGAAATATTAAGAAGGATTTAATTTTATAAATGTTCTAACTTCGTCTACGATACCCAGAGACAATATTATAAATTTGTAAATTTATACCTCAAAATTATTCTTTTAAATCAATGTAAAATGGAGATTTGCCATGTATAGCAAAGACAAAATTATTAATAAGCAATATAATATAATTAATTAAAAAAAGAAGGAGGTGATTATATTATGGAAACATTAAATGAAGTTAATCCATTAGAGTGGATTCAAGATACTGAGATTCAAGAAATAACTAATGGAGAAGAGACATATACAGCATATGATGATAGAGATAATATTTAATGGCCTATAGGGTGGCTTTAATAAATTTAAAGCCACTTACTTTAAGATTATTATGGAGACTGATTTTTATTATAAGACACAAAAATTTGATGGTGTAAATATAATCTTTGGAAATACTTTAGAGAAAGAATATAAAGAGTTTAATATTGAAGAAAAAAGAGAACCTGATAATTTAAAATACTCTCAGTATTTAAATCCAGAAGATCTTCTAGTGTTATCGATACCTTTAAGTAAATTTATTGAAGAAGTTAAGCCTCAAATAATAATAGGATGTGATACAGGAGGAAGGCTTTTTAGTTTAGCAACTTATTATACTTGGAAAGAAATGAACAATAATAAACCCTTTCTTACAATTGATCATAAAATACACTTTATGTATCTTAAATTAGAATATTATAGTTATTTAGAAGAAAGATTTAATGATATTATATTAAATCTTATAAAAATATCTAAAAATAGTGATTTAGATAGGCATTCATTGAGGATTCTCTTTATTGATGATTGGATTGTATCTGGATTAACATTAAAAATAGCAAAAAATTTGGCAAAAAAATATACTGATAATATCTATTTTGGCGTAATTTATAAAAAATTAGAAAATCCTAATATTTCTAGTAACACTATAATAGTTAATTGGAAAAAATCTCCTTCTAAAATTGGAGTACAATATAGTAATCAAAATATTATTGCTATAAAAGATAAAGAAGTAAAATTAATTCGAGAGTCAATGAGATCTATTGCAAAAGAATTAGTAATATAATTATTAAAATAAGAAAAAATTACATTAAAAATATAAAGAAGACGTAATTGTTCTATTGTTTAGAAGAAGATTTAATAAGCTTATAGCGTCTTACTTAAAATTATTGAAAATGAATAAATTAGAAAATAAGAAAAAAATTTTAATTATTTCAGAAAAATCTGATGTACATGTAAAAAGAGTATTAAGCTTTATTGATAAAGATAAAGTTGACATTGATATAATTGGAATGAAAATTCTAGAAGATAATGGTTATTTTGTTGAAGTAAATCAACAAAATACATATTTATTTAAAACCAAAAATAAAAAAAATGATTATTATGATATATGTTGGTGGAGAAAACCTAGATATATAGAAATCTCTGAGAAATTTTTAAAAGATCCAAATCTATACCATATAGTAAATTCAGAAAAAAATAATTTTTTTAAGAGTATTATATTAAATATTAATATAAAAAAATGGGTAAATAATATATCAGATATAGATAAATCAAATTACAAATTATTACAACTTAAACTTATATCTGAATATAATAGTGATTTTTTAAATGTTCCAAAGACAATAGTAACAAATAATAAGAATATTATATATAAGACTTTTAAAAAATCTTTTATAATGAAAAGTCTTAATAATCAAAAATTAGGTATAAAGAATATTGGATTAAAATCAACGTTAACAAATATAGATAATATAAAAAAAATTAATTTAAATTCTTGTCCTGTAATATGTCAAGAATTCATAGACAAGGCTTATGAGATTAGAGTGACCATTATAGGTAAAAAAATATTTGCTGTAAAAATATTTTCTCATTCAGAAAAATCTAAAATAGATTTCAGGACTGACTATAAAAATTTAACCTATGAAGCATGTGAACTTTCTAAAGAAATTAAAAATATATTATTAAAAATAAATAAATATTATAAGCTTAATTATTCTGCTATTGATTTAATAGTAGATAAAGATGAGAAGATATATTTTTTAGAGATAAACCCAAATGGACAATATCTATGGATAGAAGATGCAACTAATCTCTCTATATCTTTAGAGATAGCTAAGTTTTTAGAGAATTATTAATATTTTTAATGATATAATAATATATGTTTAAGTTTTTTAATAAGATAAATTTATTTTGGTGGACAATAAGATTAGGATTTGAAACCTCATTTGTATTTTATTTATTAAGAAATTTTATTTCTATAATAGATGAATTAATACCTATAGCAATAACATTTATAATATCTCTCATAATTAATTCACTTATTTATTCATTAGCACATCATATAACAATACTTACAGATTATATTTTAACGCTAATAATATTATCTATAATTTTAAGATTAGTCTTTAATATAACCTCTGAGATAAATCATTATTTAATTGTAAAATTAAATTCTGAATGGGATATAATACATGGGGCTAAATTTTTAGAAAAAATATCTTCTTTAGATTTTCAACAGAGAGAAGATCAAACTATTTCTTTGCTTTATCATAAAGTAGAAGTAGGTATAGATAAAAATATCAAAACTTTAGTATTAAATACTATCCCCGATCTAATATTAAATCTTGCAGGTTTATTGGTAATTGCTGGAATATTCTTAACACTCAATCCTGTATTTATTATGTTAATTATTATACCTATAATAATTAATTTTATAATAGATAAAAAATATGGAAATGAAATGTATAACATATGGAAAACTGAAGGAGAAAATAAAATACATGTATCTAAATCTAAATATGCCTTACAGAATTTAAATTCAGGAAAAGAAGCTAAAATTTATAATATAAATAAGTATTTAATAGAGAAGTATAAGTATCATAATAAAGTTTTCCAAAAAGAATATCTAGCTAAATCTAGATCAAAAACAAAGTATTTATCTTTATCTTATATTTTAGATTCTATAATTTTTGGAATTATTCAAATATGGATAATATTACAAGTCTTAAATAAATATTTATCAATTGGTCTATATTCATTTTATATAATGAACTTAAATACTATTATTAGTAATTTATCACATATAGAGTATGCAAGTTCTATTATAATTAATGATATAAATTATTCTCAAGATTATAGAGATCTTTTAAATATACAGACAGTTATAAAGGTAAATAAAAATTATAAACTTAAAAATGAAAGTCCAAGCATAGAATTCAAAAATGTTTCATTTAAATATCCTAAATCTCATAAATATGTATTAAAAAATGTTTCATTTAAGATTAATAAAGGTGAAAGTATTGCAATAGTAGGTGTTAATGCTGCAGGAAAAAGTACAATAGTAAAACTTTTAGCTAGGTTTTATGATGTTACAGAAGGAGAAATACTTATAGATAATTATAATATTAAAGATATAAATTTGGAGAGTTACTATAGATTATGGGGAAGTTTATTTCAAGAATATTCATTGTTTTGGTTTTCAATAAAAGAAAATATTGCAATTTCAAATATAAAAAATATTAATAACATTAATCTTATGAAAAGCACCACCATGAAAAGCACTCTAGATAAAGATATTAAATCTTTAAAATATAAATATGAAACATTCTTAGATAATGAGTTTTATATGGGAACCAATCTTTCTGGAGGACAAAAACAAAAAATTGCTATATCTAGATTTTTATTTAAGGATTCTAATTTGGTTATACTAGATGAGCCTACATCTGCAATTGATAAATTATCTGAAGATAAAATATTTAAGGAAATATATAAGTATATTAAAAATAAAACAACATTAATTATTTCACATAATTTCACTATAATAAAATATATACAAAAAATAATAGTTTTAAATCATGGTGAAATTGTTGAACAAGGATATCATGAAGAGTTAATGAAGAATAAGGGATATTATTATAAACTATATAATACTCAAGCAAAGCACTTTAACAACACTTAGTATGAATGAATATTTCCCACGAGAACAAATAGAATCTAAAGAAGACATAATATATAATAGTTTTGGTATTATCATGATAAAACCATATGCTTTAGAAAAAGGATTTGATATTATTATTTCTGATTTATTGTCTAACATTGAAATCCTTTATATAATGAAATGAATATTTCAGAAGAAACAAGAAATTGTTTGTCAAAAGTAATTATTTGTAAAACAAAAATAATTAATTTTAAAAAAGATATTAATCTATTTAATAAATTTATAAATATATCTTATAAAGATCAAATCAATAGGAATCATTATGAGACTTTAAATAGATTATATTTCAATAGATGGATATTTTATATAGTAGCTTACGAAAGAGAGCAAGTAATATTAGATAGGTCATTAAGAGAATTTAAGGGACAACAAAAATTATTAAATCCTCAAAAACAAATTATATCTGATCCCATTGGGGTCAGAGGTATCTTTTTAGATACTGCTATCATTCATGAAAAAATATCTGATTTTGATAAAAAAAGAATTTATAAAAAAACTGTGAATAATATTATTCATATAAGTGATAATTATTATGAGACAAAATTTTTAATAAATATATTATTAAATGGTGAAGAGATATCTGAAGTGGAAAAATATGGAATATAAGGAATTAAAGAATAATGTTTAAAAAAAGTAGAGTTATAAGAATCGATAAAAAAGTATAAAGTATGCTTAGTATAGAAAATTTAGGAGTAGAAATTGATAATAGCTCGATATTTTCGAATGTAAGTTTCGATATAATTTCAGGTGATAAGGTGGGATTAATTGGAGATAATGGAGTTGGTAAAAGTTCGTTATTAAAGGCGATCTCAGGAGAGAACCCACATTCAACGGGGAATATTGTTAAAACAAAAGAGATAGAAATTTCATTAATGCCTCAAGATTTAAACAAATGGATAGATAATACAGTGTATGATTTTATCGCAGAGTTTACTGGTGTCAAAGAAACCAAAGAAAAATTTAATGAATCTTGTGAATCATTATCAGAAAACTCAAATTCAAAACAATTATTAATATATGAAGATATTTTTAATAAATATAAACGTTTAGGTGTTGCTGATTTTGAAATACGATTACATAAATCCCTTCACAATGTTGGATTGGATATTTCTCCAGATACATATATAAGAGATTTATCTGGAGGTCAAAAAACAAGAGTTGCTTTATCTGCTGTATTATCACAAGTAAACAAGCTTTAATTCTATTAGACGAACCCACTAATAATTTAGATATTGAAGGAGTTACCATATTAGAAAAATTTATACATAATTCTAAGGCAGGGTTTATAATAGTTTCCCATAATAGTATTTTTTTAAATAATACTGTAATAGGATTATTGAATTAATAGGAGGAGATAAGGGAGTTAAAAAATATTCTTGTAAATATGATGAATATCTTCAAATAAAAAAGAAAAACCATGAATCAGAACTCCGAGAATACACATAAAGAATAAAGCATATTAAAAGTCTTGAGGAAAAAATTAAAACAAAAAAAGAAGAGTCACAAAGAAAGGGGAGAACCCCTAAAGATAACGCTAAATTAAATAATAATTTTAAATCAGAGAAAGCTTCCAGAAAAGGAGCACTACTAATTGTTTCTCATAATAAAGAATTTGCAGAAGATTTAAATATAAATAGATTCATATTTATTTAATCTTTTTAAACATTTGTTTTTTTCCAATATAAGTATACAGTATAATGATTGAAAGAGATACTATATATTGATATTTTATATATAAGGAAAGGATTAATATCTCTCCTTAATTGTATTTATAAAAATAATGTATAAACAAAATATTATTAATTTAAAAAATTTATTCAAAAAAAATGATATTATCTTTTTTGGAGATGATCATGATATGAATCAAGGAAGAGATTGGTTATCTAAAGAACTTTTAAATTTAGATAATATTAAGTATTTGGGACTTGAGTATATAGATACATCTCAGCAATAATTAATAACTCTGAATATAATAAATTGGCAATATATCTTAAAAGAGTATATAAAGATTTTCCAGGATTTTCTCCAGATTCTATTATAACCTTAATAAAAATAGCAAAAAGAAAGAATCTCAAAATTTATGGAATAGAAATGCCAGAAAATTCTTTTGATAATTGGTATACACAGGAAGCTCAAGATAAAAGAGTAGAATATATATCAAAAGAGATCATGAAAATATCAAAATTGGGAAAAGGAATAATATTATTAGGAGCAGATCATGTAGAAAAGAATCATAAAAATGTTTTTTATAATATAAAGAAGAAATATAAAAATATATTATCTATAATATTTATAGGAGGTAGAAATTGGTCAATAGATACAGAAGAATATTGGATAAGGAAATTAGAAGTGGATTCTCAAAGAAAGGGTATTCAAAATAATTTTTTAATTTTTAGAATAAAATATAATATATATCCAACAGCTTACACAGTAAATTTTCCTCAAGTAGAAAAGATTGAATAATCTTTATATTCTATGATAAATATAGTGGGAGTAAAAGATATAAAAGTTCTATAATCATCCCATTAAGTCACAAATTGTATCCTTTGGATATATCATCTTCATTTGCTATTAAAATATCATTAAATTTTTCTCTAAAAGGAAAATTTAGTAGTTCACAAGCTTTTATAAGGGATATGAATTTAGTTATATCTCTTTTGTATCTAGGTTTCATCTTCCCTTTCAAAAATAAATCTTCTACTAAATTACTATCTTCAAACCTTATATCCTTTATATTTGCCTCTTTTATTGCTAAAATCCTTTCTTTTAAAGGGTTTATGTCTTTATTAGTTTTAACTTTTTTCCTTATACATACCTTCATAATTATAATAGAGATAATACTATAATAATGTCTTCTATAGAATTTGCCATGCATGGCAATGTTATTTTTTTAATAAGTATTATAATAAGTTTAATTAAGAAATAAGGAAGTGATTATATTATGGAAATATTAACGATTGAAAAAGAATTAAGTATGGAGGATATAGAAGATGCTTTAATAGAAGTAGAAGAATCATTAGATACCGTATCCTCTTCAACTTGTGGAGATGGAAATAGGTGTCAATGTAATAATTGCTCTTGTGGAAATGGGCATAGATGTTAATAATCTAACACTATTTTCTTGTCTAGCGGATTTTAGGGAGATGTAATTTTATTATAAATTAGTCTTCCTAGAGTGTATTATTTGCTATTTTATATATGTAATTCTAATCTAACCTAAACTAACAAATTATAATGAGTAATTCAAAAATTGTTAAAAAATTAGTAGATGAGTATAAAATTAATCTAAATGAAAAATTAGGTTTTTCTGATCTACCCTTTTTTGAGAAGTATACAGCTGAATTGAAATTAAATAAAATCTTAGATTATGGAACAGGAATATCAATTAAAAATAAAGACATTGCTAAAGAGAAGGCTATTTTTGAATCAATTGAAAGAATATGCCTTTTTTCTGATAGAAAAGAAAGTCAAAAGTTTATACAATCTTCTATTAAAGAATTAAATCAAAAAGAAATTAAACATATAAGCATTAATAATAGTTTTTATTTTTCAAAACATCAGATTGATAATAATTCTAAAGAATTGAAAATCAATAATGATAATAAATTCTATTGGGTAAAATGTATAGAATTTAATACAAAAAATATGATATTAATTCCATCACAATTAGTGTTTCTTAACTCTAATAAAAGGGAAAAAATTATTCAGCAATCTATATCTACTGGTGGAGCAGGAGGTAAAACTTTAAATGATGCTATATTAAGGGGAACTTTTGAAGTAATAGAAAGAGATGCGTTTATGATCCATTATTTAGCAAAAACATATGGAGAATTAATTGATTATACAATGAATAAAAGATTAATGAAAATAAAAAAATATTTTAGACAATATAATCTTGATCTATATCTTATTAATCTTTCGACAGATCTTGGAATATATACAATCCTTACATTGATAGTAGATAAAACACGATTAGGTATACCATTTTCTGCAGGAATGAAAACTGGACTGAATCCACTAAAAGTTGCAATAGGATCTATTGAAGAATCATATATGGGAATAAATTTTAGTAGAAATGTATTACTTGATAAAGATAAAACAAGTATTAAATATAATAATATACATACTATACAGCAACGAGAATTATACTGGTTAGATAATGATAAATTACAATATATTACTCCATGGATAAAGAATAAAAGGAAAATAAAATTTAATAAAATAAAGAATCTTTCACAAAAGAATATAGAAAAAGATTTATCTTTTGTCAGTAATATTCTAAAATCTAAAAATCATGAAATTTATTATATTAATATTAAAAAGAAAGAATTTAAAAAATATAATGAATTTGAAATTGTTAAAGTTATAATTCCCACTTTACATCCATTATATTTAGATGAAACATATAAATGTTTAGGCGGAAATAGAATATATGATATTCCAGTAAGATTAGGTTATTATAAGAATCCATTAAAAGAAAATGAATTGAATCAAATACCTCATTTCTTTTTATAATTATGAGCATAAAAGACAAATTTTATTTTTTTAAATTAAATAAAAAAATTAGAAGTATAAAACCTAAAAAAAAAGGTACTCCTGTATCTAAGTGGCCAGAATCATGGAAGAGAATATATTTTAAAAGTTATCCTAGATTTCCTAAATTATATTTAGATAAAAGTATACTAAATAATAATGAATCTTCCCTTATAGATACAATACTAAAAAGAAAAAGTTATCAAATTAAAAAAGATCATATTCATAATTTAACAAAAGATATATTATCTAATATATTTTTATCTTCTGCAATAATAAATGTAGGAAAAGATATAAAATATGATTCAAGAAGAGCATATCCATCAGGAGGATCAAGATATCCATTAGAATTATATATTATAATCTTTAAGACAGAGACTTTAAAAAAAGGACTATATCATTACAATGTTAAATTGAATGCATTAGAATATATGTGGGAAATTAACAAAAAAGAAGTATATTCAGTATTTAAACAAGATTTTTCTGTAAAATGTAGTGGAGTTATAATAATAACATCGATTATAAATAGGTCTTCCGTAAAATATGGAGAAAGGGCATATACATTTTCACATATTGAGGCTGGACATATAGGACAGAATATTTATCTATTATCTGAATCAATAGGATTGAAATGTAGGCCACTCGGTTTATTTGATAATAAAAAACTGTTAGGAATCTTAGATATCCATAATAATGAAGAGTTAATAGTGTATCCGATAGTTATATCTTAGTATATAATAAAAATATATGTATAAAGACAAATATAAATATCTAGAAAAAATTAATAATAAAAGTGTTATTGATTTTTATAGAGCTGAAAATAAAAAAACTTCATTATATTTAAAAGATAAAAACTATGAATTAATTAAAAAAGATATTAGTAGAGCTTTACTTGTTTCTTGGAGAACAACTCCTTTAGTTATAGGTAAGTATAAATATTGGGGGGAGTATTCGTATAAAGATAGATATTCAAAATTATATTCTCAATATAAAGAGAATAATCCCAAAATGATTATTGATTTTAATTTATTTAATGATGAAGAGCTCTATACATATAAACCCTCAGAATCGGGGGAATTAGTTGCATTTCTAACTGAAAAACAAGGATTGGAAATATATTATTATCATTTAATTAATAGTAATGGAGAAAAAGTAAAAGATAGCATAGATAATATTTATGCATTTCTATGTTGGGATAAAGATAAAGGATTTTATTATATCAAAAAAATATATACAGAGGGTGATATTAGAGATTATAGTTCATATAAGTATGAAATCTATTATCACGAAATAGGAGATGCTCAATCTAAAGATAAAAAGTTTTTAAATGATAATGAAAGTGAATTTGATAATGAGCCCTTTGTGGAAATGTCTTTATATGATAATTCAAAATATTCTATAATTATAAATAATGATTATAAAAAAGGAAATTTTCTTATAATAAAAGATAATATATCTAGAAAAATATTAAAAGTACACAGATATAAAAACTATAATATGTATGTGGACATAATTAATGATAAGTTGTTAATTTATACTGATAAAAAAAATGAATTTGGAGAGATAATCAAAATTGATATGAAAGATATAGAAAAAGATTTAGAAGGCAAAGTTCTTATTAAACCGAAACACTATTTATTATATGACTATATATTCACTAAAGATTATATATATTGTCTCTATTTGAAAGATGTATCACATTTTATAAAGATCTATGATTATGAAGGTAATTTCATAAGAGATATTAATTTTGATATTAAAGGTATAGCGTTTTTAAATCCAGATAAAGATAATAATGATGCATATATATATTTTCAGTCTATTACTTTTCCACATACAATATATAAATATATTTTTGATAAAGATAAATTAGAAAAAATATATCAAAGTAAGGTAAAAAAAGAATTTTCCTCTGAAAATTATAAATTAGAATATAAATTAGTAAAGTCTAAGGATGGTACAAAAATTCCATTAACAATTGTTTATAACAAAAATAATAAATTGGATAAACCATCTCCAACACTTTTATATGGATATGGAGGGTTTGGAATTAGTAGTTTACCATATTATCGTCCTGAGACTTTATCATTCATAAATAATGGAGGAATTTACGTAATAGCAAATATTAGAGGAGGAATAGAATTTGGAAGAGATTGGTATTATCAGACGAAAGGAGCAAAAAATAAAATAAAACCAATAGAAGATTTTATTTCTATCTCTGAGTATCTTATAGATAATAAATATACTAATAATAAACAATTATTTATAAATGGTACAAGTCATGGAGGATTCATTGTCTCAACAGCGATGGTTATGAGACCTAGTCTATATAAAGCAGTAATTGCAGAAGTTCCCATTGTTGATTTTTTAATTTATAAAAAATATGGTAGTGGGAGTTTATTGATAGACGAGTATGGAGATCCAGATAATAAAGAAGAATTAAAATATATTTTAAATTGGAGTCCTTATCAAAATATAAAAAAAGGAATTAAATATCCTGATATATTAATAACTGGAGCAACTAATGATACAAGAGTAGGATTAGCTCAACCTCTTAAATTTGCAAAGAAAATGCAAGATTATTCTTTAGGTAAAACTTATCTTTATATAGAAGAAAATACTGGGCATATGGGGAATTTAGATATAGATTCTCAAATTGAAAAAAATACTTTGATATTCAGTTTTATATACAAAGAATTAAATAAAAATTAATTAAATTATTAAATTTATACATTTGAATTATCATTTTAAATCAGTTCAAACTGGGAATTCTCTATGTATATTATAGAATTGTAATTTTAGATGGAGAACTTAATCATAAGGAGGAAAGGGATACTCTTTTAGATTCTAATAATATACGAATTATTAAATATTAAAAAAATAAAGGTTTATAATTAGATTAATTCCTTCTATAAGTGTATATAATTCTAAAAATCAAGATAAATTGAATAAAGATTAAGACTGTTATAATAATAATTCAAAAAAATATAGAATCTCTCTAATTCTATACAATAGCATTCCTTTCATTATAAATCTTTCTTATTAACTTTATTTAAAAATTCTATAGTTTCTTTTATTCCTTCTTTGTAACTTATTGGTGTATAATTAAAGTGTTTATTAAATTTTGAGGAATCAAATTCATAATCTGAATCGAACTGATATAACATCTCATATAGTTCTTTAGTAGTACTATCTATTATTCCAGTCATCTTTATTATAAACTTATTTAAAACATAAGGTTTAAAATTCAGATTTAACTCTTTATTCAATATATTAATAAAATCTTCCATATTAATAGGCTCATTAACTGTAGGAAGATGCCATACTTGATTAAAATTATTATCTGAACTTCCTAATAAATATAGTCCTCTAGCGCAATCAAGTGTATTTGTGAATGAATGTTTAACTTTAGCATTAACCATCCATAGAGGTCTTTTTTTATTAAGTAATCTATTCATAACTAAAACATAAGGAATACTAGTTTTTGTAGCATAAGGACCATAAAGATCAGCTGACCTAGCTATAATTGCTCTAATATTTTTTTTATCTATTTGCTCTTCTAACATTCTATCAATCTGTGCTCTAATCTCACCTTTTTTACTACAAGGATTATATGGAGTCTCTTCTGTCATTTTTCCCTCTACTTTTCCATACATATAAACATTATCAAAAAATATTAATTTTGTATTAGCTTTAATACATGCATCAATAGTATTTTTCATAATTTTTGGCCATTGATCTTTCCAAATTTTATAATCATAAGGTAATCCAACACATAAATATACAATATCTGAACCCTTAATACTTTTATATGTATCTTCAAATGAAGTTAAATCTGCTTTAACAGAAGTAGTTCCTTCAGAAGAATATCCACTTCTAGAAACTAATCTCACTTCTTGTTTATTTTTTAATAATTCGTGAGTTAGAGAATTACCTATAGAACCTCCAGCTCCAAGTATAGTATGTTTTTTCATATTAAAAATATATAATATTATATACTTGATTATACAATAATAGTTACTATTTGCAAATTTATACCTCTTAATACTTTCTTTAACTTAATACAAAATAAAGTTTTGTTATGCATAGTAAAGACAAAATTATTAATAAGTATTAGAATATACTATATAAATATAAATTTTTAATATTAATAATGAATTACAAATTGGAAAATAAGCTAAGTGAAGAAATTTCTTTATTATTTGGGAATAGAATAGTATGTTTATTATATTATGGTTCCAATGCTTTTAATAAAGATATTAATTCGGATTATAGTGATTATGATTTTTGTTTAGTTCTTGATAAATATGATAGTAAGGATTTAATTAATTTGAAAAAAATAATATCTAAATATAATAGAATCGATATAACATTACATAGTTTGTTTGATTTAGAACTAATAGGATGGAGTAACTTTCAACATGGAAATCATGGAGAATTTTTCCTTTTACATTTAGCCAACTCTAAAATAATTTTAGGAAATAATATTTTTCAAAGAAAACTTTCTATTATAGATTATAGCAATATTAAAAAATCTATAAAAACACAAATAATAGAATACTTTTGGAGGCTAGATCATTGGTATTTTACTGTAAAAAATGAAAATGAATTAAATATAAAATTTAAAAAATATTTAATTAGAATACTACAGGATATACTCTTATATAAGGGAGATATCTCTTTTTTTGAAATAAATACAATAAATTCTCAAGAATTTATTGACAATTGGATTGATGATAAAAATTATATTTCAATAGAGACAAAGAAATCTCTAATGAAAATAAATCAAAACTCATACAAAGTTGAAGATTATGTTTATTTAAAAACCTTAATATATAATGACTTTAGAAACACAATTCTATTAGAATAAAGAAACAAAAATATATGAGTGGAGGAAGAAATTCATAAAATAGTTTTATTATCAAAATCTATATACTCTATATAAAATAATTATCTGAAATTCAAAAAAATACTCTATTTTCAATAAAAATTTATCTACCTAAATTATTCCTTTAAATTAATGCCAGATAGAAATTTGCTATGCATAGCAATGTCTTTTTTATTGATAAAAATTATAATATGAATAATTAAAAAATAAGGAGGTGATTTATATTATGGAAACTCTAAAAATAGATATAATTACACCAATTGAATGGTTAACAGATAATGATATTTAAGAGTTTGATGATTCAATAGTAATGTGGCAAACACATTCTACACATAAACAGGATGCAGATGATACTAATGATGATTAATCTTTAATCTAAGAAATATCATAATTTATTAGAATTGAAATTTTTAATTATGCCACATATAAGAAGAAAATATTATCTTGATATATATAAAGAAATCTTTGTTATTTATTATAATAATGAAAGTAATTCCCTTATTGATGAGGTTATTGAATATATTTATAGGAAATGTGTAGATAATAGTTTTAAAGATATAGGAAAAATATTTACATTTAAAAATAATCAATATTATTACGTAATGAAGACAGCAAGACCTGGAGTTAGATATAAACATAGTATTTATATTTATAAAATCAAGTTTAAATATAAAGATAATTTGCAATATGAAAAATTATTGAAAGAAATACCAATGTTATATCATTATGAATTTATTCCATCTTCTAATAGAATGTATTTTGATAAAAATAATTTGAGTTATTTTACAACATATAAACTTTATAAAGATTTATTAAAGTTAAAATCTAATGAAGATATAGAGAAAATATTTAATGGTAGAATAGATAATTTAATATCTTTTCTTACATATTATAAATTTAGTAAAGTAATTTGCAATCTTTATTATTTAAAGGATCCTGATGAGAGATTAGATATAATAAAAGAATTTTTGACATATCCTTTTAATATTACATATGATACTTTTTTGTCTGAAATAATTCCAGAACTTGCATATTTGTCTTCTATAGAAAAGTACAATTATATTGCTAATAAGTTATTATCTCAGTTAATTGATAAGATAGATAATGATGTATATATGCTTGCAAGTACACAAATAGTAACCTTAAAAGATTCATTTAACAAAGAAAATACTAATAAAATTTATAAATATATTAACAATAAAGTTGATTTGTATTCACAAATAGATCCTGGAGGTTTTATTGGAATCCTTAATGATAAAAAGTTTTTTATATCAGATAAATATAAATATAAAAAAAGAAAGATACTTATTATATCAGAGCAAGATGATCCACATGTTCAGAAAGTATTAACTTTTATTGATAAAAATAAGTATCATGTTGATGTATTTGGTGTTAATGATTTAGAGAATGATGGGTATGTTGATACTCTTTCAGAAATGACTGGAGAGTTTTTTGATACTGATAAAAGATATTCGCGTGTATATGATATTTGTTGGTGGAGAAAACCAATATTTATTACACCCTCTTCTAAGTATTTAAAAAATATAAATTTATCTAATATTGCAAAAAAAGAAAAAATAGAATTTTTAGAAGGAATTATATTAAATATTCCAATAAGAAGCTGGGTGAATAATAAATCAGATATGAGAATAGCTTCAAATAAAATACATCAACTAAATGTTGTAGAAATGAATATACCAAAAACAGTAATTACTAATAAAAAAGAAATTATAAAAAAAATATTCCAAGATAAGTTTGTAATGAAAACATTAAGATCTCAAAGTTTAGGATTAGAAGATGGGATATTTAAAACTACTTTAACAAATATAGTTGATATAGATAAAATTGATTTAAATTATATGCCTGTTATTTGTCAAGAATTTATAGATAAAGTTTGTGATATTAGAGTTACTATTATTGGAGATAAAATATTTGCTGCTAAAATATTTTCACATTCAGAAAAATCAAGAATAGATTTTAGAACAGATTATAATAGTTTAACTTATGAAAAATACAAATTATCTAAAGATATTGAAGATGAATTATTAAAATTAAATAAATATTATAATCTTAATTATTCTGCAATTGATCTTATACAAGATAAAAATAGTAATATATATTTTTTAGAATTAAATCCAAATGGTCAATATCTTTGGATTGAAGAATCATTAAATCTTCCTATCTCAAAGAATATTGCATCTTTTCTAAAAGGTGATAAATAATTTTATATTTTTCAATGGTTGATAATATATACTATATAGAAAGCTATATATATAAGTATAATACCAATATTTGATATTAATCTTGCCCAGAATTGATTTCTAAAGAAAATTATATCTATAATAACTACTGTAGTTATCATAGCTAGAACATAAATTAAATTTATCAAATTTTTATTCATAATTTAATATTGTTTCTAATAAATATTATACTCTTTTAAGGAAAATCTCAATATATATTATTTTTTTATTTAAATTAAAGCTTAGTCATAAATCTTATATAGATAGAATAAAAATCTATAATATATGAAGTCTTGTTAATTACTTTTTTATGTTATAATAAAATTATGACCAATGAATTAGAAAAAACTGCATTACTTTTGATGGATCTACAACCTGGAATAATTGATAATCTTGATAATAAGGATGAATTTTTAAAGAAAGTTCAAACTACAATAGATTTTGCACATAAAAATAAAATTCAAATAATATATGTTGTAGTTAGTTTTCGTGAAGGAGCTCCTGAAATTAGTTCATCTAATAAAATATTTAGTACTATGAAAGAAAGAGCATCCAGTTCAATGGTTAATATTAACCCTGTATTTGATATTCAATATAATGATATTTTAGTTACTAAACATAGAATTAGTGCTTTTAGTGGTAGTGATTTAGATATGATTTTGAGAGCAGGGGGTTTCGAAAATATAGTTATATCAGGAATATCTACAAGTGGAGTAGTACTTTCAACCACAAGAGAAGCTGCTGATAAAGATTTTAAAATTACTATACTTTCAGATCTTTGTTTTGATTCTGATCCAGAAGTACATTTGGTACTTATGAATAAAATATTTCCAAGACAGGCAAATGTTATAACCAGTAATGATTGGTTTAATAATATAAATTCAAATTAAAATATTCTTATAAAATATCGAGGTTTTCTATATTAGTAGTCTTAGATGATGAATATTGTCAACCTATGATAGCTATATATTACTTCTTTATCCTAATGAAAAAATTAGAGATTTTAATGATATTTTTGATATGGAAGTGTTGGAATAAGATTATTTTTATCTTACATATAATTTAAAATTTAGAATAAGTTTTTAGTTTATATACATAATTATAAAATTGTTATATAATATTTTAAATTATGTCATTATTTAATCCTATAGAAGAACAATTTATAGCAAGACCTGATAATAGTAAAGATCAGATCATATATAAGTATCCAGATAATAATATAAGAATGCTTTCAGTTTTAACTGTACAGCCAGATGAGATTTGTTTATTTATAAAACAGGGTGTAGTAGCAGGAATAATAGAACAAGGACAACATAGACTTGATGGTGCAAATATACCATTTTTAGGAGGACTTATTGATACTGTCACTGGAGGAAATGTACTAATATCAGATGTATACTTTATCTCTATAAGAGAATTTCCTAATTTTAATTTTGGTGGATTTTTAGATAACGTAGTAGATCCTCAAACAACTCTTGCTATTGGTCTTAGAGTTTTTGGAGAATTTGCTCTTAAAGTAAATGATTCTACAAAATTAATACTTAATTTTGTAGGAACACAGAATTTACTCTCTAATGATGAAATATCAAATTGGAGTTCAGATCAATTACTTAAAGCTACTAGAGAGATAATATCTAATCACATTACCAATGATAAGTGGGATATATTGGGTATTGCATCAAAAATTGATGATTTATCTTCTGAAATTATTTCTCAAACAAAGGAATATCTTTTAAATTATGGAATTGAAATTACTCAATTAGGAAATTTAACTGTCACTTTAAAACCTGAAGATGAAACTACTCTTAAGGAGATGAGAAGAAATATAGCATACAATAATACTCCTAATCTTGCTGATACTGCAGTAAAGATGGGGGCCGCTACTGGCCTTGAAAATTCATCTGGAAATGCATCTATTGCTGGAGCTGGAATTGCAGCTGGTATAGGTTTTGGAATGATGAATAATATGATGAATCAAAATAGTCAATCTCAACAAGCACAAATGATAATATGTAAAAATTGTCAAACAGAAAATCTATCAACTGCAAAATTCTGTTCTAATTGTGGAACTAATTTAGTATGAATAAGTACGTTATTTTAACAAGATTTGGAGGAGGAGAAGGTTTCTCTTCAGGATTCAGTAGCAGAGGTTTATCTTATGGAGGACATTCCTCTGGTATATACTATGGATCAGGAATTACAACTAATACTCATTTATCACCTTTAAGTATTATAATATTTATAGTAGTAGTTATATTTATAATAATTGTAATATTTATTATAAATAAAAGAAATCCTAGAGCAAATCAAGGAATAGTTAATGATATTAATACTCTTATTAATGAAAATTCTATGGGAATTCAGGAAAATTCTTTTTTTCAGGAAGCAGATATAACTCAATTAACTAATCTTGATCCTAATTTTGCAAAACAAAGATTTTTAGATCATGTACAAAGTCTATTCTTTAAATTCCAACAAGCTTGGACTTCTTCAGATATAACAACTATTCAAGCTTATTTGACAGAAAGTATGTATACTAGATTACAAACCCAAATATCAGAATTAATACAGAAAAATGAACAAGATGTACTAGAAAATATAGCTATTGGAGGATTAAAAATAGTTAAATGTAATATAGATAATAATTTTGAGTATTTAACTGTCCAGATAGATGCTTCTATGAAAGATTATGAGATAAATAAAGATACAAATAAAGTTGTTAGTGGAAATAAGTTTATTAATGGGAGATTTACTGAGTATTGGGAATTTATTAGATCTAAAAATGTTCAATCAGATTATTCTAAAGGATTTATTACTCAAACTTGTCCTAACTGTGGTGCCCCAATTGATATTAATGAATTTGGAGAATGTAAGTATTGTAAATCTAAAATAATATCTGGGAACTTTGATTGGGTACTTGACAATATTTATCAACAAGGAGAATTCCAAATCTGAAATCTTTAATTCTTTTGATTGACAAATGATTTTATAGAAACACTCTCATCTGATATCTTAGATTTACGAGACAAACCAAGTCTTACAATTGAAAGAATCATATATTCATAATTTAGACCTAGATTAATCATACATGCTTTAGGAAAAGAACCATATCCTTCAATTAAACTTGGTATGAGATTTGCTTCTAGAAATTGAGGATTCCCAAATTTATCTAATCTTATATCAATTCTTCCATAATCTCTTGCTGATAGAGCAGAAAAAATACTTATAGCTATACTACTTACTCTTTTTTTTATATTATTATCAGTAACCTTAATTGCAGACTCTAAATTTAAAGATTTTACTTTTTTACTTAAAAGTCTATCTCCAGTATCATTTTTAGGAGCAATTAGCTCAATTGGCATAATTGAAAATTTATTACTTCTATAATTTTTAAGAATAGCAACACTAAATTCTCTTCCTGGTAAATATTCCTCTATAAGAGAATCTGAATTTAAATTATTAGATATTGATCTTACTTTTATTCTTAAATCTTTAATATTATGAACAACAGATTTATCATTTATACCAATTCCTCCACCTCTATTTGTAGGCTTTATAAAAAGTGGGAATTTTAAAGATATACTCTCTCTATTAATTTCTTTCTGATTTTTATCTATAACATGAAATGCAGAAGTACTAAGATTTGCATCTATTACACATTGTTTTGCTAAATGTTTATTAAATTCTAAATTATGTGTAATGTTACCAGACCCAGTATATTCTATACCATATCTATCAAGATATGAACTTATCCATATTTTATTAGGGTCTTCTAATCCTAATTTAATATCAGATGGTAAAAATTTAATTCCTAAAAAAACCAAATCAGGTCTTTTCAAAACTAATTTTTCAAGATCATTAATATTATCAATTAAACTTATTCTTACCTTTTTATAATATTTTTCTAAAACATTATATATATTATTGTATGATTCTTTACTCATAGAGCTAAACATTACATTAGAAGAAGTCACAATTTCAATATATTTATTTGTTTTAATCATTTTTGTATACTTCTTCTATAAATTAATGAATGAATATTAGTTATAATATAATTTGTTAAAATAAAATTTGCTGAAATCTTTTGATATAGAGTTAAGTAAATATTTGTATAATTACCATTATATCATAAAATCTTATTAAATAGGCATTAACTAGAATATTCAACTTATATAAGTTGATATCTATATATGTTGTACTATACAATTATGAAATTATAATTATGGATAATAAAAAAGAATATGATCTGACTGATTCTAATATTCAAATACATGGAAATAGAAAAAAAAGATCTTTAAAAGATATGTTAGAAGCTTTTAAGATAAGAAATTATCTTTGGTATTGGATCACTCAATTTTTATCAGGAATTGGAATTTGGGCTCAAGCAATAGCACAATCTTGGTTAATTTTAAATTTAACACACTCAGCTATTGATTTAGGTATAATTACAATGCTCCAATTCTTACCTATACTTCTATTTTCTTTATTTGGAGGAGTAATTGCAGATAGACTTCCTAGAAAAAAACTTCTTATTTTTACTCAAATAGTATTAGTTATACAAGCAATTATATTAGGTATTCTTGTTTATACTCATAATATAACAATAATAGAAGTAGGAATCCTAGCTTTACTATTAGGAACAACTAATGCCTTAAATGGCCCTACACAACAGTCATTTGTTCCTGAACTGGTTGGAAGAGAACTAGTCCCAAATGCAATAGCACTAAATAGTGTTCAATTTAATACATCTAGAATGATAGGAGGAGCAATAGGGGGATTAGCTATAGCTTTATGGGGAATATCAGGAGCAATTTTTCTAAATGCCATAAGTTATATTCCTATTATTATTGTACTTATAATTATACAACCTGCATATACAATCACTAGAGAATATCTAAAAGAAAAAGAATCTTCTCTACATGATCTTTCTGAAGGATTAAAATATGCTTTTGAAAATATATCTATACAGAAGATAATATTACTTTTTGGTATTATTGGACTTTTAGGATTTAACTGGCAAGTAGCTGTTCCTTTAATTGCAAGATATTCTCTTCATCAAAAAGTAATTGAGTTTGGAGACCTTATGTCTGCCCTTGGAGCAGGATCCCTTATAGGTGCAATTATAGAGACTAGAAACAATAATACTAGTGATAAACAAATAATATGGGGAGGAATTGCTTTAGGAATCTGTCTTCTATTACTAGGATTAACTAAGTCTTATATATTAAGTCTTATTTTACTTGCTATTGCTGGATTTTCAGGAATAATAGCAGCAATTAGTACAAATACTCTACTACAATTAATAACTCCTGATAAATTAAGAGGTAGAGTAATGGCGATATATATCCTCTTAATGGGAGGAACAACTCCAATTGGAGCATTTATATTTGGAGAAATTGCAGGATACTTTTCTACAGGAATAGCTCTAATAGTTTTTGGAGGAATAACTATTATAGGAATCACTATTATCTCTGTAAGAAAAAGTAAGGAAGTCCCTGCAAATTCAATAAATAATATAGAATGATATCTTTACTTTATAATAATTGGAGCTAAAGCAGCTATTATCCCTAAAGCAGAATTAGAAAACAAATAAAACTCTTCACTTTTTAAAATCTTTCTTCTATTATCTTTTATTCCTTCTTTTATAACTTCATCTTTTAAGCTTTTAAACAAATCAGGATATTCCTTTTTAGAAAATCTTGCATAATCCTTTAATACTTTTAATGCAAATTTTAATTTATTATTATCAATACCATCTTTAGTAAGAAATCTATTCTTAAATTTATTATTATGCTCAATTATTGAAAATTTTCTGAATAATATTATATTAAGGACATCTTTTAATGTATCTTCATTTATCATATAAATATGCTTATCTAATGGGTATCTATATTCAGGGGAAAAATTAATAAATTGAGATAAATATAGATTTAATTGTTCTAATAGTTTAGATTCTGATAGTATCATTATTCTTGATTTTATTTTATCTTTAGATAAATTATCAGGATCAGACTTTACTAAATCATATATATTCTGAGTTAAGTAATATTCATATAAAATATCTTTTCCATTTTTTTTATTATAAAAATGATTTTTAAGAATAGTTTTATATAAGAATTTATGAAAAAGATATACATCATCATCATCATTAGGATAACCCTGTATATTCATTAACCTTTTTACTATTAAATATACACCCCAAGAATAAGTTTTAATCTCAGAAAGATCTTCCTTACTTAAAGTATTAATTTTATCTAATAAATTATAATCATCTAACTTAATATCTAAAAAATTATCAATATATTTCTTAAAAGTATATTTTTTCTCTAAATTTAAAAGTAGTATTTCTTCAAGATCTTTATCAAATCCTAGTGACTTATCATCATCACTTTTAATAATCCTTTCCAAATTATTCTTTTCTCCAAGATAATATAAAAAAGATAAGTTAGAGAAAATAGTTTTAGCACTCTCTATTAAATCTTTATTATGTATACTAGTATCATCTAAATTTTTCTTTATATACAAAAAAATTTTTTTAATAAATTCATTCTTAGTTAAACTATAATCAAAAAGATTTCTAGACATTTGTATAAAAAGTATTAAATCTTCTGGGAGATCTTCAATTTCTGAAATATATTCATTTACTATATCTACAAATTCAATACTGGATATGTTATATGGAATATATTTTTCTTCTTCTAATATATTAGTATTATAAAAATAATTTTCATCTGGAATTGATTCATGTACTAAGATTTTTTGTGCTAAAGAAGCTGTATTTATATCAGTTTTTGGAATAATTCCAAATTTACTTGCTATAAGAGAATTAGACTCTACTAAATAAGATTCATTCGGAGAATATTTACTATTTTTAAATCTCTTCCTTATTCTTTCTAAAGTTATTACTCCAGATGCTAATAAAGATGCAGTAACCCCTATAGACAAAGCATATTGAGAAACTATTTCTTTAGATAATCCAGTTTTTCTCTCTGTCTCAAACATTATTGTACTAACTAAACTTGCAGTAACAGGGAATGATGAATCTATAATCCTTCTTTTTAAAGAATAATAAGATCCTTCTAAAACAACCTCATCCATAGAACTAACTCTATCTATAGCTTCTTCTATATGTCTATCATATTTTATATATACTTCTCTTTCTTTTTCCATATTATTAATATTTTTATGCAAAAGATTATAACATTAATAACGTCTATGGTAAATATAACTATATTATAGGAATATTAATTAGGATTTAATTTCATTATAATATATGTATTATATAAATAATGATAATTCATGGATATAGCAAATATTAAATTAAATAATGGAATAACTATTCCTCAAATAGGATTAGGAACTTGGTTAAATAAAGATAAAAAAGAATGTTTTAGTACAGTAAAATATGCTCTAGATATTGGATATCGTCATATTGATACTGCTCAAGCATATAGTAATGAAGAGTTTATAGGAGAAGCCATAAAAAGAAGTGGAGTTCAAAGAAAAGATATATTTATTACAACTAAGATATGGACAGAAAATCTTAGTGAAGATAGATTACAAAATAGTTTTGATGAATCTTTAAAAAGACTTGAGACTGATTATATAGATTTACTTCTTATTCATTTTCCTGTAACAGAATATAGAAAAAAAGCTTGGATTATAATGGAAGAGATATATAAAGCTAAAAAAGCTAAATCAATAGGAGTAAGTAATTATACTATCACTCACTTAAAAGAGCTTTTATCTGAATGTTCTATAAAACCAGTTTTGAATCAAGTAGAGTTACATGTGTTTTTACAACAACCTGATTTAATAGAATATTGTAAACAAAATAATATAGTAATAGAAGCATATTCGCCTCTTGCTCATGGAGAAGGGTTAGATAATACAACTTTGATTAAAATTGGAGAAAAACATAATAAATCTACTGCACAAATCATGATACGTTGGTGTATTGAAAAAGGACTAATACCTCTTCCTAAATCCAATAATAATAATAGAATTAAACAAAATTTTGAAGTATTTGATTTTTCTTTAGATAAAGAAGATATGAATATGATAGAAAATTTAGATAAAAATTTACGTACTTGCTGGGATCCTACTGATACTCCATAAAATATATGAACTTTTCTTGGAATCCTCCAATTATAAGGAAAAAAGATATGATAATGGATTCATATAGGAAATCTCGTGGAGGAATAGCTGAAATGATTACAATTTATTGTGCTAATTGTAATTCTGAAGTACTTTTTTATCAAAAAGATGGAAGGGGTAATTTATTTAGATGTTATTTAGATAGAATAATATACCCAAAAGAATTTTCACAGTATTTACAATTTAATAAGATCCCTCAACTAAAATGTAGTAAATGTAAATCTCCAATAGGAACACCTATGATATATAAAAAAGAAAATAGATTAGCTTTTGGTCTATTTCATAATAAATTTTATAAAAGAAAAAACAAAATATAAAAATCAATTATGATATATTAATATAAGATTATTAAACAAATAAAGTATGGTATTCAAATTTTCTAAAATAGTAAGAGATAAAATATTTGATATTATTTATTCATATCGCAAAGCTTCCATAGGAGAGAGTCTGGATGCTTTATATGCAGGAAAAATACCAAATATTATCCCAATTGAGATAGAGACTGTTATAGATAATATTATTGCAATTGAAGAGATAATGAATGGAACTTTTATTATATAAATAGCAATAATATAATCAATGAATATACCTATTAAAAGTCCTACAATACCTCCAATAATGGTTATTAAAATTGCTTCCATTAAAAATTGATATAATATATCACTATTTTTTGCACCGATAGCTTTTCTTAAACCTATTTCTCTTGTTCTTTCTGTTACAGATACAAGCATAATATTCATAATTCCTATACCTCCTACTATAAGTGAGATCCCTGCTATTCCTCCTAAAAGAAGAGTAAATGTTCCTGTTACAGAGTTCAAAGTTGTAAGTATCTGGGTCTGATTAGTAATATTAAAATTAGCTTGATTCATATTAGTAATTCCTTGTACTCTCATTAGAGTATTTTCTATCTCTGAAGTAGCCTTATTCATATCAGCAGCACTTTTAGCTTGCATTGTGATTGTACTATAACCAATATTTCCAAATAATTCATCTTGTGCAGTTGTTATAGGTATAGCTACTTGATTATCTTGATTAAATGACCCTTCTCCTGAAGATCCTTTTGATTGAGTTACCCCAATCACTGTAAATAACGTATTACCAATAGTTATAACTTTTCCAATTGGATTAGAATTTGGGAATAATTCTCCTACAACAGTAGGTCCTAGTACAATTACAGGTAAATTATCTTTAATATCTGGTTCTGTAATAAAAGAACCTTTACTCATAGTAATATTATTTACCTCTTGAGCTGATGGAGTAACACCCTCTATTAAAGTTACTGCATTTTGATTCTTATATATCAATTCTCCTGATTTACTTATAACAGGAGATACTGCAGCAACATCAGGAGTATTAGTTCTACTCTGAAGAGCTATTAGATCATTCTGATTCAAATTTCCTGCTGTCCCAATTCCTTGTCTTACATTACCTACTTTTGCATTTCCAGATGTAACTATAATAATATTAGAACCTAAATTTTGAATATTCTGAGTTATCTTTGATTGAGCTCCTTGTCCTACTGAAATTAAAGCTATAACTGAAGTTATTCCTATTATTATCCCTAAGGCAGATAAAATAGTTCTTCCTATATTAATAGTTAAAGAATGTAATGCTATGTTGAAAAAATCTTTAAAAGTCATAGTCTATTTTGTTTTATAATCCTATCATCTATTAAATAACCATCTTTAAGCTGTATTTTCCTCTTTGCTCTATCTCCTATATCCTCTTCATGAGTAACAATAACTATTGAATGACCTTCATCATTCAAATCTTGTAATATTTTTATAATTTCTAAAGTAGATTTTGAATCTACATTTCCTGTTGGTTCATCTGCTAATATTAATGTTGGATCTTGTATTAAGGCTCTTGCTATAGCAACACGTTGTTGTTGCCCACCCGATATTTGATTTGTTTTAAAATATGCTCTTTTATCAATACCTAGTTTTTTAAGTATCTCCATTGCTTTTTTTTCTGATGTATCTTTACTTTCTCCTCTATAAAGAAGAGGAAGTGTTACATTATCTATCACTGTGGTCCGTGTAAGTAGATTAAATGCCTGAAATACAAAACCTATATATTTATTTCTTACAGAAGATAAGTCTTTCTCTTTTATATCTTGAGTATTTACTCCATCCAAAATATATTCACCTTTTGTAGGCTTATCTAATAAACCCATTATATGCATTAAAGAAGACTTCCCAGATCCAGAAGCTCCCATAATACTTACATATTCTCCTTTTTCTATTTTAAGGTCTATACCATTTAGTGCTATAACTTCATTTTCAGTATCACCATATATTTTATATATGCCCTTCAAAGTTATCATAGTCCTAATTGCTTTCCAATACCCTTTCCCTTTCCTCCAAAATATCCTTTTCCTCCTGTAGAGTTTATCTTAAATGAACTATTTCCATTTATAACAATCCTATCTCCTTTGGAAAGACCTGAAGTTATCTGAGTATAATATATATTACTAATTCCAACTTTTACTAACCTACGAATATACTTTCCATTTTTATCTAATATAACTATAGTTTTTCCATTTGTAGTATAAACTAATGAGGAATTAGGAATAAGAATGGCATTACTAGCATTTGTAGTTATTATATTAACATTAGCACTCATACCTAATTTAATATTACTAGGTGCATTTTTAATATTTATTGTAACACCATAATTTACAACATTTTGAATAATAGTAGAAGATGGTTCTATAGAGCTAACAGTTCCTTGAAAAGTTTGATTTGGATATGCAGTCAGAGTAATATTTACATTTTGTCCAATAGATACCTGTGCAATTGAACTTTCATCCACATAGACAAAGATTTGAGAAGATTGAGTATTTGCAATTGTAATAAAAGAATTTCCAACAACATTTGAAACTCCACTTTGTGCAGATGAGATTCCTTCAGATCCTCCTTGTGATGACGCACTAACTTGCTCATTTGGAGCTATTGCTGATAAAAATATTACTGTCCCTGATATAGGAGATACTAATGTCGCTTGCGAAAGTGCATTTTGTGCCTGTTCAAGATTTATATATGCTATATTCTTAGCATCAATTAATGGTAAAAGATCATATGAAAATGGTTCAGATTGTGCAGAAGAAAGATCTTCTTGATCTATTGTGACTTGTGTATTATCTGATTGTACTTTTGATACTAAAACTTGATAATTAGAAGATGTTGAAGGAGTAGAATTTAAAGTTGCTTGATCAGTATTAAGTGTTGATTGAGCTTGAGATAAAGCATTCTGGGCAGATTGTACATCCTGACTAGCCTGAGCATAAAGTGCATTTATCTTCTGTTGTGCTATATCATAATTATTTTGTGCTATTTGAACATTCTGGGAGAGTGTTGTCGTAGTAAGTGAAGCAAGTTTTTGTCCAGTTTGTACATTTTCTCCATCTTTTACATATACTTGAGATAACTTTCCTGATATAGGAAAATTTAACTCAGTCATATTACTAAAAACTACATTTCCTACTGCAGAAACATCTTGATTTATATTTCCAGTTCTAACTGTATACAATTTAGTAGTTTTTATCTTAGATATAAAAAAGTTTCTATATCCAAAATATAATATCACAACAACAAATATACCTAAGAGTATTTTGATAAAAAGGTTTTTTTTAATAAAATTTTTCATTATATATTACAGAATAATTATAAATTTAGCTACAATACCCTTTTTTGTCTTTCTTCCAATTACACTAATTGTACTATTATCAGATATATTACTTATTGTTTCTATACTATTTCCACTATATATCTCAGTATCCTTTTCTACAATAATATTCTCTCCATTAATAGTTAATACATTATTATTAATATTACTTACATTTCCTTCTGTCTGAGTAAGTATTGAATGCTTACTTTTACTAGTTGATACTATAGTATTTTT
>JAJZIL010000002.1 GCA_021810605.1 bacterium | reverse complement strand
GCTCCTATATTTGTTGATTTATATGAATTAGTTATTCTTTTTATTTCATTTACTATTGATTCCATTATAGGAGAGATAGTTTTATAGATCTTTCCTTCTAATTGATTAGGGTCTAATCCATAATTTTTCTTATATTCTTCTGCCTGAACATCTTCAAGATTAAATTCTTGTGCTATCGCTTTAGTTATGACTGATGAACCTGTTGATATAGTTTGATTAAATAGTAGATTTCCATTAAATTCTACAACTATCTCAATATAACTATATCCAAAATCTAATATTATACTTGGAGATGTTTCATTAGTAGAAGAGAGTGCTCTTACTAGTGATAATGATTCTGTCTCTATAAAAACAGGATTTAACCCTGCCATCTTAAGTATATCTACATATCTATTAATTAAAAGTTTTGGTGCAGCAACAAGAAGAATATCATATTGATTCATACCATCAGGAGATTCCGTTACATTTACAATTGACCAATCAATCTGTACATCTTCTAAGGAGATAGGAATATTCCTCTTAGATGACCAAAATACTGCCTCTTCTAAATCTGACTCTTTCTTAGCAGGAATTCTAACTATTCTTGTAAATATTGAAGTATCTGGAAGAGATGTTGCAACATTATTTGTATTTAAACTTAAATCTTTTACTAATGATTTTAAAGCTACTGATATCTCTTTCTTATGTTGTTCACTTTCACTACTATATGCACCTTTTGGCATAGGAGTAGAACCAAAAGAAACCACCGATGGATTCTTTTCTATATCTTTCAGTTTAACTATTTTTATAGTATTTGACCCAAAATCAACTGCAAAAAAATTTAGATTGTTTTTATTTTTTGAAAACATACTCTTCTCATCTACTATATAAATAATTTTGAACTTCCTTGACAATTTGCTCTGGAGTAAGTTCAGTTTTCATTAGAAAACCATCTGCTTTTTGTTCTAATACATCTTTTATTACAGCCTCATTTGTAAGATTTGTCAAGACCACTACTAAAGGATCACCATACTTATCTTTATCACCTTTAATTAAAGAGAGAACATATGTTCCATTCATAGATCCAGTTGGAAGCATTAGATCTAAAAGTATAAGATTAAATTTCTCCTTAGCAGCCAATTCAGCTCCTTCATCACCACTGTATGCATATTTTACTTTAAATCCTGCATCTTCAAGTATCTCTTTATACAGCTCCACTAAAGGTTCTTCATCTTCAATTACTAATATTTTTTTATTACTATTATTCATATAAAAAGACTCAATTTAATATTTTAATTTGATACATAGCCATCAAAAATGCATCTATATTGGTAACATTCCCAGAAACAGTAATACTACCATTTGATATGATTAGAAGATTAGTAGATCCAGTAATATTATTTGTTATATCCACATCTCCATTTACTAAAACTATATCATTTGAAGGACAAAAAGAAGAACTTGAAAAGGTTTGTGAAGAAGAATAATAATACCAATTGGCACCACCACTACTATTACAAGTAGAAGGAGAGTATGACTGAATACCGTTAATATTTAAGACTCCATTTCTATACAAATATGTATTTCCTGAACTATTTTCACAATTTGAACTAAATTGACAATATAGGGTTGCAAAAAAATTAAAATCATACACAGGAGTACCACTACTACTAGATATTAAATTTAATTTATTAACAGAAAATGTTTTTTGCTGAGGAGATGGATTTAAAAAATTTAATATTGAAGTTTTATATTCTATTAAACCACCTAATAAAAAAGCACTTCCTTCAATAGTAGAAGAGTTTGGAGGTGTATTAATATTATAACCATTAGGAGAATAAGTATTTCCATTTTGTGCTTGTATCCAAGAAGAAAAAATAATTAAATTAACATTATTTGTAGTAGCCTCTATTGATGAAGGATTATTTATAGCAGTATAATTTCCAAAATATGATGTTGCCCCAAAACTACCAGAAAAAACATCTGAATTAGAAAAATATACATTAATAGGTGTTGTATAAGAAGAGTATGAAGAAGGTAAATTTTCTCCGGAAGTAAAAGGTGTTACTGCAAAATAGACTGTGCATGGATCACTCGGGGAATATACATCTGTATTACAAATAGAATTATTCTCTGAAATATCAGATGAATAAGAAAAACTCAACCACTTTACAGGAATAGATTCAGCTATATCTTGATATCCAGGAGTACAGTAAGAGTAATAACTTGATAACCCACTGGTCGATGATGGTGGTACACATGATACGGTAACTTGATAAGCAATCTGACCATAAGTACTAGCTGAGCTAGGAATAGGAGAATGTTCCTCTACATAAAAAGGAGATGTTGATGTAGGTGAACCTACACTTATCTGATATTTATAATACTCATGATTTACAATAGTATTTACAGAAGCAGTATATGAACATAACGTATCAGAATATGTTAATGTCTCTCCAGGATAATCTGATGATAAATTTGCTGTTTCTGTAACTGAAGCTCCGTCTGTACAATTCTTAGGAGCTGGAGTAGAACAAGAATAATTAGTTACAGTAGTAACTTCTGTTGTAGAATTGTAAGATTTAGTCTGTGCAGGAGCATTACAAGTATAAGTATAACTTCCTGAAAATAATACTACTACACCGGTAGTTATTACATGATAAACATTTGTAGTAGGTAATACACCACTAAGAGTGTCAGTATTTTCAATTGTGGCAGACCCTGTAGGTTTTGATTGTGTCCAATAATCTTCTTGCACATTCACAGTCTGAGTCTTTGGTGTTATTGAACTCCCACAATTACCATATGGGTTTGATCCTGAATCAGTTGGATAACAAGTAGTTCCTCCACCACTAGTTCCTGCACTCCCACAATTATATGGACTTGATGTTGAATTAGTTGGACTAGTTTGAGTACAACTAGTACTTGAACTACTACTAGTTCCTGAACTACTACTAGTTCCTGAACTACCACAACTATATGAACCTGAATCATTTGGATAACAACTAGCTTCTGTAGTAAAAAAATTATTATCAATAGAAGATATACTTGCATGCACTAAAGAATTTTTATATAAAAAAATTCCGACAAACACAAAAAATATAGAAAAAACTATAACTTTGAGTAATATTTTCCTATTTTTTAAAAATTTCATTATATCTAATATATACAATATAATATAAAAATTCAATACTAATTAATGATATACAAAATTCTCATTTGTAGCAGTTGTTATAAGTTGAACACATGCAGGAGTAGTATTAGAAGAACTATTAAATAGGTAATTATAATAACTTTTCTGACAACCTTCAATAAAAATATTTATATAAGGAAATATATAACTTTTTCCACTATATGAAGTCCCTGAAAAATCATAATTATCATAAAAAAAACTAATATTCTCTATATTAACCCCATTAGAATTTAATTGAATTGATATTGGAGATCCAGAAATTGATGAATTAGTAAAATCTAATATACCTGATTGAAGAGTAATACTTCCAATTAATTGATCTGAAGCATTATATAAATTAAATGATCCTCCTGATGAAGGAGAATTACAAATTGGAGAATTCCCATAATATAATTGTTGCCCTAAATAATCACAAGTATTAGGTGGTGTTACTGTACCTTGATCATTAAATGTAGTATATGCAGATAATCTCATTTCTCTTTTTATATATTCCAATGAACTTTGTACTTGATTTTCAATCTTTATCTCTGAAGATAGGTTACTAGTATAAAAAATAGTATTTGCAAATGATTCTGCAATTAGAACTGCAATAAATGTGAATATTGCCATAGCAATAAGAGTTTCTACTAAAGTAAATCCTATATTATTTAATTTTGAAATTTTATTTAACATAATTAATTTAATTTAGTAATAATATCACTTCCAGAAATTGCATTATTAAATTGAAGAGTATTTTCTCCATTTAAATAATTAAGAAATGTAGAAGTAGATCCTAAGGTACTTTTTATATAGTAATATGGTGAAGTTGTACTGCTAGATCCAAAAATTTCACTATCTTGCTCTTCAAGATTTGATTTTACTCCCTTAGTTGAAAAAGACCAGAGGACAAAAGCATACACTTCTGCTTGTGTATGCGTAGTAGTAGGTGTAATATATAGGAATATACCAATATCTTTAGGCAAAGGAATACTATATGTTCCTACAGTAGCTATATTTAAAAATTGTCCTACATCGTTTATAGATAAACAATCACCCAAATTTGAGCCTCCTGATATAACAGAAGAATCTCCAAAACCTGGACAAGAAATCTGCTCTGGAGTAGGACTATTCCAGTTAATATTTCCTTCATTAGCCCAAATATGAGCATACGAAAGCTCATATGAAAGAATTTCTCTTGAATATAACCTATATACATTATAATAATTATTATCTATTGATAAAGCTTCTGCCTCAAGTACAGCAATAAGTAAAAATCCTAATAAAACTATTGTTATAAGAATTTCTATTAAAGTAAAACCTTTTTTGTTATCCATTTGTAATTATTCCTTCAGAAAAAGAATTAGACTCATTACTACTATTATATAAATCATAAAAAGTTATAGGAATAGTATAACCTTCATAAGATAAATTAAATACTACTGATAAAGATGTATTACTAGAACTTGTTACTAAATTACCTGTATTTAAGTTATAAAGATATATATATCCTGTTAACTCTTGAAATACAGGGAAATAATATTCATTTGAAACAACTGTATTGGGATAAGATATACTAACTCCAGCAGGTAATGAGTTATAATAAACCCAATTATATGCATTCCTATTATAAGATACTTGAGTTTGTGTTAAAGAAAATATCTTTCTTATATAAATATTATGATTTATTAAACTTTCAGGATATGCATAATCATTTAAATTATATACAGAATTTAATGAATTATTAAATGGAGGAGAATAGTTTCCATATCCATAAGAAGCACTTTGAACATTCTCTTCTATGATCGCAGTATAATATCCAGCTGCACATTCATTTGATACAGTACTTTGACATAATTCTGGATTTGATGATGGAGTTGAAGATAATGCTTCTGGAAAAATAGAAAAACCATAAACCCAATTAGTTGAAGGAGAAACATAGTCAGAACCTAAACTTACATCTCCTGCAATTGCATCATTTTTCATCAAATTTACATTAGATATAAAACTTGCAGCTGCAGCATTAAGAGTTACTTGTGCCTGAGTGCCTTGAGTTCCAACTAAAGCCATCCCAATAAGGAAAATAGATATAGCAATAACTACTAATAATTCAACAAGGGTAAAACCTTTATTCATCTTATTTATCTAATATAAAGATAAGATATTAATCTTAATAAATATACACTAAAAATTATATATAATATTATAGAGGAAGACAAGAAAGGGGCAAAAGGTATAGATGATTTTAAAGTTTTATTTTTAATAAGTATTAATATTAATCCTATAACAGTACCTAATACAAATGATAAACATATTTATCCACAAGTAATTTGTACTTCTCTAATGTCTACATGTATAGAATTAGCATTAATAGTAAATGGAGCATTTGATCCATTTGAAGAATAAGCAAAAATACCACTATTTTCTAAACAAGCACCAATAATATAACCTGTAACAGGACTTCCTGGTAGTGTACCAACAGTTGGAATAGCATAATCATTTCCACCTGGAGAATATGATACAAATGGTATATAGAAATAATAAGTTTCAGAATTAGTATCAGTAGTACCTGTACTTATATTAGCTACCTGACCAAATTTAGATACTTCAAAAGAAACTTGAGATGAACAGTCAGCTGAATTAAAAGTTCCATTATTTAACTCTAAAGGAGCATCTATATTCTTACATAAATTTGTTCCAGTAGTAAAATATGTACCATCTAATGGAGATTCAAATTGTACATACCCTGCTGCATATCCTGGAGCTGTAGTACTCAAATTTATACCCACATTACTAGGATAAGTACCTCCAGAGTCACCATAATATGTTTCTATTAACCCTGATAAACCTTTTACAGCAGTTTGTCTAGATTCATTTCTAGCAGTTGCTTGTGCTGAACCTAATCCAATAATAGCTATTGCTATCAAGATACCTATAATAGCCATAACTATTAAAAGTTCAACAAGAGTAAAACCTTTTTTCATCTTATTTATCTAATATAAAGATAAGATATTAATCTTAATAAATATACACTAAAAATTATATACAAGATTATAGAGGAAGACAAGAAAGGGGCAAAAGGTATAGATGATTTTAAAGTTTTATTTTTAATAAGTATTAATATTAATCCTATAACAGCACCTAATACAAAGGATACAAATAATACATATAATATTGCAGGATAACCTAATATAAGACCCATTAGAAATACTAATTTCATATCTCCACCACCCATACCTTCTCCTTTGGTAATAAGAATTATAAGTAAGAATAATCCAGCAACGATTATTCCTGTAACTATATGATTTATAATAATATATAAGGATATATATCCAAAATAATAAGATATTAGGAAATAAATAAAGACTAAAATAGAGGAGTAAAAAATAAGCTTATCTGATATCTCATAATAGAAAAAATCATATAATCCAATATATAAAAATATACAGATTATAAAAAGATAAAATAATATATTTATATAAACAAAAGCAGAATTATTAATTAAATAATTAAACGATAAAAAATTAAAATAGAGTAGAAATACTATACCTGATATAATCTCAAAAAAAAAATTAATAGAGGAGATTTTTTCTTTACAATATCTACATTTTCCTTGAAGAAAAATATAACTTAAAACTGGAACAAGGTCTAATGGTGAAAGTTTATGTTTACAACTTTCACACTCAGACCTTGATATTATAAAATCTTTTTTATTTTTTACTCTATATACTGTTGCATTCAAAAAACTCCCAACAACAGCACCAAATATAAATACAAATATATCAAATACTAAATACATTTATCCACAAGTAATTTTCACTGAACCACTATCTGCATTTATAGAATTAGCATTAGTAGTAAATGGAGCATTTGATCCATTTGAAGAATAAGCAAAAATACCACTATTTTCTAAACAAGCACCAATAATATAACCTGTAACAGGACTTCCTGATGTTGCACCAACAGTTACAGTAGCAGCACCTCCTGCAGATGGAGTTGATGATGTAAATGGTATATAGAAGTAATAAGTTTCAGAATTAGTATCAGTAGTAGTAGCTCCATTTATAGTACTACCTGACGATACTGCAAAAGAAACTTTAGATGAACAGTCAGCTGAATCAAAAGTTCCATTATTTAACTTTAAAGGAGCATCTATATTCTTACATAAATTTGTTCCAGTAGTAAAATATGTACCATCTAATGGAGATTCAAATTGTACATACCCTGCTGCATATCCTGAAGCTGTGGTACTTAAATTTATACCCACATTACTAGGATAAGTACCTCCAGAGTCACCATAATATGTTTCTATTAACCCTGATAAACCTTTTACAGCAGTTTGTCTAGATTCATTTCTAGCAGTTGCTTGTGCTGAACCTAATCCAATAATAGCTATTGCTATCAAGATACCTATAATAGCCATAACTATTAAAAGTTCAACAAGAGTAAAACCTTTTTTATTCTCTTTTTCAATACCTTTCATAATTTTTTTTAATATAAAATTAATTTATATATAGTGTACAATATATGTAATTTTTGTCAATAATATCATTTAATTACACTACCTAAAGTATAAATTGGTAAGTAGACAGATACTCCAATGAATCCTACTATAACACCTAAAAATATTGTAATAACAGGTTCAAGAATTTTTGATAGATTATCAATTAAATTCTGAACTTCATCTTCATAATAATCAAGAACCTTAGAAACAACTTCTTCCATATTTCCAGTTTGCTCTCCAATACCAATCATTCTCCAAATTAATGGAGGAAAAATATCATATTTGGACATAACATCTGATAATGATCTTCCTTTTTCAACTTCATCTGCTAATTCCTTAACTGTATTTCTAAATAATGTATTAGATAAAGAGTTTGATATAAGATTTAAACCTTGAACTAGAGGAACTCCAGCCTTCGTAAGTAAAACAAAAGTTTTTCCAAAATTTATAATCTGAATTTTCTGAATTAATCCTCCAAAGACAGGGATTTTTAATACTAATCTATCAATTGTTTTTTTACCACTATTTGATCTTGTATAAAAATAAAATCCTATAGCTAGTATTATTACTATTATTAAACCTATAATCCAATAATTTGTTACAAAATTACTCACATCAATTATAAACAGAGTAGGCCATGGAAGAGTAGCATTAAAACTCTCATAGAGATTTTTCATTGGAGGAACCATTTGAGTCACTACTAATCCTATAACAACTATTGAGACTATAATAACAAGTATAGGATATATCATAGCACCTCTAAGCTTTGATATAAGATTACTCTGATTCTCTATGTCATCAGCCATTCTATTTAATATATAATCTAAAGATCCAGAAGCCTCTGCAGTTCTTAAAAGTTGAATCTGCATATTTGTAAAAAGCTTTGTATATGGTTCAAATGAATCAGAAAGATTCTTCCCTGATTCAACTGATTTTTCTACACTACTAAGTATTTTTTTTAAACCTTTATTAGTAACCTGATTGTATGTTATATCTAAAGCCTCAGTTATTGGAATTCCAGAAGTTATAAGTACTGATAATTGCCTAAAAAATATTACTCTATCCTTTATAGGAACTTTACCAATATTTATAGAATTTAAATCACCTAAATTTGAAATTGAAACTGATTGACTATCTTTTATTTTTAGAGGTGTTAATCCTTGATCTATAATTAACTTTGCAGCAGTATCTTTATCAGGAGCATCCATCTTTCCTTGAGTTATAGCCCCATCTTTATCAGCTGCAGTATAAACAAAATCACTCATTCGCTTCTTCCTTTAAATAATCTTAATACTTCATCAGGCTTAGAAGAATACTTTTGTGCATCATCTATAGTAATTTTTCCTTCTCTTACTAATGATACTAAAGATCTTTCTAAAGAAATCATTCCTATATCGCCACTTGTCTGAATAATACTATCTAATTGATATGTTTTTCCTTCTCTTACTATATTCCTTACTGCTGAAGATGCTAATAATACCTCTAATACTGCTCTTCTTCCACCACCAATTGTAGGAACTAATCTTTGTGCAATTACACCTTCAATAATATCAGCTAATTGACTCCTTATCTGAGCTTGTTGTAAATCTGGAAATACATCAACAATCCTATCAATTGTTTGAGCAGCACTATTAGTATGTAATGTTGCAAATACTAAATGTCCTGTCTCTGCAATTGTTATTGCTGCAGATATAGTTTCAAAATCTCTCATTTCTCCTATAAGTACAACATCAGGATCTTCTCGAAGTACACTTCTTAAAGATATATCCCAAGAATGAGTATCTTCTCCTATCTCTCTTTGATCAACAAGAGACTTTGCTTTTGGATATACATACTCAATAGGATCTTCAATTGTAATTATATGTTTTGGATATGTTATATTAACTTCCTGTAGCATTGCAGCTAGAGTAGTAGATTTACCATGTCCAGTTGGTCCAGTCAAAAGAACCAACCCTTGAGGTAAAGATGTAAATTTATGCATTACATCTGGTAAAAATAACTCTTCAAAGGTTCTTATATCTTTAGGAATAAGTCTAAATGCTCCTGCAAGATGACTTTTTTCATGAAAAACATTAACTCTAAATCTATCTTGAGTAGGCTTATACTCATATGAAAAGTCTGTTTCTTTATTCACCTCTAAAAATTCTTTCTGAGAATCTGACATTACAGGATCTATAAGTATCTTCATACTATCCTCGTCAATTGCAACATTATTAACAATTTCAAGCTCACCATCAACCCTAACCATCGGGGGATATCCTACTGCAAGATGAAGATCTGATGCATTTTTTTGTATTGTATATTTTAGTAAATCTTCTATATCCATATATTATTCAACACTTTCCTTTGCAACTCTATAAACTTCTTCTATTGTTGTTATTTTATCTATAACTTTAAGGTATCCATCTTGAACTAAAGTTATCATTCCATTCTTTACTGCAACTGTATTTATGCTATCACTCGAATCCTTTTCTAATATAAGTTTTCTAATATCATTAGTAACAACTAAGACTTCAAATATACCAGTTCTACCTAAATACCCAGTATTAGAACAATAATTGCAACCTTTACCTCTAGATAAATATATCACATTGTTTTTTTCTTGTGAAGATTTAACATATTTTGCTATATCTATACTACTATCCTTAAAAATTTCCTTTATATTATCCAATACACTCTCTTCTGGAATATAATCTTCTTGACAATGATTACAAATTTTTCTAACTAATCTTTGAGCCACTATCAATTCTATTGTAGATGATATTAAAAAAGGCTCTATTCCCATATCTAATAGCCTTGGTAAAGCTCCTGCTGCAGAAGTTGTATGTATTGTAGATAAAACTAGATGTCCTGTTAATGATGCTTGAGTAGCAAGTCTAGCAGTTTCTTCATCTCTTATTTCTCCTACCATTATTATATTTGGATCCTGCCTTAAAAATGCACGTAGTCCAGTTGCAAAATCTAATCCAGCATCTGGGTTTACCTGAACTTGATTAACTCCATCAATCTCAATCTCAACAGGATCTTCAAGTGTTATTATATTAACAGTTGGCTTATTAACATAAGATAGGGAAGTAGCTAATGTTTGAGTTTTTCCAGAACCGGTAGGTCCTGTAATAAGAATTATCCCTTTAGTTAAAGTCAGAGAATTCTTATATTCCTCAAAAGCTTTACCTTGCATTCCTATATCTTTAATATCAGATATAGATTCAGCTTTTCTGAGTAGTCTAATAACGATTTTCTCTCCATAAACAGTAGGAAGAGATGATACTCTCAAATCTATATATTCTTTTCCTACTTTTATATTAAATCTTCCATCTTGAGGAAGCCTTTTTTCTTCTATCTTAAGTCTTGAAAGAATTTTTATACGAGAGATTATTGCAGGAGCAAGTGCCAATGGAACTGATAATTTTTCATATAAAACTCCATCAATTCTAAGCCTAAATCTTAATATTTTTTTTGTAGGTTCAATATGTAGATCAGAAGCACCATTTTTAGCAGCATATTCCAATACTGTATTCACAATTTTGACAATAGGAGCATTTTTTATAGAACCATCAATATCACCTGATACGTTCTCTACATTCCCAGTAACATCTTCAATATTAAAATCAGTATTTGCTGCCTCTACATCATCTATAACATTACTTTCAATTTGTTGAGATGACTGAGCATTAATAATAGTAAGTATTTGTTCTGGAATAGCTAGATAGGGGACAATCTTTATTTTATACTTATTTTCAAAATATTGAATAAGTTGTATATCCAAAGGATTCTGCATAGCAAGCATAATTGCCCCCTCTGCAGTCTTATCAAAAGGAAGAACAATCCTTTCTGTTAAATCTCTAGTATTAAATATATTAAATATATCTCTAGGAATACTTGTAATAGTAGATAAGTCTTTAAAAGGTGTATTATAAAGGATACCCCTAGCTTCAAATAAATCATTTTCTGGAATAACATTTGATTCATTAATAATAAATTCAATATCTTTACTCTCTTTAATAGACTTAATTCTTAAATCATTTGCAACCTGTTGATTAATTTTTCCTTTTGAAACTAAAATATCAAGAATATCCATAAATAATTTATACACTAATAAAATAAAATTTTAAAGATTAAAAAATTATGATAGAATTTGTCCATGGCACAAAGTTATATATATGAATCTAATATAGAAAATAATATAGATTCTTTTGCAAAAAGTTTTATTACAAATACTTCTAAATATAATCCTGATTTTTTAAAATTTAAGGGAAATATAAAAATCAGAGATATTAATGATATAAAAAATAATTTAAAATATAAATCATTTTCAAATACTCAAAGAGTAATACTTATAAAAATAGAATCTATTACAATAGAAGCCCAAAACTCAATGCTAAAGATACTAGAAGAAACTAATAGTGACACTACTATAATAATATCAATTAATAATCATACTAAACTTCTTGATACTATTAATTCTAGATGTATACTTGTAAAAGATAGAAGTGAAGTACAGATTTATGATATAAAATCCTTTATTAATATGGATATTGAAAATAGATTAAAATATATAGAAGAAGTAAATAACACAGAAGACTTTATTATAAATATAATTTCGTATATAATAAGAAACTGTAAGAGTATTAATAACGTTACAGATAAATTAAAAAAGTTAAATGAGATTCAAAAATCAATTCAAAATAATATTTCAGAGAAAATTTTATTAATAGATATATTACTAAATATATAAATTATGGATGAGGCATATGACGAAAATTCAATTGTAGTATTAGAAGGACTAGAAGCTGTTAGAAAAAGACCTTCAATGTATATTGGATCTACAAATATAAATGGAGTATATCAAATAATATATGAAGTAATTGATAATGCTATTGATGAAGCATTAGCTGGATTTTGTAATAAAATAGATATACGAATCTTTAAAGATGGAACTATTCAAGTTGAGGATAATGGAAGAGGAATTCCTGTTGCAATTCATCCACAAACAAAAAAATCTTCTTTAGAAACTGTTATGACAGTATTGCATGCTGGAGGGAAATTTGGATCCAAGGGTGGATATAAAATATCAGGAGGATTACATGGAGTAGGGGTCTCTTGTACTAATGCTTTAAGTGAATATATGTCTACTCAATCATTTATAGGAGGAGAAGGATATATACAAGAATACAATAAAGGTATTCCTCAATATCAAGTAAAAAAACAAGAAAATACAATTGCCAAAGATCATGGAACTATTCAAACATTTAAACCAGATACAAGTATATTTACTGATATAGATATAAATAGTAAACAACTACTTAGAAGAGTAAGAGAGCAAGCTTATCTAACAGGAAATATACTCTTCACTTTTCAAGATGAGAGAAGTCTTAATTATTCTCAACCATACTATATATATTTTGAAGGTGGAGCAAAATCATATGTAAGAACTCTCGATAAAGATAAACATAATATTACTAATATTATATATTTAAAAAAAGAAGTTGATAATTCTATGATAGAAGTAGCAATGCAATATACAACTGAGATTTCAGACAATATGATGTCTTTTGCAAATAATATATATAATCCTGAAGGGGGAACACATATTACTGGATTTAAAACTGCTCTAACAAAAACAATTAATGATTATGCAAAAAAAATAGGATTGATAAAAGATACTAAAGATTTACTTACAGGAGATGATGTAAGAGAAGGTCTTACTGCTATCATATCTGTAAAACTTGAGAATCCACAATTTGAGGGACAGACTAAAATGAAATTAAATAATTCTGAAATTCAAACAATCACCAGAAACATTGTTGCAAAAGAATTAGAAACATATCTAGAGGAAAATCCAAAAGATGCAAAGAATATTATGGATAAAGTATTACTTGCTGCAAAAGCAAGAAAGGCTGCAAAAGCTGCTAGAGATTCAGTTATAAGAAAAGGAGTTTTTGAAGGTGGAGCTCTTCCTGGAAAGTTATCTGACTGTAGTGAAAAAGATCCTGAAAGATGTGAAATATTTATTGTAGAAGGAGATAGTGCAGGAGGAAGTGCAAAGGCTGCTAGAGATAGAATGACTCAGGCAATATTACCTCTAACAGGAAAACCTATAAATAGTGAAAAATATCGAATTGATAAAGTATTAGAAAATGATAAATTAAAAGATTTTGTAATAGCATTAGGTACAGGAATAGCAGATACTCTCAATATAGATAAAATAAGATACAAAAAAATTATAATAATGGCAGATGCAGATGTAGATGGGGAGCATATTGCTACATTAATATTAACTTTCCTATATAGACATCTCAAAGAAGTTCTAGAAAAAGGATATGTATATATAGCACAACCTCCTTTATATAAACTCACTACATCAAATACAAAAGATGAAATTTGGGCATTAGATGATAGTGATTTAGAGAAGATAACAAAGAGATTAGAATCAGAAAATATCAAAATTAATTCTATACAAAGGTATAAAGGGTTGGGAGAAATGAATTCTGAACAATTATGGGATACTACAATGAATCCTGCAACAAGGGTACTAAAGCAAATCAATATAGATGACTTTGAAGAAGCAGATAAAACTTTTGAAATGTTAATGGGAACAGAAGTTCCTCCTAGAAAAAAATTTATACAATTAAATGCTAAATCAGCAGAAATAGATATATAAGAATATGGATAATACTATAGATAAAATTAGAATAGTAAACATCTCAGATGAAATGAAAAAAAGTTATATTAACTACTCAATGAGTGTTATTACTGCTAGAGCATTACCTGATGCAAAAGATGGATTAAAACCAGTGCAAAGAAGAATAATATATACTATGCATGAAGATAGATTATATTTTTCAGCTAAATATAGTAAAAGTTCTAGAATTGTTGGAGATGTGATGGGAAAATATCATCCACATGGAGATATTTCCATATATGATGCTCTTGTTCATATGGCTCAATATTTTTCACTAAGATACCCCTTAGTTAAAGGTCAGGGGAATTTTGGTTCTATTGATGGTGATAGTCCAGCAGCAATGAGATATACTGAGGCAAAACTAGAAAAAATATCTGATGAAATTATCAAAGATATAGAAAAAGAAACTGTTAATTTTCATGATACATATGATGGAAGACTTCAAGAACCAGATATATTACCTACAGCAGTACCTAATTTGATATTAAATGGAACAGAAGGTATTGCTGTAGGAATGGCTACTAAAATCCCACCTCATAACCTAAAAGAGGTAATGAGTGCAATTATATATATACTTGATAATATTAAATCTGTTTCTGAAACAAATAAATTGGATGATGATGTTAAAGTTGAAGATTTAATGGAATATATAAAAGGTCCAGATTTTCCTACTCTTGGAACTATATATGATAGAGATGAAATTTTAAATATGTATATGACAGGAAGAGGTAGGGTACTCACAAGAGGAAAGGCAGAAATAGTAGAAAATAAATCTGGAAAAATGCAGATAATTATAACTGAGCTTCCTTTTCAAGTAAATAAAGCAAGACTTATAATCAAAATTGCAGATTTAGTAAAAAATGAAAAAATTGAAGGAATTTCAGATATTAGAGATGAAAGTGCAAAAACTGATATAAGAATAGTATTAGATCTTAAAAAAGATGCAAGAGCAAAAATAATAATTAATAAATTATTTAAATTTACTGAACTACAATCTGTATTTAATTCTAATATGCTAGCACTAGTTGATGGGGAACCAAAAACACTTAATCTAAAAAATATATTAGAAATATTTATAGAACACAGGATAACGGTAATACAGAAAAGAACTGAATTTGATCTTCGAAAAGCTAAAGAGAGAGAACATATATTAGAAGGTTTAAAGATTGCTATAGATAATATTGATGAAGTAATTAATATTATAAGATCTTCTAAAGATGCTGATGAAGCTAAATTAAAATTAATTAAAAATTTTAATCTATCAGAGATTCAATCTCAAGCAATATTAGATATGCAACTTAGAAGACTTGCTGCTTTAGAAAGACAAAAAATTGAAGATGAACTAAAAAGTATAAGAGAGCTTATTAGTAAACTTGAAACTATACTTTCTGATAAATTTAATATCGTTAAAATAGTCAAAAATGAAAGTAGAGAGATTATAGAAAAGTATGGTGATGAAAGACTTACAAAAGTAGTTAAATCAAAGGTAGGAGAGTTTGATATTCAAGATATTGTAGAAGATAAGGAAACTTTAATAACTATTAGTAAGACTGGATATATAAAAAGAATTTCTCCTGATACATATAAAGTTCAAAATAGAGGTGGAAAGGGAATAATAGGTATGACTACTAAAGAAGAAGATGTAATATCACATGCAATAATGACTACAACTCTAAATGATATTTTGTTTTTCTCTAATAAAGGAAGAGTATTCCAATCAAAAGTCTATGAGATACCAGAATTCTCAAGAGTTGCAAAAGGTCAACCTATGGTTAATTTTATTAATCTTGAAGGAGGAGAAAATATTAATGCAGTAATAACTCTAGATAAATCTGGAAATGACTATAAATATCTATTTATGACAACAAAGAATGGTATTGTAAAAAAAACAAAAATATCAGATCTTTCAAATATAAGAAAAAATGGAATTATAGCTATCAAATTAGATAAAGGTGATTTACTAAAATGGGTAGAAAAAACAGATGGAGAAAAAGAAGTTATAGTAGTAACAAAGAATGCAAATTCAATTAGATTTAAAGAAAGTGATGTAAGAGAAACAGGAAGAGCATCTAGAGGAGTACGATCAATTAAGATGACTACTGATAATGAAGTAGTAGGAGTAGGTATAGTAGAGGAAGGAACAGATGTATTAATTGTTAGTGAAAATGGTTTTGGAAAAAGAACTCCAGTAGAAAAGTATAATACTCAAATAAGAGGTGGAAAGGGAGTATTTGCATCAAAAATAAATTCTAAAACTGGGAAAATAGCTTCAATGAAAATGATAAATACTCAAAGCAGTGAAATATTGATTATATCAAACAAAGGTCAGATTATAAAAATGGATATTGCTTCTATTCCAAAACACAATAGACACACATCTGGAGTAAAACTTATAAATCTTAAAAATGGAGATATAGTCTCTACAATAGAAAGTAATTAAACATTCATTATTTTTTCTTAGGCACAGATTTCTTTATTGGAATTTTTGTTTGTATATGTAGAGGAGATAGCTCTTCATATAAATTATAATATTTAATATTTTTAGTCATTGAATATAGATTTGTATATATATTTGATAGGTTAGAATTATCATTGTTATTATAAAATATTTGAGGATAATCTTCATGTATTAGATTTTTTAGTGGAAACAATTTTATTGCTTCTTTATATATTTTTTCAGATTTAGAATTTTGTTTTCTAAAAGAGTAATATTCTCCTAAAGATAAAAGATATAATGGATTATATAATTTATTAAAATTATATGCTTTCTTGAAATATACTAATGATTTTTTATACTCATTATTATTATAATATGCTCTTCCTAATTGATAATTAGCATTTGGATTATAACTATTAATACTTAGAGATTTTTTAAAATTATCAATAGATTTATTATATTCTTTTAAATATTCAAAACTAATTCCAATCTCATTGTATGTATTAAAATTAAATGGAAATAATAGTGCAGAATTATCAAAATAATTTAAAGCAGAATTAACTTGAGATTTATTTAAAGATAAACTCCCATCTATAACCTTTATACCATTATTGAAAAATACTCCAGAAAGATATAAATCTATAGATATAACTATGAATACTATTGAAAATACAAATACAATATTAGCGAAAGTTTTAAAAAATTTCTTATCTAAATTAAAATAATTAAATACGATCCCAACAAAAATAAATAAGGGTAGTAGTATTGAAATATATGATAAATCATTATTAAAAAAAGAGTACAATATTACACCAAATATTGATACAAAAATTGGAATAAAGATAAAATTTTTAGGAGGATTATTTTTTAATTTAAGATATTTTGGATTAGAAAATATACTATAAAAACCATAATATAATATTATTCCAAAAAATCCTAAGAAAGCTAATCCACCAAATACACCTACATCTAAAAATAAATTGATAAATACATTATATCCTCCAGAAAGATATAACCAAGGTGAATATTCGAATTTTTTAAACACATCACTATTCGTACCAATTCCATATCCAAAAAAAGGTTTAGCAATAAAAATATTCCATTCTTTCTCATAAAGTCTAATCCTTTGAGAGGATGAGATATTCAATACATCAGTTATATTTGAAGAAGTATTATATATTTTATCAAATGGTTTATTATATTTACTAACTGCTACAAATAAAACTATTGACACAACTATTAAAAAAAAGATTTTAACTATATCTTTGACCCAATAATTTCTTAATATAAATAGAATTAATACTATTTCTACAAATAATGCTATATATGAAAAATATGAGTAAGTTATAAATAAAGATACAATAAGTATAGAAAGAGTGAAGAGATTTATAACTCTACTAGAAACTTTATTTGAAAAAATATAAAAATAGAAAGATACTGGAATAAGCAATAGTAAAAAAGCAGCAGATATAAAAGAACTATTTAATGTACCTACTAAATAATGACTGTAACCCCCTACATAATATATTATACCTACAATTGAAAATATTACCCCTATAAAAAGTAACCAAGATAAAAACCATTTCAATACTTTAGGTTCAGACAAAATATCAAAAGAAAGCATAAATATTATAAATAAAGAGATATATGTAATTATACTAAGTATTGAAGAATATTTATCAACACTAAAAAAAATAGAAATTATTGCAAATATCATAAAAATAGGAAACAAGTATGCTATCTTAAATGGAGATCTTATATCACCTCTTAAATATCTAAGTATAAAAAATCCTGATGAGAAGATTAGTAATACTAATACAGAAAATAGACTTGATAAGTAATTAGAAAAAAATATAAAAATTGATATTCCTAATATAAACCAATATATATATATTTTAAAAACAAGAATATCTAATGGAGGATTAAAAATTTTATTTAATAACTGCTTCATTGTAAAAATTAAAAATTTTCTAGTATTTCTAGTAAAAGACCTCTTTACTCACAAGGTATTATCTATTATATTATAAATATATTGAAAGTCAAAATTATATGATTTTTACTAAACTTATAAACAACTACTAATCATAAGAATTCTGTCTATATATTAATTAGTATTGAATTTTTATATTATATTGTATATATTAGATATAATGAAGTTTTTAAAAAATAGGAAAATATTACTCAAAGTTATAGTTTTTTCTATATTTTTTGTGTTTGTCGGAATTTTTTTATATAGAGACTCTGTAGTTTATGCTGGTGTAGGTCCTACAAATATAGTAGAACAATATGGAGTCTATTCTCAATCTAGTTACCGAAATACATCTAGACAAGTAACCTTGTATACTCAATCCCTAACTTCCGTTCCATCTATATTCCAATATTCTATATATAACAATGATATAAATGGTGGGTCTGGAGGAACATTATGTACTTTCTATCCAGGAAATGCTAATCAATATGAATCTATCAGATCAGGTGAATATAATTACAATGGGAGTAATCTAGACACTTGTAATTAAAGAAAATATTTAATTTTTTAATGGATGAAACTTTTTGTGAGTCTCTTCTGCATATTTATCAGAAGCATGCATATATTTATTAGTAGTCTGTAATGACTCATGTCCTAATAATATTTGTATTGCTACTGCATTAGCACCTTCTTCTGCAAGATAAGTAGCAAACCCATGCCTTAAACTATGAGCACTTGTAGGTACTATTATTCCTAATTTTTTTCTATAAAATGAAATTTTATCCTGAATATAATTTGTTGAGATTCTATTATTTACACTACCATTTCTACCACCTCTAATTGGTGTAAATAATGCATTATTATCATCATCTCTTAATTCTAAATAATTGAATATATTCTTCTTTGCTCTTTCTGTAAGATATACAAATCTCTGTTTTTTACCTTTTCCTAATACATATATTCGTCCATCATCATTAACCTGATCTCTATTAAGTGATACTAATTCTGAAATCCTCATCCCTGTAGAGAATAATGTTTCTAATATTGCTCTATTTCTAAATTTTACAAATTCATTCTTTTCATAAACTGAAGGAAATTCTATTAATTTTATAAGTTCTTGAAATTCTGCAACTTGAGAAGATTTTTTTTCTGTCTTTATTAATTTTATAGATTCAGGAGCAACTGGAAAATCAAATTCAAAATCAATTAGATACCTAATATATGTTCTTAAGGAAGATAATACTCTATTAATAGACCTTGGAGAAAGTTTCCCTGTAGAATCTTTACTAAAATTATGAATATTCTCTTTATCTTCCTTAAGTATACCTATATATTCACCAGTACGTAAAAAATCCTTAAAATTAACAATATCATTTTTATCTATATCACTGAATCCAATACCTCTAGAAGATAAAAATAGTTCAAAAAGAGAAAGATCTCTTGTATAGTTATATATAGTTTCATTACTATAGTTATTATTCAAAAGATTTAATAGAAAATCTTTTTTATGATCTAATAGTTTGAATTCCATATATATCATACTATAACAAAAAATTACTACTTTCAATAATATTTTATATTTTAGAGTAACCTGGGAAAAAATCTGATTTTAAATTTTCTTTATAAATATTTAAATCATTCAAGAATATACTCTCTGTAGTCTTAACAAACCCTTCAGGACCTGAAATGTAATAGAGAGAATTTTGATTATCTAATACATTAATATTCTCTAATAAAGATATTTTATCGACCGAACCTATTATATATGATTTTTTTATTGCATTATTTTTATCAAATTCATTTTTATATATAAATTCTGATGTTTTATTATAATAGAGTAGGGTAATATCAATTTTTTCTTTTTTTAAATATAAATCTTGAATAATACTTCTAAAAGGAGTAATTCCTACACCTCCTGAAATAAAAAAAATCTTTTTTGTTATATAACTATCTATAAGTGTAAATTTACCCCAAGGACCTTCTACATTTAAAGAAGTTCCAATTTTTATACCTTTTAGTACTTTCTTAAATGAACTCCCTTTAGAAGAAAATCTTGTTGTTAATTTTATAATACCCTCTAATGGGGAAGATGCAATAGTAAAAAATCTATCTGTACCTCTACCATCATCCTTACAATCAATATAATATTGTAAAAATTGTCCAGGAATCCAATTTACAATATCATCTGACTTAAAATTAAATTCATAAATATCATCAAATAATTTTTTCTTTTCTTTCAATATAATTTTCATTCAGAATATTCTTGTATTCCTTTAGATGAATCAAAATGTAATACAGCATGAGTTCCATCACAAAAAGGTTTATCTGATGAATTTCCACATCTACAAAGATAATTATCACCAGAAATCTGTATTACTTTCTCTTGTTCATCTTCAAGTTCAAAATCACCTGAAATTTTTAAAGGACCATTTTTTGTTAATTTTATTTTTGAATTAGCCATAATTTATATAAAAAATAATTATAAAAATATAGAATGTATATAATATATTATATATAATATGAAAAATAAAGAAAATTAGATTTAAGTTACTACTAAATAATGCTATATTCTCAATGTTAGTTATGAACTTATTAGATTTATTTTTACCTAATATTTTAGTATTCAGCATTTTTATGACTTCTAATTTTAAAAAACCTGCAATTCTAGCATATGTAGGAGTATCAAATATGTAAAATTTAACTATAAAATCTACTTATAATAACTTTTTCTTGGACTACTTCTTCTCCACAGCATCCTCAATAGGGGATAAGTTGCTATACTTCCAGATACTAAAACATTTATTCCACAAACAGTAATACTTTCTCTATATGTATTTATTATAAAAATAATTGGGTTTATTTATGATAAAAAGTAAAAATAATACTAAACAAATATTTATTCACAAAAAATTCTCATAAAATATAAATTCTATAAATAGAGAATAATAAAAAAATATATAATATATTATATATAAATAAAATTTCTATTTTTGCAATATCATAATAATTTATACCTTAAGAAAGATAAACGTCTAAAATAGAGTAGAATAGAAGGGGACCTACCTTTTTAAAAAACAGAAGTTAATAACTGAGTATAAGGGTGATTATACTCAGTTATATTTTTATCTTTCTAATAGCTTTTATGATGGAAGAAGAGTACCTCTCTATCATTACTTATATGAGAGAGACATTATACTTTATTATTTTAATAATTATATTCATATTTCTAAAATATTATCACTTACTTATAATCTAATTATCATATTTAGGTATATCTTGCCGACTCACTTATCCACATTAATTAAAAATACTATAAGGTAGTATTGCCCTATTCAACTAATCACTATAGGTTCTATACTATAGGACTCTACCCCCTACTTTGACTGTTATAGTAATATATTTAGCAGATTTATAAACTTTCTCTATAAATTATATTTATAATAATATATATAATTTATCTAATTACTATAATTAATAATTTAATTATAAAAAGAAAATATGGAAAAAGAATAATTAAGATACTTACTCCCCTACAATTTCAATAAAAATTGATTATAGATGACCAGATATGCCCCAACTAGGAATATATATAAGAGATAAGACTATAATTATAGAAAATATTAAATATTCAATATAATTAAAATATGGAATCCTATTAGTCCTATTATGAAGTAATATACCATTATAAATATACATAACCAAAGCTAATGAAAGAGCTGCTATGAATATATATATCGGATAGAAAATAAAGAATATAGTTAAATTAAAAAACATTAAAGCTCCAATAGCACTATATAAATTGATTTCTGTAGAATCATACTCTAATGATGTTAAATTTTGAGATATTATAATAATCGAAAATATTACAATATAAAGAATTAATAAAAAAATATTATTTTGCAGAAAACCAAACAAGAAAGAGAAATATGAGATTACAGTTAATATTATATAATTTATAGTATAGGAAAAACTTGCTAATGGAACTGATTCAAATTTAGAGACATTAATAATACTTATATGTATAAATGAAGCATATAAAAAAATAAAGTAAATTAACCCGATAAATATTACCAAATATATACTTTGATGTAATAAATCATATCTTAATATAAAAGAATAAAATAAAAAAATTATTAGACTTGGAATAATAAAAAGATTAAATAATTCCTTTATTTTAAAATTAAAATCAGATATTAACAATGATATAATATAAGTGATAAAGATTAATAATACTTCAATAATAATATCTCTTGATTCAAAGAAAATTATACTTATAAATGAAATAATCACTATAATTAAAGAACTAATAAGACTTATAGATCTTATATTTTTAGATAAGAGAAAGTTCTTCATTATAAGGAATTTTTAAATAATCAAAAGCAAATTTTGTAGCTACCCGACCCCTAGATGTTTTTTTGATAAGTCCAGATTGGATCAAAAATGGTTCACATACATCTTCTATTGTATCTATTTCTTCAGATACAGAGTCTGCAATAGTACTTACACCTACAGGTCCTCCATTAAAATTTATCACTATAACTTCTAATATTTTTAAATCTAATTCATCTAAACCCATTTTATCTATACTTTGAGCATCAAATGCTTTAATAGCATCCTGTTTTTTTATATGGTTAATATTATAGACTTGTGCATAATCTCTAACTCTTTTTAATAACCTATTCGCTATCCTTGCTGTACCTCTACTTCTAGATGCTATTTCTTTAATAGCTTCATTATCTATATTTACATTAAGAATTTTTGCACTCCTAAGAATAATTTCTTCAATATCTTCTTGTGTATAATAATCTAACCTCACAATAGCCCCAAATCGTTCCCTTAAGGGTGCAGATATCAATCCTATTCTAGTAGTTGCACCTATAATCGTAAATGGATTCAAATCTATTCTAACAATATCCGCAGATGGACCAGTGCCTATTACTACATCTAATGCAAAATCTTCCATTGCAGAATATAATTTTTCTTCTATAACTTTGTTTAACCTATGTATTTCATCAATAAATAATATATCTCCTCTTGACAATCTAGTTACTATTGAAGCTATATCAGCAGCTCTAGTTAATGCAGGACCAGATGTAATTTTTATATTTACACCCATTTCACTTGCAATAACTGAAGAAAGAGTTGTTTTTCCAAGTCCAGGAGGACCATAAAATAAAATATGCTCTAAAACTTCACCTCTAGATTTTGCTGCATCTATAAGTATAGATAAGTTCTTTTTTTCTTTTTTTCTACCAATAACATCATTAAATGTTTGCGGTCTGATATTTGTAAATAAATCGTTATCTTTATTCATATTTTTTACTATCATTTAAAAGTAATATAGCTAATTTTATTGCCTCTGAAGTATCTTTTATATCACTATATTTATTTTGAAAAATATCATATATAGAATCTACCTCTGAATTTGAATAATTTAGATTTATTAAAGCACTTCTTACAGAAGACCAAACACTCCCACTCTGAGTTAAATCAATCTTTCCTTTCAAATCTAATATCATTCTCTCTGCCATTTTTTTCCCTAACGATGGTATAGATGCAAGGAAATTAGTATCACCTTTATCTATTGCCATTGATAATTCATCTGCATTAGAATTTGATAATATATTTAATGCACCCTTAGGACCAATACCATTAACAGTAAGTAATAATTCAAATAAATTTAGACTTTTTTGATCTAGAAATCCAAACAATCTAGAACTTCTTTCTGAAGATTCAGGATAAATATATAGTTCAATATTACTACTTTGCACTAAAGAATCAATAGTTCTTTCACCAATTTCTACTTTATAACCAATATCATTAACATTAATAACGATATAACCTTTTCCAATATATTGTATAAAACCTTTTATATAACCTATCATATATATTTATTTGTTTGCAAATGACATAAAGCTAATGCAATTCCATCAGCTGCATCATCAGGTTTTGGAATTTCATCTAACTTCAATACTAATTTTAACATACTTTGTATTTGTTTTTTATTTGATACACCATAGCCTGTCAAAGAATTTTTTACCTGAAGTGGAGTATACAAATAAATTGGTTTCTCATTTAATGCTGCTAGAACTAATGCTATTCCTTGAGATTGCCCTACTGATATAACCGTTTTAGAATTTGTATTAAAAAATAATTTTTCTAAAGATATCTCATCTGGATCATACATTTTAATTATATTTGAAAGCTCATTATATATAACTAATAACCTTTTATCTATTGTATCTTTTGGACTAGTTGTAATAGCACCCCACTCTACTTTATCTACTTTAGAGATTCCTTCTCCTTCAATAAAACCCCACCCCAAAATAGCAAATCCAGGATCAATTCCTAATATTTTTCTAGACATAATAATTATATATTAATATAAACATTCTCTACATTTTCTATACTACTTAGCATGTCTACAAGGTGATCTAATTTTTGAAAATTTTCTTCAGATATCTCTACTTTCACTTTTGAAATATAAGTTTTCTCTATATTATCTACAATAATTTCTTGCTCTTCTAAAAATCTTCTCATTACTTGCATTTTTTCTGGAAGTATATATATATATAATTCATTTTCCTCTATATAGTAATCAATAATACCATCAACATCTATAAGATTATTTTCAAATTTATCTATATCAGTAATTTTATGTAATTTATTATTATTATGCCCATATTTAACTCTATTTTGTCTATCTATCTCAGTTTCAATTTTTAAAGTAAAAAGAACTTGTAATTCGAACTGCCATCCTATTGTACCATTATTAAGAAGTTTCCCACCATTTCTATCTAAAACTGTTCTAATCTCAGAAATAAGTCTATTTTTATTATCTGTAAAACACTCTATTAATATTGATACATTTTCGGGACCATAAGCTTCATAAAAAGTATTTTCAAAGTTTGAGTACTCTTTATCTTCTCCTTTACCTTTTTTAATAGCATTTTCAATTGATTTTATTGGGATATTTAAAGACTTTGCATTATCTATTGCTAATTTAAGCATAAAATTACTTTCTATACTATCTCCTCCATCTTTTACAGAAACTACTATTTGATTCAAAGCTTTTGTAAAATACCTAGCTTTCTTTAAATCATTAACTTCTTTTGCTCTCTTAATTGTTGACCACTTTGAATGTCCTGACATAATTAGATTAATTAATATATATATGTATCATCTGTCCCTAAAACAACAATTATTGACCCAGTATAAAAAAAATTAGGAGTACTATTTATTATTTTAACATTTTTTGATCCTAAAATTTGTGTTAATACTGATACATCATATGAATATTTATTTTTATTACTAACATATATTATATCTTTTTGTGTATTCCCATTATATATACCTATAGATGAAATATTACCTCCTAAATTATTAATATATCTACTAAATTGATACACTGCACTATTACTATTAGAAGCATCCAAAATTTGTATTAATACTCCACTATTTGAGAAAGAATAATCTAAGAAATTGGTACTAATATAATAGTCTGTATTCTGTAAATTTATATCATTACCTTTATTTGGAAGATATAATAATTTAAAATTACTCTCTCCCACTTTATATATATTATAAAAGATATTATTTAAAGAACCTTCTCCTATATTTGAATAAAAGATATCTCTTAAAGATTTTGCACTACTACTAAAATTAACTATAGAGAAAGTATTAATAAATTTTGACAGTATACTATTAAAAATAGTATTTTTAATATATAAAGTTAATTGAGTATCATTCTTTATTCCCATTATATCCTTAATATCTTGAAGAGAAAGATTATTATAACCTTTATTTATTGATACACCTTTATATTTAAAATTATACAAAGAATTTATTGATATTCCAGTTTTTAAATTATTTATAGTACTAGAATTAAAAGAAATATATCCTTCAATAGGAATAGCAAGATTATATCTTAAATATTTTAATGTTAGATTAACTCCTATTTGCGGAGAATTTAAATTTCCAACAGGATAAATAGTATTTAATCTTTGGTATGTTCCAGATGGAGTAACAATTTTAATATCTGAAGGAATATTTAAAATTGACACAGTACCTCTAGGATCGATTGATAATATAGCATTATAAGTATTTAAGCTATTCTCATTAATATTACTATATAAAACAAGTATATTAATTGTATTAACATTATTCCAACTAACATATGAACCTTGATATCCTGGGTCATTTTTAAAACTAATTTTATTAAATAATATTATACTAGATATAAAGAAATATCCTAATATTACAATTATTATAATTAATAAAATTAAAACTTTGCTACTAGTTTTTCTTCTTCTTTTAATAGGCTTCATAAAAATTTAATAAGTTATCATCTATAGATGACTTATTTTTCTTTATTTTATTACAAACTAGACATTTATGATATATTATATTTTTACCTCCAATACTTTCTATTTGTATTGGTTTCATAATACCATTACACTTTTCTCTTCTATCTCCTGGATATATATCTACATGAAGTGAGTATAGGCATTCTGTACAATGATTTCTACATGATCCATGTGTATCTCTTTCATTAAAAATCCCACAATATACACATTTGAAGCTCTCATTAATCTTAATAAACTTATCAGACATATACTACCCCTTATACAAAGTATATACTCCTGGAATATTTTTCCAAAAATTTGGTAATTGTGCTTTAAATTCTCTCTCCCCCTTATCAGGAATAACTATTTTAAGAGAATATGAATGTAAAAACATATGAGGATAAGAGATTGATTTTCTTGAGTATGCACTGTCTCCAACAACGGGATGATCTATATATGCTAATGAAACTCTAATCTGATGTGTTCTTCCTGTCTTAGGGTATGCTTCAAGTAATGTGAATTCCTTATTGATATATTTTATTATTTTAAAATAAGTAATTGCTTCTTTTCCTTCCTCAGAAAAAGTAAATAATTTTCTATTATATTTACTTCTTTTCAAATTACCCTGAATATAAAAATTTTTACTATCTATCTTTGTTAATTTACTATTCTTAATACTTACTATACCTTTAACTAAAACTATATATTTTTTTTCAACTTCTCTAGATTTAAATTGATTTATTAAAAAATTAAGAGTATATTCATTTTTCGCAAATATTATTACCCCTGATGTATTCTTATCTAACCTATGTACTACACCTGGTCTTTCATTTAAAATTTTTTCAAATTTCATTTTAAATATTATTCCATTCAAAAGGGTATTTCTTTGGTTACCCGCAGCCGGATGTACTACTAAACCTTCTGGCTTATTCACAACTATTATATTATCATCTTCATATATTATATTTATTTTCATCCTTTGAGGAACTATATCTGAGAGATCTTCTATATATTTAAATTCTCTATAAACTATTTTATCTCCAACATTAATCTTAAATTTAGTTTTCCTTACCAATTTATCATTAACTGTAACAAATCCATCTTTAATAAGTTTTCTAAAATGATTTCTAGATAATTTTTGGGTGTCTGACAAATATATGTCTAATCGAGTAGAATAATCTGATATAATCTCAATAGTGTCTTCATTTTTCATTTTCAAAGTTATCCATACATTTAGTACAATATTTTGCAAAAGGATACATTTCTAATCTTTTTGGCTCAATATTTAATTTACAATTCTCACATAATCCATATTTATTCTTCTTTATCTTTCCTAATGTTATATCTATATCTTTTAAAACTTCTTCTAACTCATCCCTCATCTTAAATCTCTCAATTTTGTTATTCATTACATCTGCACCTTCAAATTCCTCTGCAATATCTGCATCTGGAAATGACTTTACTGAAGTATCTAAGTTAGATATCTCCAAAAGAATTTTTGTTCTCTCCTCTTCTAACTGATCTTTAATTTGATTTATATTCATATTTTTTGTTTAATAAAATTTTTTGAACTTCATTATAGCACAAAATATTAAAATTGAAATAAAAATAGAATTTACCTTGTTATATTAACTCAATTAGACTTTTAAACTTTTCTTTTTAAAATATTATCATAAGTATATTTACCTTCTTTAAAAAAAATACCAATAAATAAGAATAACAATGAACTGAGTAATATAATTGCATCTAAATCTAGATTATATATATAATTATTTGAAAACATCCATAAATTTCTATCAAAATAGTATATTATTGAATATATAAATAGAAAAAGGATAACACTATAGCCTCTTTTTACTACTCTTAAAAGTATAATTAATATTATAAGAAGTATAATTAAAAGAAGATATATATCCAAATGAAAGATGAATTCTGTAATTAATAATATAGCACTAAATATAGCAAAAAAATCAAAAATATCCTTATATGAATATGTTTTTAATTTGAAAAATATTAATGTAGCTAATATATTGGAGACTATCATCCCTTCATATGAAAGAATGTAATATCCAATAACAGAAAAGATTAAAAGCAAAAATATAAAATCCCAAAAATCATTATTAGAAAAGACTCTTTTTCTAGTAAATAGTATCCATAATATAAATGAGGCTACTAAAATAAGAACAATATATATTAAAATATCAATAATTTGCATCTTTTAATATATTATCATATTCTGCATCATCATAATTTGAATTTGTTACGACAGATAAATATAAATCCTTATAAATCAAATCAAATACCTTAATTATATCATTTTTACTAACAGACAAAATTCCTTCTTTCATTTCTTTTATACTCCTTATTCTCCCCAAATAAGCATATTCTGTAAGTATAAAATCGGCAATATTATCAGCAGTTTCAAATATTGATATTATACTACCTATACAATATCCTTTTGCTCTATCAATATCTTCTTGATTAAAATTCCCTGATTTAAATTCATTTAAAAACTTAACTACAGATTTTAATGATTTCAAAAAATTATCATTCTCTACACCTGCAGATATTGAGAAATATCCAGTATCTGTATAAAAAGCATTATATGCTGACGAATAATATGCTACTCCTAATTTATTTCTCAAAAATTGATATAAATGAGATCCCTGCCCACTACCTAATATTGTAGACATAATTAATAATTCATAATAATATTCTGTATATAAAGAGAAACTTTTCATTCCTAATATAAAGCTACTCTGATTTAAATCTTTTTTTACATATATTATTTTATTATCTTCAATATTAAATTTTGCTTTATCCCTTGTATATAGGCTTTTTTGAGATTTCCTAGAATTAAATTTAGAATACACTTCTTTTTCTACATTATAATTAGAAATATTCCCTACTACAGATATTATTATATTCTTATTTAAATAATACTTTGATATAAAATTAAGAAGATCTGTTCTGTCTATACTTTTAAGTAATTTAAGTTGTAGATCTATATCACTATCTAGGCTAGAACCTTTATATAATAATTTAGAAAAATTTTCAGATACAAGTCTTCTAGGATTATCTTTATACATGTTTAATTCTTGTTTAACTACACCTCTTTCCAAATCAATAAAATCTTTCTCAAATGTAGAATTAAGAAACATATCAGAAATTATATCAAGAGCTTTTATAAAATTTTCATATGGAACTTTAACATAATATATAGTGTATTCATCTGATGTACTCGCATTAAAATATCCACCAATTGTCTCTACTTCAAAACTAATTTCTCTATTATCTTTCCTTTTCTTAGTTCCTGAAAACATTATATGTTCAAGAAAATGAGCTATACCAGATTCTCCTCTCTCTTCATCTCTATTCCCTGCATTAACAAATATATCTATTGATATAAATAAAGAATCCTTTACATCTACAGTAATAAGCCTTATATCATTTTCAAATTCATATGTTTTTACATCAAGCTCTTCCAACATATTCTTCACTTTGAGTATTAATTTTAATAGAATCTCCTATATTTACAAACATAGGGACTTTAATCTCTAAACCTGTTTCTAATCTAGCATTCTTTAAGGCATTATTCACTGTATTCCCTTTACTTGAAGATTCAGTATACTCTACTTTAAGTGTAACAATATTAGGAATCTCAATATCAATAGGTCTATCTTCTAAATAAGTAACTATTATTTTTTCTCCTGGAGAAAGATATTTATTTTCAAAATCCAACTGAAATTGATTAAAGGTTGCAGAATCCATAAAATAGCAAGTACCAGATTCAGAATAAAGAAACTGAGCTGAGGATTTACTCACATCTACACTTTCAAATTTATCATTTACATTATATCCCTTCTCTACGATTGCACCATTCAATATATTTTTAACCTTCAATTTAATAGTAGTACCTCCCCTACCTTGAGTTACATGTTCATATTTTAAAACTAGGAAATTTTCATTTCCATCTTTAAATACTACACCTGCTCTTAATTGTCCTGAGTTTAATGTTGACATAATTTATCCCATATTAAAGTAATTACCGAGAGAGGGACTCGGACCCTCATGAGAAAGTTCTCGCAGGATTTTGAGTCCTGTGCGTCTACCAGTTCCGCCATCCCGGCATAATTATATTTATATTATAACATTAAAAACTTTATTAAATAAATATAAACACACAATAACACAAACAGGAATTTATTAAAGTCATACTGAATTCAAAATACAGTACTAATAAATAATATATTATTTGCAAATTATTTTTTTGCTATCTCGTCAACAATATTTTTAGGAACTACTTCATATTTTTCGAATTCCATCGTAGAAGAAGCTCTTCCAGATGACATAGATCTTAATTCTGTAGTAAAACCAAACATATTTGCAAGAGGAACTTCTATATTAATCACTCTAGCATTTCCTCTTAATCCTGTTCCTATCATTAGACCTCTTTTACTTGTTAAATTACCAGTTATGGTTCCCATAAATTCTTCTGGAGTAACGACTTCTACTTTCATTATAGGTTCAAGTAAAATAGGAGCTGCAGCTCTCATTGCATCTTTAAAAGCCATTGATGCAGCAATTTTAAATGCCATTTCTGAAGAATCAACCTCATGAAATGATCCATCATATAATGTTGCAGATATATCAACTACAGGATAACCAGCTATAACTCCTGCTGTCATAGTCTCAATTATTCCTTTTTCAATAGCAGGAATATATTCTTGAGGAATAGATCCTCCTTTGATCTCATTTATGAATTCAAATCCTTCTCCTCTCTGTCTAGGTTTTATTCTTAAATAACAATGCCCATATTGTCCTCTTCCCCCTGATTGTTTTATATATTTACCCTCAGCACTAGATTCTTTCGTTATACTTTCTCTATATGCTACTTGAGGAGCACCAATATTAGCCTCTACTGCAAACTCTCTTTTCATTCTATCTACTAATATATCTAGGTGTAATTCTCCCATTCCAGAAATAATAGTTTGACCTGTTTCTAAGTCTGATTTCATTTGGAATGTAGGATCTTCTTCAGATAATTTATGTATAGCTAAAGACATTTTTTCTTGATCTGCTTTTGTTTTAGGCTCAATTGCAATAGAAACTACAGGTTCAGGAAAAGTAATACTCTCTAGTAAAACTTTATTAGAACTATCACATAAAGTATCTCCAGTTGTAGTATCTTTTAATCCAACTAATGCACCTATATCTCCTGCTGATAGTTCATCAGTTTCTTCTCTATGATTTGCATGCATTAGTAGTATCCTTGAAACTCTTTCTTCTTTATTCTTAGATGAATTATATATAAAAGATCCTTTTTTAATTTTTCCTGAATATATCCTAAAAAAAGTTAATTTACCTACATGAGGATCAGACATTATCTTGAATGCTAATGCACAAAAAGGAGAATCTGGAGAAACTTTTATATCAATTTCCTCTTCTTTACTATTTAAACCTTTTATATCTCCAGCATCTACAGGAGAAGGAAGATACCTTATTATTGCATCTAATAGTAATTGAAACCCTTTATTTTTTAAAGCACTTCCTCCAAAAACTGGAAAAAGAGATCCAGATATAACACCAGCTCTAATACCTCTATGTATATCATCTATACTTAAATCTTCTCCATTTAAATACTTTTCCATTAACTCATCATCATATTCAGATGCTTTCTCTACAAGTTTAGATCTATACTCTTTTACCTTATCTTTCATATCTTCAGGAATATCTTCTTCCTTAATATCAGTACCTAAATCATTTGTATATATATAAGCTTTTTGAGTTACTAAATCTATAATACCTCTTAAATTACTTTCAGAACCTATAGGTAATTGCATAACAACTATATCTGCACCTAATCTATCTACAATTGAATTAAAAGACATATAAAAATCTGCACCTATACCATCTAATTTATTAATAAAACATATTCTAGGTACATTATATTTATCTGCTTGTCTCCATACAGTTTCTGATTGAGGTTCAACTCCCATTTTTCCATCGAAAACAACAACTCCTCCATCTAAAACTCTTAAAGATCTCTCTACTTCAGCAGTAAAATCTACATGACCAGGAGTATCAATAATATTAATTCTATATTTTTTACCTTCTAATTGCCAAAATGTTGTAGTTGCAGCTGAAGTAATCGTAATTCCTCTCTCCTTTTCTTGATCCATCCAATCCATAACCGCTTCACCTTCATGAACCTCCCCTATTTTATATGTTTTACCAGTATAATATAATATTCTCTCTGTACTAGTAGTTTTACCAGCATCTATATGAGCTATTATACCTATATTTCGTATACTATCCATTATATTATTTAATTAAGCTAAATATGAAAATGCTTTATTTGATTCTGCCATTTTTTCAATATCAGTCTTCTTTTTTACAGCACCACCAGTATTATTATATGCTTCTATAAATTCCTTACTTAATCTATCTTTCATAGGAATTCCCTTTCTATCTCTAGCAGAAGATATTATCCATCTTAAAGCCAAAGTAACCTGTCTATCAGGAGATACAGGAATTGGAACTTGAAAATTAGCACCTCCTACTCTTCTTGATCTTACTTCAACAGAAGGAGAAGTATTTTCTAATACTTTATTAAATAATTCAAGAGAATCAACCTTTAAATTATTTGATGCATCTTCTAGAGCAGAATATACTATTTCTCTAGAAATAGATTTCTTACCACCTATCATTATTTTATTAATAAACTTTTCTATATTAATACTACCATATTTAATATCTGGGTTAATTTTTCTTTTTTGTATTATTTTTCCTCTCATAATTTTTTTTTAATCTATTTAGCTCTTTTTGCTCCATATCTAGACCTAGATTGCTTTCTATTCTCTACACCCTCAGAATCATCATAAGTACCTCTTACAATGTGATACTTAGCAACAGGGACATCAGGAACTCTACCTGCTCTTATTAATACAACAGAGTGCTCTTGTAATTTATGTCCCTCTCCAGGTATATATGCAGTTACTTCCATACGATTCGACAACCTAATTTTAGCAATTTTTCTTAATGCTGAGTTAGGTTTTTTAGGAGTAGTTGTCCTAACTACAGTACATACTCCTCTTTTAAAAGGAGATGTTACTTTAGTATACTTATTCTTCCTAGAATTATAAACAAAAGTTAAAGCTTTATACTTAGACTTTCTTACTTTACTTTTTCTAGGTTTTCTTACTAATTGTGATACTCTTGCCATATTTTTTTATCCATTAACTAATCTTGCTTCATCCCCGACAGGAATTTTACGTCCAATAATAACATTTTCCTTTAAACCACGCAAGTAATCTACTTTTCCCGTAATTGCTGCCTCTGAAAGAACTCTAACTTGTTCTTGGAAAGATGCTGCAGAGAGAAAACTCTCTGTATGCAATGCAGCTACTGTTATTCCAGATAATTTTCTTTCAAATTTTATCTCTTTTAAATTCATTTCTTTTAACTTTTTATTTTGGTCATTTATAAAGAAAATATCTTTATATGAACCTGGTAATACATCACTATCTCCTGGATCAAGAACTTTTACATATCTACCCATTTGAGATACTAAAATTTCGATATGTTTATCATAAACACTTATACCTTGATTCTCATATGTATCTAATAAGTTATCTATTATATACTTTTGAGCTTGAGTTATACCAACAGCCTTTAATAAAACATTAGGATCTATATTTCCTTTTGTTAAAAGAGTCCCTGCCATAACTTTATCATTATCAGAAACTAATATTATCTCCTCTGGATCAAATGTATATTCAACTTCTAAAGCTTTTAAACTCTCAACATATGCTTTACCATCCTCTATTTTTGCAATACCTTTAAATGGTGCTACTACTTGAGTCCCATTTTTTGTTACAAATAATAAAGTTCCAGGAGAAACTTTCTTCTCTCCTTCAAAAGAAGGAATATCTCCTTTAACTAATACATAATCTTGTCTTATATTCTTTTCAGAAATAATTCTAAGTTTAACAGTATTATTAACATTTTCTATTTTTACAATACCATCTATATCAGCAATTTTAGCCTCTCCTTTAGGAATCCTAGCTTCTAAAAGCTCTTCTATTCTAGGGGATCCTCTAGACATATCTACTCCTCCCATAATTCCTGATAAATGCTTCGAATTAAGCGTCAATTGAGAACCTTTTTGTCCCAAAGATTGAGCAGCTATAACTCCTACTGCTTTTCCAACAGTTACTAATTCATTTTCACTAATATCATAACCATAACACATTGCACATAATCCATATTGAGCTCCACATGTTAAAGGAGTCCTAACTGATACAGATTCAACTTCCTTATTTTTATCTATATCTTTAGATAATTTTCTATCAATTATGGTATTTACAGAATATAAAATTTCACCTTTTTTATTTTTTATATCTTCTGCTAATACTCTACCATAAACTCTAGATTCAAAACTTAATTTTCTATTATCATTCTTAAAGATTTTATATCCTTCTCCAAAATTATTACAATCTTCTAACCTAATTATTACATCATGAGAAACATCTACCATTCTTCTAGTTAAATATCCTGAGTTAGATGTTCTTAATGCTACATCTGCTAAACCTTTTCTAGATGATCTAGCTTCTACTAAATATTCAAAAACACTTAGCCCTTTAACATAGTTTGATTTAATTGGAAGCTCAATTATATTAGCATTAGGATCTAAAACAAGCCCTTTCATACCAATAATTTGTTTTAATTGATCTATGTTAGCTCCCATAAATTTATTTTCAACAATAGTCTTAAATAAATTCCCTTCTTTAAGATTCTTTAAAGATAAATCAGCAATAGTATCTGTAATTCCTATCCATACTTCTGTAGAAAGTTGCACCCTTTCTTTCCTTGTTATTAAACCCTCTTTAAAACTATCAGCAATCTTTTCTATTTTCTTATCTGCCTCTGATATTATTTCACTTTTATTTGGTAACATTTCACAATCTTCAATTGAAATAGAAAAATCAGATTGCAATGCATATTTAAACCCTAAATTCTTTAAATCATCTAACATTAATAAGGTTTCTTTTTTCCCAATTATATCTACTGCACTAACTACAATATTTGTTATTATTGAATCATTTACAGGTTCATTAATAAATTGATTCACACTACCATGTAAAGAATTATTGAATATAACTCTTCCTGCTGAAGTTTCAATCAAATTATTATCCATTCTAACTTTAACTAACTCTCTTAGAGATATAATATTTTTATTGTATCCAGATAATAAATCTTCTACTGATGAAAAAACTTTATCTAAATTAACTTTTTCTATAGAAGTAACATAATAACAACCATAAACCATATCTTGTTTTAATGTAACAACCGGAGTTGCATCAGATGCAAGAAATAGATTACTGTCTGCCATTGTTAAATTCTTAACTTCCTCTATTGCTTCATCTGACAAAGGAACATGTACAGTCATAGCATCTCCATCAAAATCAGCATTGAATCCTGCACAAACTAATGGGTGTAATTTAATAGCATCTCCTTCAATAAGTATTGGAAAGAATCCTTGTATACCTTGTTTATGTAAAGTAGGAGCCCTGTTTAAAAGTACAGGTCTATCTTTAATAACTTCTTCTAAGATATCCCATACTTCAGGAGTTGCATTTTCAAAAAATACTTTTGCACTTTTTATATTAGGAGACAACCCTCTATAAAGAATTTCTCTCATAACAAAAGGTCTAAATAATTCTAATGCCATTTTTTTAGGAAGTCCACATTGAGTTAATGAAAGTTCTGGACCACTAGTAATAACAGCTCTTCCAGAATAATCTACTCTTTTTCCTAAAAGGTTTTCTCTAAATCTACCATACTTTCCTCTTATATTATCAGAAAGAGATTTATAAGGAATTCTCCTTGAATTTACAACTGGAGGAGAAGGTCTGTGTTGATTATCAAATAAAGCATCTACACTCTCTTGTAACATTCTTTTCTCATTTCTAAGTATTACATCAGGAGCACCTAGATCCATTAATTTTTTTAATCTATTATTTCTATTAATAACTCTTCTATATAAGTCATTCAAATCTGATGTAGCAAATTTTCCTCCAGATAATTGAATAATAGGTCTTAAATCAGGTGGAATAACTGGAATAACATCCAAAACCATCCATTCTGGCTTCATATTATTTTTTCTGAAACCTTCTATTATTTTTAATCTTTGTATAGCTCTTACTCGTTTTTGTGCAGATTTTGAATTTATATCCTTATAAAGTTCTATAGATAATGCCTCTAAATCTAATTTAGATAAAAGTTTTCTAATAGAATCAGAACCCATGTCTAATTCATAAAATTCTAATTCATTGTCCAACAGATTTCCATATTCTTCTTCTGAGATTACTTCACCTACATTTATTTTCTTTACTAAATCTAGAAGATTATCATTACCCTTCGCGATATCTTCAAATCCAAAAGATTCTTCCTCTTTTAATCTAGCAACCTTTTGTCTAAACTTGAAGTTTTCTTTTTCTAAGTGAAGATCAATTGATTCACTATTTATTCCATCTTTTTCTAACTTAGCCTTTAATTCTTTTAATTTATCTTCTTGTTCATTACTCAAAGATTTTATTTTTTCATTTAATTGATTCTCATACTCAGTTTGATCCTTTTCAATTTTTGCCTTAACTAATTCAATTGATTCTTTTTTCTTATCTTCATCTACTGATAAAACAATATATCTAGAAAAATATACAACAGATATAAGTTTTTTCTGAGGAATATCTAATAATAAAGATAATTTATTAGGAACTTCGTGCACAAACCAAATATGTGTTATTGGAGAAGCTAATTTTATATGACCTAATCTTTCTCTTCTAACACTTCTAGTAGTTACTTCTACTCCACATTTATCACAAATAATACCTTTATATCTTATTTTTTTATATTTTCCACAGTAACACTCATAATTTTTTGTTGGCCCAAAAATCTTTTCACACATTAATCCACCTACTTCAGCCCTCTGAGTTCGATAATTAATAGTTTCTGCTTTTTTAACTTCTCCATGAGACCAATCCAATATCTGAGATGGAGATGCTAAACTTATCTTTAGAGCTTTAAAATCTTTTAACATATTTAGTAATAAATAAAATAATTAATTTATATCTTCTGCGTCTGATAATGCAGGATCATTTTCCAATAAAATATCTTCAATAACTTCATTTTCTCCATCCTCCTTTACAATCTGACCTTCCCCAATTAATACATCCTCAGGAAGATCATACTCCTCTTCTTCAATAGCTTTCTCTATTACAACATCAATAGGCTCAATATTCAAACATAAAGATTTCAACTCTGACAATAAAACCTTAAATGATTCAGGAATTCCAACCATTTGGATTTTCCTATTATGAATAATTGATTTATATGCTTCTGATCTACCTATTATATCGTCTGATTTAATAGATAACATCTCCTGTAATGTATAAGCAGCTCCATAAGCTTCTAGTGCCCATACTTCCATCTCTCCAAATCTCATTCCACCCATATTAGATTTACCACCTAAAGGTTGTTGATTTACTACAGTATAACTTCCTGTAGATCTAGCATGAACTTTAGAATCAGAAAGATGATCTAATACTAAAATATATCTTTTTCCAACTGTAATCTTATAATCAAACTTAAGACCATTTCTTCCATCATATAATGATACTTTATCTTCTAAATCTTTATCTGTTATATTATAGTCTTTTATTAATTTGTTTAATTTTGTCTCATCAATTTGAGAAAATATTGGAAAAGCTAAATTAGATCCTATTTTTTCTGCAACTTTACTGTAATGAACTTCATGTAATTGTCCAAAATTTAACCTTCTAGTTATACTAGCAGGAGAAAGTAATACATCTAAAGGTGTTCCATCTTCCAAATAAGGCATATCTTCAACTGGAAGTATTTTTGAAATAACACCTTTATCTCCAAATCTACCTGAAAGCTTATCTCCTAAACCAATTTTATGAGTTCTAGCAACCCAGACTTTTATTTGTTTTATGACACCTGGAGAGAGTTTATTAGAATCATCCTCTCTTTCCAATATTTCGACATCAGTAACAACACCAGACTCTCCATTAGGAACACGTAGAGAATTATCCCTAACATCTTTTGCAATATCTCCAAATATTGATCTTAATAATTTTTCTTCTGCAGTAAGTTCTACTTCTCCTTTTGGAGCAACTATTCCTACTAAAATATTCCCTGATTCAACATATGCTCCAACTCTAACTATTCCATTATCATCTAAATCTTTCAAAGAATTTAAAGATACATTAGGAATATCTCTTGTTGTCATTTCTGGGCCTAATCTAGTCTCTTTAATGTCATGTGTATAACATTTTACATGTACAGAAGTAAGAACATCTTCTTTAACTAATCTTTCTGAAATAACTATACCATCTTCATAGTTATATCCTTCATACATCATATAACCTACTAATAAATTTTTTCCTAAAGCTAATTCACCATCATTCATACTTGGACCATCTACTAATACATCGCCCTTCTTAAAATTAACTCCTTTATTCAATACTACTTTTTGAGTAAATGATGTTGATTTATTTGTTGGAATAAATTTATCTGCAAAATAAGTTTCTTTTTCTTTATTTTTATATTCAACACTAATTCTCTTTGAATCAGCATATTCTACAACTCCATCATCTTTTGCAAAATATGCTCTATGAGAATTTCTTGCTATAACACCTTCTACTCCTGTACCAATTATTGGTGCATCTGGAGAAATTAATGGTACTGCTTGCTTCTGCATATTTGATCCCATTAATGTTCTATCTGCTTTATTACCTGCAGCAAATGGAATAAGATTTAAAGATACCCCACCTATCTGTGTTGTTGAAACTTCAATATAATTAATTAATAATGAGTTACCTAAAGAATATTCACCTTTAGATCTGATTTCTAATATATTATCTAAAATATTTCCATTACTATCTATATTAGTATTTAAACTTGCAATAATAAAATTATACTCTTCATCTGCATCAAAATATTCTACTTCACCAGATAAATAAGGAAATACTAATATATTTTCTATCTTGTTTTTCTTAATCTCACTTGCAATATCCGGACTAATAGTTTCACCAGACTTATATTTCTTACTCCCTATTACCAAGTCAACTCTTAACTTTCTATTCTCTAAATTTTTAGAATCAAAAGATATTGTATTTAAAACTCTTTCATATGGAGTTTCTATAAATCCATACTCATTTATCTTAGCATATATACTTAAGTGATTTACTATTCCAATATGTTGTCCTTCTGGAGTTTCAACAGGACATAATCTAGAATATTGAGAATAATGCATATCTCTAACTGAAAAAGTAGCACTCTCCTTAGTTAATCCTCCAGGACCACCTGCAGTAACTCTTCTCTTATTACTAATTTCACTTAAAACATTAGCCTGATCCATAGACACAGATACAGAACTACTCCCAAAAAATTCATTTATAACAGATACAAAAGGCTTTGCACTTACAAGCATTGAAGGAGTTAACAGTTCATCTGCTGACATAATACTCATTCTATCTTTTACTATCTTTTCTACTCTCCTTACACCTACTCTAATGTAATCTGAAAGTAATTCTCCTACACTTTTAACTCTTCTATTACTTAGTGAATCTACATCATCAGCAGGAACAGTACCATTATTTACCTCTATCAATCTTTTTATTATAGCTACAATATCCTCCTTAAATAAGACATAATTATCTTTATTCAGAGGTCTATCAAATCCTAATTTTTTATTTAATTTATACCTACCTGTTTTTCCTAAATATAACTTTCTTGGATTAAAAAATAAACTATTAATATAAGCTAAAGCATTATCATAATTTACTGAGATATCAGGTCTTATCTTTCTATAAATTTCTAATACTGCCTCCGTATGATTATGAGTAGTATCTTTAACTAATGTAGAATCAATAAACCTTCTATCTTGATTATTATCTACATCTGAAAATAAATTTAATATATCTGAATTTGTAGAATAACCTAAAGCTCTAAGCAATGTTGTTACTAATATTTTATTTTTCCTAGGTGCAAATTTCAAAGACATAACATTATGCTTATTAACTTCAAATGTAACCCAAGGACCAATTGCTGTAATAAGTTTTGCAGAATATAAACTCTGTTTATTATTGAATGATTTACCATTCTCAGTAAATAAAACTCCTTCTGACCTTACTATTTGATGAATCACAACTCTCTCATGTCCATTAATAATAAAACTTCCAGATTCAGTCATAACAGGTAATTCTGCAATAAAAAGTTCTTGATTTTTTACTTCACCTGTAACCTTATTAGTAAGCTCTACATTAAAATAAAGAGGCCTTACATAACTCAAACCTTTTCTTATAGCTTCTTTAGGAGATCGACTAATATCTCCAAACCTATAATCCAAAAATTCTAAAACCCACAATTTCCCAGTATTATCAACAATAGGATTAATTTCATCAAATAAAGACTTAATATTCTCTTCAAGAAATAAATTATATGAGTTTATTTGTGCTTCTATTAAATCCGGGTAATCGAAAATTTTGTTATTTGAATGATAAACGGTTGAAAGATTTATTCTATCCATGTATATTTAATATTATATAAACAAAAAAAATTAACTCACTTAAGAGATTAATATTTAAAAACAAAAAAAAGTAATGAAGCTTTATTCATTAAAACACAATTAATACAATAAAATAATACTAACATACTCACATCTATATTGTCAACTAGTATAAATTCTTAACGAGATAAATTATGAAATAATAGATTTTAAATTATATGATTAATTAGTAACATTAGAATTTAAGCACTTCTGAACGGTAAACTCTTTAGTTATACATATATATTTTTGATCCTTCTTTAATATATTAAACTCAGTAATACTTAAGAAATTATTAAAACTTGTTGTATCAGATGATGGGATATTTATTAGAGAATGTTTACTTGTATATATAGAATAGATAGAAAATACAATCCACATAAGTACAACTATAAATGTTAATACTACTATATTAAATACTTTTTTCATAAAATTACCTTAATAATAAAATACTATTGCATTAAAAGATATATAACCTTTTTCTTGGAGTAAACTCCCTATATCAATACCAGATGAATTCTGATTATTAGTAACTGGGACATAATTTGTATTATATATTAATATTTTTTGAGGATATCTAGATATAGTTGATAAAAATGATAAATATGATTTATATGACCCAAAAACTGATACAGATATATTTACATTATTAATTCCATTTACTTGAGGTAGATATTGAATAATATTTGTTAAATTACTAGAAGAAAAACTTATTGAACTTAAATGTAAATTATTATTTTTTAATATTTGATAAATATTTGCAAATATGAATCCAGTATTATCATTACTAGGAAAAGATTGAGAGAGTACTGATTTATTAGGAACTATTATTTTTCTATACTGAGAATATGTAGTTATAATTGAGTTATATCTTTGTTGCATTTGGGTATTTTGTCCATTTATTATAGTAATTGTGTTTAATTCTTGTAATATATCAGTGGTTGTAGGATATATAGCAAATATTATAAATATCAAAATAGTAATTAAAGATGCACTTAGATAATAATAAAATCTATATTTCTTAGTTTGAAACTTATTTGTTATATATTCTCTAGTTTTTTTTATATTGAGATATTCCATACAGTTTTATTTATTAATTTTTTAAATTTATATCTGCTATCAAAGTAAGATTTATATTACTTGAATTAGAATTATTTATATTACTTGAATTAGATAAAGATGGAATATATACACTATTAAAATTTTTAGTATCAGACCTAAAATTATTCTCTAATTGCTGTGATTGCGCATAAGTATTAGAGTTTACTGTTAAGGTTAGTTTATTTTGAGCTAAATTAATAGATTGTATAGTTATTCCATTAGGAACTAATTTTAAAATTTTATTCAATACATACTCATAGTTAAAACTTGCTTTAGATATAATAGCAATTTCACCTATTTTACTCTGATAAGAAGTTATTTTAGATACATCATATCTAATATTGCTTGATTTAAGTTTATTTTGCAAATTAGAAGAATCCAATACTGCATAATTATATTGTTGATCTACTAATATTTTTGAAATAAAGACTATAATAACAAGAATTTCTACTCCAATCAAAATATATCGACCATAATTAACAAGCCAAAAATAGAATAACTCCGAAGAGTCCTTCGGGAGATCAATATTATTTAATAAATTAATACTATTTCTACGCTTTTTACTACCAAACATATTAATTGAAAGATTAGCATAAATATGATACAATGAAAAGTTGATGTATTTTTGCCCTTTTTTATAATAATTAAATATATTATCTTTTACATTAATCTTTTAAAAATTGGGGATGACCGGTTTTGACAAGAAAAATCGATGTATATATGGCAAGTAAAGTTTAATAATCTTTTAAAAATTATTAAAATAATAAATGTAAATAATATAAAAAGTAAAGTGTCAGAATTTGTTGGAAATTTAAAATCAACTTTTACTCCACAATACAATCTAAGTTTAGCATAATAAACTTAGAGTGAGATAAAATAATTCTTGTAAATTTTATCTTGCTTAAACAAAACAAGATTAGTGTTAAAATTTTTAATATTAGATTTTAACATGAAAACAAAACTGGACTAATATTAGAATTATCATTATTTTATCAGTAGTAAAATGATAAATTCAAAATTAAAACTGATAAACTTGTAACCCTATATATATATTTATCTTCATGGATGTGGGTTCGATTCCCACCATCTCCAATAATTATATTCTAGTATTTAAAGATTAATAATTTATGAAATATTTAAGAGTGCCTTACTATCACTACATCTCCATCATTTAAAATATAATCTGCACCAACTATTTTTAAAAAACCTTTATCCTTAGCATTATTCCATCCTTTAAATTTAATAAAATCTTCAAAAGATACTACCTCCATTTTAATAAAATTCTTCTTGAAATCTGTATGAATTACAGCAGATGCATCTGCAGCATTAGTACCCTTTTTTATAACCCAAGCTCTTACTTCCTTTTCACCAGCAGTAAAGAATACTTGTAACCCAATTTTGTCAAACGAAAATTTTGTAAGCAAACTAATCCCAGACTCCTCTATTGAGAAATCTTTTAAAAATAATCTTTGATCTTCTTTACTCATTTTAGATAACTCATATTCAAAAAGTATATTCATATAGATAGAATCATTCTTAATATATGGTTTATATTCTTCAGAATTATATAAATATATAAATTTTTTATTTGTTAAAAAATTATACTTTTTAAGAATATTTAAATCAGATGTACTAAATTCCTGCTCAAAGATTAAATCACCTCTATCCAAAATTTCTTCTAATTTATTAAAAAGATTTATATCTTCTGTATATAAAGGATTTTTCTTACTCTCTTTAAGTAAGTTTTCTTTTAATTTCTTTAATGTTTCTAAATCTTTTAAGATTAATTCTGTCTTAATAATATCTATATCCCTATTTGGATCTATTGAATTCTCTACATGGATAATATTGTCATCTCTAAATTCTCTAACAACTTCTAAAACAAGATCAATATCATAAATATGAGATAGAAATTTATTACCTAAACCTTCTCCACTGGCTGATCCTTTTATAAGACCAGCTATGTCAACAAAAGTTATATCTGCATTAACTATTGTATCTGATTGAACAATTTCATTAATTTGGTATAGTCTCTTATCATCAACGAATACTATCCCTACATTAGGATCTATCGTACAAAATGGGAAATTCTCAGAAGGAACAGAATTATTTGTTAAAGCATTAAATAAAGTTGATTTACCAACATTAGGAATACCTACTATACCTACTTTCAATGACATATGAAATTATACTAATTTATTTAATTTATCTTTAGCTAGAGATAATAATTTTTCCTTATTATTCATACTAGGATCCTCTATTATAACATCTAATAAAAATTTTAATGTGTCTCCTAAAGATTTATCCCTATTATATCCTAATTTTATTAGATCATCTCCACTTATATTTAAATCTTTAAGGCTTAAATACCTATCCTGATTTTTAATTTTATTAATTCTATCTTTTAATTGAGCTAAATTATCAAAATCATAACTTGAGATTGGATTACCATTTTCATCAGCCTCTCTAAGTAAAAACAATAATTCTAAAGTATTATCATCTTCAACTTTTCTTAAAAATCTTCTTACAGCAGAATCTGACCAATTTTCCTCATAATGAAAAAGATGTAATTCTATCAATTTAGATATTAAATTAATATCATTTTTAGGGAAATGTAATCTTGTAAGTATCCTTCTTGCAATATCAGAACCAACTCTTTCATGACCAAAAAAATGTTCTCCATCTTTTGTCTGAGGTTTCCCTATATCATGTAAAAGTGCTACTAATTTAACCCTTTTATCAGCTTTATCCATAGATAAAAGTAAATGATCATATACATCTAGTGAATGAAATTTATTCTGTTCTACACCAACACATACAAGTAACTCTGGTATTATATATTTTAATAATTCTGTATCCCTAAGTATTTCTATTCCTTTAGAAGAATTTTCCTCTAAAATAATCTTCATTAGTTCATCTCTAATTCTTTCTTTAGAAATATATTCAATAAGAGATGCATTTTTTTTAATAGAATTATATGTATTTTCTTCTACAACAAAATCTAATTTTAATGAAAATCTAACTGCCCTCAAAAGTCTTAAAGCATCTTCTTTAAATCTTTCATCTGGATCCCCAACAGCTCTAATAATTTTATGTTGTAAATCTTCTTTCCCTCCAAAAATATCTATTAATTTAGAATTTATTAAATCAAAAGCTAATGCATTAATTGTAAAATCACGCCTTTTTAAATCTTCATTTATATCATCAATAAATGATACTTTTGCTGGATGCCTATTATCATTATATTCTGATTCAGATCTAAGAGTAGTGATTTCTATTCTTTTATTAGATATTACAAGCATTATTGTTCCAAATTTTTCTCCAAATAGTATTGCATTTGGAAATATTTTTTTTAAATCTTCTGGAACTGCATTAGTTGCTAAATCATAATCACTTACTTGATTATTCATCAATATATCTCTTATTGATCCACCCACAAGATATGAAGAAAAATTATTTTGCTCTAATTTATTAGAAACTTCATACACCTCTTTAGAAATTTTCTCCTCTATTTTAATATCATTCATTTTTTTATTATAAGAGAACTATCTTTTAAGTCTATTACAGTATATCCTTTTTCTACTAATGAATTCCTTATTATATCTGACTCATTCCATTTTTTATCTTTCCTTAATTGAGATCTTTTATCTAAAAGTTCCATAATATCATTAGGAATATCTATATTAAAATAGTTTATAAAATCTAGAGATAAAACTCTATCAAAATCTATTATTGTAACTAACTTTTCTTGAATACTTAAATTTTCATCTCTTATTACATTCCAAAGAACTTCTAATAACCCAGGAGTATTAATATTATTCTCAATTTGATTAATAAATTTCTTTTTATAATCTTTGTTTATCGGAATATTCTCATCATATAAATTTTTATTCATACTTATAAAATTATATATTTTACCTAATGCATTCTCTATTGAATAAAGAGAATCAAAAGTAAAGTTTATTGGAACAGAATAATGAGAATTTAAATACAGGTATCTTAATGATATTTTTTTAATTCCTCTCTCCTCTAGATCTTCTAATTTATATATATTATTAAGACTTTTTGCCATCTTAACTCCATCTGCGAGAACAATCCCATTATACATCCAAAAATTAACGAAATTTGTATTAAATGCAGATTTACTCTGTGCTATTTCATTAACACTATGTGTATTCCTCAGATCAATTCCACCTGTATGTATATCAATACTTTGACCTAAAGATTTATATATTATAGCGCTACATTCAATATGCCATCCTGGAAAACCTCTCCCCCATGGACTATCCCATTGCATAATATGATTAGGATATGATGTTTGCCATAATCTAAAATCTTGAGGATTTTTCTTTGTCCTATCAACAACGACTCCTTTTCTAGAATGTTCATTTTGATCTGATCCTTTTTGATTAATAAGTTTTGAATATTCAGGAAACTTTGATATATCAAAATACACACCACTACTGGTAGTATATGCGAAACCTTTTTCAAATAAAATTTTAATTAATTCAATTTGAGTATCAATTGTCTCCGAAGCTTTATATATCTTTGATGGTAACTTCACATTTACATCATCTAATGATTTATAAAAATAATTTGTATATTTATCTATAATATCTGATATAGAAATATTTTCTTGAGTAGATTTTTTTTGAAGTTTATCTTCACCTTCATCACCATCTCCAACAAGATGACCTACATCTGTAATATTCATAGCATCATCTATCTGAAAACCTATATATGCAAGAGCTTTTTTTAATACATCTGAAAATATATATGTCCTTAAATTTCCAATAGAAGCATAACTATATACTGTAGGACCACAAGAATAAATTTTTACTTTATTTTTTTCTATTGGAATAAATTCTTTCATTCCTGAAAAAGAATCATTCAATTTAATTGTCATAATCTATCCTCCTTTCTATAGCTTTTCCAATAGTATATGAATCTACATATTCTAAATTTGAACCAAAAGGAAGGCCATTTGCTAACCTAGAAAATTTTACATTTCTTATATCTTTTAAATATTGCCTTATAAAAAGACTTGTTGCTTCACCTTCAGTAGTAAAATTAGTTGCAATAATTATTTCAAAATTATCATCATTATTTATAACTCTATTCTTTAGAGATTCAATCTCTAGATCATTATGGGAAATATTAGATAATGGAGAAATTAATCCTCCTAATATATGATATACACCTTTAAATGAATTTGATTTTTCTATCTGAGCTACATCTGTATCATTTTCGACAATACATATTAATTGTTTATTTCTTATTCCATCTGCACAATATTTGCATGGATTACTATCTTTGTAAGTTATAAGATTACAAATCTTACACTTTTCTACACTTCTATAAATATTATCAAGTGAAGAAATCAGTGGAGTTATATTATTTTTATTCTGAACATAAAAATATGCCATCCTCAAAGCAGTCTTATTACCTATACCTGGAAGTTTAGAGAATTCTTTAGCTAAAATAGAAATTGGAGTATTCTCATCCATATTAAATTACATACCCATCATGCTCTTTAATTTTGAGAGATCCATATCCTTAGACATATCTTTCGCAATCTTTTTTTGGGCATCTTTATATGCTTCCTTTATATGAGAGATAAAATCACTCTTTCTCTCTTTATCAAAAAGAATATCATCTACTTCTAAATCTACTATCTCTCCTGTACCATTTAAAGATATCTTTATTAACGATTTTTTTGATTCACCTTTGAATACTTTTGACTCTAAATCTTTTTGAAGTTTTCTTGCTTCATTTTGAAGATTATATAAATCTTTTGCTTGTGAAAAAGGATTTGCCATAACTATAAAATAATAAATTTAACTATAAATATAATAACATAAATAAATATAATTTTAAAATTATTGATTTTGGAAATTTAATATAATTATAAAGAATTTTCAATATCAAAAAGCTCTTTTATATCATCTTCATCAATATTATTACTTTTTGATGAGACTATAAAAGGTTTAATATTTTTATCAACAATACAATCTAATATTATATCTTTCCCAATTACACTCTTTATAATACCTGATAAATACTCCTTACTTTTTGGTTCTATTAACATATCTCTATAAAATGGGAATGGTACTTGAATTATAAAAATATTATCTTCAAAAGAAAAATTTGATTTTGCTAAAAAGGCACTCATATGATGATTGAAAGATTTAGTCCTACTTATAATCTCAGGCCAAGCATCTCTCAATTTATCTGAAATAAAATTATCTTTATTTACGGATATAGTCTTATTCAGATTTACTTTAACTTCAACTGATTTAGTCTTTATAAGATTAGGTTTATATGATACAGAAGGGATACTTTCTTTATTTAAAATATTTAAATCTTTCATAATAAATACAAATGCCATTTCTAAACATATTATATCTGAAGAAGATATCCTAATATCATCTAGGGTTTTTATAAGTATATTTACAATATTAAATATTTTATCAGTAGTAATATTCTCAAATAATTTATCATCAATTTTATAATATTGCTTTTCTAAAGTTCTATTAACTAATACTTTTTTTATAAAATCTAAAGAGTTTTTTACAAATGAAACTACATCTATAGTATTTCTTTCAAATTGATCTAATATTTTTTCTAAATTTCCTTCAAATAAATATTCCCATATAATTTTCAGAAATTCTATATCTGGAAAATTAAGTATTTTAACAACATCATTATAATCTAGATTTTCACTATAGATCGACAAAATTTTTTGCAAATTAGTCATAGTATCTCTAAAACTTCCTTCAGAGATTGTTATAATTAAATCTTTTATATCATCATCCAGTTTAATTTTCTCTAATTTAGTCACTTTGTTTAATTGAGACATTAAATCCTTATATGATGCTTTAAGAAAATCAAATCTTTGACAGCGAGAAATTATAGTTTCAGGAACTTTATTTATTTCAGTTGTTGCAAATATGAATACAACATTTTCAGGAGGTTCCTCTAATGTTTTTAAAAGAGCATTGAATGCATCTTTAGTTAACATATGAACTTCATCTATAATATAAATTTTATATTTACCTGATGTAGGCGCAAATTGAACTTTATTTTTTAAATCTCTTATATCTTCAATACCCCTATTTGAAGCTGCATCTATCTCTAAAAGATCCATAAAACTTGAATCATTAATTGATTTACAATTTGTACAAGAATTACAAGGATCTCCATTCTTTTCTAGATTTAAACAATTTATTGCTTTAGAAAATATCCTTGCAATAGAAGTCTTCCCTGTACCCTTACTTCCAAAAAAAATATATGCATTTCCAATACTATTACTTAAAACTTCATTAACTAATATTCTTGATACATCCTCTCTACCTATTAATTCAGAAAAGGTTTGAGGTCTATATTTTTGGTAAAGTATTGAATTTTTCATATATCAGCAATTAATATTCTTTTTTCTGTTTTATGCTTTAAATCTTTTATTAAAAGAGAATTTTCTTTTAATTCTTTTTCTCCTAATATTATAAATTTTTTCACACCTATATTTAATGAAAATTCTAATTGTTTTTTTAGATTCCAATCAATATTAACATTAAGTATAACTGATTCTCCTCTACTCCTTAATTTGTGTACTATATTAGAATATATGGAATTATCTATATTATCAAAAGTAGATATGAAATAATCATATACTACTTCTAATTGAGGATCCTTATTGTATTCCTTAATCAAAGGTAATAATACTTCTACTGAAGTTCCTATACCTACTGCATCTAGACTCTCACCTCCTAATACAGAAAGTAAATCAGAATACCTCCCTCCACCAAAAATAGATCTCTTTATTAATCTTTTTTTATCCCATATTTCAAAAACACTTCCAGTATAATAGTCTAAACCTCTAACTATCGATGGATCATAAATAAGATTTAATCCAAATTTAGAAGCTTCATTTATAAAATCTAATATTTCATTAGGAATATTATCCCCACTAACATTTAAATATTCTAAAACTTTATCTACATATTGATGATTTTTTACATTTTTATCTACTAGATTAATAAATTCTGATTCTGGCAACTTACTTTTTCTATCTATAATTTTTATTAAACTATTTACATCATTACTATATTCTGAAAGAATTTTATATGCAACAGATCTATTATTAACTAGTATTTCAAAATCATCATTAACAAATCCAATCCTTCTTAATATACTCATAGATAAATCTATAATCTCTATATCTGAAATTATAGAAGATACTCCTATAATATCAGCATTAAATTGACTAAATTCTCTTTGCCTAGCCTTTTGAGGATTTTCATTTCTAAATATTAATGGAATTGAATACCATCTAATAGGTTTTTTATAATTCATAGATTTAGAAGCCAACATTCTCCCTAATGTTGGTGTCATTTCTGGTCTAAGTGTAACCATCCTATCTCCTCTATCTATAAAGGAATATGCTTCTTCTACAATAGATTGTCCAGATTTCAATTCATAAAGAGAGGACTCTTCCATAATAGGACCATCATAATAAAGATATCCAAATGATCGAGAAACTTCATTTAAAATATTTACTATATAATTTTTCTCTAAATATTTTTCTGGATAATAATCAGTAAAACCTTTTAATGCATTTAAATTTAATTTCATAATATTAATTTTCTAAAAAATTTAAATCCATAGAATTTTTGACATTATATAATGTCTTAGATGCTATATCCCTTCCTCTCTTAGTACCAGATTTCAATATTTCAAATAAATATTTATCCTTTCCTTCTAAAGATAACCTTCTCTCTCTTATAGGAGATATGAATTCTTCTATTACTTTAAATAATTTTTCTTTTACTTCTACATCTCCAACTCTTCCTATTCTATATCTTGATTCAAGATCTTTAACTTCTTCCTTATTACTATTAAAAATATTATGATATATGAATACAGGATTACCTTCAACATTTCCTGGATCATTCTTATGTATTCTATTTGGATCTGTATACATACTCATTATTTTATTCTTGATTATATTAGTAGTATCTGAAAAATTAATTGTATTTCCAATACTTTTTGACATCTTAGATTTTCCATCTAAACCTACTAATCTAGGAACATCACTTATATATATTTTAGGAACCTTAAGTATATTACCATAAATATTATTAAACTTTTTAACAATTTCAATTGTTTGCTCAAGCATAGGAGCTTGATCTTCACCTACTGGAACTAAATCTGCCATAAATGCAGTAATATCAGCAGCTTGACTAACAGGATATCCTAAAAACCCTAAAGTAATTAAATCATTAGAAAATTTATTTTTTTTCTCAATAATTTCAGACTTAACAGTTGGATTTCTCATTAATCTTGATATAGTAACTAAATTAGAATATAGTACTGTCAATTCTGCAATTTCAGAAATATCAGATTGTAATACAAATGTTACAAGATTAGGATCTAAACCTACCGAAATATAATCTTTTAAAACTTCTAATATATTTTCTGATACCTTCTTTGGATTATCAAAATTATCTGTCAATGCTTGTATATTAGCAATTAAGATAATAGTATCATAATCATTTTGAAATTTTAATCTAGATTTAAGAGAACCTACATAATGACCTAAGTGTAACTGTCCAGTAGGTCTATCACCAGTAAGAATAGTTTTTTTCATATTATCCATTATATAATAAAACGAATTAAAAAAAAATTGATATATAACTATATATTTAAAAAATTAAATATATAGTTATAAAGATTATCTATTATTCTTAATATTTATAAATATTATTTACTTTTATATCATCTATTACTTTTTGTAAAAGTTGAGAATATAAATCAAAACCAACTCTATATATATTTCCATGCTGATTAACTCCAACTAGATCTCCTGCACCTCTTATCTCTAAATCTTTAATAGATATATTAAAACCACTACCCACACTCTGATTCTTAACTAATGTATATAATCTATCTCTTACGACCTTACTGTGTTCTAATATTTTATTTTGTGTCACTAAATAACAAAATGAATTTGTATCTGACCTCCCCACTCTACCTCTAAATTGATATAACTGTGCTAATCCAAATTTAAAAGCTTGATTTATAATAATTGTATTTACATTAGGAAAATCAATACCATTCTCTATTATAGATGTTGATATTAACATATCAAATTCTTTATTTTTAAAACTTGATAATATACTACTTAGATTACTCATTGCCCCATATGCTACTCCTATTTTAATTTCAGGATAATGAGTATTAAATAATGATTTTATATTATAAAGTGTTGATATATTATTGTGTAAGAAAAAAACTTGTCCCCCTCTACTAATCTCATTTTTTACTATATCTATAAATTTATCTATATTAAATTCTATAATTTCTGTTTTTATAGATTTTCTACCTACAGGTGGTGTAGAAATTATACTAATATCTTTTATACCAGTAAACGCTGAATACAGAGTTCTTGGTATAGGAGTAGCTGTCATAGATAAATAATCCACGTCCACTTTACTCTTTTTAAGAGCCTCTTTTTGTTTTACACCAAATCTTTGTTCTTCATCAACAATAATCAAACCTAAATCTTTAAATTCTAATTTCTTAGAAAAAGCCTTGTGTGTTGCTATTATAATATCTAATTCACCATTTTTTATTTTATTATATATATTTTTTTCTTCAGTTTTAGTTGTATTTCTACTCAACATAGATATATTTATAGGAAATTTTGCAAATCTTTTTTTAAATACATTATAATGCTGTTCAACTAATATAGTTGTTGGAGCAAGAATTAAAACTTGCTTATTATTTATAACAGAGATAAAAGATGCTCTTGCCGCAACTTCTGTTTTTCCAAAACCAACATCCCCTACAATTAATCTATCCATTATTTTTTCAGAATACATATCTTTTCTAACATCATCTATAGCTGATAACTGATCTGGAGTTTCAATATGTTCAAAATATGAATTAAATTCGTCTTCTAAATTATTTGAATTATACATAAAAACTCTCTTAGCAATATTTCTTTGTGCATGTGTTAATATTATTTCTCTGGCAATATCTTCTATGTCTTTTGAAACCTTTGTCTTAATATTACTCCATTCAGAAGTCCCTAACCTAGTTAATTTAGGCTTTTTACTAAATGATGACATATATTTAGTTATACGATCTGAAATTTCTAAAGGAATATATAATCTATCATTATTAGCATATTCTACTTCCAAAAAATCTTTCATGTCATTTCCAACTCTCCTTGCTATTACACCTTTAAATATACCTATTCCATGATTTATATGTACAATATAATCTCCTTCATAAATTTTTCCATCTATAAAATCCGTCACTATCCTTTTACTTTTCTTACTTCTGTATAGATTTAAATTAAACTCTCCATATAATTCAACATCAGTTAATATAGCAAATTTAGATGAGAGAGAATAAAATCCACATGGTAAATCTATATCTGTATATAATATGTTTTTATCCCTAAAGTAATTTTCATCTATTTCCCCTTTAGATGTTGAAATGATAATATTTTCTATTTCTTTCGGAATAAATTGAGATAAATTATTAATAGACAAATAATAGTTTGGGAATAATGTATAATCAAATTCTATATCTAAATAATCTATATTTTGAGTAAAATATATTGATGTAGATGATACTGGTTTTGTAAATGAAGATAAATAAATATCCCTATTTTTATATAAGTATATATTATCAATAGATAAAATATTCTTGAAAGTTAGAAAATCTCTTATAGATATATCTTCTAAATCATTTCCTAAAAAGATCAGTCTATATATAATATTGTTAAAAGATATATCTATCTTATCTCCTAATATAGCAAATTGCATATTACTGTCTATAATTTCTATCCTTTCATAAAATTCTAAACTATCAAGAATTTTTATTAATTCATTAAATTTAGTATTTTTATTAATTTCAAAAAAATCAAAATTGGAATTTTTATTAGAATAACTAAAAGAAAAATTCTCTAATAAAGAATCCATCATTTTAGCAAAAAAATAAATTAATTGATCAGGGATACCTCCTATATTTAAAACTTTATGAATATTAGTATTTATATCTTTTTTCAATAAAGAAAATTTGGAATCTGAATCAAATATGGATTGTATATCAAAGATATTATTTTTCAAAATTTTATAGAAATTTAAGTTCTGTTAGGATATTACTAAATACGCCATTTAGTATTAATTTTTCTTCTCTAGAAATTTTACCAAGGACATAATCAATTCCAGGAATATTAATATTACGATTATTATCTATACCAATTCTAATACTAATAAAAGAATTATTTACTTGTTCTTTAATTGACATTACACCATTATGAGTTTTAGGATATTTATCTCCGATTTTAAAATCACCTAAATTTAAATCTAAGTCATCGTAAACTATATAAATTTTATCAAATTTATAATAATTTACTGCTCTAGAAACAGCATATCCAGAATTATTCATAAATGTATCTGGTTTCAAAAATAATATATTATTATATTTCAATATATTAGAATTAAAACCTTTATTAAAAGTGAAATCTTTACTATCTAGTTTAATATTTTCTACTAAAAAATCTACACACATAAACCCTATATTATGTCTAGAGTCCTTATATTCTAATCCTGGATTTCCTAACCCTACTATTAAATATTCCATTTTAGTTTCTTCAATATATCTTCTTGAATTATAAACATTTTTTCTGATGTATTTAAGGGGTTGATATGATCATATCCTAAAATATGTAATAATCCATGTATAAAAATTCTATCTAGTTCTTCAAAAAAAGAACAGTTAAATTTTTTGGAATTTTTATAAATTATATCTGGACATATGTATATATCCCCTATATAAAAAGGATCCTTATATTCTAACGCCAAAACATCTGTCACTGAATTTATATTATTATAATAGCAATTTAATGATTTTATTTTATATTTACCAACAATAAATAATGAAAATTGTTTTTTATCTAAGTTAAGATACTGAAAAACATTTGAAGTAATATAAGTAAATCTTTTTTTATTAATATCATATAAACTATTATAACTTTTATATATCATAAAAAAGATTTACTTATAATATCACTTACTCTTTTTCCATCAACTTGATTTTTATACTCTTCAGTTATTTTTCTTATAATAATACCAATATCTTTTTGAGAAAATCCTTCAATTTTATTTACTTCTTCTTTGACTATATTAAATAGATCTTCATCAGATAATTGCTTAGGTAGGTAATCATTTAATATAGATAATTCATACTTTTCTTTTTTAGAAAGATCCTCTCTTCCTAATTTAGAATAATTATCTATATTTTCTGTAATCTCTTTTATAGATTTCTTCAATACAGAGAAAAAAATATCATCACTAATATCAGTAACTCTTAAATTGATAGCTTCATTTTTAATCTGAGAATATAATAACCGAATAACAGATAACTTTTCATTATCCTTATTTTTCATGCAAGTTTTCAAATCATCTTGTAATTTATTATACATATAAATTGTAATTACATAGAAAAACCTTTACCATATTTACTTTTAATCTTTCTCATTGCTCTATGGTGTTTAGTTTTTCTTTTTTTGAATTCTCTTCTAAGAGCAGTTCTTTCTACAGATGGTTTTTTATAATAAGCTCTTTCTTTTAACTCTTCTAAAACTCCATTACTAACTAATTCACGCGTAAACCTCCTCCAAGCTGATTCAAAAGCTTCATTTTCTCTTACTATTACTGCCATATAATATTCACCTCCTAATTAACTTTATCACTTACTTTATTTCCACTAAGGAAATGTATGTGTAAATGCTTAATTAACTGTAATTTATCACCATTATTTATAACTATTTTAAAATTAGAAACGTTTAAAATATCTACTAATTTATTAATTATTTTAATGGCATCTTCCCAATAAACATTTAAATTATTATCTTTAAAATCTAATAAATTATTTATATGCTTCTTAGGAACTATCAATTTATGTATTTCTGCTACTGGAGATATATCTGAAAAAACTATAAATTGATCATCTTCAAATATTATATCTGAATCTATCTCTTTTTTTATAATTTTACAAAATATACAATCCTCGTTCATCATAAAACATAAACATTCTTATGGTAGTATATCATAAAAATTTTTTGTCAACAAATTTATCTTATCAATAACTTATACCAAAGAGTATACTGGGATTTTTAGACATAAAAGAAAAAATACACTAATAAATATATATTATTTCAAATATAATCAAGAGATCATAGAAACCTACTCTATAAAAAGTAAAAAGATAATGAATTTATTAATTACCACGTAAATACATTACTACATCTTTAGCAGAAATATCTTTACCATATATAGATACAAGCCTTCTAGTTATATCGTTTAGAGTATCTCCAGCTGTAACAATAGGATCTTCTTTTTTACCATGATGAGTTTGACCCAATTCAATTGTCGCCATTAATGCATTACATAGACATGTACGTCCAACAGTATCTTCCAAATTTCCTCCCTTCTTTATATAATCCTTTTCTGGCTCAGATGCACAACGATAATTTATTATCTCTTTTCCATCCTCTGATATACCTGAAACATATGCTTCCCTAAGAAATCCTAAATCACAAACTTTTTGACGATTTTTTAATACATCACTCTCCGATATTGTACCAGAAAGTTGAACTACTTTAAATGGAAATCCCGTAGGAGATGCTAACATATCAGTCACTACCTCAATACCATCATTCATTATTTCTTCAATTATCTTTTTTTTCAATTGTGGAGATATTCCAGAATCCTCACATATAGCAAATGCAGTACCAACTTGTACCCCATTAGCTCCTTTTTTCTTAGCTTCTTCGACCTTTTGAGGGTGATCATAACCACCAGCTAACCAAAAAGGTCTTTCTAATTCAGCAATCTCATCTATATCTACAATATCACGATCACCATAGTTAACTTTATCTCGTGGTGGAGCATTATGACCACCAGCAGTTGGACCTTCAATAATAAATCCATTGGGTGGACAATCCTTATTAGAAAGTCTTTTAGCTAAAGTATTTGATGCAACTATAGCTAAAAATGTAGGCCTTTTAAGTTTTTCATGATAAACTTTATTTAATAAATTAGGGTAATTTTCTGGATTAAAAGTAATATAATGATTTTGTTTGGATCCTGTAACATCAAATCTAAGACGCGCTTCTTTACCAAGTACTAGATTATTAAGTTGTTCTGGAATATCATGGGGGATCCCAGCACCCATAATAATACAATCAACTCCAGCCAACATTGCCCCATAAAGTGCACTGAGTGTAGGTGCTTGTAACTTTGTTAATAGATTCATACCTATAGGACCAGGATTTTTACTTTTCTCAGATGCTATATGTTTAGCTAACCATACTTCCACAAAAGCACCTACCATATTTAGTTCCAAGGCATATCCACTACTATCAATATTAAACATTGGTACAGATTTATATGGGAAATTATCTTTATGACCTTCCTCTGAATAGTATCTTTCTATAATTCGACCAGATATTTCTTGATCTGGAAAAGCTTTTAATGCTTCTCGCATAAGTCCATTAGGATCACCTTCTTGTAGACGTCTAGCTAATACTGGACCAATAACAGTTCCAGAGATAACCCCCATTGCACCTTCTGCTGCTACAGCCCCTGCAAGCTTATACCAAGAAACTCCTATCCCCATACCTCCTTGTATGATATCAATATCCTTAATTTCTCGAGGTGGTAGTTCAGATAGATTTTCTACACCCATATATGAAGTATATTATGTAAAAAAGCCTAATTTGTCAAATTTATAGAAATTATTCAAAAAAAATATCTATAAAATGTAAAACTAAATTTGACTACTTAAAATTAAACAAAATCACTTATTAATAATCTAATTATGAAATTAAGTAAATATTACAATAAATTATAAGAAAAATTTATTTAAAGTATAGTATCAATAATCATACACTACAAAGTAAATATAGTATTTTAATTAATAAAAAATACAATTTAAATTATTTTGAAATTTATTAAATCATTAAGAGTAACTAGGACCATAAGAATAATAAAAAATACAACGCCTATCATAGAAAGATAATACATCCATTTATCATTAATCTTAATAGAGAACACTCCCTCTAGAATTGAAAGTAAAACATAAAAACCGTCTAATGGAGGAATTGGGAGTAAATTCATTATTGATAAAGAAAGAGATATGATCCCAAATATGAAAAGTACACCCGTTAATCCATCATTTTGGAATAATATATTAGTATACATATATATTCCTACAGGACCAGCTACTTGACTAGTTAGAATTTTAGAATTATTCTGCTTTATAGATTGATGAATTAAATAATAAAAACCTTGAAATGTTAATTGTATAACATCATAAGGAAATGTTAATAAAGAACCAATTTTAGCAGGGATTGATTGGAATTCTATATGAGATATTTCTTCTATAGATATTCCTACAGGACCAGAATTCTTAGGATAATTCTTTCTGGATAAAAACTCTTTGGTATATGTATTTCCTAAAGAGATACCAAATAAACTCAAATTATTTACTTTTGTATAGTTAAATTTCAAATATTTCCCTTTATTACTATCTACTATACTTTCTATCTGTTTAACAGAATTGATATTCTCATTATTAATCTTATTAATTATATATACACCTTTTATATGATCTTTGTATAAAGTAGATGTTTTATTATTAGGAATTGCAGAAAATAGTAAATTATTTACATTTGTTCCAAATGTAAAATTAAAATTAGGAATAATATTTGAATAATAAAATTTAAAATTAATAACAATTAGAAATAAGAATAAGAATATAACAGCAAAAATGAAATTCATTACTACTCCTGCAATTGTTATAAAAAACTTAGTTAATGGAGTTGCAGCAGCCAATGATCCTTTTAATTTATTAGTAGGATCTTCATCTCCAAACAAACTTACATACCCTCCAAAAGGCAGGACGTTTAATCTATACTCTATTCCATTCCTCGTAAAAGAAAATATTTTAGGTCCAAAACCAATAGCAAAACTTTGAACTATTACTCCTCTTTTTAGAGCTACATACATATGCCCCCATTCATGTATTATGATTAAAAAACTTAAAAGTATTATGAAAATTATAAGAGTTATTACGTATATCATATTTTAAATAGTTAAAAGTTCTTCTTTTTTTAATTCATATATTTTATTTAATTCTTCATTTCCTTCCTTCATTACTTTATCAACATCTTCTTCTATTTTTTTCATTTCAGTTTCACTTATTTCTTTATCTTCTTCAAGCTTCTTTATACTATTTAGAAAATCTTTTCTTATATTCCTTAAAGAAATCTTAGATTCCTCTAATTTTGAATTCAATAATTTAACATATTCTTTCCTTCTTTCTTCACTTAAAGGAGGTATAGGCAACCTTATATCATCAACAGATTTAATAGGATTAAATCCAAGACTAGAACTTATTAAAGAATTATAAATTGGATCTATACTTGATTTATCCCAAGGTTGAATTAAAATAAGATTAAAATCTGGAGTAGTAATTGTAGCTAACTGAGATAACAACATATTACTAGAATATACTTCTACTTTTATATCTTCAACTAATGAGATGTTTGCTTTTCCAGTTCGTAAAGACTTTACTTCTTTTATAAAAAAATCTATATTTTTAGATATTTTTTCTTTAAAATCTTTAATATCCATTAATTTCCCAACTCAAATCGAACAAACTTAGATATTTTTATATTTTCTCCTGTCTTTGCAATAGCATCATTAATAACTTCTACAACTTTCAAACTATCATCCTTATAAAAGACTTGATCCATAAAACATATCTCTGTAAAGACTTTCTCTAATTTTCCTTCTATAATTTTCTCTTGTAAATCTTTAGTTTTTTCTAAAAAACCTTTCTCCTCTTTTATTATATTTATTTCTTTATCTAAAACTTCTTGAGGAATATCTTCTCTAGAGATATAAATAGGATTTGATGTAACAACTTGTACTGCTAATGAGTGTGATAACTCTTTAAATAAATCTGTTCTTGCAACAAAATCAGTTTCACACATTAACATGACCAAAGAAGCTAATCTCCCGTTATGGTGAATATAACTTCCAATCCATCCTTCATAAACTTCCCTAGAATTCCTGGATAATGATTTTGCAAATCCATTCTTTTTCAAAACACTAATTGCTTCTTTCAAATCACCATTAGACTCCTCTAATGCTTTTTTACAATCAGATACACCTGCACCAGTCATATCTCTTAATTGTTTTATTAAATCTACACTTATACTCATTTTTTTACTACCTTTCTATTTTTAATATTATTTACAATATAACTTAAAATCAAATCTACTGATTTTATCCCATCATCATTTCCTGGAATAGGATAATCAATCAAATCTGGATCAACATTTGTATCAACTATAGCAACTATAGGAATACCTAATTTCTTAGCCTCTTTAATTGCTACTTGCTCTATTTTAACATCTATTACAACTATTGCATCCAACTTTTGAGAGAAACCTCTTACTCCACCATACATTTTAAGTAATTTTTCTCTTTCTTCTGATATTTTTAATAATTCTAGTTTAGTTCTAGTATTATTAACACTATCATCTGTTAAAATTTTGTCATACTCATCAATTTTTTTCAAACTAATTGAAACAGTTTTAAAATTTGTTAATAACCCACCTGGCCATCTCTCATTTATATAAAAGGCATTAATTGATGATGCTTTTTCTTTTACTATATCCTGTATTTGCTTCTTTGTTCCTACAAATAAAATATTTTCTGGATTAAGATTAATTAAAAATTTAACAGCTTCATTTAATAAATCCAAAGTCAGATCTAAATTTATTATATGAGAACCACTAACTGAAGTATAAATATATTTTTTCATTTTAGGATTCCATCTCTTAGTCTGATGACCAAAGTGAACTCCTGCTTGAAGTAAATCTTGTAAAGTTATTTCCATAATTTCTCCTTTAAACTTCCACTTAAAATAACCTCAAATATATTTAAGGAAAGAGATATTTAAGTGTGCGTGATATAAAATAATGATAAAATTATAACATCTAATTACAAAGATGACAAACCATTACTTAATTTTATCTAAATTATTTGATGTAAAATGACATTTAGGATAATTACTGCATCCATAAAATATCTGTCCTCTCTTATTTCTTAATTCAACTATTTTACCTACTCCACATTCAGGACAAGTTATTTCTAGTACTTTTTTTTCATTATTCTTTAATGATTTAGTATATTTACATTCAGGATATCTACTACAGGCAAAGAAATCACCAAATCTACCTTTTTTTAAAACTAATTCAGCATTACATTCAGGACACTTTTCATCTACTTCTTGAGGTTCTCCTACAGTTATAGATTTCATTCCTTTACATTCAGGATATCTAGAACAACTCAAAAATTTTCCATATTTACCTAATTTAATAAACATTTCCGCTCCACATTCAGGACATTTTTCATCAGATTTTCCTAAATTAGTAATATCACTTTTATCTATACTCTTCTCCTTATCAATAATTTCTTTCTCAAAAGGATAATAAAAATCTGAAACAACCTTTTCCCAATTAAGCTTTCCTGATGCGACTTTATCTAAATCATCTTCCATATCTGATGTAAAATTTATATCTACTATATTAGAAAAATATTTTTCTAAAAAATCACTAACAACTACACCAGTATCAGTAGGAATAAATGCTCTATCCTTTCTTTCAATATATGTCCTACTAATTAATGTTGATATTATAGTAGAATATGTTGAAGGTCTACCTATACCAGATTCTTCACATTTTTTAATTAGAGATGCATCATTATATCTTGGAGGAGGTTCTGTAAAATGTTGAAATTTTTCAGATTTAATAAATAAGACACTATTTATCTCAGACAAATTATTAAAAGGAAATATATTTGTTTTTTCAACTTCTTTCTTATTGTTATCATTATAAATAACTTTATATCCATCAAAAACTAGATCAGAAAAATTAGTAGAAAAATCATAAACTTTCTTTCCCAACTTTACATCTAAAAGTAATTTTTTATTACTATATATTGCAGAATTCATTTGAGAAGCAATTGCTCTAGACCAAATCAACTTATATAAATTATATTGATCTTTAGTTAGATATTTTTTTATTTGCTCAGGAGATTTATTTATATCAGAAGGTCTTATAGCTTCATGTGCTTCTTGAGCTAATTTTGTCTTTACTTTATAGATATTCTTACTATTAGGAAGATATTCTTTTGAATACTTTTTTGTTATAAAAGATCTAATATCATTAATAGAATTTTCTGATAATGAAACTGAATCTGTTCTCATATAAGTAATTAATCCAATATTTTCTCCATTTACATCTAATCCTTCATATAACATTTGTGCAATCATCATAGTTTTCTTTGAAGAAAACCCTAATTTTAAATTTGAATCTTGCTGAAGAGTAGATGTAGTATATGGAGGTTTAGGGTTCTTCTTCATTTGACTGTTTTTAATTTCTTTTAGATTTGGAGTACCTTTCGAGATATCTTCTACTATACTGTTTGCGTCTAATTCATTACTTATTTTAATTTTTTTACCATCCAATTTATTTAATTTAAATGTTATTGAGAGAGAATTTATATTAAAATCACTAGTAATATCCCAATACTCTTCAGTTTTAAAAGCTTGTATCTCTTTTTCCCTATCAACTATTAATTTTAATGCAACAGATTGAACTCTTCCTGCAGATAATCCATATCTAATTTTCTCCCAAAGTAATGGAGATAATTTGTATCCAACTATTCTATCTAAAACTCTTCTAGCTACTTGAGAATTAACTAGATCATAATTTAAATCATGAGCCTCATCTAAAGCTTCCATTAATGCATTTTTTGTAATCTCATGAAAAGTTATTCTTAAAATTTTTTTATTATCTAATTTTAAATTCTGTAATAAATGCCAACCAATAGCTTCTCCTTCTCTATCAGGATCTGTTGCTATATATACAGTATCTGCAACATTAACATTTTTCTGAATTTCCTTTAATAATTTTTCCTTATCTTTTAATATTTTATACTCAGGTGCAAAATGATTATCTAAATCTATACCTAAACTACTTTTAGGTAAATCTTCTATATGTCCTTTAGTTGCTATTACAGAAAAACTCTTATCTAAAAATTTAGATAAAGTTCCTGCTTTAGTTGGTGATTCTACTATAATTAAACTTTTTGCCATAATAAATAAATTAATGTTTTAAATAAGTACCAAAATACCAGTTCATAAAATTTTTTACAACCTCTGCAGAATAAGTACTCAATCCTCCATTCTCTTCAAATACAACTACGGCAATTTGAGGATTATTATATGGAGCAAAAGAAGACATCCATGAATGTGAATGTGAATATCTATCTGCAGAAGGATTATTACTTGTATACTCTGTCCCAAACTGAGCTGTTCCACTCTTTCCTGCATTATCAGCTATTGTACTTTGAGCTGCTATATCAATACCATGTTGAACTGCCATATACATACCCTTCTTTATTACATCAAGGTTCTTTTGAGAAACAAACCCTGATCTAACAACCACAGGATTAAACTTTTTAACCAAACTACCCTTATAATTATACACTGCTTTGACAATTCTAGGTTTCATAAGTTTTCCTCCATTTGCAATAGCACTTATAAAATTAACTACTTGTATTGGTGTTGCTTCAGTATAACCTTGACCAATAGCAGAATTTAATAAATCCCCGGGATACCAAGGCTGCCCAGTTAATGCTAATTTAGTTTTTGGATCTGCAATTATACCAGAACTTTCTCCTGGAAGAGATATCCCTGTTGGTTGACCTAATCCAAATAATTTCTCAAATTTAACAAAATTATTAATACCAATTTTTAAAGCAGATTTAAATGCAAATACATTAATAGAATATTGTAAACATTTAACTATATCAGCTACACCCCAATTTATTTTTGCATAATTTTCAAAAATAGTACCATCATAAGTAAATGTTCCAGGAACAGAAAATACAGTATTACTCGTGATTGCTCCAACTTGTAACCCTGCGGAGAGAAGAATTGTTTTCATTATAGAACCTATAGGTTGCTGTTCAGATATAGCTCTATTCAGTAATGGAGTATCAGGATTATTTAATAATTTAGAATATTGTGATTGACTTATACCTAAACCTTCAAAACTATTATTATTAAAAGTTGGATAACTTACCATAGCCAATATACCTCCTGTATTAACATTTTCTACAATACCAACAGCACCTGTAACATGATTAGGATTTTGATTAATGCGCTTA
>JAJZIL010000013.1 GCA_021810605.1 bacterium | reverse complement strand
AGGAGGAGATATTACTACTCCTGCGGTGAGTATAGTATTTAATCCTGATTTTTTATCTGTGTATAATGAGTTGTTTATATCCAACTTAGGAGATGTTATTCAGTACTGGATTGAACCGGGAATTTAAAATAGAGTATTAGATTTTTTAATTTTTACTTATCTCTGAATGTGATTTTCCAGTTGGTCCTATAAGAGATATAAATATTGCTATTAGAGTAAATATTAAAAGTATAAAAAATGAATTATGGATACTATTAATAAAATTTGTTAGTGTAGAGGATGCTATTTTGACACTATGTCCTCCATATATGAATATTTTTGATATTGCATTCTGAGAAATACTTCCTATAACAATTGGGAATATTATAGCAATACTAAGCATTTGTCCAAAATTTGAAAGTATACCTCTTACTGCAGATCCTTCTCCTCTTTTTTCAGTATTTACATTTCTCATGATCGAATTTGTATTTGGTGATGAGAATAGTCCTGATCCTGCTCCTAGAAGTATCATAAATATAGATATATCAAAATAATTAGTATATTTACCAATAGAGGCTAATCCTAGAAGTCCTAGAGCGGAAATTATTAGTCCAAGGGTGGAGAGAATTTTATAACTATATTTATCTGAAAGGAATCCTGCTATTGGAGATAGTATTAGAAATGATGCTCCAAAAGGAATTATCATAAGTCCTGATTGAAAGGGAGTTTTCCCATAAGGTCCTTGAAGAAAGAATATCAGTACAAATAAAGATGCACCTCTAGCTATACTATTTAAAAATCCTGTCAAATTAGATAGGAAAAATGTTTTATTCCTAAAAAGTGTAAAATCAAAAATAGGATTATTCACCTTTCTCTCATACAGAATAAAAGAGAGAATAAGGATTATAAAAGCTATAAAGAAAATGAATTCTAATACAGAGTTTGAATTAGGAAGGGATATAAATGAAAGGGTTAAAAGAAGGAATATAATAGAAGAGGTTAAGAAAAAACTTCCTAGATAATCGAATTTTTCTTTTTTTATATTTTTAACTATATCTTTTAGTATTATTATTCCCCATATTGACCCAATAGCACCTATAGGTATATTTATAAGAAATATTAATCTCCAAGATATAGGGGCAAGTAATCCTCCCAGTATTGGTCCTATTATAAAACCTGAAGCTACTGCAATTTGATTGATACCTAAACCTAGACCTAGATCCCCACTATTTGAAAATGCATCAGTTACAATAGCAGTACTATTAGTAAAAAGAAGTGCACCCCCTATTCCTTGAATTAATCTATAGAATATAAGATCAAATCCATGGAAAGATGATTGAGATATACCACACAAGAGTGATCCAATTGTGAAAATTATAAATCCTAAGTTATATAAAAATTTTTTACCAAATAAGTCAGCAAGTTTTCCTATGATTGGGATAAACATAGTTGTTGCAAGAAGGTATATTAAAATAATCCAAATAAGGGTTATAAAGTTAGTTTTAAGTTGTATTAATATTTGTGGTAATGCTAATAGTAGAGATGATCCTTGAATAGATGCAAGTAGTGCTCCAAGTGTAGTTACGGATAAAGCCTTCCATTTATATTGCATATAAAGAATACTAGCATAAATTTTAATTGTTTGTAAAAAATGTATTTTAAATATGAGTTAAGGTATGTAATATTTATTCTATGAAATAAGAATTAGATATTGATAATGTAGTAATATGCATAAGAAAGAACTATAACAATATCTATAATTAGAAAATTAGTAAATGATCTATCTCTTTTTATGAAATTACTTGTAAATGAGCTACTAATTTCAGTATATACTGTAATTCTAAGTGTTGCTCTGGTTTAAGATATTCTATCTTTGAAACTGATTTATTTTAGTACTCTCTATTAAATGATTGATATCTCAAAAAGTTACATATACTTAACTTTCTATATATGCATTTACAATTTTAAATAAAGAAAGGATTATATATAAAATATAATATTACTAATATGTACATATGATTTCATGTTAGGTGAATTTTATTGAAAATAAAATGCTTTTTAATGTATACTGTCTAATGTATGGCTACATTAGATGAGTTAAAAGAAATAAGGTTATCTAAATTAAAGAAAATTAAGGATTTAGGGATTAATCCTTATACTGCAAGGTCCAAAAAAGATTATACTAATTTAGAGATCAAGAATAAGTTTTCTACTTTAGAGGGGAAGAATAGTTTTGTTACAGGTAGGATTGTGAGTATACGGAGTCATGGAAAGATTACATTTTTTGATATAGAAGATGATACTTCAAGATTGCAGTTATTTTTTTCAGAGAAAGGAACTTCAAATTTTTCTCATTTAGAGTTATTTGATCTTGGTGATTTTATAGAGGCTTTTGGAGTTATATTTAAAACTAAATCAGGAGAAATTACAATAGATGTCAAAAGTTTTAAAATACTTACTAAATCTCTAAGACCTCTTCCATCGGAATATTTTGGTATTCAGGATGAAGAAGAAAAGATAAGGAAGAGATATGTTGATTTAATTTCAAATAAAGATTTAAAGGAAAAATTAAGATTAAAATCTAAATTTATTCAATCTTCAAGAGATTTTCTTATATCTGAAGGTTTTTTAGAGGTTGATACTCCAACTCTTGAATTAATATTAGGAGGTGCGGAAGCAGAACCATTTATTACTCATCATAATTCTTTAGATCAGGATTTATATTTAAGAATTGCATTAGAATTACCTTTAAAAAGGCTAATTGTAGCAGGTTTTGATAAAATTTTCGAAATTGGGAAAGTTTTTAGAAATGAAGGTATGAGTATGCAACATCTTCAAGAATTTAATATGTTAGAGTTTTATTGGGCATATTCTGATTATGAAAAATTAATGGATTTTACTGAAAATATGTATATTCATATACTTAAAGAGACATTTGGAACAACTAAGATAAATTATAAAGGAGAAGAGGTTGATTTCAAATCTCCTTGGCCTAGATTGAAATATTTTGATTTAATGAAGGAATATGGTTGTAATTTAGAGGAATTTGATACAAGAGAAAAATTAAGACAGAAGGCTATTGAGATAGGACTTAGTGATAATCCAACTGATGATAAGAATAGACTTATCGATAGGATTTATAAAAAATTAGTAAGACCTAATATAAAGGGTCCTATTTTTCTAATTGATCATCCTGTAGATATTTCCCCTCTTGCAAAAAGACATGAAGATGATTCGAGAATAGTTGAGAGATTTCAGGTTTTAGTTTTGGGATTTGAGGTGGGTAACGCATTTTCAGAGCTGAATGATTCTCAAGATCAATATGAGAGATTTAAAGAGCAGCAAAGACTAAGAGATGAAGGTGATTTAGAAGCTCAAATGATGGATGAAGACTTTATAGAAGCTTTAGAATATGGAATGCCTCCAACTGGGGGGTTTGGTGTTGGGTTAGATAGATTATTTATGATTGCAGCAGGTCTCTCTAATATACGTGAGACTGAATACTTCCCTATTATAAAAAAAATATAGATGGTAGATCTAGAATTATTAAAATATTGTTTAATTAATTAGGTACTTGTGTATCTCTAGTTCTAGGTTGATAAAATATTAAACTCAATACCTACAATACAGAAAAGATAGTTATAGCATGCTCTATACTAGTTAATTACTTTTCATTTTATTGTATAGTACTAGATATCTTTGTGATGAGTTATGCCAAGAGAAATCTTGTTGCATTGCATTTTCAATCATTTCATCCCATCCTTTACTTTTGTATAGAGAATTAGCTTCATTAAGTACATTAGTAAGATCAAGAGCAGAATAATTTTCAAAAGTGAATCCTGTGGTCATATTAAAAACAGAGTCATGTAGACCTCCAGTTGATCTTACAATAGGAAGAGTTCCATATTTCATTGCTATCATTTGAGTTAGTCCTGATGGTTCATATCTTGAGGGAATTATAAGAGCATCAGATGCAGCATACATTTTATTTGCAAGTACTGTATTAAAATCTATTATTGCAAACATATTTTTATCTTGTGTATTCAAAGTTTGTAATTCATTTTCGAAATCCTTTGCACCTGTTCCTAAAATTAGGAAATGTATATTTTTATTTTTAAGAGTTTTTATTGAAGATATCAATATATCTATTCCTTTTTGGTAATCTAATCTGGATATAAATGAGAAAAGTGGATAATCTGAATTAAAATTTAGGTGTAGCTCTTCATATAATTTTTTCTTATTTTCTAATTTCCCTATTTTATAATTATCTCTATTGTATTTAGAGTAAATAGTAATATCTACTTCTGGGTTAAATATAGAGTAATCTATACCATTTAGTATTCCATAGAGTTCATTTTTTCTAAGTTCTAGAAAATCATTTAAATCACCTCCATATTCTTTAGTAAGAATTTCTTTTGCATAAGTAGGAGATACTGTAGATACTATATCTGAGTTTAAAATTCCCTGAAGAAGAGGGTTTATTTCATTATCATATTTATCAAATTCTATTGTTAAATGTTGATGTCTTAATTCAAGTATATTTAGAAGATCCAGTGAATATCTTCCTTGGTATGCAGGGCCAAGGTTATGGATTGACTGTATAGTTTTTATATTATCAAGTTCTCTATCTTTTAGAAGTATTGGGATTAGAGCTGTATGGTAATCATTTATATGTACTATATCTACATCTCCAAACTCTTTTTTCTCTATTTTATTTACGACTTCTCTACAGAATGCTGCAAATCTTATAGGGTCATCTGGATATCCATAGATATTATCTCTAGAAGAAAAATATTCTGGAATATCTATATAATTAATCTTGACATCTGAGTTTGGGATAAACTCTAATTTTTCTTTTATAGATTTATAATCAGGGAGTAGGATTTCTATATCTATATATGGTTTAAGATATTTAGGTAGAGTTCCTGCAACATCTCCAAGTCCACCTACTTTTATAATTGGAGTTAATTCTGATGCTATAAAAAGTACTTTTAATTTTTTATCCATTTTTGATTTTTAATAATATTTTTTTGTTTTTCTCTTAAATCTTCTATTCTTTTTCTATATTCTAAAGCTTTTAGATAATTTTGTTTTGATGCAGATTCTAGCATTTGTTTTCTCAGATGGTTTATTATCTTAGTATATTCTTTTGGATTAGCATCTAGGGACTTAGTTTCTATTATTTCAGTTGTTTCTTCATCATAATTAGCTACAACTTGTCCTACTATCTCTTCTCTCTCCCATCTGAATGCTGAAAAAACTATATCTTTATACATATCTATAGCTTTAGTTTTTATTTTATCATCAATATCTGGTATAAGTAAAATACTATTTTTTAGTTCATCTGCACCTCTTTCAATCATATCTATACTCCACCATGGTCTAGCTGAAGCCCACCAATATTGATCTGAGTGTATTGATTTATCTAGCATATATCTTGCTTTTAGCCAAAGTTTTTGTTTTTCAGTATATTTTAATTTTTTACCAGTAAGTTTAGGATCCTCTATTTTATATTTAGATTTATTTACTTCTCTTATAGCAAAATAAGTAAGATCCCATTGTTTCATATGAATTTCGTTATCTTTATTAAACCATCTCTCATAAGGTTGGTTTCTAGAAAATTCAATTGGTATAACTGCCCATGTAGAATCTTTTATATTTACTTTATCTGATTTATGAAAATATTTATCTATGTTTTGATATTGTTCTGTTTTTACTTTATCTGATTTAAATACATCATAGAGCAGTAGTTCTAGTCCTGGTCTATGGTGTCCAAATGTTTCTCCATCCATTGCTGTTACAAGAAATCTATTATCAGATATTATATTTTTTATTTCTGATAGAAATATATCTCCACTTTCGAGTTGAGCTGAGAGTATTTTAAAACTTATATCTCTTTCTCTGAAATATCCAATCATCTGAGTATCATTGACGTAATATATCCTATCATATTTAACATCTCCTTTTGTTTGATCAAAAGCTAATTCATCGAAGAGCATCCATTTATATCCCATACTAGCTACAATTTTAACAACTTCTGAAGATACACTTAGTTCTGGTGCAAAAAATCCTGTTGGATTATAATCTTCTCCTAATATTTTCTTATTTTTGTAATGGTTTAATTTAATTTGTCTTATGATTTCCTCTTTAGGTATCAGTGGTAGGAATGCATGGTAAGCTGCAGACTCAGTTATCTCAATTTGTCCATTATGTAGTAGATACCTTATATCATCTAATACATCATTATATCCATATTTTAAGAAAAGTTCTGTAAGAGATGCATTCATATTGATTGTAAGTTTTCCTTTAGGATTATCTTTTAGTCCCTTTAAGATCTGTCTGTATGATTCTTCAGTTATCTTATCAAGCATTTCTTTATTTTGAGTTGGTGGTTGATATATATGTAATAAATTTGCCCAAATCATAATATATTATTCTAATTTTAAATCTTTTATCATATTATTGAGATCAGTTATTCTTTCTTTAAAGCTTTGAGCGATCTCATACTCTTGTGAGTTAGATGCATTAATCATATTTTGAGTTAAATTTTTTATAGCTGCTTCATATTCTTTCTTTTTTAGTTTAGGAGTAGATATTGAAGTTTCTTCAGGTTTTTCGTCTTCAAAAAATTGTTTTGATGTTTTATCTACTATTCTTTCTTTTTGCCATTTTAGAGCTGTAAGAACAATATCTTGATATAGAGCTCTAGCTTTATTTTTATCTTGTTTATCAGAATCAGGGTTTAGTCTTATGGCTTCTGATAGAAGATAAGATCCTTTTTCTATCAGGTCTATACTCCAAGTAGGTTTTGCAGAAGAGAAGAAAAATTGATCTTGATATTCTGCTTCATCTAATATATATCTTGCTTGAAGCCATGTTTTTTCTGAAGTTCTGAGAGAATAATCTTCGATAGATGTAATTTGAGGATCTGATGTTTTAAATTTTGAATTATTTATTACTTTTATTGCAAAATTAAGTAATTCCAATTGTTTTTTCTGTATTTCATTTGATTTTGTATACCAACGTTGAAAAGTGCTTTCTTTGGGAAGAGGTATAATCCAACTACTTTCTTTAGGGTCTATTTCCTCTCTATTTTCTATTAAATAAGGTATTTCTTTTAGAAGTAGTGAATTTATTTTATATGAGCTATATATATAGAATAATAATTTTTCATAACCTATTCTATGGTGTCCAAAAGTTTCTCCATCGATAGCAGTTATTAAAAATTCATCTTGTTTAAATGATTTATATAGTTCTTCTATTAGATCTTGATTTTCATCTAGAGGATAAGACATTATTTTAAAGCTTTCATTTCTATCTCTTATAAAAACATTTAATCCTTTGTGTTTATATATTCTATCATGTTTAATAGATCCTTCACCTTCAATTGCATTTTCATCAATGATTATAGATTTATATCCTAATTTTTTTACAATTTCAAAAATATTTTCTGTATATACCATAGAAGGTGAAAAGAAGCATTCTGGATTGTATTTTTCTCCTAATATAGTTTTATTCATATTATGGTTTCTTTCAATTTGTCTTATAATTTCATTTTTAGGTAGTAGTGGGAAAAAACCTTGATAGGCTGCAGTATCTATTATTTCAATTTGATCTCTATCCAAAAGTTTTTTTATTTTATTTATTATATCTTCTCCATTATTCTTAATAAACATTTCTATAAGACCATAGTTAATACTTAAATTTATTTTTGCATTTTGGTTATTTAATAAAATATCAAAAAGTGGGCGGTAACTTTGGTCCATAACTTTTAGAAGTATGTCCTTTTTTTGTGTAGGGGGCTGATATACGTAAATAAAATTAATCCAATTCATAACATGTACATTTGATAGATAATTTCTTCTTTAGAATCTTTGATATGATTATGTAGCCTTATTGCTTTTCTGTATATATCTATATATTTCAAAGAAGAATTTTCCCATGAAAAGTCTCTTTTCATGGCAGATTTAACAATTTCTTTCCAAATCGTTTCATTTTTATAATTCTCAACTGCTCTAGTAATAGCACTCATAAGTGCATAGGGATCATATTCAGTAAATAGAAACCCATTTCCTTTTTGAGTAATAGGGTTAAAATCTTCAATTGAATCTGCTAATCCTCCTACATTTCTTGCAATAGGAATACATCCATATCTCATTGATTCCATTTGAGTAATTCCAGAGGGTTCAAATTTTGATGGTAAAAGTATCATATCAGCACCAGAAAAAACTTTTTTAGGTAATATAAAATCTGGCATAAGATGAGTGCCCACTCTTTTAGGATATAATTTTTCTAATGAGGAGAAATATCTTATAAAGCTACCATCCCCTCCTCCAATTATTACAAACTGTATTCCTAGCTCTCTTATTGCAGGTTCAATGACTTTTTCAACTAGATCTAGTCCTTTCTGACTATCTAATCTAGTAACCATTCCTATTACAGGAGAGTTATCTACAGCTAGATTAAATTCTTTTTGTAGATCTTGTTTATTTAATTCTCTTCTCACTATATTTTTATAATTATAATTAGCAATTATATTGCTATCAGTTTCAGGATTCATATATGTATAGTCAATTCCATTTAATACTCCAAAAAGTTTAGTTCTAACTTCTCTTAAAAGATGTTCTAATCCTTCTCCAAAATCTTCTGTTAGTATTTCTTTTGAATATTTCTCCGAGACTGTTGTAACGATATCAGCATACATAATTCCTCTTCTCATAAAGTTTTGTTTTTTAAGTTTTGGATCATATATATCTGCAATATCTTCTTTTCCATTATCAAAATCGAGATCATTAAAATTTTTATGATCAAATAATCCTTGGTGCATTAGATTGTGTATACTAAATACAGTAGATATACTTTTTAGTTTTTTTTCTGAAGAGTATTTTGTTCTTAGAAGATTTGGGATATGTCCTGTATGCCAATCTGCACAATTTATTACATCTGGGATCCAATCTGATTTTTTTAAAAATTCCATTAGACCTTCTGATAGTAGAAGAAATCTCATATCATCATCAATATAACCATATACATTAGATCTTTTTTCGTAAAATTCCATATTTTCTAAAAAATACACAATTGGAGTATCCTTATCTTCTTTGTCTTCATATTTTTTAATATTACATATTATATCTTTCCCTTTTTCTGAAGGAATTATTAATCCTTCATAAAGTATTTCCATAGGATATTTACTCTCATCAATATTCCCATATTTAGGCATAAATATTCTTGCATCAATTCCTTCTTTTTTTAGTTGTTTAGTTAAGAAGTAGGATACTTGTCCTAATCCACCTACTCCTGCGTAGGGGTAAACTTCAGCTGATGTATAAAGTATTTTTAAATTATTCATATTTTATATGTTTTACAGTCTCTTCTGGAGATCTATCAATTACAAAACGGCCTAATAATTCTGAGTAAGCTATCTCTGTCTGTCTAGGTATTATAGATATAAGCATTCTTCCTTCATTTCTTCCAAATCTTAGACCTAGAAAATCTATATTAAAGCTTTTTATTCCAACGTTTACAAGATTTCCATCCTTATTTTCTATACTAAGATTTTCTAGTGCTTTTAAAGTTTTATAAATTATTTCAGATAGATCTTTTATATTTTTTTCTGTAGTAGATATTATATTAGGTATATCTTTATTTTTTGATATTATGTTGATTTCATCTTTAAATCTTGGAGCAAATGGAGCAAATGCATAGAAGCTATCATTTTCCCAAGATATAAGTGAGCTTAATTTTAGAGCTTCTATATATAATTCTTCATAGTCTATTGAAAGTCCTTTAAATTGGTCATTAATATACTGAATTTTATCTTGTATTGGCATGAATCCATTTTTAAAAACTGCTCCTATTTGAGCATGTAGATGTGGTTGTGATGCTCCAGATGAATATTTTAATTTATCTGTTCCAAAATTTATCCCCATATCTAGTTGATCGATATCATGGTCAGTTTTCATTTTAATTGCTTTTATTTTAAGAGCAGAGATTATTCCATAGATATGAGATTCTTTTATTTGATCAATAGTTTCTATATGTTCTTGGGTTATTATCAAATCATGGAATCCAGGATTAAATGCAAATGGATTTGGGGCTGAAAAAACTCCAAGATCTGTATATTCTTCTTGTGGAGTAGCTATTTTACTCTTGTCATCAAAAAGACAACTATCTAATCTTTGATAAATATTGTCTTTTAAATCTGGTTGAGGTCGAATACTTCTTCTTTGAGATATTAAAGTTGAATGATCTCCATAAGGATCAATTCTTTCTTTAAATATATCTTTGATAATTTCTCCATTAAGGATTACTTTTTCATCAGTAGGATATTCAAACTCTATGAAATAAGGAGTACCATCTTTAATAATTAAGCTTTGAGGTATATATTCTAAAAATGGAAGATACTCAGATGCTATATTTTTATTTATAGTTTTTATCATACTTAAATCTCCTTCTATAATTAATATAACAGATACAAAAATTTCGTGCAAATACTTTAATTAGACTTTAATAAACTAATATTATAGTGTAATGGGATTATAAAAATCTTCCTTACTAAGTTTCTACTCACCCTCGAGCTTAGTAAGGACAGTTTTTGTTTTTGATGAGGGACAGATATCAGAAAGAACACACTCACTGCACTTAGGGAATCTTGCAATACACTTATCTCTTCCTAGAGATATAATAAGATCAGAGAATTTTAGATAATCTTTTTTATCAACTATTTTATTAAGTATATTTTCTATTTTTGTTGCATTACTACTCTTTGTAAGATGCAGAAGGTTTGATATTCTAATCATATGAGTATCCACAATTACACCTACATTTTTTTTATAATAATTTGCTAGAAATACATTTGCTGTTTTTCTTCCTATTCCTGGTAGAGTTATAAGAGTATCTATATCAGAGGGTATTTCTCCTTTATATTCTTGATTTATAATGTAAGCTAATTTTTTAATATTCTTTGCTTTATTCTTGTAAAAACCAGTAGAATAGATATCTTTTTCTAGATTTTTGATATCTACTTTATTATAATCTTCTATTTTTTTATATTTTTTAAATAATTTTTTTGTAACTATATTTACTCTTTTATCTGTACATTGAGCTGAGAGTATTATAGCAACTAAAAGTTCAAAAGGTGTAGTAAAATTTAGACTTATTTTTGCATCAGGATACATTTTACTTAGTCTACTTATTATTACATTTATATATTCTTTTTTTCTCATATATACAATTATATAACATATAGAAAAAATTAATTATTATAGAGTGTTATTGATTTTTATGTAGACAAAAAATAAATACTATTTATATTATAGAGGATTTATTAAATTTATTAATACCTATAAATATTACTTCTACAGTACATTGTATCTATTTTTCTAAATATCAGATTGAGAATAATTTTATTATTTATAATATTTCTACTATCTTAGGTTGAGTTGATAATGTACGGTTAAAACAACAGGGTCTACTTTTTCCTGATCTTAGCATAGATATCAATTTTGTAGGTCGTTCTTCACGTGTTTTATTTAATTTAGGTAATTCTATCCATTGAATCCAATCCCAGCGAGCCATAGGTGTTATATTATTCCATAAATTAAAAGCAACTGGATCAGATTCTAAGGCCTTTTTTACATCTTTAGGAATTATAGGTTCTGGATATTCTTTAATTAATTTAATTTTGAAATCATAAGTATTACCAATATATATATTAGCTATTTTTTGAAATTTTTTATCAATTATGAACCAGTGACTACCATTTCCATCTGGTTCTAGTAAAACTCGAAATTTTATTTCATTTACTAAACCTTCAATCATATTCATACCTCTTGATGGTAGAAGTAAACTTTTATCCTTTTGTAATGTTATAAGTGCATCATTTTGAGAATCTTTATTATTATTTTTAATTTCAGATAACTTAGCTTTGAAGTGAATTACATTGTTCTTATTTTTTATTTTAGAATCTAATTTACTCATAGTATTTATATTGTACATAGTATAGCAAATATATACAATTTATAATGTCCTATATATTATTTTATATTGTATTATTAAAGTATATATTATCAATACCTATTGATTTTTCTTAAAAAAAGTATACAATATCTACGAAATGAATAAGGGGTATAGAAATTTAATATATATATTTTGTTGGATTGGACTTCTTTTATTAGCTATTGTTATAAAAACAATCCTATTTAGGTATTATCCTTCTTCCAATACGATTTCAACATACAATAATTCACTTACTCAGCAAGGTATGGATCAGAGTAAGAATTATGTTTATGGAAATGGTTTTTTAAATAAAGTTTTTTCATTTAATGCTCAAAGTCCTATTGTAGATACACCTACAATAGTTAATGGTATAGCATATTTCGGTACATCTGCAATGGGGAAATCGAGTATAAACTATATGTATGCTATAAATGCATCCACCGGGAAATTGATATGGAAGTATAAAGTTGATAATGAAATAATGACACAACCTTTAGTTGTAAATAATATTGTATATGTTGGAAGTGGAAATAATCTATATAAGACTGTAAATGGATCTTTAGTAAGAGGTTCAGGACAGAGTGCAATTTATGCAATAAATGCTACTACAGGTAAATTAGTATGGATTCATATAACTAATGGTGAAGATATGCCTTCATTTGCATATAAATCAGGAGCTTTATATGTTGCAAATGGAGGAAAACATTTTTATTCAATTAATGCAGCTACTGGGCAGACTTACTGGAGGGATAATCTTTTAGGTGTAGTATCTATGTCTTCAATTGATATTTCTGGAAATGTTGCATATTTTGGAGAAGGCTTACCTGAACAAAATCAATATGTTGCTGCAATAAATATTATTACTAGAAAGATACTATGGCAGAGAAAAATAGCAGATTCTTTTGGAGGTATAACAGATTGTTCTCCAGCTTCAAATTCTAAATATTTGGTTATATCTGGATTAGGTCTATCCCCTACTCCTAATAAATTTTATGAAATTTTATATGTATTATCTAAGAAAACTGGAAATGTAGTTTGGGATCATATTTTAGGGTTTGGTCCAAATCCTTTTGCAATGGAGACATCTAACCCCATTATTATTGGAAATAATATATATATTGGGAATCCAGTAGGAAAAGGTAAATATTATTCTTTTAACATAAATACAGGAAATATTAATTGGGTTATAAAAATATATGGAGTACAGAAAGGTTCTGCAGTTTATTCCAATGGTATCCTTTACTTTGGAGATGGATTTGATAATTTTTATGCAGTAGATGCATCTAATGGTGATGTGCTAGGTGTACATAGATTTGGAGTTGGTAAGGCATCTCAATTTACATCAGATAATCCTGCTTTAGTTAATAATGAGATCTATGTAGCTTCTAAAAATGGTTATTTATATGCTTTTCCTGATACTTACTTATATAACTATAGTAGTGAATTTCTAAAGTATAGTATTTGGGCATTATTCTATAAAGTATTTGGAGTAAGATATTAAATATTGGAAATTGACTCTTCTATAATTTATAACTCAATTGAAATTAATTATGTTAGTATTAGAGATTGGATGATTGTATTATATAGTCATAAAAATACGTTTTATTATTGATATATTATTAATTAAGTATGAGGGATTTATCTAGAATGGAGGAAATATTTGATATAAGAAGAATATTAACTATATTTTAATCTATATTTGTTATTACTACCTAAGTAAATTTTTAATCAATATTTTTTGAGTGAAACAAAAATATAATTTAATCTGTATATTATTAATATAAAAGTTATGGATTTGTCAGACGAGGATTTAGTCTTTAATTTGGATAAAACTGGAGATGTGGAGTTCTTTGAAATTTTAATGAATAGGTATAAGAATAATATACATAATTTTATATTAAGGTATATATCTTCTAGAGAAGATAGTGAAGATTTAACACAAGAGATTTTTGTAAAAGTTTTTTTTAAAATATCTTCATTTGACAGTTCAAAAGCATCTTTTAAAACTTGGCTCTTTACTATAGCTAAAAATAGTATATATAATAAACTTAAAGAGAAGAAGATGGTGAGATTAACTTATGATGTGGAAGATACTAATAATGTTGTAGGTGATAATGATGATATTGTACAAACTGGACTAAATAAATTAGATAAAAAGTATAGATTAGTATTAATTATGTATTATATAGAAGGATTTAAGTATAAAGAGATCTCAGAAATACTTAAGCTTCCTATAAATACAGTTAAAACTAGAATAAAAAGAGGTAAATTATTATTAAAAAATGAACTTAAAGAATATATTTAACAATTTAGTAAAATTTGAATTATCTGAAGATTTTAATAGTAAGGTATTAAAGTCTATAGATAAAAGAAAAAAGGCTATCGTTTTCTATTATTCATTTTTATATGGGATACTCTTGTGTGGATCTATCCTTACATTGATTATATCAATTTATCAAATTGAGTATGCATTTGGAGAATCTTTTCTTATTATACTTATAGCTTTTATATTGTTTAGTTTTGTAACTTATCAAATTAGAAAATTATGGAAAAACACAAACTTATATTAATATCTCTTATTGCTGGTATTGCTGATGCTATACTACTATTTGTATTTTTCTCTTTTGGGGCAATTATAGGATCACATCTAAGATTTTATGGATATAGAAGAAGTTCCTTAAAAAATCATCCTATTATAAATAGAACCCCGCTATATATGAATTTACATTCACAATCTGTAGATGTAGCCCAAATTAAATCTATAAATAATGGTAAATTGGCTGTAATGAATATAAATAAGAAAGATTCTACATTTAATTTATCTAATGCAAAGGTTATCTCTTTTATAGGTAGTAAAGAAAATAAGAATATTCTTAAATCAGGGGATTATATTCTTATAAGAAGAATTAAAAAGAATTTAATTATAAGAATATTATAATAGATTTTTATCTTCTAGATAGTGCATTGTATCAATTGCAGCAATGCATCCTATTCCTGCAGAAGATATAGCTTGTTTGTATTTTGGATCAGAAACATCTCCTGCAGCAAAAACACCTTCTTTACTTGTGTTGGTAATATTTTGAACCTTTATGAAATTCATTTCATCTAGATCTAATTGGTTTACAAATAATTTTGTATTTGGTGTATGACCAATTGCAATAAAGACTCCATCAATAGGCATAGTATATTCTTTATTATGTTTATTATCAAAGATAATGACTGATTCTACTTTATTCTCTCCATTTATTTTTTTTATTTCACTATTAAATAGAATTTTTATTTTTTCATTTTTAAAAGCTCTTTCCTGCATAATACTAGATGCTCGAAATGAATCTTTTCTATGTACTATAGTAACACTAGATGCAAATTTAGTTAAAAATAGAGCTTCTTCCATAGCACTATCCCCTCCTCCTACAACTATTAAATTTTTTTCTCTAAAGAATGCACCATCACAAGTTGCACAACCTGAAACTCCTTTGCCCATAAGTCTATTTTCACCATCTATGCCTAAAAATTTTGCACTAGCTCCTGTAGCTATAATAAGAGAGTTAGTTAAAAATGTTTGATTTTGAGTTTTTACTATAAAAGGGTAGGTTTTTAAATCAACCTCTATTGCAGATTCATTTATAATATTAACTCCAACATTGATAGCTTGTTTTTGCATTATATCCATAAGGACTGGACCCATTATGCCATTCTCAAATCCTGGGAAATTTTCTACTTCTGTTGTAATTGTTAGTTGTCCTCCTGGAGTAGATCCTGTTAAAAGTATAGGTTCTAAATTTGAACGTGCTGCATATATTCCAGCAGTAAGACCTGCAGGACCAGAACCCAATATTATTGTATTTTCTATTTTTACATCTGTCTTATTCATATAGTTTAAGTATATCACATAGATCAGATTCTCTGTAGTACAAGCTATTATAAGTTTCATATATATTTAATAATTTAGTGTTACATTTATGATAAGAGAATACCGGTAAAACTCTCAAAATTATTTTAGTACTTTAATTTTAAGTATGTTTGTAGATAATAGAGTTTTATACAAAAAAGTGAATCTGAAAATAAAACGTGATACTCTACTAAGGGATCATAACATGGTCCCTTTCCATTTTTTTATATAGATTTAATCTTTTCCTGATAGTATAATAGATCATAATATATAACTTATAGATAGATGAAAAAGTACTTAAAATTTATTCCATTTATATTTACTATACTGATAAGAATTCCTGATTTTTTCCAACCTTATTGGTATATAGATACTGGAATATACTCTGCAATAGGAGAATCATTAAATCATGGAGCAATACTGTATAAAAATATTATAGATAATAAACCTTTGTTTATATATTATATGTATGCATATCTAGAGAGGCTACCTATATCTTTAATGTATTCCACTCAATTTGTATCTTTATGTTTTACTTTAGGTACAGAGTATCTAATATATAAAATTGCAAATTTGAAATTTAATTATAAAGTTGCAGTGCTATCTTGTGCAGTATTTAGTATTCTAGTGGGTACAAATATTTTACATAGTAATGGAGGAAATGCAGAAATATTCTTTATGTTTTTTGCTGCATTTTCTGTATATATCTATATATTGAAGGAAAATTTATATAAATATATATATATTGCTGGATTCATTTTAGGATTAGGCGTTTTATTTAAAGTAAATGTTCTTTTTGATGGATTTTTTATTATTCTTTATATATTTTTTACATATAAATTTAGAGAATTTTTTATAAGATCATTTATATATTCTTTAGGAGTTATTACTCCTGTAATAATATTTCTTTTATATGAATTATCAATTTCTAATCTTAGCAATACTATAAAATATACATTTTTAAATAATTTTTCATATGTATCAAAATTTAATAAATTTTATGGAATTTCATCAATAGATATAAATATATTTGTATTTTTCATAATTGTTGTTGGAAGTTTTTATTTATATAAAAAAGAAAAGATTGCTCTAGAGAGTATTTTTTTAATTCTTTGGACTATTTCTGATGCATTTATAGTACTTCTTACAGGAAGGCCATATGTACACTATTTATTACAATTAGCACTGCCTTTATCTTTATTGTTTGGATATAGTATATATTCTTTATTCTATATACCTAGGTATAAAAGGTATCTGAATATCTTAATGGTTTTAATATTTGGATCTTTATATCTGGTATATTTTTTTAGGAATGATTTAGCTTGGCAGGCTTATGCAAACTTTACTAATACTATACCTTTTTATACTAATTTTATATCTCTTGCTGATGGGAGTATATCTAAACATCGATATTATGATAATTTTTTATATAATACAAATGTTGTGTTTGAGAAGAAATCTTCTACTGCAAATATAAATTATACTATGGCAAATTTATTGAAAAGTGCAAATGTAAAAGATAAGGATATATTTATAGATGCGAATTTTCCATGGGCATATTATTTGAGTGGTTCATATACTACATATTATTATACTACTGATTTTTTATATGGCTATAAAATTTCAACTAAGAATAAAATTTTATCTGTTCTTTCAGCTCATCATCCTTATGTTATACTATATTATAATGATGGGATTAATTTCCCAGGTCTTTTTAATTTTATTAATAAGTATTATTATTTATATAGGATCTCAGATGGAGCATCTTTATATAAGTTAAAATCAAATTGATTTATCAGGTTTAGTTCTTTCCAATAGTAGGTGTTCGGCTATTTTTGCAAGTTGTGGATAACTTAGATCTGCATATACTCCGGTATGACTTCCTAGATAGACTTTTATTATATTTCCTAATTCGGGAAAAGTATTATTAAGAATTATTTTAGATTTTTCTAAAGGTACTATACTATCATCATCTCCATTCCAAAGAGCAAATCTAGAACCTTTGATTAAATATAATTTTAAAATACTTGCAGTAAGATCTTTTGTCATTGCATATTCTATTTTAGTTGGAAATCTTCCCTGAGCAATATCTATAATAATTCTACGTATAATTTCACTAGAACCTTTAAAATTTCTTTGATCTGTAAAAATACTTTGATCATGATGCATAGCATTTGACAGCATTTCACTTATAAACTCTAAAATTTTTTGATGTTTATTTAGATTATTAGAGTTATCATTTATTCCAGCAGGAGCTTTTGCCTCTATTATTCTATATCTCTCTGGAGCTTTTGATGAAGACATAATAAATGCACCTCCCCCCATAGATATACCCATAAGATCAACTGGAGTCTCTTTTTTTCTTCCAGCTAACATATTAAAATGTTCTGCTATACGGATTGGAACTTCAGTAATCACAGTTTCTATTAGTAATTGAAATTCTTTTTTATCACTGTAAGGTAATTTTTTTTTATCAAATGGGTATACCATCCATGCTGAATTTAAGCCTAGTGCAGACATCTTTTTTACTCCTTCAATTGCAGCTAACTTTTCCTCTCCATAGCCTCCAGAGCATATTAATATATCATTATCTGTTAAAAGATCAGGATGGTACCAAACACTTACTTTAAGGTCATGGAGTTTATCCCCTTCTCTTATTTTTATAGGACATATAACTTCTTCGAATACAGGAGTAAATCTTTCTTCTTCAGCTCTTATTATAGGTCTATATTTTTCCATGATTAGAATTGTATCATAGAATTAATAAATATGCAAGTATAGTAATATTATAAGTTTGTGAAATGAAATTATTCTTAATTTTCCTAATCCATTTGAAGTAAAAATAAATATGAAGACCATGAAATTTAATAATACAGATAAATTGTAAGTGATCTTCACCACTTTCTGATAAATTACATAAAAATTGAATGAATGATCGGTATGAGTTTAGTGACAAAAATCATATATATTAGAGTTTTATATTCACAACTATTGACATTTTGTTTAATAGATTATAGAATATACATAATCATTCTAAGAGATCGCCTTCGGGGGGTCTCTTTTTATTTTAATCCGTAATGTTGTAACAAAGATCCTAAGTCTTCTAGATCAATTATTTTATTTTTAGATAATTCTTTTATTTTTGATGATGTTCTTGTACTATGTGGATATCCTAAAGGTGTATATACAGTTACTTCTTTTTTAAGTTCATTAACTACATATTCATAAACTATAGAGAAATCTCCGTCACCTGAAAATACTATTATTTTGTCATATTTTTTTCTTACTCCACCATTAATTATATCTAGAGTAAGCTCTGTATCGCAATTAGCCTTTAATTTACTATGTCTTGTGATAACTTTTTCATTTATTGTGTGGCAATTCTTGCATTCGATTTTATAAGTAAGTGGTTTTTGTTTATAGAGCATTACTTTTTTTGCAGAGACAGTATATCCTAATGTTTTAAGGGAATTATATTTTTCTCCTTTAACACTATCTCCATCCTCTATTCCTACATATATATATATTCTTGTTGCATCTTTTTTTTCTTTAAACCATGAGTAGAGTTTTTCATAGTCTAGATCTTTGTATCCGTAACTTTCTACTGAATTTCTAATATTTTCTCCATCAATAAAAATAAAAGTTCGTGTTTTCTTATCATCCATTATTTTATGGTATAGTTGCAGTTTGAGAATTTAGTGTAGGTTCTGTAAAAGATGGATAATCTACTACAGGAAGATTATTTTGTTGAATATAATCCATAATAAATGAGTGGGCAATAGGTCCTGTTTGGAATGCTCCAACTGCATATTGATTCATTGATGCATTATTTATATTTCCAGCCCAAACTCCAACTGTTATTTGAGGAATAAACATGTAGTCAGTTATACCAGTAGGTCCATTTGTTGTTCCATCTTTTGATCCATATGGTCTTCCTTGTACTGAATAATAATAAGTATGTGATCCATAAAGAGGTTCTTTTAGAGCAGTATCTCCTAATACATTATCCATTTCAGCAACAGAATTTGCTTGAAGTATTCTTGGATGATTTATTTTAGTGATGTCATATAGAGTAGATCCATGATAGGTGATTTTTTGAAATGGAGTGGATTGTGCATAGAGACCTCCATTATTAATTGCATTGTATGCTCCTACCATTCTTACTACTGGAATAGCTGCTGCTCCTAATACCAATGGAAGTCCATAGAATATGTTAGAATTTAATTGTAGTCCTTCGGCCTCTAGAGTATTTAATCCATTTTGATATCCAATTCTTGCAAGCATTTTTATAGCTGGGATGTTAATAGATTGGTTAATTGCTCTATCAATACTTACCCAGCCTACGGTATATCCTTCATAATCAGTTGGGCAATATGAACCATAACATATAGGAGAATCATCTATCATTGTTTGAGGAGAGTATCCCATTTCAAATGCTTTAATATATATTAAAGGTTTCATTGCAGAACCTTGTTGTTCTGGAATATCTGCCATATTAATTTGTTGTTGAGAATAGTTTGCTCCACCTATCATAGCAATTATTGCCCCTGTCTGTGGGTTATCAGCTACAAATGCAGCAGTAGATCCTCCAACAGGAACAATATATTCTGCTACATCTTGTGTTACTATATTTTGAGCAACAGTGTTCCAGTAAGGAGATACAGTTGTATATACTTTTAGTCCTCCTGCAATTACATATTTATCATAATTCTCTACTAATTTATTCATTACATATTCCGTAAAGTAAGGAGTATGTAGTACTTGGAAGTATGGAGTATCAAAATTTGAGATAGCTTGGTTATAATCAGAGCTAGATATTACATGATTATTATTTAATACATCTAAAAAATCTTTTTTAGCTTCTGTTGCAAGATACAAAACAGTTGGATTAGATGAGTAAGGAGGTATATTTATAAGATGATAGAGTATTGATTTTCCTTGATATTCTGCTGGATTTTGCATATATTGATATGCAGTTTCTTGTGAGTTATATATTTTCCCGATAACTTCTCCATTAGATGCATAAATTATTGTCGATGCAGATGGTTGAGATATATTTGTACTCTCTATTGGATTATTTCCTGAAAAACTTGCAACTTGAAGAGATGAAGTTGGATTAAAGAAAGGATATATTAAAGAGAATAAAAACATTAAGGCTATGATCCCCAAGAAGAAAAAAAAGAATATTTTTGCTATAATTTTCATATTTTATCTATATATTATAACTTATATTTACAACATAAATGGCAGAAAAGTTTCATGGTTTACAAAATATTATTTTTGTAAAAACCTAAAATGTAATTCTAGACAATTATATCATTTATACCTAGTGTGTCTACTTACTTTATATATTCCTATTATTAAAACAAAAAATATATCTTATTTATTTAGAGTACTGTATATACTCAAAAATATCATTCAAATTTGAATTATATTTCATGTATTTTTATAAAAATTGTTATTTAAATCAACATAAATAAAATAGAAATTTACTAACTATAACAATGTATAAATCTAAAGATATTTATAAAAAATCACTTATAAATAGAAATGAAAAGTATAATCCAGGTTATTTAGAAAGTATATCATTAGAGATGAAGTATAAAATATATTTATTATTAGTTGGATTTATTGAATATATTAAGGTATAGTTGCCGTTTCTGATGTAAGTTTTGGATATACTGGGGTTGGGTAATTTACTACAGGTAAATTTTTTTCTTTAATATAATCCATTATAAATGAGTGAGCAAAGGGGCCTGTTTCAAAAGCTCCAACTGCATATGGGCTTATAAGTGAGTCATTTGCATTTCCGGCCCATACTCCAACAGTTAATTGAGGAATAAACTCATAGACTGTTATTCCTTTTGGACCATTTGTTGTCCCATCTTTTGATCCATAAGGTCTTCCTTGTATTGAATAATAGTAAGTTTCTGGGCCATACATAGGCTCTTTTTCTGCAGTATCTCCGAGTAAAGTATCCATTTCTGCTGTGGCATTAGCATTAAGAATTCTCTTTTTCTTAAAATTATTAGCGTTATATAAAGTTTTTCCATTATATATGATTTTTAAAAAAGGAGTTGATTGCGCATAATATCCGCCATTATTAAGTGCATTATAAGCTCCAACCATTCTTACTACAGAAACACCAGTATCTCCGAGTATTAAAGGTAGTCCATAATATCTATTTGTATTAAGTTTTATGCCTTCTGCTTCCAGTGTCTTTATTCCATTTTGATATCCTATTCGTGCAAACATTTTTATAGCTGGAATATTAATTGATTGATTTATTGCCTTTGTTATAGACATCCATCCTTTTGTTTGTCCTCCATAATCAGTTGGGCAATATGAACCATAGCATATAGGAGCATCATCAATCATTGTTTGAGGAGAGTATCCCATCTCAAAGGCTTTTATATATATTAACGGTTTCATTGATGATCCTTGATGTCTGGGTACATCTGCCATATTTATTTGATTGACG
>JAJZIL010000012.1 GCA_021810605.1 bacterium | reverse complement strand
TTCCTCAGCAGACTGTAGCCCACTAAGATCAATATAACCTCCAATACTCTTAGGAAAAACTAGTCCCTCAACAGACTGTAGCCTACTAAGATAAAGATCCCCTCCAATACTATCAGGGAGAACTAGTCCCTCAGCAGACTGTAGCCCACTAAGATCAAGATCCCCTCCAATACTATTAGGGAGAACTAGTCCCTCAGTAGACTGTAGCCTACTAAGATAAAGAGAACCAATACTCTCAGGGAGAACTAGTCCCTTAGCAGACTGTAGTCTACTAAGATTAAGATAACCACCAATACTCTTAGGAAAAACTAGTCCCTCAGCAGACTGTAGCCCACTAAGATCAAGAATTCTACCAATACTCTCAGGTAAAACTAGTCCCTCAGCAGATTGTAGTCCACTAAGATTAAGCTCACCACCAATACTCTTAGGTAAAATTAGTCCCTCAGCAGACTTTAGCCCACTAAGATTAAGCTCACCACCAATACTCTCAGGGAGAACTAGTCCCTCAACAGACTGTAGCCTACTAAGATAAAGAGAACCAATACTCTTAGGAAAAACTAGTTCCTTAGCAGACTGTAGTCCACTAAGATCAATATAATCACCAATACTCTTAGGTAAAACTAGTTTCTCAGCAGACTGTAGTTCACTAAGATTAAGAGAACCACCAATACTCTCAGGGAGAACTAGTCCCTCAGTAGACTGTATCCTACGAAGATCAAGATTCCCATAATGATATATAATATCTCCAGAAAGAGCTTCTTCAGGAGTTATACTAATTTTAGATTTATCACATTCAAAAATTAAAGATAAATCATTTTTTATATCTCTATCTTGTAAGAGTTGATATATTCTTGGATCTTTTTCATAACCAAAACCTAATATTTGATCATCAATTTCATAAATGAATCTTAAATCTTCTTTGCTCAAATTATCTTTATTCTTGGTAATTTCTGTTAATTTCTTCATATCAGAGACTCTTTTTTTATATAAATCTCCTTTTTCTCCAAATTCTACTAATTTTTTTTCTAATACATCTCCAATATATGGATCTATATTTTGATCTTTAGAGATACCTCTTATTTCAGCGATATCGTTATCCTGCATTCTTATTGCAATTCTAGGTATGGTAGGATTACCATTATTATCATTTGAATAATAGATATAGAAGTCACCTCCGGTGAGTTGTATTTGTGCAGTTTTTTCACCTGCGGTACACCAACCAGTTCCATGACCTTGTAGTGATTTCACAAGAGGCATATGATCAGAATTTCTAACCCACTTTACCCATTGTCCCTCAGTATTTATTAATTCATCATTATTTGCAGGAGTTACTTTTTCTATTGCATATGCATAATATCTTCCAAAAGTAGAACTTTTCAGAAGAGTATCTAGTTCTGTATCTCCATCCTGAATATTTTCTTTTTTAACTTTTCTTTGTATTGCATTTACTGCATATGCTAATGCTTCTCTATTTAAATCAGGAAAAGGAGCGACAGAGTTTTTTGTACGAGAGTTGAATGATTTTTTTTCTTTATCATATATTCCTAACTTTGTCATTCCAGTAAAGATCCAGTATTTTGTCCATGTAGGGATATAATCTGAATCGACTGAAGAGAGATAATTGATCCATGTATCTAGAGAAGCTATTTGATCTTTTCTTAATGTATCTATAATTTGTACTTGTGAGATTTCTATATTTCCTTCACCTCTATCTCTTATAATTTTTTTTTGATTTTCGAAAAAACTTTCTGGTACATTTTGAGGTTGTATTATGTAATCCTTATGATAAGATTTTTTTATTCTATCTAAAACAATAGGATCTTTTTTTGAGTATATTTTTGATAGGACGTCCATCCATGCATTTATTTTATGATAAGGTTTTAGATTTGTATTTAATTGTGAGAGAGTAAATTCTACAGGAGTAGAAGTATGAATAGAATCATTTTCTTTATGTAGAAATTTAGCACCTTCTAATTCTGAATTATTCATGAATGTTATTATACTTTAGTATGACAGAACAGTCAACACTATAAGATATTAATATTTGTTATCATTTTTGCATGTATATATCTATTTAAGTTTTTATGTACATGATATATATTGCTATTACTTATGAAGTGAAGGTATTTCTAATACATATGTTCAAAATAATAATTTATCTTTATTTAATAATTCAGGATGGAATAGTATATTTAATTAATCTTCTTTTGGAAGAACAATCTTTCCTCTGATATTCTCAGGAAAAACTAGTCCCTCTGTAGACTGTAGTCCACGAAGATCAATATAACCACCAATACTCTTAGGAAAAACTAGTCCCTCTGTAGATTGTAGTCCACGAAGATCAATATAACCACCAATACTCTCAGGGAGAACTAGTCCCTCAGCAGACTGTAGTCCATTAAGATTAAGATTACCACCAATACTACTAGGTAAAATTAGTCCTTCAGCAGAACTAAGTTCACGAAGATTAATACTATTAAGACTCTTAGGAAAAACTAGTCCCTCAGTAGACTGTAGCCCACGAAGATTAAGATAACCACCAATACTCTCAGGTAAAATTAGTCCCTTAGCAGACTGTAGTCCACTAAGATCAAGACTATATATACTCTCAGGAAAAACTAGCCCCTCAGCAGACTGTAGCCCACGAAGATCAAGATAACCTCCAATACTCTTAGGTAAAACTAGTTCCTCTGTAGACTTTAGCCTACTAAGATAAAGATCACCTCCAATACTCTCAGGTAAAGTTAGTCCCTTAGCAGACTGTAGCCCATTAAGATTAAGATTACCACCTATACTCTTAGGTAAAATTAGTCCCTCTGCAGAACTAAGTCCACTAAGATTAAGACTATCTATGCTATCAGGTAACTCTAGTCCCTCTGTAGAACCAAGTCCACGAAGATTAAGATAACCACCAATACTATTAGGTAAAACTAGTTTCTCTGCAGATTTTAGCCCACTAAGATCAAGATTCCCTCCAATACTCTTAGGTAAAACTAATCCCTCTGCAGATTTTAGCCCACTAAGATCAAGATTCCCTCCAATACTCTTAGGTAAAGCTAATCCCTCTGCAGACTGTAGTCCATTAAGATTAAGATCACCACCTATACTCTCAGGAAGAACTAGTTCCTCAGCAGACTGTAGCCCATTAAGATTAAGATTACCACCAATACTCTTAGGTAACTCTAGTCCCTCTACAGATTTTAGTTCGTTAAGATTAAGATTCCCTTTGATATTATTAGGTAAAACCAGTCCCTCTGCAGACTGTAGTTCACTAAGATCAAGAGAACCATAATGATATATAATATCTCCAGAAAGAGCTTCTTCAGGAGTTATACTAATTTTAGATTTATCACATCCAAAAATTAAAGATAAATCATTTTTTACATCTTTATTCTTGATAATTGTAGAAGTATGAATAGAATCATTTTCTTTATGTAGAAATTTAGCACCTTCTAATTCTGAATTATTCATGAGTATTATTATACTTTAGTATGTCAGAACAGTCAACACTATAAGATATTAATATTATCTTATAGATTCTGTTGTATTATGAAAACTTATTAGATTATCAGATTTCATTTTAATATTTGAATACCAAGTATATAATTCAGATATTAGCTCTTTTTCTTTACTATATAAAGATATTTCAGCTGTTCCAAACAGCACTCCAAATGTAGAAAAATTGTGAGACCCTAGTATAACTGAAGGAGAGGATGTATCTTTATCTATAATTATCATTTTTGCATGGATATATCTATTTGAGTTTTCATATACATGAGATATATTGCTATTACTTATATTGAAGAGTAGTTTTTCAATTTTGTGTCTATATTTTTTTTCTGCAATAGAATTTGAATGTGTTATGATTTCAACTTTTACTCCTCTATATACTGCTTTTTCCAACATTCTTAAGAGTTTAAAGTCTGGAAGAAATTGTGAAATATATATTATAGATTCATTAGCATTATTTATATATTCAATAGTACTATTATAAATTATAGATTGATTTGGCTTTCCTGAATCGACTAGAAGTATATTATCATTATTAATTTTAATTTTTTTATCAGTTTGTTTTTTACTGTTTCGGTTAGAAATAAATATTTTTTTTAGTGATGATAACATAACTTTATTTTGAGTTTTAATCATGAAATCAGAATAATTGAATGATTTTGATGAAAAATTTATTCCTCCAATGAATGATATATTATCAATAATAGTGATTTTCATATGGTTTCTCCCTAAAAATGGAATATATTCAGATAAAAATTTACCATATTTGTATCTATTTATAACTTTTATATCAACTCCATTATTTATTAGTATATTGAGATAATTTTTACTTTCTGATGCGGAGGAAATACAGTTTTTTCTTTTTTCTTTTTTAAGATGTATCAGATATTTATGTCCGTTATTATAAGGAATAGAGTAATTATCTATATTAAGTTTTACATCAACCCCTCTTTTTTTTGCACTGATTAATTCTTCCACAAATTCTTTTAAGCTATTATCAAAGCAAAAATACATAGCTTGTATATATATAATGCTACTAGATTTTTTTATAAGGTTTGTAATATTCTCTAAATAGTCTTCAGAGGGTATAGTTTTAAACATATTTATCAATTAATATATCAGATATTTTTGTTATAATCAAAGCTTACTTTCCGTGTAATAAATTTCCTTACTTCTTCAGTAAATAATAGCAGTATTATTACTATGATATATAGAAATAATATATTTTCTCTTATAGGATAAGTATGAAGTATTGTATTAAAAAAAGGTGCAAATATAAATAGGCTTTGAAATATAATTATAAATATCATCCCTGTAAAAATTTTCAGATAAGATTTGAAAGGGAAGTTTGATATTGAGAACTTATATGATCTAGATGAGATTAGATTTGCAATTTGTGCAAATACTAGAGTTGAGTAAGTTGCTGTTGTAGCCATATTATAATTCCCTGTCTCTTTTTTAGTGATATAAAATATTATAACTGCAAGAATAGCAATAATAGTACCATTAATCATAATAGGGATAACTGTTTCTTTATCAAATAGGTGTGATGCTTTAGGTCTTGGAGGTCTAGACATAATATCTGGATCTGGAGTATCTGAAGCAAGAATAAGTGCAGGAATTATATTTACAATAAGATCTATTGTAAGTATTTGTAGTACATACATTACTGGAGGAAAATGTAGTATTGATCCTATGAATATAGACATCATTTCTGCTATATCAATTGCTACAGTGAATCTTATAAATTTTTTAATATTATCATATATTATTCTGCCTTCCTTGATGGAGTATACAATAGAGGAGAAGCTATCATTTAGAAGTATCATATCTGCACTTTCTTTAGCTACATCAGTTCCTGTAATACCCATAGCCACCCCTATATCAGCAGCTTTTAAGGCAGGAGCATCATTAACTCCATCTCCTGTTACTGCAACAATATTTCCCATCTCTTTTAGAAGTTTTACTATTTTAAATTTATCCAATGGAGAGACTCTAGCAAAGATAGCACTCTCTCCTGTAAGTATTTCTTTAAGTTTTTCATCTGGTAATTTTTGGATATCTGCTCCTGTAATTACAGAAGTATTGCTATCTGCAATATTAACTATTTGCCCAATTTTAAGAGCTATATCAGGAGAGTCTCCTGTACACATAAATATTCTTATTCCTGCTTTTTTAGCTGATTCTACTGCATCAGGGACTTCTTCTCTTGGGGAGTCGAATATTCCTAAAAGTCCTATGATGGTAAGATTTTTTTCTACATCTTTTTTACTTAAACTCTCATTACCATTAAGTTCTCTATATGCAAGAGCTATTACTCTAAGTGTTTCATTTTCAAATTCTTTAGCTTTTTCAATAATAATATTCTTCATATGATTATCTAGTGGAATTTTTTTCCCCTCCATTAGAATAAAGTTAGAAGAATTAATAATACTTTCTATAGCTCCCTTTGAATATATATATTCTTTTTCATCTTTACTTACAAGAACAGACATCATCTTTCTTTGAGGATCAAAAGGTAGCTCTATTATTCGTTTAAAATTATTTCTTATGCTGTCTGCATCTTTATTTATTTTTCTAGAAAAAGATAATAGAGCTCCTTCTAGAGGATCTCCTACAAGGTCATACTTATTTTTATCTGCATTAAAATTAATGTAAGAATTATTACATAGTAATGATCCTTTAAATATTAAATCTAATATATATTGATTATAATCTGTAGGAGTTATATCTCCTGTATTAGAATATCCTACTCCAGAGACATTAAAGTTTTCTCCTTTTGAGTTTAAAAAAAAGAATTTTTTTACACTCATCTCATTTTTAGTAAGAGTTCCAGTTTTATCTGTAACAATAACATTACAAGCCCCAAGAGTTTCTGTAGAAGTAAGTTTTTTTACTACTACATTGACTTTAGAAAGTTTTTTTAATGCTATTGCAAGGGCTGCAGTTACAGTTGAAGGTAATCCTTCAGGAACTACACCTACTGCTAATCCCAAAGAAAGTATTAATGTAGATTCTATGGAAAGTTTTGAATAGAAATAATTTATTATAAATGCAAAGAATGCTACAACTAATGCTATCATAATAAGATATTCTCCTGTTCTAAATATTTCTTTTTGTAGGGGAGATTTATCTTTTTTTTCAGATTCTGTAGTTATTGCAATTTTACCAAATTCGGTATTCATACCAGTTCCAACAACTACTGCTTTTCCTGATCCTGATGATACAGTTGTTCCCATAAATATTAAATTAGATACCTCAAATATAGAAAGTTTACTCTTAGGATGAGGAATAATAGTTTTTAATACTGGTTTATTCTCTCCTGTGATTGAAGATTCTAAACATGATAGGTTATTTGATTCGATTACTCTACAGTCTGCAGGAACATCATCTCCTGCTTTTAGAATTACAATATCTCCTGGAACAATTTGAGATGTATCTATATCTTTAATACTTCCATCTCTTATTACTGTAGTTTTTTTAGATATTAATTTTTCTAAAGATTCTACAGTTTTACTAGCACTATATTCTTGTAAAAATCCAATAGTAGAGTTGAATAAAATAAGTAGTATTAATATTATTCCTACAACTATCTGTTGAGTTAGAAATGCTGCAATGGCTGCTATTAGTAAAAGTAGCATTAAGAAATCTTTGAATTGTGAAATATAAATACTTGCAACTTTTAATTTATGGTCAGCTTTCAAAATATTCTCTCCATGCTCCTCTATAAGTATATCTGCATTTTTCTCACTAATTCCTATATTCTCATCACTTTTGAGAATCTCTAGTACTTTTTGAGAATCTAGTGAATATACAAATGATTCTTCATCTAAGGTTTTATTAAAAATTGAAGGGTATAGAGAATTAGTAAAAATTTTATTTTTCTTTTGGGACATACTATATATATTAGCTTTATTAAAATCCTAATGCAATATTTATTCTAATTCTTATATTTTGGGTAATGTATGCTATTGAATTTTATCCATCTTACAAGTAATATATCTTTATGGAAAGTAAAAGGGATAAAAAAATCCAGGATTTAGAAGATGAATTAGAAGAATTAAAAAGAGAATTAGATATTTCTAAGAAAAAGAAAAATACAGGGCAAAAAAGAAAAACTCCTTCAAAAATACTTTATCAATGGAAAGCTCCCTCTCGAGTCTTTAGAAAGTGGGAAAGAGAAAAGCTTTTTACAGTATTTCTTTGGTTATTAGTTATAATTGTATTACTCTTATTTGTTAAACAATATATAACTATATTTGTAATTTTTGCCTTAGGTTTTGTAATTTATGCTATGACAAATTTCCCTCCAGAAATAGTGGAACATATTTTGACAGATGAATTTTTTATTTGGTTTGAGAAAGAATATGAATTTGACGATTTAAAAGAATTTTGGTTTTCAAAAAGAGGTAATCAGATTATATTAAATGTTGAAACTAATTATAGGATTCCAGCAAGATTAATATATCTTGTAGATGAGAAAGAAGAAAAAGATTTGTATAATATACTTCAGGAATATCTTCCATATAAGCAATTTGAGAAAAAACAGAATTTTTTTTCTATACTTGTAGATGGTAGTTATATTAATATGGATGGAGAATCTGCTTCTGTAGCTTAATTGGATAAAGCACCAGATTGCGGATCTGAAGAGTATAGGTTCGAATCCTATCAGAAGCAATAATTTTTTATGGAGAGATGCTGGAGTGGTTTATCAGGCTGTTCTCGAAAAACAGAATTCTTTAAAAAAGAATCGTAAGTTCGAATCTTACTCTCTCCGTAGAGCAATGTTCTTACAGTATAATCCTAAAGAAATAGATTAGATAGAATATGTAAATAACAAATTAGCAGAATTAAAAAAATATATTAACCTATCAATAAAATCTTATTTCTCTATAAACAGGCTAATTTTTTTTTAGATCTTATATTCTAAATTCTCTTTGATATCCTCTATAATTATTTTGGTAATATCAATGATATTCAGTAGTTATATTTATATATACTTGATTGAGTTTTTTCTTATAAATTTGTATATTTTTTACTTCCAGAGTATCACCTATACTTAATTAATTTTATATACAAAAACTTTATTGAAAAGAGGCTAAAGATAATTAATGTAATATATTTGACACTTATCTTATATAACATGGTATAATTTCAGCACGGAGATCATTTTATTTATGTTATGATTAATCTTGAAAATTTAGATACAGTAGATGAATCTGTCAAAACAATTCCAGATATGATTTTAGTGGATAATACCTATGGAAAATTATCTCCTGATGTTTTGAGTCGTGGAGTAAATTTAGCTTTGAAATTTGGTTTTAAAACTTTATTTCTTCCAGATCTTAGTGAAAAAGAAATTGGAAAGATTAATGAATACAGGATTACTCCTAAAGATAAACTAAAAGATGAAATTAATAGAATATTAAAAACAACTTATAGCAGAGATTCAAATGTAATCTATTCATATTATAAAATAATAGAATCTCCAATTTTTTTAGTAGGTAGTAATCTTAAGAAAAGTGGAATATTTTTTAATAATCCTAAACAAAAAGAAAAAAAAGATGAAATAAAGAATAAAATTGATGATTTTAGATCACAGGGGAAAAAAGTTATAATCTTTACAGGTCTAATGTATAATTCTTTTTTAGAAGAAGTTTATAAAGATGTTAATGATATTTCATTTTTGAGGCTTCGTGGAGTTATTAGTAGTAATAAGTAAATCTTAAGGAGAGGTGGCCGAGTGGTTGATGGTAACAGTCTTGAAAACTGTCGGGGGTGAAAGCTCCTCGTGGGTTCGAATCCCACCCTCTCCGTTTTTTATTTATATTTCTATATAAAAATGAAATTTCTTCTTATAGTGCAGTTTGGGAAATAATTGAAATGGTCTGGGATCTAGGTAATAGGAATTTAGAATTATAAGGAAAAGGGAACAGTATGTATAGATTTAATAGTAAAGGAGAAAGAAATTAGAGAATTCGCTTATTAGCAATACTCTAATCATATTTTATAAAATATTTACAATCTCAATTAATTAGAATTCTAAAAGATCCAATTTTGATATCAATATAGTTTAGTTATAGAAGAACTTTATTAATATTGAAAGTATTTTAAGAAGAATTAATACTCTCTTCATATATAATTTAATTATTGATATATTATACTAATGTATATGTATTTTTCTACATTTATCTCAGGTTTATCTTCAATTATAGAATTACAATTAAAAGATTGTATTCCAGATGTTTCAATTAAATTAGTCCAAGATGGAATCATTATATATTCAACTAATATTTCTCCAGAGGATATAGTAAAACTTCGTTTTTTTAATAATACATTCTCTTTAGTCAAAACATTTAAAAATACAGCTACAGATACAAAATCAATAAATAAAATAATAAAAAAAACAATTGAAGATAAGAATGTTTTCTATCATTTAGGTAAAAAGATTCCTAAAAATAATAAAAGTTTTCGTATTGTTATATCAGTAGGGAATATTATGATAAGTCCTGATAAGAATATGCTGTATAAACTAGAGAATAAAATTACAGATTCAATTAGTCTTAGAGTAGATAGAGCAATTCCAGATATTGAATTATGGTATTTTTTAAGACGAGAAGTTTCAGATGCTTACTTTGGGATTAGATTAACAAGACATACAGAGTATTCTAAGATTCTTCAGAAGGGAGAATTACATCCAGAATTAGTGAATACCCTATGTTATTTATCAGATCCTCAAATAAATGATATCTATCTAGATCCTTTTGTAGGATCTGGCGCAATTCCAATAGAGCTAAGTAAATCATTTGTATGCAAAAGTATTATTGCTGTTGATATAGATGACTCTATTGTACAAAGATTTAAGGATAGATCTCAAAATTTAAAAATAGATGTTAGATCTGAATGTATGGATTCATTAAATTTAGCTAATTTAAAAAATAATTCTATGAATAAAATTGTTACTGATCCTCCTTGGGGAATCAATATTGGAAAAGATTTAAATCTAGAGATTTTCTATAAGCAGATGCTATTAGAGTTTTTTAGAATTTTAGATGTTAATGGAGTTATAGTTATATTAATAGGGAATAAAGAATTATTTGAGAATGTTCTTAATAAGTTATATTCTTTTTTTAAAATTATAGATCAATATAATATTTTAGTTTCTGGTAAGAAGGCTGGTATATATAAGATAAGTGTAATGAAATAAAAAACTTTAAAATTTAACATAGGTAATGATTTGTGAAACTGAGAATTTTGAATATATAAATTATATCTATAAAGATAATCTTTATACTATGTGATTCTAGGCTAGATGTTAGTGTAAGGAAGGATGTCTTTGTTTACAACTAATCCTAAAATTGTTATTTTCAGAATATTTATTAGTTATATCCTTTTGCTTGAAGTAAAAAAATTTTTGTATATTTACTTTCTTTTTTATTAGATCTTCATGGGACCTTTTTTCTATAATTGTTTCGTTATCTAGTATTAATATTGTATCTGTATTTTTTACAGTTGAAAATCTATGAGATATTATTCATATAGTTTTACCTTTTGTAATCTTTAAATACTGCATCCTCTGGTAATGTATCTATAGAAGACGTTGGCTCATCCAATACTATAAATTTAGGATTTCTAAAAAATGATTTTGCTATTGTAATTTTTTATTTTTCCATCTGATAGGCCAGTTCCTTTCTTAAAATATGAATCTAATAAAGTGTCATATCTAAAATTTAATTTTTCTATATCATAAACGATATTAACTTCTTTAGAGGTTTTTTATAAGATTAATATTAATAAAATTTTTTTATATTTAGAGGTTGTAATATTTTTTTATAGAAAATCAAAAAAGATAATATTCAAATTGTTCAAAAAATTAACAAAGATATCATAGGTTATAAAATATAAAACAAATTGGATGATATTAGTGTATATATTAACTATGGAAAATATTTATATACTTAATTATATAAATTCAAATCTAAATCTTTTTATAGATAAATTAATCTTAAAAAAGAATTACGGAATTTTTTTCTCAGATATTGATTCTAGACCATATTGGAATTCTTGTTTTTGTAAGTACTATAGTGATTCTATTTTAAAAGAGATAGAGGGAGAGTTTTATCTTAGAAATCTTAATCCCTCTTTCTGGATAGATAAATCACAGAGGGATATTGAACATTATCTTGAGAAAAAATCATATATTAGAAGAAATACTGACTATTGGATGAGTATATCCTGGAAGCCTAGGTATCATAATAATGATTTGAATATAGAAAAAATAGTAAGTAAAGATCAAATAGATGATTATCTGTTTATTTTTCTATCTGAATACAAGGATCCTCAATTTAAATATAAACATTCATTAATACAAAGATTATCTGATGATAATATAAACTCATATATCTTATATGAGGATGGTAGTCCTGCGAGTATTATCTCTATAATAGAGAATAATGGTATTGGGCTTATCCAATCAGTTGTAACAAAGAAAGAGTTTAGGAATAAGGGATATGCATCAGCACTGTGTAGATATGCAATTAATAAATCTAATGTTTCAACTTTTATTTTACGTACAGATATCAATAATCCAGGTATAAATGTATATAAAAAAATTGGGTTTAAAAAACTATTGGAGGTAGATGTATTTTCTAAAAAAACTTTTAAAGATAGTATTTTTTATAAATTCATAAAACATTCAATTTTGATTTAATATTTTTATATTTTTAAAAATTATAAAAATTTGTTATAATTTGCCCATGTCAACAGTAATAGATATGTTAGTAGATACTTTGATAGGTTTTTTAACTTGCGGTACTGCTGTATTTATATTGCTATTTTCTCTAGCTTTAATAATTGGTTTTTCTGCTTCTATTTTTTTTCATATACACGTATAATATAGTGGAATATGCCATATATATACATAGGAGATAGTAAAATTTACTATATTCTTAAAAAAAGTAAAAAAGCTAAGAATGTTAGAATATCAATTTTTAAAGATAACAGTCTTAAGATAACAACTCCAGTATACAGTAGTAATTTAAATATAGAAGAAATCCTGCTTTCAAAGTCTGACTGGATATTAAAATCAATAAAAGAGAATAGTAATAATTTTATTATAGAGGATAGTGCTGATTTTAATATTTTGAAATCTGAATATTTAAAATATATAGAAGGGAGAGTAATATATTTTAATTCTTTTTATAACTTTAGATATGTAAGTATTAATCTTAGGAAATCAAAAACTAGATGGGGGAGTTGTTCTTTGAATAGAAATTTAAATTTTAATTATAAAATATATTATCTTCCTCAAAAATTTTCTGATTATGTAGTTGTCCATGAAATATGTCATCTAAGGGAATTTAACCATTCAAAAGATTTTTGGAATTTAGTAAAAGTAAAAATTCCTGATTATAAAGAGATTAAAAAGGAGTTAAAACGGTATTCTTTATAAATTCAAATAATTGGTATATAATGAGAGGAATATAGATTTTACAAATATTCATGTATATGTTATATTGTTCTTGCAATATAACCTGTTTATTTGTATAATCTCTTTGTTTAATTTAGTTAGTAAAAAATTATGGCAGCCTTTGATAGAACAAAACCTCATAAAAATGTAGGTACAATTGGTCATGTAGACCACGGAAAAACAACTTTAACTGCAGCAATATTAAAAGTATTGGCAGGTGCTGGTTTTGCAGCACAGACTAAGAGTGTAGATAATTTAGATGCAGCTCCAGAAGAAAAAGCTAGAGGTGTTACTATAGCTACAGCTCACACAGAATATGAGACTGAAAAATTCCATTATGCTCATGTAGATTGTCCAGGACATGCTGATTATGTTAAGAACATGATTACAGGTGCTGCTCAAATGGATGGAGCTATACTTGTTGTAGCTGCTACAGATGGTCCTATGCCTCAAACTAGAGAGCATATTCTTTTAGCAAGACAGGTAGGGGTTCCTAAAATAGTAGTATTCCTAAATAAAGTTGATATGGTAGATGATCCTGAATTAGTTGATTTAGTAGAAATGGAAGTAAGAGAATTACTTTCTAAATATGAATTTGATGGAGATGAGACTCCAATAGTAAGAGGGAGTGCTTTAAAGGCTTTAGAATGTGGTTGTGGAAAAAAAGATTGTGAATGGTGTGGTCCGGTATTAACATTAATGGATAATGTTGATGATTATATCCCTCTTCCTGAAAGAGAAGTAGATAAGCCTTTTTTAATGCCTATTGAAGATGTATTTTCAATAGAAGGTAGAGGTACAGTTGCTACTGGTAGAGTTGAGAGAGGAACTCTTAAATCTGGAGAAGAAGTAGATATAGTAGGATTGAGAGAAGATATTAGAAAATCAGTTGTAACTGGAATAGAGATGTTTAATAAATCTTTGGATACAGCTCAAGCTGGAGATAATGTAGGTCTTTTACTTAGAGGATTTAAAAGGGAAGATATACAGAGAGGTGAAGTTGTAGCAAAAGTTGGTAGTGTTACTCCTCATACTGAATTTGAAAGTGAGGTTTACATATTAAATAAAGAAGAAGGAGGAAGACATTCTCAATTTGTATCTGGATATAGACCTCAATTCTATATTAGAACAACAGATGTTACTGGCGAAATTCAGTTACCTGAAGGAGTAGAATGTGCTTTGCCAGGAGATAATATTAAGATGATTGTAAGACTTATTAATCCTGTTGCATTAGAAGATGGGGTTAGATTTGCTATAAGAGAGGGTGGAAGAACAGTTGGTGCAGGAGTAATAAGCAAAATTATAAAATAAAGTTCTTTTATATATTTATGGAAAAAAAAATAAGGGTTAAATTAAAGGGTTTTGATGTACAGGTACTTGATAAGTCTGCTCAAAAAATTATTGATGCGGCAATATCGTCAGGAGCTAAAACATCAGGACCCATACCTTTACCTACTTCTGTTAAAAAATATACAGTAGTAAGGTCACCACATATAGATAAAAGATCTATGGAGACTTTTGAAATGAAAATCCATAAGAGACTTATTGATATACTTTCTCCCACAGGAAAAACAATAGATACTCTTACTCATCTACAACTTCCTGTAGGTGTTGGAATTGAAATAAGATAGATTTTAAAATTATTTTTTATAAATAGAAGGCTACCTTCTATTTTATTATTATGAAAGGAATATTAGGAATAAAACAAGATATGACTCAGATATTTAAAGATGATGGGAAAGTTATTCCTGTTACTTTAGTTGATACTAATGGTTGTTTTGTTTGTGGAGAGAAGAAAATAGAAAAGGATGGTTATAGTTCTGTAATATTGGGATTAGGTTTAAAAAAACATCCTAATAAGCCTGAAAAGGGAAAATATAAGAAATTAGGCGCTCCTAGATTTGTCAAAGAAATGGGTGATCTTGAAAATATATCTTTAGGAGATAGAATTACTCCTGAAATATTTTCAATAGGAGATAAGGTTAATGTTTGGGGTGTAAGTAAAGGAAAAGGTTTTACTGGAGTAGTAAAAAGATGGGGATTTCATGGAGGACCTAGAACTCATGGACAATCTAATACAGAAAGACATGGAGGGTCAATTGGTTCAGGTACTACACCAGGTAATGTTAAGAAAGGTAAGAAAATGCCAGGAAGAGCAGGTGGAGATAATATAATTGTTAGAAACTTAGAAATTGTTGAGATAAAAGATAATATTCTAGTACTCAAAGGTGCAATTCCTGGAGCTAGAGGAGGTTTAGTTATTATAAAATCAGAATGAAGACAGATTTATACTCTCAGAAAGGGGTAAAAAGTACAAAAAAAATAGATATTAAAGATGAGATTTTTAAAAGAGAAGTTAATAGAAGTCTTATTGAACAATATATATATATTCATCTTGTAAATACAAGACAGGGAACTAGATCTACAAAAGGTAGAGGAGAAGTCTCTGGAACTGGTAAAAAACCTTGGAAGAATAATAAAGTTGCAAAAGCTAGAACAGGAAGTTTAAGAACTAATATATTTAGAGGTGGAGGAGTCTCTCATGGTCCTAAGCCTATGATGTTTGAGTTATCTATGCCTATTAAGATGAGACGAGGAGCTTTGTATTCTGCTCTTTCTTCAAAAATGAATGATAAAGATATAATTTTTATCGATAGCTTGAAATTTGAGAATGAAAAACTTACTAAGCAGGGATTAGATTTATTATCAGCATTTAAAATTAATGGGATAAAAACACTTATTATTACAGATAAAAAGGATGAAAAATTTATTAATGTCTTTTCTAATATAGAGAATGTTAAAATACTTTCGTCTAATTATATAAATGCATATGATATTCTAAATTATAGAAAAATATTATTTTTGAAAGATTCTTTGGACTTGATTCCAGGATATACTAATTTAAAATGAGAAAGTCTGATATACTTATAAAACCTATACTTTCTGAAAAAGTCCTTAGAGGGGTTTCTTCTGGTTGGTATTGTTTTGTTGTTTCAAGAAAAGCAGATAAAATTGGAGTAAAATCTGCAATTGAAAAAGCTTTTGGAGTAGAGGTTGTAGAAGTGAGACTTCTTGCTAAAAAAGGAAAACAAGTAAGGGATGTGAATATTAAAAATCGTTTGGTTAGAAATAAAAGGACAGACCTTAAAAAGGCCTATGTTAAGCTAAAAGAAGGTCAATTAATAAATCTTTTAGGTGAAGATAAGGATGATGATAAAAAAAAGTTGAAATCTAAAAGTAAAAAAATTTTAGATAGTAAGAAAATTAAGGAGGATAAAGAAATAAAAGGTAATAAAAAAAGTTTAGAAAAGGAACAGAATGAAAAAGAATAATATAAAAAATATGAAAACATATAATCCTGTAACTCCTACATTAAGGCATACTGTTTTAGTATCTAAAGAGGGAGTTAGAAAGAATAATCCTGAAAAGTCTTTACTTTTAAAATTAAAGTCCCATTCTGGAAGAAATTCTAGAGGAGTGATTACGGTAAGACATCAAGGTGGAGGTGTAAAAAGAATGTATCGTATTATTGATTTCAAAAGAGATAAATATGATATTCCTTCAAAAGTAGCAAGTATAGAATACGATCCAAATAGAACTGCAAGGATAGCACTTTTACACTATACAGATGGTGAAAAAAGGTATATAATTGCTCCAGTCGGCCTTAAAGTAGGTGATACTGTTCTTTCAGGTAATAATGCTCCAATAGAAATTGGAAATTCTCTCCCATTGAGAAATATCCCTATAGGTTCAGAAATTTATAATATTGAGATTACTAAAGGTAGAGGTGGAATCTTAGTTAGAAGTGCAGGTAATTCTGCAAAACTGCAATCAATAGAAAATGATATTGCTCTTATAAAACTTCCATCGGGAGAGGTTAGATATATAAGAGCTGAAAATTTTGCAAGTTTGGGGAGAGTTGGAAATTCTGATCATGGGAATCAAAAGTTAGGAAAAGCAGGAAGATCAAGATATTTAGGAATAAGGCCTTCTGTAAGAGGTATGGCAATGCACCCTAATCAACATCCTCATGGAGGAGGAGAAGCAAAAGGTCAGGTAGGTGGAATATCAAAAGATATGTGGGGTCATAGAAGAGGTACAAAGACAAGAAATAATAAAAGGACTGATAAATATATTTTAATTACCAGAAAAGGTAGAAGAATGAAGAAATAATTATGTCAAGATCAAGTAAAAAGGGTCCTTACGTAGACCAAAAATTATTAAAAAAGGTATTAAAACAAAAAGAGACTGGTGATAGAAAACCTATTAAGACTTGGGCTAGGAATTGTACTATTTCTCCTGAGATGGTAGGATTCACTATTGCTGTACATAATGGAAGACATCATATTCCAGTACTTGTTAATGAAGCTATGGTAGGACATAAACTAGGAGAGTTTTCAATTACTAGAACTTTTAGAGGTCATAGTAGAAAAGGTAAAATAGCTCAATCACAAGGAAGTGTAGGTAGAGTAGAATAAAAATTATGGAAGATAAAAAAGTTGCTTTAGCAAAAATAAAAAATATAAAAGGATCTGCAAGAAAGACTAGATTGGTAGTTAATGCTATTAGAAGTCTTACTCCACAAGATGCTTTGGATCATTTGCAATTTATGAATTATAGAAATTCTACTATTGTATCTAAGGTAATAAAAACAGCTATTAATAATGCTAATATGATGAAGATGAATATGCCTTATAAGTTTGAGGAAATAAAAGTAGATGAAGGTGTGACTAGAAGAGGTATAAGGTTTAAAGGAAGAGCAAATGTTGAACTTTTAAATAAGAGATATTGTAATATTACTGTTAAAATTAGTGAGGAAACAAATGGGAAAGAAAGTTAATCCTGTAGGTTTCAGGATAGGAATAAATAAAAATTATAAATCATTATGGTTTGCTGAAGGTGACTTATATAAGAAACAACTTCAAGAGGATCTTGAGGTTAGAAAATTCTTAAAAAATGTTTTAAAACCTGCAGGGATTGGAGAGATTACGATAAAAAGATCACTAAATAATGTTATTGTAGATATATCTGTAGCAAGACCAGGAATAGTAATTGGAAAAGGTGGACAAGGATTGGAGGATTTAAAGAAAACTTTAGATGTTATGTTTGGTAGTGGAGTACATTTAGATGTACATGATATTAAAAAACCTGAATTATCTGCTATGATAGTATCTCAAAATATTGTAGATGGAGTACTAAAAAGAATGTCTGCTAAATTTTTAATGGAGAGAGAATTAGTGAAAATTAAAGAGGCAGGAGCAATGGGAGCAAAAATACAAGTCTCAGGGAGAGTAAATGGTTCTGAAATTCATAGAACTGATAAAGTTAAATTTGGATCTGTTCCACTTCAGACTTTAAGAGCTGATATTGATTATTCAGATAATTATGCTAAAACAAAAAGTTTTGGAATATTAGGTGTTAAAGTTTGGATATACAAAGGTGAGAAGAATTATATTGATGAGGAGACAAGATCATGATAATGCAACCAAGAAGACAAAAATATAGAAGAACTTTTAGAGGAGATATAAATAAAGTAGCTAGTAATGGGTATACTTTAAGTTTTGGTGATTATGGTCTAAAAGCAATGGATTCTGGACTTATGACTGCTAGACAAATTGAATCTGCAAGAAAAACTATTACTCATTATACTAAGAGAGGTGGTAAAATATGGATAAGAATTTTTCCATATATGCCTATGACTAAAAAATCAGAAGGAGTAAAAATGGGATCTGGAAAAGGAAATGTTTTTGGTTTCGGGACACCTATTAAGGCAGGTAGTATTTTATTTGAAATTGTTGGGGTTAATGAAGAAACAGCTAAAGAAGCTTTTAGATTAGCTTCTCATAAGATTCCTTTAAAAGTAAAATTTGTTAAGATTTCAGATCAATATTAAGAATTATATATTATTATGGATACAGTAAATATAAGAAAACTTACAATAAAAGAGATATATAAAGAAATTAATAATATGCAAGATGAATTATTGAAGAAAAAAATGTCTTTGAAATTACAGGTAACTCAAAAGTCTTCAAGTGAAGGTATCAATGTATCTGAGATAGGTAAGATGAAAAAAGAAATTGCAAAGTATCAAACAATACTCAATGAGAAAATTTATTTAGATAGTAAAAAATAATGGCAGATAAAAAAGTAGAAAAGAAAGTTATAGAAAAAAAGACACCTATTGTAAAAAAGGTATCTAGTCCTAAGACTAGTATAAAGGGTACAAAAACTAACGTTGTTAAGAAGGATCCTGCTTTAAATAAGAAAGTTGTTAAAAAAATTAAAAGTACTGAAAAAAGAGTTAAAACTCCTAAAAAAGAGGTTTTAGAAGTAAGAATTTCTCATAGGAGAAAACTTAAAGCTACTATACTAAAGGATAATAGCAAGAGCTTTAAATTTTTAAATGTAGAAGTTATAAGATATGTTGCACATCCTTTGTATAAAAAACTTGTTAAAAAGAGAAAAAAATATCTTGTATCTTGCCCTCAAGATATAGATTTTTCAGTTGGAGAGAAAATTTTAATAGAAGAGACTAGTCCTATATCAAAAAGAATTAATTTTAGATATATTTCAAAGGTATAAAATTATATGTTACAAAAAGAATCTGTAATAAAATGTATTGATAACACTGGAGCAAAAGAGCTTAGAATTATAGGGACTATAGGGGCTTCATTTAGAAGATATTCTAGATTGGGTGATAGAGTAAAATGTTCTGTTGTAAAAGCAACTCCTTCAGGACAGATATCTATGCATGAAAAGGTAACTGCAGTTATAGTAAGAACTAGGAAAGAGACTAGAAGAAAAGATGGATCATATATTAGGTTTGATGATAATGCAGCTGTTATAATAGACGATAAGAGTGGAGATCCTAAAGGAACAGCAGTGTTTGGTCCAGTTGCAAGAGAGCTTAGAGATAAGGGATATAATAAATTAGTTAGTTTAGCAGATGAGGTATTATGAAAATAAAGTTAAATGATTCAGTAAAAATACTGAGTGGAAACAATAAGGGGAAGGTTGCAAAAGTAACAAAAGTATTATCTACTAAGGGGAAGATATATGTTGATGGTATTAATATATATAAGAAAAATGTTAAAGGACAGGGTATTGTTGATATACAAAAACCTTTAAATCCTTCAATAGTTGCTGTTGTATGCCCAAAATGTGGAAAAACAACAAGGGTTGCATATACAATAAATGATAAAGGTTTTAAAGAAAGAATTTGCAGAAAATGTAAGGATGTTATATGAGAAGTTTTGTAACTGGAAGAAATCCGGTTTTATCTGTATTAAGGAATCAAAAGATTAATGTATTATTTGTTAAAATAGATAAATCTGCGAATAAGGATGAGAAAATAAATGAGATTATAGCTCTTTGTAAAAATAAAAATGTTAATGTAGAATTCACAGATAGACAGAATTTGAAAGAATTCTCTCAAAATCAGGGTGTTATAGCACAAATTACTAAAGATGATAGTTTTGATATAGAAGAGATTATATTAAATAACCCTTTTATAGTTATTCTAAAGGAAATAGTGTATAAACAGAATTTTGGTGCTATAATAAGAACTTGTGATATTGCAGGGGTTAATATTTTAGTATTACCTAAGAAAAATAAAAACTTACATTTAGATAGTGAAGTTATAAGGATATCAGAGGGAGCATCCCTTAATATGAATTTTTTATATACTAATCTTTTTGAATTTTTAGATAAGTTAAAATTATTTAATGTCTCTGTAATAGGAATTGAGAATAAAGGTGATAAACTTTATTTTAATAGTAATCTTAAGGGAGCAGTAGCATTTTTATTTGGTTCTGAATCAAATTCAATATCAGAACCACTTACTAAAAGATGTAATAGAGTATTAAAGATACCTCAAAGTACAAAAAGTACTTTGAACTCTTTAAACATAGCATCTGCAGTGAGTATTGTAGTTTATGAAAAAGTAAGACAAGAAAGTATATGAGTAATTTAAAAGAACAATATAATAAAAAAATAAGAGAAGATATAAAAAAAGAGATGAAACTCTCTAATATATATTCTGTTCCTAATTTATCTAAGATTGTAATAAATTCAGGGGTATCTTCTGCTGTATCTAATCCAGATTCTTTAAATGAAGTTAAAGAGATAATGATAGCTATTTCAGGACAACAACCTTTAGTGACAAAAGCAAAAGAATCTATATCTAATTTTCATTTAAGGAAGGGGATGAATATAGGATTAATGGTGACTTTAAGAAATGATAGAATGTGGAATTTTTATGAGAAGCTAGTAGATATTGTTATTCCTCGATTTAGAGATTTTAGAGGATTAAAAAATAGTTCTTTTGATAAGCTTGGAAATTATAATATGGGAATTCCAGAGCATACTGTATTTCATGAAGTTGCACAAATACACCTAGATAAGGTAAAATCTCTACAGGTAACCATAGTAACTACAGCAAAAAATTCTGAAGATGCTAAAATTTTATTTAAAAATTTAGGTTTTCCATTAGAAAAATAATTATGGCAAGAAAAGCTTTATTAGATAAACAACAGGAAAGAGTAAAGAAAATCAAGTATGATGTTAGAAAGTATACTAGATGTCTACAATGTGGTAGAGCAAAATCTGTATTTAGAGATTTTGGGTTATGTAGAATTTGCCTTAGACATTTTATTTTAGAAGGAAAGGTACCTGGAGTTAGAAAATCTTCCTGGTAATATTATAATTATGAATGATCCAATAGCAGATTTATTAACAAGAATAAGAAATGCAATTATGAGAGGTAAAGTTACTGTATCTATTCCTAAAAGTACAATTAAGGAAGATATTGTTAAGGTATTGTATGATAGAGGTTTTATAAAATCATATGAAATAGTAGATAATGATATAGTAGTAACTTTGAAGTATAAAAAGGGAGAAAATAGAATATCTGGTATAGTTAGAGTATCAAAACCTAGTTTAAGAATATATTCTTCATATAGAAGAATTCCAAAAGTATTAAATGGCTTAGGTTTTTATATTATCTCTACACCTCAAGGAGTAATTTCTGATAAAGATGCTATTGAAAAGAAACTTGGAGGAGAATTAATTTGTAAAGTTTGGTAAAATATTATGTCAAGAATAGGGAAAATTCCAATTGAGATTAAAGAAGGTATAACTATAGATGTATCTAGTGAATTAATATCTGTAAAAGGTCCTAAAGGTGAGTTATCAGTTACTAACTCTCCTAGAGTTAATATAGAGGTTAAGGATAATAATATTTATGTAACAAGAAAAACTGATCAGAAAGAAGATAAAGCATTTCATGGACTATATAGATCTTTAATAAATAATATGGTTATAGGAGTAACAGAAGGTTTCTCAAAAGACCTAGAGATAAGAGGAATAGGATATAGAGTTGCTATGGATAATGATAATCTTGTTATTAATGTAGGTTATTCACATTCTGTAACTGTTAAAAAAGTTGAGGGTATTAATTTTAGTATTATTGATAATAATTTTATTAAAGTTGAAGGTATTGATAAACAATTAGTAGGTCAAGTTGCTGCAAATATTAGAAGTATTAGAAAACCAGAACCATATAAGGGTAAGGGTATAAGGTACAAAGATGAAGTTGTTATTAAAAAAGCTGGAAAAACAGCAAAAGTGGCTAAATAATTATGAAAAAATTAACAAATAAAACAAAAAGACATTTAGTTATTAGGAAAAAAATAAAGGGGAGTGATTTAAGACCAAGACTTTCTGTTTTTAGATCTAATAAAGATATATATGTACAGCTTATTGATGATAATAAGTCTATAACACTTATAGGTCTAAGTTCTAAGATTATTACTAAAGGAAAGACTAAAACAGAAAAATCATATAATTTAGGATTAGAATTTGGTAAACTAGCTAAGGATAAAGGGTATACTCAAATAGTGTTTGATAGAGGTGGAAATAAATATCATGGGAGAGTTAAAGCTTTTGCAGAGGGTGCAAGAGAAAGTGGTTTAATATTTTAATATATTTTAATAATGGAAAATAGTACAGTTGAAAAAATAGTTGATAGTGAGTTATTAGATGAGGTTAAGATTCCTGATTATGAGAATTATATTTTAGAAACTTCTAGAGTAACAAAAGTGACTAAAGGTGCTAAAAGATTTAGATTCTCTGCAATGGTAGTAGTTGGAAATAGGAATGGTACAGTGGGTATTGGAAAGGGTGTTGGTTCAGATCCTAAATCTTCAATTGAGAAGGCTATCAGAAGAGCAAAGGATTCTATGATCAAAATTAATATTACCGATAATACTATTACTCATGAAATCACTCAAGATTTTAAAGCTTCTAGAATTATTTTTAAACCAGCTGTAGTTGGTACTGGAATAATTGCAGGGAAAAATATAAAACCTATATTAGAACTTGCAGGAGTAAAAGATGTTCTATCTAAAAGAGTTGGGTCATCAAATAAAAAATCAAATATATATTGTTGCTTTTTAGCTTTAAAAAATTTAAAACCAAGGAAATAATATGTTAATAAAAACAAAAGTAAACACAAAAAAGAAAAAAATAATAGGAAGAGGGTATGGTTCTGGAAAAGGTGGACATACTTCTACTAGAGGAATGAAAGGACAAAATAGTAGAGCTGGATCACATATATCTAAATATTTTGAAGGAGGTCAAAATCCTCTAATAAAGAGGGTTCCTTATCTTAAAGGGTTTAAAAGATTTTCAGATAAAATAGATATCTTGAATTTAGGAGTTATAGATAAATATTTTAATGATGAAGATATTATTGATCTTAAAAAATTACAAGATAGAGGTTTTGTTAAAGAAGATAAAGTTAAGATTCTCTCAAATGGAGAGCTGAATAAGTCATTCAAGTTTAAAAATTCAGATTTTGCTTTTTCTAAAAAAGCATTAGAAAAAATAGAGAAATCAAAATCTGAATTAATATAAAATGCAAAAAATTTTTAGTGCTATAAGACAAATCTTCTCTGCTCCCGATTTAAGGAAGAAAATATTATTTACTTTCTTTTTAGTTGTTATATTTAGAATTTTTGCATCAATTCCTGCTCCTGGAGTGAATGTTACTGTACTTGCATCTGTATTTAAGGGAAATCAGGCTTTAAGTGTTTTAAATATATTTTCAGGAGGAACTCTCTCTACAGCTGCAATAGTAGGTATAGGTTTAGGTCCTTTTATTACAGCTACTGTTATATTTCAATTCTTAGGTTATATTATCCCTAAAATTAAAG
>JAJZIL010000019.1 GCA_021810605.1 bacterium | reverse complement strand
CGATCTAAATATCTAATCATTTCTTTAAAATTGGATGAGAATATTGAGTATAAAAGTGGTCAATACATTATTGTGCTTTTTTCAGAGAGATTGAGACGATCGTACTCGATTTGCTCATTTAATGAAAATGAAATGATTCTTACATTAGCTATAAAATTAGATAATGGCGAAGGTTCAAATTTTCTAAGAAAGATTAAGATTGGAGATAAATTAGATTTTTTAGGTCCTTTTGGTAACTTTTTTTATAGAGATACAAATAACGCTACAGTACTTATTGCAACTGGAATAGGTATTACTCCTATACATGCAATTATTAAATATTTTGATAAATGCAATAATACAGATTTCCAATTATTTTGGGGAGTAAAATATGAAAAAGATTTTATATTTGATTTTACCTATCTTGGAGATAGATATATTCCAGTAGTATCTGATGATTTTAGTAATTTTTATAATAAGGGTTATATAACTGATTTTCTTCTGGATAATCTTAAAGATTTTGATAAAAGTGATTTTTATATATGTGGGGATCCTAGAATAGTTAGAAGTATTAAAAGTTATATAGAAAATAAATTTTTTATAAATAAAGAAAGAATATATACAGAGAAATTCTAATATATGAATATAAATATTTCAGATAAAATAAGAGAATTACTGGTAAAAGCAAATTATACTGAAGAAAGACTTGCTAAGGATTTGGGTTTGGAAAAAAATAAGTTTAAAGAATTATTAGATACTAATAGTATTTCAGCAGAAATGCTATTTAGGATAGTCAAGATTATAAATACTAGTATTCTATATTTCTATCCAACAGACAAGGACATATTTACAGATATAGTAGAGAAATGGAGATATAGTGAAAAAGAATCTCCATATACTAGTATTCCTTTAGTTGAAGATATCTATCCTGAGAATCTTTTGAAAACTTTATTTACATCGCAAACCTCAGTTATGGTTCCATTTAACTGTATTAGATATTATGATTCTATTCTAGCTATTAGAATAAAAAAATTGAATTTAAAAGACAGTAATATTTTTAGAGAATCTATAATAGTAGTAAATTTTTCTTTTGTAAGAATTAAAGATTCTGAATTAGTTATATTTTATGATAAGGATAAAAATTTTTATATTAGAAATTTCTATCAAGATAAATTATATTCATTTAATAATGAATTTAAACCAATCAATACTAAGGATATTACAATATTTGGAAAAATAGTATATTTCCAAATGGATGATTTAATCTTACTTTAATCTATTTTTGATATACTGGTAGTATATGAGTATAGCTAATTTTGAGAGTAATAATTTTGATGGTAATGATGGGTCTTTGAGTAGAGAGGATTTTTTAGCGATGGAGAGAGTTAATATTATAAAAGCTGATAGGGAGCATACATATATAGATCCTGAAGAAAGACTTATATTAGGCACTGATTTTTCAGAGGAATATAGAGACTATGATAAAGTGAAAGGTTCTCAAGTAGTGCAATTAGGCTCTAGGGTTGAAGTTGAACAAGAAGTTTCGGACTGGATAGAAAAAACAACATATAAAATAAAATATAAAGCTATTATATTCAGTAAATATGGGTTTAAAAAAACTGGTGAAATATATGATCAGTATGATGTAATACCATATACATCCCCTTTAGGATTATCAATAATTGGTCATATACCAAATAGAGAATCTATAGTAGTTCGTATATCTGAAGGAGAATATACTACTGTAAGAATATTGAGTGTTATATGATAATTATTTAGAGATCTCCTTATCCTTGTTTATAATAATTCTTCCAAATATAACGTCTATGACAGCAAGAATAAAGAATAGGAGTGCATGTTTAGGTTGATATGTATCTGGGTGATTATTGAATACTAATATATGATTAAATCCTGGAATTAAATAATATATTGTTATAATGACAAATATCACAGCAAGGATTATCACTATATTTTTTTTATTCATTTTATATTTTATAAAGTTATATGTTATTATTTGAATGTTAACAGATTTTTTTATTACTTACAAATATGAATATATTAAATGATATAATACTGAGTGTTGTTCAAGGTATATCTGAATTATTTCCAATTAGTAGTTTAGGTCATAGTATTATAATTCAATCATTTTTGAATATACATATAACAAAACAGTCTTCTTTTTTTCTTCCATTTATAGTAGCTCTACATATTGGTACTGCTATAGCTTTAATAATATTTTTCTTTAAAGAGTGGCAAAAAATTGTTTTTGCATTATTTAAATCTGCTATAAAAGGAAAACTTTCAGGAGATAAGACTGAAAGTTTTGCTTGGAAGCTTGTTATAGCAACAATTCCTGTTGGAATTATAGGTCTATTATTTGAAACTCCAATTAAGAAAATTTTTGAATCACCAATATTAGCTTCAATATTTCTTATGATAAATGGAGTTATTCTATATATTGGTGAGAAACTTATAAAAAAAGGAGAGAGAAATAAAACAATAGATGATATTACTTTTTTTGGTGCTATAGTTATAGGTATATCTCAAATACTAGCTCTTTTTCCTGGAATATCTAGATCTGGGGCAAGTATGGTAGCTGGATTGTTATATAAACTAAATCATGAAGATGCAGCATATTTTTCTTTTATGTTGGCAACTCCTGTAATTTTTGCAGCAGGTGCATTAGAAATACCTTCACTTCTTTCAACACATTCTTTAAATGCATTTTATTATGCACTATTAGGAGCAATAATATCAGGTATTACTGCATATTTTGCAGTAAAATTTTTAATGAAATACTTTGAGAAAGGTACACTTAAACCATATGCTTATTATAGTCTAGTAGCTGGATTTCTATCTCTTCTAATTTTTATAAGATAGGACTCATTTATTGATTTTCTTTTAAGAAATTGAGTATTTCTTTAGAGTGATTTACTACATTTACTTTCCACCAAATATTTTTAATAATACCATTTTGATCTATTAAGAATGTTACTCTCTGTGTTCCTTCTCCAAATAAAGTCTTTCCCCAAACTCCATATAATTTTACGACTTTCTTTTGGTTATCTGAGAGAAGAGTAAATGGTAGAGAATACTTAGAACAAAATTCTTTGTGAGAATTTTCGTCATCTACACTAATTCCTACTATTTCTGTATTATTATCAAGATAATTTTGGTAACTCTCACTAAATTTTTGAGCTTCAATAGTACAACCTGGAGTCCCATCTTTTGGATAAAAATACAATACTACATTTTTCCCCTTAAATGAGGATAAAGATATATTCTCTCCTTGAGAGTTTGGTAAACTAAATTCTGGAGCAACATTACCTATTATTAATTTATTCATACATTTATTTTATTTTATATTAATATTTTATGCAATAAAGTGAAAAAGTTATAAGATTAAATATATTTATAATATTATGGAATCTTTATAATAGATATTATTTAAAATCTCTATATTTATAGAATTATTTGAATACTATCATCGGAGAGAGAGAGATTCGAACTCTCGCGAGGATTTCTCCTCCTAAGGGTTTAGCAAACCCTCCCCTTCAGCCACTTGGGTACCTCTCCAGATATCAGAAAGTATATCAAAAATTAATCTTATATGCCATATTAAGTCTATTTATACAATGTTTAGAAATTTTCTAAATATTGTATAATGAGTTTAATGAATAGCAGAAGTAAAGTTCTTATTTTATTTTTTATTATTATTGTATATTTTTCTATAGTATCTATAATATTTCTATACTCGATTAAATTCCCATCAAATATCAGTATAGTTAATACTAATGAATCAAATAATTTTTCAAATTTAATAACATATTTTAATCCATATAATTTGAATTTAAAAAATACTTCTAGTGTGACTATTAGTAGTGGAGATATATTAGAATCACATATAGATAGTAGTTTTATATCAATTCGAGATAAGACAGTGTTGTACTATATTCATAATAATTGGCAATATACTATCAATAGTTCAAATATATTTTTTAGAAAAGATAATGTACTTGTATATTATAAAGATAATAATAGTATTACTGACTTGGAAGTATTTATTCCAAATAAATTTAAAATATCTAAGATTTCTAGTTTATTTAGTACAAATTATAATATATATGCATACCCTTTTAATTATTCACAGATGGTCAATGTTCTAAATTCTCTTACCACTACTTCAACACCTAATATTGAGGTAATATCATTTCAATTTTTTAAGAATAATTTTAATAATGTAGTAAATTTTACAAATAATACTCCTATAGAGGAGATAAAAGGAGTCTCTATAATTGATACTTCATCTCAGACAAGTATAAATTCATTACTGAATAGTTATATTTCTAGATTTAATTCATGGGGGTATATCCCATTTACAGTATATGGATCCATTATTGATAATAATACAATTTATTATCTAAAATATAATTTAGGAGGTGTGAGTTTAGAGGTTTCTGTGAAGGCAAAAAATAATTATTCCTTAGTATATTATACAGCTAAGGTTTCTGCATCTGCTCAAAATAATAATTTATCTTTATTTAATAATTCAGGATGGAATAGTATATTTAATTAATTAATCTTCTTTTGGAAGAACAATCTTTCCTCTGATATTCTCAGGAAAAACTAGTCCCTTTGTAGATTGTAGTCCACTAAGATAAAGATCTCCTCCAATACTCTCAGGGAGAACTAGTCCCTCAGCAGACTGTAGCCCACGAAGATTAAGAGAACCTTCTATATTCTCAGGGAGAACTAGTCCCTCAGTAGACTGTAGCCCACGAAGATTAAGAGAACATCCAATACTCTTAGGAAAAACTAGTCCCTCAGCAGACTGTAGTCTACTAAGATAAAGATCCCCTCCAATACTCTCAGGGAGAACTAGTCCCTCAGCAGACTGTAGCCCACGAAGATTAAGAGAACCTTCTATATTCTCAGGGAGAACTAGTCCCTCAGTAGACTGTAGCCCACTAAGAT
>JAJZIL010000011.1 GCA_021810605.1 bacterium | reverse complement strand
TGTGAAAATAAAAGTAGTGTTTGTTTAAATAGTAATTTGAAATAAAGATAAATTTTATATGATGTAAAAAAGGAAGCATATGCTTCCTTTTTTTATTATTGTTACTTGTTTAAATGTATTTATTTTATAAAATATTAGAGGTTGTTTAAATTGATAATTTGCAATGTGGTTAGATTTTATATATATTTTATAGTATAATAAGTGGTTAAAATTTAAGGAGGTGAGAATTAATGAGAATAATAAATAAGATATCAGCATTTATATTAGCTGTTGGAGTAGTAGTTTTATTTACAGTCCCTACATTTGCACAAGGTTATATTCCTAGTGCAGTATCAAATTCATCTTTATCAACTAATCCTAATGGAATAATAACAACAATAATAAACTTTATATTTATAATTGTAGGGTTAATATTCTTCATAATGTTAGTAATAGCAGGAGTACAGTGGGTAACTGCAGGAGGAGCAGAAGATAAGAAAGAGGAAGCTCAGAAAAGGATTATTAATGCGATAATAGGAGTCGCAATAGTAGCGGGTTCATATTTAGTAGTAGAGATAGTATCATCTCTATTAGGGCTTGGAGGAATATTTAATCAAAACTTATTTAATACATCATCTTGTGGAAATCAAAGTAGTGTTTGTTTAAATAGTAATTTGAAATAAAGATAAATTTTATATGATGTAAAAAAGGAAGCATATGCTTCCTTTTTTTATTATTTATATCTAATTATTTTATAGATATACTTTTAGGTTTTGCCTGTTCTGATTTAGGAAGAGATAGAGATAATACTCCATTCTTGTATTCAGCACTAGCCTTATCACTTATTACACTTGATGGTAGTGTTACAGATCTAGCTATGCTTTGAGTTCTAATCTCTTTTTTATAATATTTCTTTCCTTTATCTTCTTTTTCTTCTTTAGCTTCAGCTTTTATAGTAAGATTATCTCCAACTACAGTTACAGAAAAATCTTCTTTTTCAAAACCTGGTGCTTTCATTTTAACTATAACATTATCATTTTCTTCATATACATCAATTGCACCTGTTCCTGTTTGTAAGAAAGAATCTAGATCAAAGTCATCATCTTCAAAAATCCTTGGCATTCCCCAATTATAGGGAGTCCATCTTGTTATTGCCATAATTATTCACCTCCTTTGTTATCACTCTAAACTTAACTCTGCTAATATTTTACAATGACTTTTTTCATTTGTCAAGAGTTCTTTGTTATAATACATACTATGGATGATATAACTTTTATACATACTTCAGATATACACCTAGGTAGAAAATTTGGCTATTTAAAAGATAAATCTATTGAAACTAGAGAGCATTTATTTGAAATTTTAAAAAGAATTGGAGATCTTGCAATAGATAAAAAGGTTAAATTTATTATTATTGCGGGGGATCTTTTTGATAATACCAATCCTGATCTATATACAGTAGGTCGATTTTTAGATTTTGTATCAATGCTTTCTGCTCAAAAAATTAGAGTAGTACTTTTGCCTGGAACTCATGATTACCTATCTGAAAATGGTATCTATAGTAATAGAGGATTATTTAGTACATATAGGAATTTATGTATTTTCAATGATCCTAGTGTAAAAAGTATAACATTTGAAGATTTATCTGTAACCTTCTATGCTCATCCGCCTTTATCTAACAAAATGGATAAATCTCCAATAACAGGATTTAATATGAAAGAGGATGTATCATTATACAAGATAATTATAGCTCACGGTTCAGTACAGATTCCAGGTAAATCAGATCCAAAGGATAGCCCTATTACATTTGAAGAGATTGAGACCTCAATAGTGTCTTATATAGCTTTAGGACACTGGCATCAAAATTTAGATTTCACAAGAAAAGTTCCTTGTTTTTATAGTGGATCTCCTGAGCTTATAGATATTGATCAGTCAGGTTCTGGTTTTGTAATGTATGGAAATCTATCTAAAGGTATTTATGAACCCATTAGGGTAGGAGATAGATATTTTGATGAGTTGAGCATTCCTATCTCAAATATACATTCTCCTGAACAGTTAGTGGAAAAAATTCTATCTGGAGCTAATAGTAATCTTATAAGAAAAGTAGATCTTATTGGAAAAAAATCTAAAGAAATCATAGGTGTAAATTTTGATATATTAAAAGATCAGATGTTTTCTAATTTTTATTTTCTTATAATTAATGATAAATCTGAATTCAATATAGATACATCAATTGATTATGAAACTCTCTCTCCAATTGAAAAAATTTATATTTCAAATCTTAAAAAACTTATAGATACTACTAAGGATCCAAAACAAAAAGAAATTTATATTGAAGCTTTAGAATTAGGTTATGCAATTCTAAATGGCAGGGGGGATCTCTTATGAAGATAAAAAAACTTGAAGTTTTTAACTTTAGACAAATTGACCATAAAGAATATACTTTTAAAGATGGAATAAATATTATCTCTGGACCTAATGAATCAGGGAAAACAACATTGTTTTATGTAATTATATCTTCACTTTTTGATAATCCCAAAAAAATAAGAAAAACTCTTTTAGATAGTTATAAATCTTGGGGAAAAGAAGAATATCCAATAATAGATTTTACTTTAGAGAAAGATAATATAGATTATGTTTTTCATAAGGATTTTAATACTAAAGTTGTAACTCTTAATGGAGAAAATATAGATAATCTTGATAAATTAATGCTGGACTTAATTTCAATTGATAGAGTTGTTTTCGAGAAATTATCCTGTGTGTATCAAAATCAAATTGCATCAATTGAGAAAGATTCAAAAACATTAGAAAAATCAATTTTAGATATAGTATCTTCTACTTCAATGAATGGAATTAATGTTTTAGATGCTATATCTAAGGTATCTAAAAAGATCCAAAATATGAATCTTGGTTTAGATCATGTATCAAAAAACATGGGTATAATAAAATCTTTAGATTTAGAAATATCAAATTTAACTGAGAAATTAAATTTAGCAAAAGAGGAATTCAACTCATTTTCAAATAAATTCAAAGATTTAGAAAAAATGAAGAAGGAGAAATCTGATATGGAGAAAATTTTTGAAGAGAATAAAGTTTTTTTAGATAAAGTAAAAAAAGCTAAGGATTTAAATTTTTTAAATAAAGATATCACTTCTAAAATGAAAGAGATTGATTCTAAGATTACGAGATTAAATAAACTTTATATAGATTTAGATACTATAAAAAAGAAATTTTTACCTAAGGAATTTGACCGTATGAATAATGTTCAGAATGATTTATATACTTTGAGAAATAATATAGAGATAAGAGAAAAAGATTTAGCTGAAGTTGTAAAGAAAAAAGAAGAAGTAGATAAGATGGATCTAAAAGCGGTAAGAAAAAATTCTCCAATAGTAGTATTCATAAGTATACTACTTTTTATAATAACAGTAATATCAGTTTTCTTTGGTTATTATTTATTAATATCTATTTTTATAGATATAGTATTTATAGGTGTATATCTTCGATTTGTGGATTATAATAGGTTAGAAAATTTTAAAAATCCAGCAATTGAGAGTATAACTCAGATAGAGAATGAAATAAATAGTTATAAAGCTAGTATATCTTCCATATTAACTTCATTTAATGTATTAAGCATAGATGATTTTTTTAGAAAAAAAACAGAAATGCTTTCTCTAAAGGAAGAATTATTAAAAGTAGAGTCAACAATTAAGGGAATATTAGGTTCAGATACACTTGCAAGTCTAGAGAGTAGTATCTCTGATCTATCTGTACAAAAAAGAGATATCAATACAGAATTTACAGAAGATTTAAAAGATTTTATCTCTGTTGATACAATACTGTTAAATAAAAAAAGAATAGAGAATGAAGAGCTAGATTTGGATTTATTTACATTAAATGAGGATATAATAGCTTTAGAGGCCAGAATTTCTGATAATAAAATTTCAAATGAAGATATAGAAGATATTGAATTAACTCTTAAGACAAAGAAAGAAGAAAGATCTTTCTATGTAAGGAGGGTAAAAATTTTAGAAATTGTTGAAGAAAATTTAAAAAAGGCAAAATCTGATGCAATTGAAGAAATATCTTTAGATTTAAATAAATTGGGTAATGATTGGATTAAAAAGATAACAAAAGGTAAATATAATAAGATTGATATAGTGAATAATGATAAATTATCTGTTATAGAAGCTAAAAATGATAAAATCCTTAATTCTTCAGATTTTCTTTCAACAGGATTAATGGATCAAGTATATTTACTATCTAGGTTATCAATTTTAAATGTTGTTCTTAAAGATAAGTCAAATATTATGATGTTTGATGATCCCTTTATAAATTTTGATAAAGAAAGATTATCTATAACAATAGATCTTCTGAAATATTTTTCTAAGTTTAATCAAATCTTTTTGTTTACCTGTCACAATTTTTTTGATAGTATTAATTAATTAAATGAAGAATTTCAAATTTATCATTATACAAATAATCCTTGTATCTATACCTATTATTATTATAAGAATTGGTATAATAAAAGCTCAATCATCTCCTCAAAGTATAAGTAGTATTGAGAACAGTATAAATAGTTTAAATAGTCAGTTATCTACATATAATAATCAGTTATCTACATATAATAGTCAGAAAGTTACAGATTCTAATAATTATAATAATATTAATCAAATATTTATAAATGAAAGTAATGATCTTGCTGCAATTCAAAGATTACTTATTACTCTTAATACTACTTTAGCAAAAGATAAGGTTAAATTAAGTCAATATATAAAGGAGAGAAATTCTGCATCACTTCTTTTTTATGAAAATTCACAAATTAATCCAATATATTTATTTTTTTCAAATAATAATTTCTCGTCCTTTGTATCTCAATGGGGAGTTGTACAAGTTGAGATTAGTAAATTTAAAAATGAGATATCAGTAATTAATCTAAAGATACAAAGTATTAAGAGTGGTATTATTTTCCAAAAAACTCAAGAAGCAAAAGTTTCTCAGGAGGTTGCAACGCTTAATAGTGAAAGGAATCAAGTATATTCAACTCTAGTTGGTGTGAATAATAGTATTAATAATATAGTAGGATTAAGTAATAATATAAAACAAAGTATTATTAATCTTCAAAATCAAAAAGCTGCAGAGGTAAGATCTCAGACAACAAGTGGATCAGGGTCTCAAGTTATACAAAATGTGAATTCTACTGATGTGTCTAATAATGCTAATAATATTAATAATACAATTAATACATCAAATGGAGGGTATATTGTAAATACAGCTTGTAATAGTAGTAATTGTGGAATATTTAATATCTCTGTAAATGGAGGGCCTAGTTTTTCTAATATAAAAGGTCCTATAGATATAAATCCTTCATCTTTAAATCTAAATTCTACAATGACAGTTAGTGGATCCCAACCTGGCTCACCTACTCAATATTTAGGGAGTATAGAGATTAGAAATGATACAAATGTTCCTTTTATTAACATATTACCATTAGAAGATTATATTCTTGGTATAGGAGAAGAACCTTCATCTTGGCAATATAATGCATTAGCTGCACAAGCAGTCGCAGCTAGAACTTATGCACTCGATCATTTAGGACAATTTTCTGCAGATAATTATGATGTGCTAAATAGTACTGTAGATCAAAACTATGTAGGCTATTCTAAGTATGCTGATTGTAGTAGTGGATGTAATTGGGTAAATGCTGTTGTAAATACATCTGGACAAATTTTGGAATCAAACGGAAATATAATAGATGCACTATATTCAGCTTCAAATGGAGGTTATGAATTGTCAGATTCTCAAGTATATGGAGGAAATTATTCATACTTACAGTCTGCTCCAGATGGAGTGAATCATAACTATAATGCAACACCATCTTGTTTTGGTACTGAAGATTTTAATTATGCTTGGATAAATCAACCTACATTAACATCTTCTCAGATGGCAATTATAATTAATGATACAAATTATTTTCAGAATAGTTCAGATTCACTATCTACTAAATTAAATAATTTGAATCAAAGTTGGTGGCAAGCACCATCTCAATATGATATAGCAAATTCTTCAAATATAAGTTCTCTCACAACTGATGTATCTGCAGGACTTAGTAATCCTGTTCCATCTGGAAATAATATTGTTACTTTTAATTCAACACAACTTAATGCACAGGATTTTGCATTTGTATATAATACTGTTACTCCTTATGGTTATTATATAACAACTCCTAATTATAATAATTATAATTTTAACTCTCAGGGAACATTAATTCAGAATTATTTTGCTCTATTTACTATATCAGGGAATTCATCTTCTGGGTTTCAGTTAAACAGTTTAGCTAATGGGTCAAGATTAGGTATGAGTCAATGTGGATCAGAAGGAAGAGCAGATTCTGGACAAAGCTATCAACAAATACTTGCTCATTATTATCAAAATACAAACTTGGTTAATTATAATACTTCAGATATTAATATTAGAGTTGGTATTGTTGGATCTGGAACATCTAGTTATTCTGTAACTCCATCTGGAGGATTCTCTATATATGCTAATGGAACTGATATATATAATGGTTCAGGGAGTAGTCAAATAAATATCAATCAGACAAATTAAATTTTCTATTAGTGAATTGATATTATAAATATGTTATTATTCTATTTACAATGAAGCTTGATGTAGATATTGTTAATTACATACCTAAAAATAAGGATAATAATTTTTTACATGTATATATGCATGTTCCTCAAGAGGAATCTCTTTTAGAGACAAGAGGAAAATTATTCTCTGCGATTGACTTTACTAGTAAAGATAAAGTTGATATTAAGGATATAATTAATGAATTTTTAGATGATTTAGAGAATGAATATTTTTCAGATGAAGTATCAAGTATAGTTAATATATTAGATAAATCAATTACAAACGCATATGAAAAACTTTCTAAGAAAATCATAGAATTGAATCTTTCTAGTAGTATAGATTTTAATGTAGGTTGTTTTGTTTTGTGGGGTGATATAGCATATATGGCACGTATTGGAAATTCGAATATTTGTTTATTTAGAGAGTCTAAATTAATGAATCTATCTGAGCATCTTTTGGCAGTAGGTAATAGTGTTGTCTCTACTGCAAGTGGTTATGCAAAAGAAGGGGATGTTTTTGTATTATCTACATCTAATATTAATATACATTTTTCAGATAAAGAAATAGAAGATATTTGTCTAAAGACGCAAGATGAAATTAATAAGATGGATCTTGAATCAAAAAATGTATCATTTTTAACATTAAAAATAAAAACTACTGGAGAAGAGGTTCATGATAATATACTGGAAGAGGCTGTTATGGAAGAAAATAATAATGAAGATCAAGATATAAATCTGAATCAAAATGATTTAGATAATGAAGAAAAATTTAATGTAGATGTAGAAAAAACTTATGATATTAATAATACAGAGGAAGATGAATATTCAGATATTCAAGAAGATAGGGATGTAGGTTCAATTAACAAAAAAGAGGAAATAAGTAATAAAAATTCTCTTAATGATTTTGATCTTAAGGGGAATACAAAAAAAGCATATTCATATATAATTAGTACTACAAAAGATGTATCATTAAATATTTATAAGAATGTAAATGAAAATATGAAGAAAGTTAATTGGTCAGGTATATTAAAATCTATTATAAATGTTATAGTATGTATATTCCAGCTTATTTTTAATTCAATAATGTATCTTAAGGATAAAACTCAAAAACAGTATAAACTTAAGATTAATAGAGATATATTAACTTTAAAAAAAGAGAAGAATACTGTATTTGGGATAATTATATTTATAGTATTAGTCATATTGATTTATCATTTTTTTTTTTAAAGGGGTAAAAAATAATAGTGTTACTTCTAAAATTAATAATACTCAAGCTTTCATATCTATAAATTCTAAAATCAAGGATAATTTAAATGCTCTTAAAACGAATCTTGCTATATCCTCAAAGGACTCAATTATATCAAATACATATACACTTATAAGTAGAGCATCATCATTTAATATAGATTCAGTTTTAATAAATACAGAAAAAAAAGATCTAAATTCAGTTTATTATTCAATAAATGATATAACTCCAATCAGTTCTTATCAGATACTTTCAGATATTGGTATATCTTATCCTACCGCATATATAAGTTCAATACAGAATTTATCAGGGAAGATTTATCTTACAGATCCAAGATCTCAATATATATACTCTATATCAGATATAGCTGAATCTACGGCAAATATATTTGAATCTTTATCAAATGGTATATCTATTCCTGAATATATCACTTATTCTGTAGCTAATAATAGTCTATATCTTTATGATTTAAATAAGGGTTTATTGAGTATTAGTAATAATGGTACAAATTCTCCAATAATTTCACCTATTAATGGATCTAAAATATCATATATTCAATCCTATGCAGGGAATATATATTTATTAGATAGCAATAATGGAGTGATGTATGAAGCAAATACAAGTAATTTTTCTTATACAAAGATTTTGTCATCTTCATCACTAAAGGGTGCTAGATCGTTTGCAGTTGATGGGAATATTTTTGTTGTAAATAATAATGGAGATATTATAAGATTTTATGCTAATCAACAGACTCCTTTTGGTGTGTCAAATTCAAGTGCAATGGAGTATCCATTAGAGAATTTATCATTTATATATGATAATCAGTATATAAATAATATATATGTACTTGATCCTGAGCATGAAAGGATAGTAGTTTTACAAAAACCTCAAGCAGGAGCATTGAATACAGTAGATTATAAATTTGTGAAACAGTATGTATATATGGGTTCTAGTGGTAAAGCACTTTTCTCTCATATGGATGCTATGGCATTATCATCAAATGGACAATATATATATTTGCTTTCAGGAAGTAAAGTAATTAAAATATCCACATCATGAAAAGTATAGTATCTAACAGATCAATATCTTATAACTATGAAATAATACAGAAGTATAATTCTGGTATTGTACTTTTTGGTTATGAAGTGAAATCTGTAAAATCTGGAAAGGTAAGTGTAAATGAATCTTTTATATCTATTAATAGGGGAGAAGTATATATAAATCATCTCTATATAGCTCCAATTGGAGAGATTGATAAACTTTTTAAGTATAATCCTACTAGGATAAGAAAATTACTTTTAAATAAAAATGAGATAGATGAAATTTTTAAATATACTCAAAGAGCAGGATTTACATGTGTTCCATTAAATATTTTTTTAAAAGGAGGAAAGATTAAGCTGCAAATAGCTGTAGTTAGGGGATTAAAAAATTTTGATAAGAGAGAAAAAGAAAAAATGAAAGATTCTCAAAGAGATATAGAAAGATCTCAGAATATAAAGTATAAAGTGTAGATAAATAAAGTAGTTTACTTTTCTTCAAATTTTTTAATAATATCTTTATATTGATTAACATATATTCTTCTAGTCATTTCTCCAGTATAACTTCCAAAACCTGATGCACCCAAAGCAAATAATCCTAATGTTTTCCTTATTTTAGGATTTTCAAAATCATTAGTTGCTACTGCACATACTATAGAGACTAACTTTGAAGCCATAGCTTCTTTACCTTTAGCTAATACTGGGAGTACAAGTTTTTCTCCATGAATATTATTTTCTGATTTTGTTAATTCTTTATAATGATAAGCTGATTTTAATCCCCATGCTGATTTTAATCCTTCTTGTCCAAGGACAGCTGATATAGCAATTTTCCCCATTAAGCTTACTCTTGGAGAACATAATGCTGCTGTAGAAATAACTAAAATACTTGCTGTATCTACAATTGGATCTGCAATTGATCCAATACTAGTTGTTCCTAATCTAAGTTTTGGAAAATGTTTATCAAAGAATCTTGCAACTTTACCATCCATATCAGTAATAGCCATTCCAACAGCATATGGAGCAACAGGATGCTCTTCTTTTATAAGCATTTTAGCTATATTCCCAGCTAGAATAAATCTCTCCATAGTCATCAAATTTGCAGGAGTTATTATTCTTTCTGTTTCAATTTTATTTTTCTGAGAGAACTCAGTATTATGTTCTTGTGAAAAATTTAAATCTTCCATAATCATTAATTCAGTAAACATTATACCACTATACCTATATAATTTCATAATAAGTAAATAATAATGGTATTATTTATATGAATAGGTAGGCTTTACAAAATTGATCAAATATGATACCATAATACTATGGGTCAAGAAATATTAGAACGACAATCGAATACAGAGAATCCTAAATCTACAGAAATTGAGAGAATTGACTCAGAGGTAGATTCTTTTAAAAATACACACACGGTAGGTTCTAGAGATAATGAAAAAGTTAAAGGTTTTGAGAACTCTTCTACATGGGGTAATTTAAAATCTAAATTTGAGGAACCCTCTTCTACTAGTAGTAGATAATAATTAAGTGAGATATTCTATATTCTTTTTTTATCTTGTATAATTTTCTGGTATGCATACTAGTATAAATCTAAATTTTAATAATCTCAATGTATTATTTTCTAATATATTACATATTTTACTTATAATTTTTATAGTTATATTACTAATAATAGTAATATTATTAGTATCATTATTTACAATCTTTTTTCTAGTAAGAGATATAAAGATATCTAATTTTATAAAAAATTATAAATCTTTAGTCACTTTTGAAATAGATGTACCTATGGATAATGAAGTAGAGATACAAGCTGCAGATCAAATGTTTAGATCTCTATCTGGAATGAAGTCAGGATCTTTCTGGGATAGATTATTAGGAAAAATTGACTATCTCTCATTTGAAATAGTTGCTACAGCAGAACTTATAAATTTCTATGTTATTTCATCAAAGGATTTATCTGATTTTGTTGAAAAACAAATACACGCAAGTTATCCTACTGCAGAAGTGAAAATTGTTCAAAGACCGGATATCTTTAAAGGTAATTCATTTGTTAATTATGCTAATTTAATTTTTTCTAAAAAATCATTTTATCCAATAAAAACATACGGAGAAGAGTTGAAAGTAGATACTATATCAAGTATAACTAGTGCTATAAGTAAACTTACTGAAGGTGAGTATGCAACTTTTCAATTAATTATATATCCCTCTAATGGTAAATGGGTAAAATCAGGAAATTCTCATACAAAACCTAAATCCTCAAAGAAGGATGAAGCTCCCAAAGCAGAAAGTTCTTCAACTCAATATGCAAATCAAAAAATTGATGAAAAAACAAAGAATCCAGGATTTGTTAGTACAATAAGACTTATAAGTGTAAGTGATTCAAAGGAGAGGTCTAAATCGATATTAAATGATATGGTTTCAAGTTTTTCCCAATTTAGTGAAGTATCTGGGAATAAATTTAAAAAATCAAAACTAAAGTATTTTAATGAAAAAGATTTTGCTTTAGGATTTATGTTCTCTTTTCCTGCATTATTTAGTGAATATACTTCAAAAGCAACAATATTAAATACATCTGAGCTTGCTACTATATTTCATTTTCCAAATAAAAATGTACAAACACCTCATATAAATTGGTTAAATTCAAAAAGAGCACCAGTCTCATCAGATATTCCATTATCAGGATTATTTTTAGGTAATGGGATATATAGAAGTACTGTAAGGCCTGTATATATTCAAGATGATGATAGAAGAAGACATATGTATGTAGTAGGTAGGACTGGAACAGGTAAATCCACATTTCTAGAGTCATTAATACTTCAGGATATTCGGGAAGGTAAAGGAGTTGCATTTTTAGATCCTCATGGTCAATCAGCTGAAAATATTTTAGCAAGAATTCCTCCTGAAAGGGCTGATGATGTTATATATTTTAATGCGGGAGATTATGAAAGACCAATGGGTTTAAATATTATGGAGTTCTATTCAGAGGAAGATAAACATATGATAGTTAACTCTTTTTATCATATGTTAGAGAAATTATTTGATCCTAATAGGCAAGGAATTACAGGTCCAAGATTAGAAAGAGCAGTAAGAAATTGTATGCTTACTGCAATGTCTAAACCTGGAAATACATTAATTGAAGTATTTAGATTAGTTTTGCTAGATCAAAAGTTTATAGATGAAATACTTCCTTATGTTCAGGATGATTTAGTAAGAAAATATTGGACTGAAGAGATAGCTCAAACAAGTGATTATCATAAATCTGAAACTTTAGGTTATTTTGCTTCTAAATTTGATAGATTTGTTGTTAATAAAATGATGAGAAATATTTTAGGACAATCTAAATCTTCATTTAATATGAGAGAGATTATGGATAATCAAAAGATATTAATAGTTAATCTTGATAAGGGTAGAATTGGGGAAGAAAATTCTCAATTTTTAGGATTACTTTTAGTTCCTAAAATTCTTTCTGCAGCAATGTCTAGATCTGATATGCCTGAAGATCAAAGAAAAGATTTTTATTTATATGTAGATGAGTTCCAAAATTTTGCAACAGAAGATTTTGCTCAAATATTATCAGAATCTAGAAAATATCGATTAAATTTAATAGTAGCTAACCAATATATTGCTCAGATGATTGATGAAGTAAAAAATGCTATATTTGGAAATGTAGGATCTCTTATTAGTTTTAAAGTTGGTGTATCTGATGCGGAATTTCTATCAAAAGAATTTGAACCTTTATTTAATGAGCAAGATCTAATAAACTTAGAAAATAGGTTTGCATATGTAAAAATGTTAGCTAATGGTGAAGTACAACCACCATTCTCTATGCAAACAATTATGAGTCCTTTAAATCCAGATATACAGATTTCTAATGCAATAAAAAAATTATCTAGGTTAAAATATGGAAGAGATATAAATGATGTAGAAGCTGAAATCAGATCAAGAGGGGTATTAGAGAATACTATTAATCCATCAGCTATGGAAGATCTTTTAAAACAAAAATAATATATTAGGATAGTAAGTTAATATCTTTTTTGTTATAATACTTTTCATTGTGTGATTTAATGGGCACATAGCTCAGCTGGTTAGAGCACCGTTCTTATAAAGCGGGGGTCGATGGTTCGAATCCATCTGTGCCCATATTATTAATTCTAATAAAATAAAGACATTAATTTAATGTCTTATTTTTTTTTTGATTCTTAGAGTACTGGTAGAGTAGGTAATTTATCAGTAGATTGACTAATTTTACCTAAATATTTTTCAGTTGTAGCTATTCTTTTATGTCCAATTATTTTTGATAGTATAAAGATATTTGTTCCTCTAGCTAAATGATGTGCAATAAATGTGTTCCTAAGATCATTAACTTTAGCATTATTAATTCCTGCTTTTCTAAAAGTATTATCTATAGATGTTCTTATATTCCTAACAAGTAATGGATTCCCATTTTTTGTTATAAATACATTCTCACATTTAGGATTTTTTGGTCTTATTGATAAATATTCTTTGAATATATCAACAGCTTGTTCATTTAAAGGTATTTCTCTTCGAGAAGTTGATCCATATTCAACAATAGTTAAATATGCATCACCCTTTCCTATATGTAAATCATTCATTTTTATTCTGCATAATTCCCCTATTCGTACACCTGTTTGAAGAAGTATTTCTATAATAAGATAAGTTCTTTGGTCAGGACGAGCTGTATCCCTTAATGCTCTATATTCTAATTCTGTTAAAACTCTTGGTACTACTGGATTTATTTTAGGATGGGTAATTAATATAGCAGGATTTTTCTCCATTACATTTAATTCTTGAAGGTATTTGAAGAAAGTTCTAGCACTATTTAATTTTCTAGAAACAGTCTTTGCTGAAAGATTCTCTTTTTTTAACCCTTCAAAGTAATCTTTTAAAATAGGTTCTTCAACAGCTTTAGGATCAACAACTCCATAACTTTTTAAATAATCAGACATTTGTTCGAGGTCTTTTTTATAAGCTATTATAGTATGTATAGATTTCCCATCTTTACTTAATCCTTCGGTGAATTTTTTAATATAATTATCCATTAAATTGAGACTTATAATTAATTTATATATGATTATACTATTAATGATTGCTTTTTGTCAAATTTAGTGAATATAATAAATCATGAGAGATTCTAGGTATAATAAAAAAAAATATAGTCAATACTTTTTTATAGTAATATTATTATTTTTTATATCCTTATTATCTTTTAATTTAGTTAGGACATATATTCATTATTTGAGTGTTAAGAGTAAGGTAAACAATATTATATCATTAGTTAATAAACAGAAGCAGAATAATTATGATTTAACTAAACAATATAAATACTATATTACAGATTATAAGAAATCTATTAGTTCTAGTAGCTCAAACTCTGCAGGAATAATATTACCTAAGAGATCAATAACTACATATGTTAATATATCAAAGAAAAAATCTTCTGATTATGCTAAACCATCCTTAATTAATTGGATAAGAATACTCTTTTAAATATATCTTATCTTCAATATTATTTCTATCTATGTATTTAGATACTATACTAATTTAAGGACTAAAGGTATGATGCATATAAATTGACTATGAAGGCTCTTTGTTGTATTATCAGATAGAGTCCAGTTATTATTTTTATCGTGGGGTGGAGCAGTGGTAGCTCATCAGGCTCATAACCTGAAGGTCGTTGGTTCGAATCCAACCCCCGCAACCAAGATTATCCGTTTTTAGGCGACGTAGCTCAGTCGGTAGAGCAAAGGACTCATAAGCCTTAGGTCACAGGTTCGATTCCTGTCGTCGCTATTTTATATTTATGATATAATTTAAGATATGAATAAAAATAATAATTCTAAGAAAGTTTCTAAAAAAAATAATAATTTCCTTTGGATATTTATAATATTTGTAATAATTTTCTTTTCTATATACTTGTTTTTACCAAGTATAAATAATGGAAAAACTATTCCAATAAGTACAATGATTAAAGATCTTAAGGATAATAAAATTAAGAGTCTTACAATATATCAAACTTATGCAGATGCAACATTATCTAATAATACCAAGGTTACTTCTAATCTAGGTAGTCCTACAAGTCCAACAAGTATATTTACAAGTAATGGTGTAGATTTAAGTAAGTATAATAATATTACAATTTCTCAAAACCCTACATTAAGTACAAGTGACATAATAACTATATTATTTATATTAGTTATAGTAGCTAGTACTTGGTATACAATAAGACAATTCAGAACAATGGGAGGAGGAGGAGGAGGAATCTTCTCAATGGGTGAAAGTAAGGCCAAACTTTTCATTGGATCAAAACAATCAATTAGATTTGATGGCATAGCGGGTCTTTCTGGTGCTAAAGAGGAAGTTGTTGAAATTGTTGATTTTTTAAAAAATCCTAAAAAATATTCAAGTTTAGGTGCTAGAATTCCTAAAGGAGTATTATTAGTAGGTCCTCCTGGAACAGGAAAAACATTACTTGCTAAAGCTATAGCAGGAGAGAGTGGTGTTCCATTTTTCTCAACATCTGGTTCAGAATTTGAAGAAATGTTAGTTGGGGCAGGAGCTTCTAGAGTACGAGATTTATTTTCTAAAGCTAGAAAGGCATCTCCTTCAATAATATTTATAGATGAGATTGATGCAGTTGCAAGGAAAAGAGGATACTCTATAAATAGTTCTCATACGGAGCAGACTCTAAATCAGATATTAGTAGAAATGGATGGATTTGATACTACAATTAATGTTATTGTTATTGCAGCTACTAATAGACCAGATGTTTTAGATTCAGCATTACTTAGACCGGGTAGATTTGATAGAACAATTGTTTTAGGTTTACCTGATATTGAAGAGAGAAAGAATATATTGAAATTACATTCTAAAAATAAACCTATAGATAGTAGTTTAGATTTTGATAAAATTGCAAGAAGAACTATTGGTTTTTCAGGTGCAGATTTAGAAAATGTTCTTAATGAAGCAGCTATTCTAACTGCTAAAAGAAATAAAACCGTAATTACTGAAGATGAGATTGAAGAGGCTGCTACTAAGGTTGTTATGGGTCCAGCTAGAGATTCTGTTAGGACAGATCAAGAAAAAAGGATTGTTTCTTATCATGAGGCAGGTCATGCATTAGTATCTAAGTTTTTACCAGAATCAGATCCTGTTCATAGAATATCAATTGTTCCTAGAGGTTTATCAGGTGGTGCAACAATGTATCTTCCAACTCAGGATAATAATCTATATACTAAAACTAAATTTAAAACTATGATAACCCATATGTTTGGAGGAAGAGCAGCTGAGAAAATAGTCTTTGATGATATAACTAATGGAGCATCAGATGATATTAAAAAAGCAAGTCAAATGGCAAGAAAGATGGTTACTGAATTTGGAATGAGTGATACTATTGGCCCAATAGAATTTGGTGTAGAAGAAGATTCTAGTTACTATGGAAATGGTGAAAAGAATTATAGTGAAAAAACATCAGCAATAATAGATCAAGAAGTATCAACTATTTTAAATGATGCTTATAATAAAGCATTAAAAATATTGAAAGATAATAAAAAAATACTAGATGCAATTGCATCTAAACTAATTCAGGATGAAGTTATTGAAGGAGACGAATTTAATAAAATAGTTGATTCAATGCTTAATGGATCAGAAGCCTGATAAAAAAAAATTATTAATAGTTGACTCGTATGCTCTAATATATAGAGCATATCATGCAGTCCCCACGCTTACTTCTAAAGGAAGAAATGTGAATGCTACATATGGATTTTTTTCTATTTTTCTCAAGATATTTAATAAGTATAATCCAGATTATATAGTATGTACGTTTGATTCTCAGACTAGTACTATAATAAAAAAAAATAAATTCTCTTGGTATAAATCTAATAGAGAAAAAGTTCCTGATGATCTTATTCCTCAATTTGATTATGTAAAAGATATATTAAATTCTTTTGATATAAGTGTTATAGAATCAATTGATTATGAAGCAGATGATATTGTTGCATCTATAGTAAAAATTTTTAAAAAAGAATTAGATTTAGAAATATACATAATAACAGGAGACAAAGATTTAATCCAATTAGTAAATAAAGGAGTAAATGTAATAATACCTGGAAAATCATTCTCAGATCCTAGAGAAATAACAATTAATAATGTAGAAGAATTTTTAGGATTCAAGAGTAAATATTTATTATCATATAAAAGTCTTAAGGGGGACCCTTCAGACAATATTCCAGGTGTTCCTGGAATAGGTGATAAAACAGCAAAAGATTTGATATTGGAATTTGGAGATTTAGAGGATATATATAAGAATGTAGATAAAATAAAAAAAGATAATCTTAGAAATAAACTTTTAAATAATAAAGAGCTAGCATATGATTCTTTAGAAGCAGCTAAGCTTAATTATGATATTCATATAAATGAATCTATTTCTGATTTGGGTATAAAGTTTAATTACTCTAATATAATTTCTAAACTCAAAGATTTTGATTTTTATAGTCTTATTTCTAAATATTTTCCTGATTTTAATGGTATCAATAAATTAGAGAATAATAAAATTCAAGATAATATATATTCTGATTATGAAATATCTACATTAGATAATAAAAATTTAGATAAATTTAGATCAAAGACTACTACAAATAGTAAATTATTTTTTCATATAAATTTTGACCATATAACTAATAAAATATTTGATATATATTTTAAAGTAGACAATAAATTAATATTTTATTTTAATGATTTTAGTAATAAAGAAATCATTGATGAATTGAAGCAGATCTTTTCTAATAAAGATATAGAAAAGATCTGCTTCAATGTAAAAGAATATTTAATACTTCTTTATAATATTGGTATAAAACTAGAAGATTCTTATTTTGATATAAATTTAGCATACTTTATATTAAAAAATAAAAATTTGGCATTAAAAAGTATCGTTTTTGAAATTTTCAATGTAGAAATAGGTAATTATGAAGAATTAACACTAAAAGGGAAATTCTCTCTCTTCGATATTCCTAAAAAATCTATAAAAGAGCTGTCAATTTTAAATTGTATCTATATAGAAAAATTGTATATTAAATTTACTCAACAATTGGATACAGATATTAATTTGAAAAATATTTATTATAATATAGATTTGCCTTTAATAAAGGTATTATTTGTAATAGAGAAAAATGGAATAAAACTAGATACTACATATATGATTGATTTTAATGATCATTTGAAACATGAAATAGCTAATATAGAAGAAAAAATATACTCTATATCTGGTGGTAAATTTAATATATCTTCATCTGTACAATTGAGTAATTTCTTATATCATGATCTTAAGCTTCCTATTTTTAAAAAATTAAAGAGTGGAATTTTTCCTACAGATGAATTAACTTTAAGTAATTTATCTTTGGAGCACCCAGTAATTAATCTTATAAGAAAATATAAAGAATTAAAAAAAATTGAAACAACCTATACTTTAAGTTTGGTTAAATTAGTAGATGAATTTTCTAGATTACATACAACATACAACATTACAGGAGTATCTACAGGAAGACTTTCTTCAAAGAATCCGAATTTACAGAATATCCCGAATAAAACCGATCTTGGAAAGGATATTAGGAGAGCTTTTATTGCAGATAAGGGGAAAATGTTTATATCTTTTGATTATTCTCAGATTGAATTAAGAATAATGGCTCATTATTCTAATGATAAGACTATGAAAGATGCTTTTATAAATAACATAGATATACATACATATACTGCATCAAAAATATTTAATAAAAAAGATAGTGAAGTTACTAGAGAAGAGCGTAGTAGAGCTAAAACTATCAATTTTGGAATTATTTATGGATTATCTTCATATGGTTTATCTCAACAATTATCAATTTCTCGATCTGAAGCAACAAACTTTATTGATCAATATTTTAATACATTTCCTTCTATAAAAGAGTATTATCAGTATATAGATGATTTTGTTGAGAAAAATGGCTTTGTAGAAACACTTTTTGGAAGAAAGAGGTATTTTGAAATATCTTCAAACAGTTATGTTATGAAAAATCAAATTTTCAGAGAAGCTATTAATATGCCAATACAGGGAACTAGTGCTGATATAATAAAGATTTCTATGAATACCATTTATAATGATGAAACTATAAACTTTTTAAATGCTAATATTATACTTCAAATTCATGATGAATTAGTTTTTGAAGTACCTGAAAGTATTGTTATTAAAGATTTTATAGAAAAAATTTCTAATATAATGACTAATTTTAATGAAATTAGTGTGCCTTTAATAGTGGATTCCAAATATGGCCCTAATTTAAAAGAACTTAAAAAATATGAATAAAGAGTTATCTTTTTTTAATTTATGTAGTTATTTTGAGAAGTTAGAGAGAATTTCATCGAGAACTGATATAACAAATACTTTAGTAGAGCTTTTTAGTGTCACTCCTAAAGAGGATATTCAAAACTTAATATATCTTATATTAGGGAGGGTTGTTCCATCTTACAAAAAATCAGAATTTAATATAGGAGAAAAAAATCTAATTAATATTTTTGATGATATTTTTAAAAAAGATGCAAAAACAGAATTTTTAAATACTGGAGATATAGGGATTACTTTCTATAATTATCAAGATGATATTAAGTCTGATTATTCATTTGAATTTGTCTTTAATACTCTAATAGAAATTTCGAATATAGCTGGAAAGGATTCTAATAAAGTAAAAAAAAATATAATATTTAATTTTTTGAAAAATGCCTCACCTTTAGAGGGGAAATTCTTTTCAAGAATACTTTTGTCTAATTTAAGGCTAGGTTTTAGTGATAGAACTATATTAGATGCATTATCCAAATTTTTAAAAGGTGATAAATCACTTAGATCAAAGATTGAGGAGGCTTATTCTAAATGCTCAGATTTAGGTATTGTTGCTAAAACTGTAGTTAATGATATTAATAATCTAGATAAACTTTCAGTAACATTGGGTATACCTATATTTGCTAAATTGGTAGAGAGATCAAATAATATAGATGATGGAATTAAAAGATTTGGAGAAGTTTTTGTTCAGCCTAAATTTGATGGTCTACGTTGTCAAATACATATATTAAATAATTTTCAAGTAAAACTATTTTCTAGAAATCTTAATGATATTACAGAAATGTTCCCAGATTTAGTAAATAGTATAAAAAATATGAAACTGAAGAATGCTATTTTTGATAGTGAAATTATAGGAGTAGATGAAACTACAAAAAAATTTCTTGCATTTCAAGATACTGTAAAAATGAAAAGGAAAAATAAAAATAAAGATAGTAATGATAAACAAGTAATAAAAGCTTTTATTTTTGATCTACTATATTTGAATACAAAATCATTTTTAAATGAACCTTTAAAAAATAGATTAATTCTTTTAAATAATTTATTTGATAGTAAAAAATATGAGAATATATCATTAGCTGAAACTGAGACTTTTAATAATTCTGAAAAAATATATAGTTATTTTGAAAATAATATTAATTTAGGTCTAGAAGGAGTAGTAATTAAAAATCCAAAAAGTTTGTATACTCCTGGAGTCAGAAATTTTGATTGGTTAAAATTGAAAAAAGATTCAATTAAAGGTATTGTAGATACAATAGATGCTGTTATAATGGGATACTACAAAGGTTCAGGTTCTAGGGCTAAATTAGGTATAGGTGGGGTCTTAGTTGGAGTATATAATAAAGATCGAAATAAGTTTGAAACTATTTGTAAACTAGGTAGTGGTTTTTCAGAAAGTGAATTATTATCTCTAAAGAGTATTTTAGATAAAATTGAGATATCTGATCCAGATAAATTTTATACTTATAATAAAGATATAATTCCAGATTTATGGGTAGAACCTAAATTTGTTATAGTAATAAGATCTGATGAGATAACTAAAAGTCCAATGCATACAGCTGGAAAATTAGAATCTAAAGATAATAAAGGTTATGCTTTAAGATTTCCAAGATTTATCTCTTTTAGAGATGATAAATCTATTTATGATTCTACTTCAACAGATGAAATAGCTAATATATATAAGATAAGTAAAAAAAATATGATATAATATCTCTCAATGATTTCCAATAATAAAAATACTACAAAAAAAAGAGTTTTAGTAGCAATGTCTGGAGGAGTAGATAGCTCAGTTGCTGCATATATTCTGAAAAAACAAGGATATGATCTCATAGGAGTTCATATGAAATTTTGGACAGAAAAGGAAGGTAGTGATTCAGGTCATTTGACTGCCAAAGATAATAAATGTTGCTCTATTGAGGGTGTTGAAGATGCTAGAAATCTTTGTGATCAATTGGAGATACCTTTTTATGTTTTAAATTTTAAAGATGATTTTAAAGATAACATTGTAAATTATTTTGTAGAATCTTTTAAATTAGGTCTTACTCCTAACCCATGTGTAATGTGCAATAGAAATATAAAATTTGGTTTATTATATGACAAAATGAAAGATTTTAATGCAGATTACGTTGCTACTGGACATTATGCAAGAATATCTAAAATTAATAATGATTATTATTTATCTAGATCTAGAGATTTGAGTAAGGATCAATCCTATTTTTTACATGGTATTAAAAAAGATGTTCTTTCTAAAACACTTTTTCCTATTGGAGAAATAGAAAGTAAAGATGAGGTTAGAAAAATTGCTCTAGATGCAAAATTAAGAGTTTCTGCTAAAAAGGATTCTCAAGAGATTTGTTTTATACCAGGTAATGATTATAAAGGTTTTATACAGAGAAATGTAAAAACAGATTGTAGTAATGGTGATATAATTGATTTAGAAGGAAATATAATAGGAAAACATATTGGTTTATCTTACTATACAATAGGTCAAAGAAAAGGAATCGAAACATCTTTAAATAAACCTTTGTACGTAATAAAGAAAAATTTTAGAGATAATACTTTAATTGTTGGAGATATTGAAGATTGTAAAACATACAATATTGTATTATCTGATATTAATATATTAAAGGATGATCAGATTGGGAAAAATACTAAAATTCAGGTTAGGTATAGAGGAAAAATATTAGATATAGATAATTATAAAATTATTAAAAATAATATGAATATTGCTTTAAAAGATGGAGATATAGGTATAGCTCCAGGTCAATTTGGTGTTTTATATAATAATGATACAGTAATAGGAGGAGGAGTTATTAGTATATGAAAATATTAGGTATAAATATTAAACAATTAATCAATTTATCATACATAACTGCTACTACAGGTAGTCATTTTACATATATTAATTATTTTTTAGTATTAATGTTTGATCTATTTTTAATATGGTTAATATTTCTATATTTATATATATTTAAAAAAAAGAAGGAAACTCCGTTGTATAATATCTTTAGAAGATTATCTTGGGCATCCTTTTATTTATGTATATTACTTATAATCTTACTATTTTCAAGAGAATATAGTATTCCTTTCTTATCTATGAGGTTGTTATTGGAGTTATTTATATTGATATTGTTAGTTATATTGTTGTATTTTATATTCTACTTTATTTTTAGATTAAAAAAGGATACAATAAGTTACTATAAAGAAATAACTAAAAATAAGTATCTTCCTAAAAAGAAAAAGAATAAGAAAAAGTCTAAAAGAGGTTAGTTTTTTGTTTGACTTTTTCGTTTTATCATGGTATAAGAAATAAGTTTATAGTGCTCTTTTTTACAATTTAAAAGTAGTAGGTCTCTAAAATTCTGGATTTTTAAATGTTGATCCTACAAATAACATTTTTTTGAAGAGTTTGATCCTGGCTCAGGATGAACGCTAGCGGTGTGCCTAAAGCATGCAAGTCGAACGGAGTTTATTTTATAGCAATATAAAATAAACTTAGTGGCGAACGGGTGAGTAATGTATAGATAACTTACCTTTAACATGAGGATAGCTTATTGAAAAGTAAGGTAATACTCAATATGGTTAAGAACTGAAATGTTTTTAATTAAAGCCCAAAAGGCAGTTAGAGAAAGGTCTATATTCTATCAGCTTGTTGGTGAGGTAATGGCTTACCAAGGCTATGACGGATAGCTGGTCTGAGAGGATGATCAGCCACATTGGGACTGCGACACGGCCCAAACTCCTACGGGAGGCAGCAACTAGGAATCTTGCACAATGGGGGAAACCCTGATGCAGCGACACCGCGTGAAGGACGAAGGTCTTAGGATTGTAAACTTCTTTTAGTAAGGAGAATAATGATAGTACTTACTGAATAAGCAGCTGCTAACTACGTGCCAGCAGCAGCGGTAATACGTAGGCTGCAAGCGTTATCCGGAATTACTGGGCGTAAAGAGATGCGTAGGCGTCTGAATTAGTCTTTAATTAAAGGCAGAAGCTCAACTTTTGTAAGGTTAAAGAAACGGTTTGGATAGAGGAAGACAGGGGAAGATGGAACTTCTGGTGGAGTAGTGAAATGCGTTGATATCAGAAGGAACACCAAAGGCGAAGGCAATCTTCTGGGTCTTTTCTGACGCTAAGGCTCGAAAGCGTGGGGAGCAAAACGGATTAGATACCCGTGTAGTCCACGCCGTAAACGATGGATGCTAGATATTTGTATTTGTGGATTTATCTGTGAGTATGAGTGTCGCAGCTAACGCATTAAGCATCCCGCCTGGGGAGTACGGCCGCAAGGCTAAAACTCAAAGGAATTGACGGGGACCCGCACAAGCAGTGGATCGCGGGGTTTAATACGGTGATAAACGTAAAACCTTACCAGGGTTTGACATGTTAAAGAATTTCAGCGAAAGTTGAAAGTGCCGCAAGGAGCTTTTTCACAGGTGATGCATGGCTGTCGTCAGCTCGTGTCGTGAGATGTTGGGTTAAGTCCCGCAACGAGCGCAACCTTTATCTGATGTTATATATTTCTTCAGAAACTGCATCGTTTTAACGATGAGGAAGGTGAAGATGACGTCTAGTCGTCATATCCCTTATGTCCTGGGCCACACACGCGATACAATGGAAAAGACAATGAGTTGCAAAGTTGTAAAACTAAGCTAATCTTAAAACTTTTTCTCAGTTCGGATTGAGGGCTGCAATTCGCCCTTATGAAGTTGGAATTGCTAGTAATCGCAGATCAGCATGCTGCGGTGAATACGTTCTCGGGTCTTGTACACACCGCCCGTCAAGTCATGAAAATTAATGGTACTTGAATATTGGTTTTTCCAATAGAGGGTAAAATTAGTGATTGGGACTAAGTCGTAACAAGGTAGCCCTAGGGGAATCTGGGGCTGAATCACCTCCTTTTAAGGAGATTTTAATAAGAACCCTTAGAAATAATATGAGCCTGCTACTTTTAATTTGTAAAAAAGTTCTTTTTTTATAATTAAGTGTTATTATGGAGTATGGATTGGGGCGACTAGCTCAGTCGGTTAGAGCGCAGTCCTGATAAGACTGAGGTCCATGGTTCGATTCCATGGTCGCCCAGTTAAATTTGGGGACGTAGCTCAGCTGGTAGAGCGCTTCATTTGCAATGAAGTGGTCAGGAGTTCGAATCTCCTCGTCTCCATAGCTCTTTTACAAGTGAATAGAAAAGTGGGTATTTAATATCTAAATTACTCATGTAAGGCATTAAGAGTATATGATGGATGCCTTGGTACAAAAAGCCGAAGAAGGACGTGATAGTCTGCGATAAGCCTCGGAGAGTTGACAATTAAGCGCTATTATCCGGGGATTTCCGAATGGGGAAACCCATCTCTATATGAGAAACTTACTGTTGAATAAAATAGGCAGTAAAGAGGTAACCCAGTGAACTGAAACATCTTAGTAACTGGAGGAAAAGAAAATAATAATGATTTCCTGAGTAGCGGTGAGCGAAACGGAAAGAGCCTAAACTATAATAATCTCTTAGATGAATGAAGTATTAAGCAATTAATATGGATTTTATTTTAAGTGCAATTCGTAGTTGTTAAATTATTAAAGTGTTTGGATGTAATTTTTAAAGTATTACGAATCTTTAGGAAAGTTATAAAATTAGTTGTTAGAAGAACTATATGGAAAGGTAGACCATAGAACGTGAGAGTCGTGTATTTGAAAACTTCTAATCTTTCTAATTACATCCCAAGTATCACGTGATAGGTGAAAACATGTGAGAATTCGCCTCAGCCATGAGGTAAGGCTAAATACTTTTTGTAACCGATAGTGAACAAGTACCGTGAGGGAAAGGTGAAAAGATCTCTAAGAAAGAGAATGAAATAGTTTCTGAAATCATATACTTACAAACAGTTGAAGGTCCATGTAGAGTCAATGCTTTTAGAGTGCTTGCACAAAGAAAGTATCTCTGCGGATTGACAACGTGCCTATTGAAGAATGAGTCAGCGAGTTGTATCTAATTGCAAGGTTAAACTTTTGAATAAGTGAAGCCGTAGAGAAATCAAGTCTGAATAGGGCGATTAGTAGTTAGATGTAGACCCGAAACCAGGTGACCTATCCATGGTCAGGATGAAGTATTGAGAAATCAATGTGGAGGTCCGAACCCGTAAAAGTGGAAATTTTTTGGGATGAACTGTGGATAGCGGTAATACGCCAATCGAACCTGGAAATAGCTGGTTCTCCTCGAAATAGCTTTAGGGCTAGCCTGAAAATTTAATCAATAGAGGTAGAGCACTGATTGATTTTAGGGGGTCTTTTGACTTACCTTAATCTGTTAAACTCCGAATGCTATTGTGTATATTTTTGGAGTTAGACTATGGGGGCTAAGCTCCATTAGTCGAAAGGGAAACAGCCCAGACCGTCAATTAAGGTCCCTAAATTTAAGCTAAGTGGATAAGGATGTGGAATTCCAATGACATCCAGGATGTTGGCTCAGAAGCAGCCACCATTTAAAAAGTGCGTAATAGCTTACTGGCAAAGGAATTCTGCGCCTAAAATGTAACGGGGCTTAAGCTTAATACCGAAATTACGGTTAATACTAGATTTATCTAGTATTAAGGTAGAGGAGTGTTCTATATTCAGTGAAGCTAGACTGTAAGGACTGGTGGAGAGTATAGAAGTAAGAATGCTGACATGAGTAACGAAATGCTAATGAAAAATTAGCACACCGAATATCTTAGGTTTCCACGGCTATGTTAATCAGCCGGGGGTTAGTCGGTCCTAAGCTGAGGACGAAGGTCGTAGGCGATGGACAACAGGTTGATATTCCTGTACTAAAATTAATTCGTTATTAACGATGGGAGGACTAAGAAGGAGATGTTGAGAAGTCTATGGATATGATTTTTAAAGCAGTAAGCCAGTTTTACTAGGTAAATCCGGTAAGGCGTTTATGCGAGCTGTGATGTAAGTGGATTCTTCGGATGAAGCTTATCAACTATTCTTTTTACTGGAAAAGTCTCTAGTGAGAATTAATTTTAACCGTACCGCAAACCGGCACAGGTAGATAAGTAGAGAATACTAAGGTGATCGAGATAACCTTTGTCAAGGAATTCGGCAAAATACTGTTGTAACTTCGGGAGAAAGCAGCTCTTTTAGCAATAAAAGAGACATAAAATAGGTCAGATCGACTGTTTACTAAAAACACAGATCCCTGCTAACTCGTAAGAGGATGTATAGGGGTTGACGCCTGCCCAATGCTAGTAGATTAATGAAGTAGGTTAACTTTGGAAGCAATTCTAAGGTGAAGCTTGTGACAGAAGTCCTAGTCAATGGCGGCTGTAACTATAACGGTCCTAAGGTAGCGAAATTCCTTGCCACTTAATTAGTGGCCCGCATGAAAGGCGTAACGAATCTGACACTGTCTTGACAGAGGACTCGGTGAAATTGAAATAGCTGTGAAGATGCGGCTTACCCACACAAGGACAAACAGACCCCGTGGAACTTTACTGAAACTTGGCATTGAAGCTTGGTATTATTTGTAGAGAATAGGAGGGAGACTATGAAACTATGGCGTCAGCTATAGTGGAGTCACCAGTGTAATACCTCCCTAATAATATTTTGTTTCTAATCATTTCCGTTATCCGGGAATGAGACAGTGTCTGGTGGTCAGTTTGACTGGGACGGTCACTTTCAAAAAAGTAACGAAAGTGTCCAAAGGTTCTCTCAGTTCCTATAGAAATGGAACTTATGAGCGTATTGGTATAAGAGAGCTTTACTGTGAGACATACAAGTCGAACAGTTGCGAAAGCAGGGCAAAGTGATCTTCTGATGGCATATGGTAGCGTCAGAACTTATCGGATAAAAGTTACCCCGGGGATAACAGGCTAGTCTTCTCTGAGCGTTCCTAGCGACGAGGGGGTTCGGCACCTCGATGTCGGCTCGTCACATCCTGGGGCTGTAGAAGGTCCCAAGGGTTAGGCTGTTCGCCTATTAATAGTGGCACGCGAGCTGGGTTTAAACCGGCGTGAGCCAGGTTGGACTCTATCCTGTGTGGGCGTTGGATTTTTGAGAAAATTTGCTCCTAGTACGAGAGGACCGGAGTGAGGTAACCTCTAGTGTATCAGTTGTTCTACCAAGAGCACCGCTGAGTAGCTAAGTTACTGTTAGATAAATGCTGAAAGCATATAAGCATGAAGCTAACCTCAAGATTAGTAATCCTTATTAGACCCCT
>JAJZIL010000018.1 GCA_021810605.1 bacterium | reverse complement strand
AAGCATGAAGCTAACCTCAAGATTAGAAATCCTTATTAGACCCCTTATAGAATATAAGGTTTGGTATATGATTGGATATTAAAGCAATTTAATATTCTTTATATATCTTGATAGGCTCTAGATGTAAGTGCAGTGATGTATTTAGTCAAGGAGTACTAATAGGTCAAAGCCTTACAGGGTTATTTAATATTAGTTACTTGCTTTTTCTATTCACTTGTAAGAGAGTATTTTTTTTTAAGAATATTTTTGATATAATTAGTCTTAAATTCTTGGTGATTGTAGCAAAGTGGAACTACCTCTTCCATTCCGAACAGAGTCGTAAAACGCTTTAGCTCCGAAAATACTGTAAGGGAAGATAGGTCATTGCCAAGAATTTTTTGTATATATATGAAAGAAACAAAAGAAGTTAAAACCAAAATAAAAACGAAATTCCCAGATCTCATAAAGGTTAATCCAATTAACTTAAAATTGATTAAGAGGGGTGATATTATCGAAGGTACAATAGTAAAAGTAATGAGTGGTCTCGTTTTAGTAGATCTAGGATATAAATCAGAAGGTTTTATATCTGGGGCAGAACTTAGAAGTCCAGGTTTATCTTTAAAATCTTTAAAAGTTGGAGAAAAATTAACTCTCTTTGTACTTAACCCAGAAAATGATAAAGGTCAATTAGAATTATCTTTAAGAAGAACTGAAGATATTAGAAAGTGGAATAAATTAGAACAAGCTTGGCAAAACAATGAGATTATTGAAGTTACTGTTGTTGATTATAATTCAGGAGGTGTATTAGTTGATATTGAATCATCTCTTTCAGGTTTTGTTCCTATATCACAATTAGATTTTTCAAGGATATATAAAGATGGATCTTCAGATTCAAGTAATCTGTCAGAAAGTCTAAATGCTATTATAGGAGAAAAATTATTAGTTAAAGTGATTGAATTAGATAAGACTAAAGATAGAATTATCTTATCTGAAAAATTGGCATTAAGTAATGAAAATATTCAGTTAAGAACAGAAACTTTGAAAAATATTAAAGTCAATGATATTTTAGATGGAATAGTTACTAGTGTTACTCCATATGGAATTTTTGTTACTGCTCAGGGATTGGAAGGTCTAGTACATTTATCTGAGATATCTTGGGATAAAGTAAGTGATCCTAATGATTTCTATAAAATAGGAGATGAAGTGAAGGTTCAATTAATAAGTATGAGAGATGATGGTAAGAGGGTAGCATATTCCATCAAAAGATTACAGCAAGATACATGGGATTCTGTTATTTTAAATTATAAAGTAGGCCAGATAGTTAAAGGTACGATTCAAAAGATAGTTGATTATGGAGTTTTTGTAAGAATAGCAGACGGAGTTAATGGACTTATTCATATATCTGAATTATCAGATAAACCAGTAGACGATGTATCTAAAGTAGTTTCTATTGGACAAGAATTAGAGTTAAAAGTATTATCAATCTCTCCTGTAGAAAGACATCTTGGTCTTAGTCTTAAAAAGGCTAAAGAAGAAAAAAACTAATCTCCCTTTAATCTATATGGTATAATTATAGATATCATGGATGAAATAAATTCAACTATTAATAAATTGTCAAAGAATGCTATTAATGCTATTAATTTAGCTTATGAATATGCATTTAGAAATAATTCTAAATTTTTAGATATAAAACATCTATTTATAGGTATAGTTAACCAAAAAGATAGTTTTATATATAGAGCTTTAGAAAGTATTAATTTTAACTCATCTATAACTTTTGATAATATTATTGATAAAGAAGTAGAACATAACGAAGAGATCCATTTATCAGAAGATTTTAAAAAAGTTATTTTAGAATCTTTCTATATTTCTAGAAAAATGGGACATGTTTATGTTGGAACAGAACATTTAATGTTAGCTCTTCTTAGTTTGAAGAATAACCAATTTGTAAAAGAATTAAAAAATTTAGGATTAGATTATGAAACTTTTCAAAATCTAGTATATTCTTTTGGTAATTATCCTCCAGGAGTTTTTTATCATAGCGATCAAAGTATTGAAACATTAAAAAATTTAGATTATCTAGGAAGAACAGCTCTATCTAGTATGGCATCAAATATGAATATATCTTCTTCAAAAAAAGAAGATATATCTATAGTTGCTAGAGATGCTGAATTAGATAGAATTATTCATATATTATCAAGAAAAAATAAAAATAATCCAGTTCTTATTGGTGAAGCTGGTGTAGGTAAAACATCTCTTGTAGAATATTTAGCATATAAAATATATAAAAAAGAAGTTCCTGAAGCATTACAGGGGTATGAGATTTGGAATCTTGATTTATCAAAATTAATGATGTCTACTGAAATGAGGGGAGAGTTGGAGTCAAAAATAAATAGCATAATGGAAGAAATAAAAAGTAGGGGTAATATTATATTGTTTATAGATGAAATACATATGATCTTTAATCTAGGGAGTAATTCTGGAAATAATGATATAGCAAATATGCTAAAACCACATCTAACAAGTGAATATCTAAGATGTATTGGAGCAACAACACTATATGAGTATCAAAGATTTTTTGAGAATGATACGGCTTTAAATAGAAGATTTTTATCTGTAAAAATTAATGAACTATCTAAAGAGAATAGTATTAAAGCTATAAATAAGATAAAAGGAAGTATAGAAAAGTATCATAATGTTAAAATAACAGATTCTGCAATTGAAGAATCTGTATACCTTTCAGATAGATTTATTGTAGATAGATATCTTCCAGACAAAGCAATTGATCTATTGGAGGAGTCCTCTACTGCTAAGAATTTAGAAGAAGACAGTAATACATATAAATTAAGAACTCTTAAAAGTAATCTTGAAAAAGTAGTTGAAAAAAAAGAGAGATATTTAGAATCTCAAAAATATTTACAATCATTGTATTATAGAGAAAAGGAATTAGAAATTAACAATAAGATAATTCAAGTGAATAATAATATTGGTTCTAGAAATAAAGAAATTACAGCTGATGATATAGTCAAAGTAGTTTCAAGTTCAACTGGAATTCCTATATTCAATATATCTAACTCTAATTTATACTCAATAAAAAATCTAGAAAGAGATATAAAAAAAGAGATAATAGGCCAAGATAATGCAGTTAGTAGGGTAGTGAATATATTGAAGAGTGCTAGGGCAGGTTTTAGAGATGAGAATAGACCATTAGGGATATTCTTATTTGTTGGACCAACAGGTGTTGGAAAAACTGAATTAGCTAAGCAAATGGCATTAAAATATATAGGTGATAAGAAGTCACTTATTCAAATAGATATGAGTGAATATATGGAAGCTCACAGTGTTTCTAAATTTATAGGTTCTCCTCCAGGATATGTAGGATATCAAGAAGGAGGTCAACTTACAGAGCATATTAAAAATAAGCCATATTCAGTTGTTTTATTTGATGAAATAGAGAAGGCTCATCCAGAAGTTTTAAATATACTTTTACAAGTTATGGAGGAAGGACATCTTACTGATAGTAGAGGTAGATTTATTAATTTTAAAAACACTATTATAGTGCTTACTTCTAACATAGGATCAGATATTATAGAGAATAATTCTATATTAGGATTTAATCTTGATAGTGACATTAATTTAGATAAAGAATCTCAATCTGAGTTAGATAATGAATATGATAAAGTTGAAGATGAGACTATGATTAGATTAAAAGACTATCTTCTTCCTGAGTTTTTAAATAGAATTGATGATATTATTGTATTCAAATCTCTTAATAAAAATGATGCATTAAAAATAACTAAGAAATTATCATCTGAATATGGAAAGAAATTGCTAAAGAACAAGGTTACATTATCATTTTCTGATAATTATCTTAAATTTATAGCAAAGAAAGGTTTTAGTGAAGAATTTGGAGCTAGACAGATAAAGAGAATATTTAATAAATATACAGAAACATCTTTAGCTACATTTTTTATAGAAAATTCTAATATGATATCTGGTGATAAACATATGAATTTATATCTTGATATAAATTCTGAATCTAGAGTAGATATAAAGATATTATAAACAGGTTATCCACATTAATTAAAATAAATAAAGTTATCCACATTTTTTCAATAATCCCTATTTAAAAGCATTTTTAATGCATAATTTAACCATGTAAGCCTATGGGCTTGACAAAATAATAGTTATGGGTTAGAATTTATTTAGATCTTTAGAAACTTAATTAAGATGAAACTCATTTCCCTGGGTCTAGTTAGTAAAAGAAGCTTTGCTGGTCCCAAGGAAATGAGTTTAATTTTTAATAGTAAGTTAAATATATTTATTTGATTTATTATTGGGATCGGTGGGGGGCAGTACCGATCCCTTTTTTTTTATTGACTAATTTTCAATATTAATATAAACTACAATCTGTACAATCTAAATTTAGTTTAAGATAATAGGATCCATATTTCTGGATTAAAAGTTCATCCTATTGAAACTATAAAATTCTTTATAAATTAATATGGCGATTAATAAGTTAAAAAAACAGAATCTACTGTCATTATATATTGAAGATATTAATTCTTCTGAGTGTATTTTCTTTATAGATACTAGTGGTATTAATGTTAAAGTAATAGATGAATTTAGAAATAAATTAAAAGTACTAAATAATTCAAAATATAAATTAATTAAGAATACATTATTCAAAATCGCTCTATCTAATAAAAATATAGATGTATCAGTTCTAGAAAAATTATTTGGTTACAATGCAGTTATTTTTTCTAAATCCGAAAGTAATTTAGTATCTAAAGAAATAGTTTCATTTGCAGAAGCTAATTCTGTAGATATTAATTTTGGGTTATTAGATTTGAATCTTATAGATAAGGAAGAAATTATAGCACTAAGTAAAATTCCTAATAAACAAGTTTTAGTTGGTAATCTTATTTATGTAGTAAATTCTCATATTTCTAAGTTATTGAATGTATTAAACTATAATACTAATCTTTTAGTTAATTCTGTAGTTTTAATAAAAGATAAAAAGGAGGTGAATGTATAATGGATGATAAAAAATTGAATAGTATTGTTGAAGAAATCGAAAAAATGAGTATTTTAGACGTTTCTAAATTGGTTAAACTTCTTGAAGATAAATTCGATGTTAAAGCATCAAGTAACCAAGTTCAGATGGTTTCTTCTGGAGTAGTTCAATCTCAAACAGAAGGTACTGGAACAGATGCTCAAGAAAAAACTTCATTTGAAGTTGTCTTAGAATCAACTGGTGAAAAAAAGATAGAAGTTATTAAGGCATTAAGGGTTATTAACCCAGAATTAGGACTAAAAGAAGCTAAAGATTTAACTGAAGCAACACCTAAAACGATAAAAGATTCTGCAGATAAGGAAGAAGCAGAAAAAATAAAGAAAATGTTTGAAGATGCAGGAGCAACAATAACATTGAAATAAAGTTTAGGGGATTTATTTAGAATCCCCTTCTTTTATATAATTACTGATATTCCTAGAAACAACCCAATTATTTCCCAATTAAACATTAAAGTTAAATATGAATGGAAGAAATTAGATATAACTATTCCTATAAAACCAGATAGTAAAGAAATTAATACAATCTTTTTAGTTTTCTCTATATTATTTATCTTTATTATTATATTTTTAAAAAAATTAAAGAAAAAATACATATAAGAAATAAAGCCAATTATCCCTATTTCTGAAAGCCATAGTAAAAAAAGTGGGGGATTATCTATATTATTATAATAATAATTGATATAAGGCTTAATATATGTCCCAAAATAGTAACTAAAAGTCCCTATTCCTGTACCAAAGATAATATGTTTAGTAAATATAAGATAACTATATTTTACTAAAATATAATGTCCTAAGTATGAAAACCTTTCTTTATAATAAAAATATTTCAATATCAGATTAATTTTTATTAGCATAAATAATAAAATAAGTATTAAAAAGATAACATAATATTTAAAATTTTTATTTTTATATACTTTTAATGCAATAAGAATATATATAACTGAGAACATTAATCCAATAATTGCAGCTTCTGAAAATGTAAATATAAAGTATATAAATATTATTGGGGCTATATATTTAGCATATTTTGTAATATATTTACTAATATCTTTGTTAT
>JAJZIL010000010.1 GCA_021810605.1 bacterium | reverse complement strand
AATATGTTTTCCTTTATAGTGTTTCACTAAATGGTGAGGAATAAGATATCCTATAACTCCAAATATTATAGCTACAACAACTAAAATAATAATATTTTTCAAATTTTTATTTTCCATAATATATATATTTATATACTTGTATACAACATTCATATATTAATTTGTTTCAAAATATTTATTATTATAATATAATAGAAAAAACTTTGAATAAAATTATGTTAATATAAATACTTATGACTAAAATAAGTTTCAGTGATAATAATCTGGTTATAGAAATTGAAGGAGTAGATAAAATATTGTCTTTAAAAAGTCATATAGAGATCCCAATTACTCATGTATTATCAGTATCACAGACTACGGATGAGGCAAAAAAATGGTTAGGTCTAAAAGGTATAAGAAAAATTGTAGGATCAAATATACCTGGGTTAATTTCTGAAGGAACTTTTTATGATCAGGGTAAAGTATTTCTAGATATCCATAAACCTGAAAATACCATATCAATAAAATTAAAGGATGAAAAATATAGAGAAATTATAATAGAAGTAGAGAATCCAGAAGAAAATATACTCTCAATACAGGATTTTATAAAAAATAACTCTAACTAAAAAACATATTTTACTATATTTAAAAAATTTTGATGGGTTATCTTTTTTATATTATGTATATAAGATATATATTTTTATTATATCTGAGTATCTAGCATAGGAGTTTTTTTATTCTGCTTTCTCTCATATTTACTATATTTTCCTACTAATATATTTAGATATGGAATCTGCATTATAATTAAAACTATAGTAAGAACTATTAATACTGTTAATATCCAACCTATAAATACTGAAAAAAATCCAATTAAAGGAGTATTAATATTATATTTATAAATTGGATAAATTATATTTGAAGAAACAAAATTAAGTATTATTGGATGTATTAAGTAAATTCCAAAAGCAGCTTCTGAAACTAAAAAGAAAAATTTAACTATTTGCTTATTGAATTTTTTTATTAATTTTATCTTATTTTTGCTTATATCAATTGATAATTTAAATATAATAATAATTAAAGCTAAACTATATGTAATAACTAAAGGCTGATCAAATGCTGAAGCAAAGTCTATTGGAAGATGAAATGTATATATCTCTAATACATAACTTGTAAGTAATGCTAAGATAGATAATATAAGAAATGTGATTGCTTTTTTATAATTCTTTTTTATAATCTTCTCTATATCTTTATAATAGAGTGCAAAAAAACCTCCTAAAAATATATAGATTAAGTAAAATAGGATAAATCTATATTGTATATGTACCAATCTTTGAGTAAATTTATAATTGGTATTATTTAATCTCAATACATAATAAGTATAACTCATAAGAAGTATTTGAAATATTGATAAAGAGACTAGTGTGACAATTGCTTTCTCTCTTATTCTATTTAAAATTTTAATAAAAAATGGAAGTAATAAATATAACTGTATTGCAAGAAGTATATAATACATCTGATATGAAGAAGATCCTAGAAGAGTATCATATACATAATTATATAGACTTGGATTCTTTACATTTATTGCTACATATATAATACTCCAAATTACATATGGTATTATTATCCCAATTGTTCTTTTCTTCCAAAATTCTACCCAATTTAAATCTGGCCTATTATATACATATACTAATACAAATGCAGTAATGAATATAAAAGCTTGTCTATTATATCTTAGAAGAATTAGTATTGCATATTGAAAAACAGAATAAAATTCAGTTGTATCGATATAAGTAATAGTTCCCACTGTGTGCATGGCTACAACAGATAGTACTATAATTCCTCTCATTATATCAGCCTCATATCTATGATTAGGCTTTTTCTTTTTAAGTATAACCATATATATCAAAATTTCTAAAATTTACATTCCATTGTAACATACTTATTATAATAGCTTTCATATACTCTATATAAAACCTATTAGTATATGGGAAATTTGATAAGTATATTTCCCATATTAAAAGCATAGGTAAAATCAGTTCTTTCAATTATTGATTCAATAGTAAGAAATAGTAGATTCAATTTTCTTGGAGAAAAGCGATTACAATTGAATCTATGTATGAATAATAATATTACAAAAAAGAAGATTTATTGATACTATTAGAGAGTTGTATAATATTGAGAATCTGAACTAAAAAGAGAGTATCTAATATCTACACTGACCTATATATAGATATTAATTTTATATTTTCTCTAATACCTTATTTTATAGAGATAATCTTTATTTTATGAAACCTTTTTATATTTATATATGTATAAATATATGTTACATTGAAAGTAAAATATGAAATATGGAGCATACTTATATAAAAAATTACTTAATCACTCATCAAAAAATCCTAATAAAGATTTTTTTATAGACCTTGATTTAAAAAGGAATATTAGTTATTCCAAATTTAAAAATTCAATTGACTCATTAGAGATTTTTCTAGAAGGGAAAGATACCATACTGTTTACTTCTAAGGAGGGGTTTTATAGTGCACTTCTATGGATATGTTCTCTTTCTTTCGGACATAGACTTATTCCAATATCAAAAGATACTACAAAAGATACAATAAATGAATTGATTGATTTTTTTAATCCATCGGTTTTTATTACTGATATAAATTATAATCTGAAAAATATAGATGTCATTAATACATCTCAATTAGAAAAAATAATAAACAAAAAAATACCAACATCACCAGTTCCAAAAGGAGGAGGAACTGTCTGTCTAACAACTTCAGGATCTACAGGAAAGCCTAAAAAGATACTTCTTACAGAAGATAAAATTGTAAATACAGCATTAAATGTTATAGAAGTACATCATTCAGATGATAATGATATTTGCTTTAATACACTTTTCTTTTTTCATATTAATGCTCCAGTAATAGCACTATCCTCAACCCTTATTAGTGGGGGAACAATTGTAAATTCATCTAAATTCTCTAAATCTAAATTTTGGGGGATAATTAAAAAATATAATATTACTTGGATAAATTCAGTACCTACAATTATCAATATTCTTCTTGAGACAACTCTAGATTCTCCAATTAAGAGTTTGAAATTTATAAGAACAGGGTCTGCTCCAATACCAGTTAAAAATATAATAAAATTTGAAGAGAAATTTAATATTCCTATTATTGAGACCTATGGCCTTTCGGAAGCAGCTAGTCAGATAGTTGCAAACTCTATTGATAACAGAAAAATAGGATCTGTAGGAATACCTAGAGGAGTAGAACTTCTAATAATAGATAAAAATGATAAAGGAATAATTAAACTTAAAAATGGAGAAAAAGGAGAAATTACAATTAAGGGAGATAGTGTAATTAATTCATATTTAGAAGATGTATCTCAAGATTCTTTTGTATGTGGATATTTTAAAACAGGGGATATAGGATATATTGATCCTGATGGATTTGTATATATTACAGGAAGAAAGAAAGATATAATAATATGTAATGGAGAAAATATATATCCCAAGGAAATTGAAGAAATGATTCTAAAACACAATGATATAAAAGAAGTTGTTGTAATGGGAAAGCAAGATAAGATAAAAGGAGAAGATATTGTGGCATTTATTGTTAGTAATACTCCTGATTTTTCTTTAGATATATTTATAAAATGGTTATCATCAAAACTTCCGTCTAATAATATTCCTAAAGAATATTTAATCCTTGATGAAATTCCAAAAATGAAAAATTATAAAATAGATAAACTAATACTTAAGGAAATGATTAATGAAAATTATAGAAGATAAAGCAGTAAATCATAGATATGAAGTAGATATCATAAGAGGCTTTACAATAGCCTCTGTTATTGGAATGCATACAGTTGCAACAATCACCTATGTAGATACGAATGCATATGGATCATTTATACAATATTTAATTGTCCTACTATTAAGATATAATAGACAAACATTTATATTTATAACAGCTTTTGTTCTTGTATATGTATATAATAAACCAGGATTAAAGTTTTTAAATTTTCTTAGAAAGAGAGCATTGACTATAATAATACCATATATTTTATGGAGTATACTTTATGTATTTCTATATACTCCAAATGCTACAATTGGAACCTACCTTTTCGATATATTTACAGGTTCAGCTTATTACCAGCTTTACTATATAATGCTTGCAATACAACTCTATCTAATACTACCTTACTTTATAAAAATATTAAATAAATTAAAAGATAAAACACTAATAAGTATGATTATTATTTTTATATTACAGTTTGTTGTTATGTTTTATGACTACTACATTATGAATTTATCAAATCTCACAAAACAAAATACTATTGTCAATACAATATTAACTTATCAAGATAGATTTATATTTATGTATTTCGCATATATATTTTTAGGAGGTTTTGCTGCAATACATATCAATACATTTGAAAAAAAGATTAATGAAAAGAAGTTAGGAGTAATATTATTTTTTATTCTATCTTTAATATCACTTATTATAAGTTATATAATAGAAGTTAAAGTATTTAATCTATCTATATTCTATGCATCAGCATTTATGCAACCTTTAGTCATAACTTACAGTATATCTATAATACTAATGCTATTCTATCTATCTATAAATTTTATAAAAAAGACAAAAAAGAAGCATGAAATAAAAATACTTAACTTCATATTAATATTATCAGAAGCTTCATTTGGTTTATACCTAATTCATCCAATAATACTTAATATAGTAAACTATATACTCTCAACATACTTAATACTGCCTAATACCTTCCTTCCAGTATTAATAGGTTGGATTGCAACATTAGGAATATCTCTAGGAATTGTGGTATTATTCTTAAAGACCCCTTATTTAAGAGTACTTATTGGTAAATATAATAAAAAAACCAAACTTTTAAATACTTGAAACAAAAATACTTTATTAAGTGTATATAAAGTATATGAACAAAGTTGGAAACCCAAATAGTTCAGAAAAAATAGAACAAAAATTTTAAATACTTGAAACAAAAATAATTTATTAAATGTATAAGAATATATGAACAAAATTGAAAAACCAAACATTTCAGAATTAGATAAAATAGAACGAAAATTTTTATTACCAGAAATACCAACAGAAGATATTACAAATGAGATTATGTACGAGGGTAAGGAACCAAATTTAATTCTCGCAATTGCACCTTGTAGAACTGGAACTACTGCTCAATTAAAAGTGTTCTCTAGTATTCAAATAGATTCTTACTACCAGCCGATAAAAGCAATCCAAAGAAATGCTGCATATGATAAAGTGTATAGACCTTTTATAATTCCTTCTGAAAAAAGTAATCCAGTACTCTTTATAAAAGAAACATTAGGCCCATATAATAAAGGAGAAGTTATTTATAACCCTTTGAATGCTTTACTTAATTCAGGATACGATAAGGAAAAAATAACAGTAATGTTTGAGATGAGAGATCCTATTGATACTTATGTATCATGGGTAAAACATTTTTTGCCAGAATTAGATTCAAAATATAGATCACAAATGCTTGAAGTATTTATTCTTGCATATAAAGAAATGTCAAAGTATCAAAAATTAGCAGATTCTTTAGGTATTAAAAAAACATCATATATATATGAATCACTTAAGAATAATACCTCAGATAGAGTATATGAAAAAATATTTAAAAATTTGGGATTAGAATTTTCAGATAATGTTACAAAAAATTGGCCTATTGGAGTAAATGACAATCATATACATTTTGCCGAAGAACCAGATGTATATGAACCTCTACATTTACATGATGAAGTAAAAAAAGCTACTGAACTTAAATATATGGGTAATACATTAGAACATCTTAGAGGTTTTATTACAGATCAAGAAATAGAAAAAATTAGAGAAAGTGGAATAAATGATATATATAAAGCTTTAATTATTGAAAATGAAAAAGAATTCAATATTAAAATTGATAATATTTCTAATCTAGACCTTATTAAAGTCTGATAATTTAGAATCTTTGACAATATAAGTTTTATTAATATTCGTAGAATTGATATGATTAATATCATATGATATTAAAATAATACTAATCTTAAATAAGATTAGATTATTAATAAGTACATCTTAAGCTTCTCTATAAAGATTATTAGTTAATTATCTAGAATTAAAATATCAATATCATTAGTACAGATATAGTAAATGATAGTCTTCCAAAATTCATTCTGATACTTTCTTATGTAATAAAATAAATAATTACCAGCTTTTATCTTAATAAAGTATATGATATATGATCTCCACTAAATATACCTTATTAATATAATTACGTTATATATCTATTTAATACTATAACTACAAAAATATTGAATTTATATCTTTAATCCAATACTCGATTTAATTAGTAAGATATATTATTTATAAGATATCCTAAATTTAGGAATAATCTTAAACATTATAATTATAAAAAATACTTGAAAAATAATCTCTCCTTCAAATAATAAATGTAAACCTCCATTATTTGAGAGTGAAAACATAGAGATTAAACCTCCTATAATTTGGGAAAATAATAATACAATATTTGAAAAATTAAATTTATCATAATATATAAGATATATTGATAATGCTAACTCTATCAAAAAAAGACTAGTTGATACAGTTGTATGTATCCAATCAAAAGAGGTATCTATTGAATATGGAGTAAAAATTAACGCAATAAAAAGTATTGATATTGTATTAAAAGAATAATATATTACTTTTGAAATATTATCTTTTATAATAATAAATTTCACCGATCTTGCAATAAAATATGCATATAAAATATATCCTACAGAGTAGGGGATTATAGTATTTATATTTACTCCAAATGCACTTATACCCTTTCCATTAAGTGGAACATATGGCAGTATTATTGATGATAATATAAGAAATACTAAGATAGATACTTGTGCATATAATAAATCCCAAACAATATTTTTCTTAGGGTTTATTATAAGTAATGAGTTTATAAATTCCTTAAATTTAGATATCATATGTATAAATATAGCAAATTGCTAAAGTGAAAATCAAATTAACATTCATACAGATTTAATTTAAAAAGATTATAAAAAACATATTAATATTATGAATAAAAATAGATATGGATATAAAAGGTAAAGTTGTTATAGTAACAGGAGCATCTTCAGGTATTGGTTTTATTCTTTCAAAAATGTTAACTCAGAATGGAGCAAAAGTAGCACTTGTTGCAAGAACAGGAGATATACTAGAAAAATTATCAAAAGAACTTAAAGATTCTTTTCCTATCAGTTGTGATATGTCAAAAGAAAATGAAGTTATAAATATGGTAAAAATGGTTAAAGATCATTATGGAAGAATAGATATCCTTATAAATAATGCTGGAAGGGGATACTATTCTCCCATAGAAAAAGTAGACACAAAAATTCTTCATGAACTCTTTGACCTTAATCTTGTCGGACCTATTGTTGCTATGAGAGAAGTAATTCATATAATGAAGGACCAAGGAGAAGGTAGAATAATAAATATAAGTTCTGGAACTGCTCTAATGTATATACCTAATATGTCGATATATTCATCCTTAAAAAGAGCACTTGGAGCAATATCATTTACTGCTAACGAAGAGTTAAAGGAATATAATATAAAAGTAAGTGTAGTCTATCCAACATTAACAGATACTAACTTTGGAAAAAATGCTGCTAGAGATCCAGAAATACAATTTAGAACTACTGGAACAATGATTCCAGATACTCCAGAGTATATTTCAGAAAAAATAATAGAATCAATAAAAACTAATGATACAGAAATATTTGCTCATAGAGAAATGGAAGAAAATAGAAAATAAAATACTTATCTCTCTTTAGAGTATTGAGAGAAGTACCTACCTAATAATAGAAATATTATTATCATAATCTCAAATATTAAGATATCTACAATAAAAGTAGATATTACAATATGAAAATATTCAATTCTTGTAATTATGAAATTTCCAGATTGATTTTTAAAATATAACCATGGTTTGGTAATATAATTTTGTATAAAAAATGTTATTATATATACAAGCACCTGAATAGCTAATATATAAGAAAAACAGTAAAAAGAGAGTTTTGAAATATCCTCCTTTCTCTTATATCCAATAATAAAAAAAACTGCTAACGAATAAATAAATAATAATATAAATATTAAAATAGATAAAATTTCTATTTTATAAAATATTGAAGAAATAACTGACAACAATATATAAATTAGTGTATATATATATATTATTCTAGGATAGAAAATATCTTGAATTTTCATATTACATATATTGTATACCTATATAAATCTTAGTCAATAATATCTGAAGATATCATGCTAATTGAATGCATAGATATTCCCATTTCCTGTAATAGCATAAAATATATTATTATATAAACTCAATCCTGATGCTATTTCTGGGCCTCCTAGAGTCCTTTTTGCAACAAACTCTCCATTATTCGCTTCTAATACATATATATTTCCTGCAGTAGTAAGAATATATATTAGTCCATTATATTCAATAAATGGGGCATTTATCATACTATTAACCTTATAACTCCATAACATTTTTTCTGTATTGATATTTATAGCAAATACTTTTCTTGCAGTATTTGAAGAAGTGTATAGAGTATTCCCTATAATTGTTGAGACACTTCCCTCCATAGGATCAGATGGAAGATTTATAATTCCGATTCCTTCATTTATAGTCCAGACGATCTTCCCTGTCTGAGCATTAATTTTATACAAATACTCATACCCTATATCTTTACTCACATTAGTAAGATGGGTAGAATTGGTATATATATACCCATTAGAATATGTTGGAGTAGTATCATCTAAAGCACCTGTAATATTAGGAAAATAATCTGACCACTGTACTTTTCTCGTAGATATATTAATATCAAAAAATTTATATGGAGAAGCTCCTCCAAAATATATATTATTACCAATCATTACTGCAGATGACATTGATACTATTGATCCTATATTAAGCTTCCATAAAAGATTTCCAGATAAAGCTGATAGTGCGTAAAAATCTTTATTTCCATTTGCGAAATAGACTACACCATTATTATATACAGGTGTTGGCATATCTTCTCCTAGAGTATTATATTGCCATATTATCTTTCCTGTTTCTAAATTTATTCCATACATAGAATTAGATCCTAATCCTCTATATAAAACTTTTTTCCCATTCATTTTATATTTCATACTGTTCCCAGTACCTATATAAACCATATTCTCAGTTGGAATTACAACAGGATTTGTCATTACCCAATTAGGAAGATTATCATGCCAAAGAATTTTAAAATTACTTTTTTTAATAGCAAAAAGTCCTCCAGTATTATTAGATTTATTCATTACACCTACATATATTATATCTCCAGAAACTATTGGAGTAGTATCAAAACCTTCTCCATGAATATTCCTAGATAATAATACTTGAGATAATCTTGTTTTTTCAGAACCAGATACAATATTGTTATCTTTTCCATTATCAGAATATTGATCATAACTACTATAATAATAGGTAGTATTAGGTATTATTCTCGTATTATGGATTATTAAAAGCAATACTATAATTACTACAACAAGAAAAGATAAATATAGATAAAAATACTTTTTCATAAAAATTGCAATAAAATTAAATTTATATTAACTTTAAAATATATACAGTATTAATAACATATTTGTTTCAATATTAATCATTTGTTATATTTACATTATTTTTTCTCTGAATCTGAATAAACTTTTCAAAAAATTCTTACTGATATAATCATTGTACTCAGTTATCATAATCAAAACTAGAATTAGGACTTTATTAAAAGAATCCATATAACATGTATTTTAAATAAAAAAAGAAAGATTTAATTTTGCAGAATCATTTGTAAGAGTTATAATATAATCATGAAATATGAAACAAATGGATTCCCTCCAGATTTCCTTTTTGGAGCTGCTACCTCTGGTGGACAGACAGAGGGAAACCATAATAGTAATTGGGAAGAATTTGAAATAAAAAATGCAAAAAGATTATCTAAAAACCCTAAAGATAGAGATTTTGGAAATGGGAAACTTCCTAAAAGAGTAAGAGATTTACTTACAACTGAACTTTCTGATCCTGAAAATTATAGATCAGGAAATGCAATAGGCTGGAGAGAAGGAAAATATATTGAAGATTTAGATATAGCTGTAGATTTAGGATTGAAAGCAATTCGTTTTTCACCAGAAAGATCTTTTATAGAGCCTCAACAGGGAATTTTTAATCCGGAGGCAATACAACATTACCAAAAATTTATTGATGAATGTAAAAAAAGAGGAATTGAACCTATAATGACTTTATTCCATTTTACAGAACCCTTATATATTACTAAACAAGGAGGATGGCAGAAAAAAGAGATGGTAAAAAATTTTTCTAATTACTCAGAAACTCTCCTTCAACTTCTTGATAAAGAAATTCAATATATTATAACTATTAATGAACCTGAAATATATTCTTATCTAGGTTGGATTAGAGGAGAATTTCCTCCAAATAAACGAAATATATATGAATTTTCAAAAGTAAGAAAAAATCTTATTGAAGCTAATAAACTAATGTATGATAGATTAAAAAAAATATATCCAGAATCTAAAATTTCAGCTGCACTAAATCTTATGCATACTGAATCAAAAACAAACAAACCTATTGATAGATTATTAGCATTTACCATAGATAAAATTCAAAAATCACTATTTGCTCCTCAAATAATAGAGCATACTGACTTTATATCATTAAATCACTATTTTCATAATGTAGTTAGTGGATCAATATTTGTCGGTGGAAATTTTAGTAATTCATATATAGAAAAAAGATCTGATTTAGGTTGGTATCTAAATCCAGAAAGTATTTATCATTTACTAATTTATCTTCATAAACAATATAACAAACCAATATTTATAACAGAAAATGGTCTTGCAGATAAAAATGATACCTATAGATCATGGTATATTAAGAAAACTTTAGAATATGTTAAAAAAGCTATGAAAGAAGATGTTAATGTAATAGGATATCTTCATTGGACACTAACTGATAACTTTGAATGGGATAAAGGAAAAGCTGCAAGATTTGGTCTTGTTGCTGTAGATTCTAAAACTCAAGAAAGACATATAAGAGATAGTGCTAAAATATATTCTGATATTATAAAAAATAAAAATATTTAAAAATTATAATATTTTACTTATTAAAATCTATATTATATTTTAAAGGTATTATCAAAAATATTCCTCTCAAAGTTAAAAGCAAAAGAATTGTTATATACTCTAAGGGAACCAAAAAATAGTAGAGACTCACCAATATTAAATTTTAATAAAGAATCTTTTTCTTCTTGAGAAAGAATAAAAGTCTTTGCAATATTGTCTATGTTTACTTTCTCCTGCTTCATTAGAACTTTTAGTGAAGTATTAGCAATAATAGATCTTCCCTCTTCAGAAGATATAAAATCCTCTATATCTTGAGTAATATAAATAAGACCTAAATTATATTTTCTAGATCTTTTGGATATCATCTTTAAATAATTTAATAAGTCTTGATTTTCAAATAATCTATGTGCTTCATCTATAAAAACCTCTCTTTTTAATTTCCTATCATGTACTTTCCAAATAAAATTTAGAACAATATACATCATTAAAGAAATGTTATAACTATCAAGTTTTGAAATATCAAAAACTACTAGATTATCATTACTAGATATATCAATATTAGTCTTCTCAGAATATAGAGAAGAATTAGATCCTTCAGAAATATTATATATCTCTAAAGCCATCTTACTTTTACTCTTATCTAAGACTCTATATAAATCTTTAAAAGTAGGTTCACTAACGACCCTAAAAACTTCAATTAATGCTTTATCAAGCTCATTACCATCAAAATATGTACAAGATCTCTTTAAAAAGCTTTTAATGAACTGTATCTTTTCTTCAACACTCTCTCCAGCATATAAATCAAAAGGATTTATTCTATACTCTCCCTTATGAGAAAACTCAATTCTTTTCCCATGAAGATTATTACATAATTTTTTATACTCTCCTTCAGGGTCGATAACCATTACCTTTATACCTTTTGAAAGAAGCCTTATAATATTACTCTTTGCAAAAAAACTTTTTCCCGATCCAGATTTAGCAAAAATCACTCCGTTATAATTTTCATAATCAAAAATATCAAATAGAGTCAGTGAGGATGTCACTGGATTTATTCCATATATTATTCCTTTATAATCTGAATAACCATTTATAACAAATGGAGTTGCAGCTGCAATTGAACTAGAGTTAAGTACAAAATTTTTCCCAGCACTATCTACATTAAAAGGAAGAATACTCCTATATCCAATTGATTCTCTAAAATCTAGAGGATAAAGTGTTATAGATTTTGAAGAAGCTAATAATTCAAGATTTTTTGAATTTATTTTAAGATTATATAGATTAGTAGAATAGATTGTAATATAAAAACTTAAAAGAGAAGCACCTTCTTTACCTGAAGCCAAAATTCTTCTAAAATCTTCTAGAGAAGATACTTCTAGATCTAGTGATATATCATTTAATCTCCCTTTTGTTAATCTTGAATGCCTCTGAGATTCAAGAGAAGATAAACGTGTCTTTATAGAATTAAGTACTTCAGTTTTTTTCAGAGGTGATATATATTGCGTTACCATAATATTACCACCTAATGAAAATAGATCTGATACAAAAAATTTATTTATCTTTTGGGGGAAATCAGAAATATAATATGTCTTATAACATCTATTGTTAATTCTTATATAGCTTTTTTTTTCTTCAACCTTTCTAGGAGAAAAAATATCTTTGTTATTTCTATAAAAAATTCTCATATAATTTATAAATAAAAATAATTTAAAATTAATTTAATATCTTTCTTTGAAATTTTTCTAAATGATAAAGGAATTTGAGATAGCATATATTTTATTTGCTTTTCTTCTGATTTGAATAAATCTTCAATTTCTTTTATATCTTTTACATAATCTAAATGCTTCCTCTTTTTAAAAATAGAATAAATAAGAAAAAATCTTTGACTATATAAATTTTTAAAAATATCACTTTTATCATTTAATAGAGCATCTTCATATAAACTCTTTAATTTCTTATTCTCTATATTAATAATATATTTTAAATTTTCCTTTCTTTTAACTTTAAAATTAATAGCAATAATCTGAATACTAAATTTTACAGATAAAATAAATTCTTCATATTTTTTTAAAAACCTTTCTCTCTCATCTATATCAGCAAGTATGAAATTATCAGGGAAGATTTCTATAATCTTTGAATAATTTGAATTTTTTAGAATAAGGATATCACTTTCTATAGATAGTAAATCCAGATAATTTTTTGTTTTATACATCTATATAATACTCCTCAAAAAAATATTTTCGTCTCCTTATAGAAAAAAGAATAAAATATAAAACATATTCATATAAATATAATCCTTTAAATGACTGTTTTATCATCATATAGAAAAATATTACAAATGATGCAGATATAAATATTTTAATCTGGAATATCAGAGAAGAGAGAATTACAAATGATATAGGGATTAAAGATAATACTACTATTAAAATATCTTTTGTAACAGATATATAATTAAATTTTAATCTTTTTAATTTATATACTTTTACCTCTATTGTATTCATAAATATTTCACTTTATTTATAACCCTCCTAACTTTTCTATACCCAGAAGATATAGAAAAATTAAGATATCTATTTAATAAAGTAGGTACCAAAGAAAGAGCAAAGAGAGTTACAATTCCTAATATAAATTTTTCAATTGGATTAATAGAAAAATCTTTTATAATGATTATAAAAATTGATACACCTATTAAAAAAGCAGGTTGAACAAACAGCAATTCTGCTATTTTAGAAAATATATTTCTCAGCACTCCATTAAATGGAGGATAAATTGATACTACAATAGCAAATGGAAAAAGTAATATAAGTATCCAAAGTAAGATAAATCTTAATATAAATTGAAAAGAAAATATAAAAAGAGCTATTAAAAGTAATATATAAAGAATAAAAATTATTACTCCTGTAAATAGACCAGATGAAAAACTTGAAAGAGAGATTGAGTTTACAATTGTCTGAAATAGACTAGGAGTAGAGGATGATATTATATGTAAAACTATAAATTTATCTATAATATTTATAAAAGTTATTAAAAATGACATTATATATACAGATAAAAATAATAATATTACTGAAAAAATTATATTATATAAAAGATCAATTGGTGAAAACCTTGTTCCTCCAATTGATACTTCTCCTATAAGATGCATTACATAGATATATATAATCAAAGGTATTATTGCAATAGATAAAGCTTCAGTCCCATTTACATACTGGTTATATGCTACTCCCGCAAGGTTTCCCCCAAAACCATTAGAAGAAAGAATATTGGGGGTAAATTCAGTAAATTGATCGATTATATACCCTAAAGAGCAGAGCATACCATTAACTGAAAAATTATAACTTGAATTACAATTAAGAGTACTTGCCTTAATACCTGATTTAGCAAATACCAAACTAGGTATAGAGAAGAATAAAATTACAACTATAGTTATATTAATTAGGTATGAGCGCATGTATAAATGTAGTAAAATTTTGAGCTCCAATTACTATAAATAGACCTATTAATACCCATATTATCCTTCTTATAAGTCTTGATCTTTCTTGAGGATTATCCGAATATAATATAAATTGTATTCCAAAAGTTATAACTATAAGTATTAAAATAGCTTCAATAGTAGAGATCATTACTCCAGCTATATTATTTACAAACTGTGTTATTCCTGGTATCTGTTGCATAATTTTCAAAATTATATTTTATTTATAAAAATTATGCATTGCCATGTGTGGCAAATTTTTAATATTTTTTACTTTTATAATTATAGTCAATGATATTTATATAACAATTATAATATTCTAAAAATAATATTATTAATTGAACTTATAACTTTTTACTTATACTAATCTTATATCTTCTAACAATTGAAATATATTCAATAATTTTCTTTTATCTAATTGTAATCTATTAAATCCTTTCCAGAAATCTAGATTATTTTTTTCTCAATCAGATATCTTTTATAGGGACAATTCTAAAATTTTTAGATATTATACTCAGAGTTTTATATACTTATTCCAAAATTACTGAGTAAATATTATCTATATTATATTTTAAAAGATATCCTCAGTAGTCTTTGCCTTATCTCTACCACTCTTTGTTAAAGGAGAATCTTCTCTTTATTTTTCTGTGTCTTATAATAAATATTTTAATCTTTATTAATATTCCTCTGGGGTAATGGAAGTAACCTACTCGTCTTTCTTTTATAATCTTCCCATCCAATTTTACTTGCATAATTTTTCTCAATCAAAGGAATTCCTGATATATAATTCAAAAGTATATATATAACAATTGGACTTATTACAAATATATACCCATATTTTACTGAAAGAGCTATTACAAAAATCCCAACCCATTGAGTAATCTCTCCAAAATAATTTGGATGTCTAGTATATTTCCATAATCCACTAGTCATTATTTTCCCATTATTATCACTATTAGATATAAATTTCCTAAGTTGTGAATCTGATATAGATTCAAATAAGAATCCTAAAATCCAAATAAATATTCCTATAAAATCAAAAATCCCAAGAGAAGTGATACTTTCAATATTTATAAATATCACAGAGGATAATATAAGTAAAACTGCAATACCTTGTGATAAAAATAAAAAAATATATTTTTTTATCTCTATATAACTAGACCATTTTGAAATAATCTCTTGGTATCTTCTATCAGAAGGCTTATTTTTATTTCTGATATATATATGAAAAGAGAGTCTTAATCCCCAAATAAGAACTAAAATTGTTACAATAATCTTTCTTGGAAGTCCTGGATTAAGTAGCATATTGTAAATTAAAAAATATATTGATATCACTATAAATCCAATTCCAAAAGAAGTATCAACAATATCTACTCTGCCATCAATCCTAGAAAGTAAGTATATAAAAGAAAAATATACTATTACTATAATAATGCATTGTATTATTACATTTAAAATCATTAAAATTATCTAACAAATATATAAAATACTAAAATAGAAACTATTCCTGTTAGAATTGTCCCCCAAATCATATCTATAATAGTAATATATCTACTCCAACCTTTAAGCGTAGCAAGATTAGTAAGATCATAAGTAGAATAAGTAACCAATCCAAATAAAAGACCTCCAATTAAAGAAAAATTAAATGAACTTCTACTTACTGAAGGATTTAATACAAAAAAAACTAACCCAAGTATATACAAAAGATAAAAAAATACTGAAGAAACTTTTTTAGGTTTATCTAAAAGAATTTTTCCAATTTCTTTTCTATAAATTTTTAAAGCTACTAAAGAAAGCCAAGTCAAATCTATAACAACAAAAATTACTAAAGCTAACAGATATTCATATAATACATTCATCTTATTTTAATTTTATCATATTATGAGATAAAGATATAATAATTAAAGATTCATATTGATAATGTTTATATAAAAGGATAGTAACCAATTTGATTCACTTACAAGAGATTTACAAGAAAAATTAATAGGATATACTGATAAACAATATATTCCTAACAGTATTCATCTTAATGATGATTCTTTTTACAAATAGAGTTTGATATAAATACATAGATAGAAAATAATACTAAGAGGAATTACTTTTTCTCAGATTGATAAATAATAAAATTCCAATTATTTATCTAGATTTTCCCCCCAACATCTTATGTCATTCAATATATCTTTTAAAGATAATCCTTTTTCTGTAAGTGAATATTCTACATGAAGTGGAATTTCTTTATATATTTTCTTTTTTATTATTTTATTTTTTTCTAATTCTTTTAACCTTATTGATAATGTCTTAGGTGATACTCCGGATAAAGAATCAAGTAATTCTCCAAATCTTTTCTTACCTTCAAATAGATCCCTTAAAATAAGGAATGTCCATTTTTTACCTATTATTTTAATTGTTTTTTCTATTCCACAATCAATCATGCTCAAATTATACCATAAAAATAGAATAATTTATACTATCCTTTTTGTAATTACTTTACAAAATAAAGTATATAATATATACTAACTAATGTTTAATTTAGTGAGGTAAAAAAATGGTTAATATAAAAATAATTTTAGGTTCTACAAGAGATGCTCGATTTGGAAGAAAAGTAGCTGACTGGGTAGTATCAGAAGTAGAAAAGAATAAAAATATAAATTTAGAACTAATTGATCTTAAAGAATATAACATCCCTTTTTTTAATTTAGCTTCAAACCCTAGTTATATGCCTGATCCTGGATATACCGGAGATACAGCTAAACTACAAGAAAAATTAAAAGAAGCAGATGGATTTATAATTGTAACTCCTGAATATAATCATGGATATCCTGGAGTATTAAAAAATATGATTGATACTTTTTATAATGAATGGAAAATAAAACCTGTATCATTTGTATCCTATGGAGGAATATCTGGTGGAATTAGAGCTGTAGAGCAATTAAGATTAGTAATGATAGAACTTCATATGGTTAATATAAGAGATGCAGTACATATTCCTTTCATATTTAATCAATTTAGTGAAGAAGGTTTGATTAAAGAAGAAGTAAAAGAAAATGCTCATATAGAACTAATGATTAAAGATCTTGAGTGGTGGGCAAAAACATTAAAACTTCCTAGAGAAGAAAAATTGAAATAAAAATATATTAAGAATATAATAAATTTATGTTTAAAATAATAAAAAATAATATAAAATTTGATGAAGTTTTTGCTCATTGTGATGTACCCTGTGGATTATATGATCCACAGGCTGCACTCATGGCAGCTAATACAGTCAGAGTAATGGTAAAACAAATCAGAGATATAGAAAAATCTGACCAGTATAATTCAAATCCTTCAAGTATACAGATTCAAAATGATCTGACAAGAAGAATAATGGTAAAAGAACAACATGCAGAACTATGTAAAAAAGAAATACTTATTCTTTGGACTGATTACTTCAAACCTGAAGATTTGCCTACTGTAAAAAATCTACATGAAGAAATATGGAAAACTGTTAAATTAGCATCTTATAATAAACAAAATGTTGATGTTCAAAAGGCAGAAGAATTATATTCTCAAGTAGAAAAAATATCTGAATTATTCAATACAGTTGTTGAAGAAAGGAAAGCAAAATAAAAAAATATTTCTCAAAGTACTAAAAGTAAAAGGGGATAGTATGTCCCCTTTTATAAATGATTCTAATATCATTCTTGTAAGCTTTCTCCCTTATCTTTTTAAAAGACCTCAAATAAATGATATTATTATAATAAAACATCCAGATAAAAATATAAAAATTATAAAAAGAATAAGAAAAATTCATAACAATAAATACTTTGTTATAGGGGATAATATAAGAAAAAGTACTGATAGTAGAGTATTTGGACCAATTGATAAATCCTTAATATTATCAAAAGTATTATTTAAATAAACCTATAATAAAAATTCAACTAGAAAAATTAAAATATTCTTACAAAATCTTAATAGGTTCATACAATTTTATATCAAACAAAATAAATCTGGATTTGTTCTAGTAAATATTAATAATAATTCTTAATTACTGAAAGAAACTTATATAAATCCTAAATGCCGAATAACAAAAATTTATATATAAAATATAGTAATTCCATAAAGATATTATGAATATATTCAAAATATATAATAATTAATCAAAAAAAGAATAAGATCTGATATAATTAATTTAATTTTAATAAAATATGGTAATAAAAAAATTTCTCAATAAATATAAAATTAAATTTCTATTTATTATATTTATAGCACTTATATTAATACTACTTTCTGTAATATACTTTCATATTTCATCTTATTTACTTGCTAATTCAGATAATGCAGCGCCTATACTTGAAGCAAATTCTTTCATTAATGGGAATATTAAATTATATCAATGGCATTTATCTTCCGATAATTTCTACTCTATAGATTTAATATTCTATATACTAATTGAGCTAATTACAGGAGTAAAAGAATATCTAACAGCACTTGTCCCTGTAATCATTTATATACTCACTTTAATCTCTGTAATCTATATCTCAGCTATAAATTTAGATAAAAAATATAAAATAAGTGCAATTTTAATTACACTAGGATTAATTGGAACTGCACCTTTATTTTTACTTGATCAAACACTGTCTGGGCCTGATCATGTAGGAACTATACTATTTATTCTTATATCATTTATTCTAATATTCCAAATAATAAAAAAGGGGAATTACTACTACTATCTTATACCTTTTTCACTTCTATCATTTATGTATCTTTTTGGAGACCCTATATCTCGATGGATTGGATCAATTCCCATAATAATATTCTCAATAATTTTTTACTTTTATGAGAAAAAGGATAATAAAAATCCTTACTTTTTAATAGGAGTATGCACTATATTAGTTTTAGTAGTATCACTTATACTACGTAATGATACAGCAAAATTTGGATTTTTTTATCTTATAACAATAGGATCCAGTTTTGTAACACTATCTCAACTACACACTCATATATATTACTTAATATTTTCAATCCTAAAACTACAGGGAGCATATTTTTTTGGAAAAAATATTTTTGCCAAAACTACAATAATAGAATTAATTAGATTACTTGTTCTACTTATTACAGTAAGCTCTATATATATTATTATAAAAAATATAATAAAAAAGAGTATAGATATAAATAAAATAGATAAACTCAATCTATTACTTATACTTGCTTTAATTCTTAATATACTCTCTTTTGTATTTGGCGGAATATTTGTAAATAGTTTTACATCACGATATCTTATAGCAGTACCTATATTTGGAAGTATTCTTATTGCAAGATATCTTTCACCATACATAGTAAAAAATAAAGTATATATAGCTATTACAGGAATAATAATTTCCTTATTTATAGTATTCTTTATACATGAAACTATTCTCATTAAACCTAGCAGTAATCAAGAAAAAATATTATCTAATTTTTTAGAACAACATAATTTAAAATACGGATATGCAACTTACTGGGATGCAGGAATTACTACAATATATACAGATAATAGTATTAAAGTAAGACAAGTTATATCAGTAAATAATAGAATCTATCCATACTTATGGTTAAGCAATTCCCAATGGTATAGTAAAACAGCTAATTTTGTAGTATATGGAAATCATAAAACTAAAGCAATCAATCTTCAAATTGCAATCAATTCATTTGGTAAACCTAGTAAAATCTATAAAGTAGATGGATTTACAATCCTTATTTGGAATTATAATATTACTTCAAAACTTTAATTATATTCCTTGAGTTCGACTAGTATTAGTACTAACTCCAAAATTCTCTGGAACATATGAAAAAAATGTCTCTCTATTCTGTGTTATAGCCTGAGATATAAGATTTTCAGAAAATGTAGATGCTTTTGAATCTCTCTTTATGGCTGTTCCAATAGCTAAAAATTCTATTAAAGTTCCCCCAATAGAATTTACGTATGTCTTTATATTTATTACTTCATCTGCACCTATACTACTAGCTTCATCTTTGATTTTTTGTATAGCACTTTCTCTTGCAGAATAAATAAGCTGAGTTAATTGAGACACTTCTCCTTTAACAAATGATCTTAAGGCTGCTGCAAAGTTTCCAACAGCACCCAAAGAATATACTGAAGTTCCTATCATTAATTTCTGAGGGATATAACCCATCTTAGATATATTCCAAATCTCCTCTGCAGAAAGATTACAAGTAATGGGATTCTGAGTATAATCAGCTGAAAGATTATTGTTATATGATGCAGTTCCTGACATCAACATTTCTTCAACTTCAATATTATAATTCATAGTTAAAATTTCAGTTTTTATTCCTAATACAGAATTTGCATTTACATTTCTTGCTTGAGATATAATTCTATCTAATGCTAAATTTCTTGTTTTCACAAATATATCTGTAAATTCTTTAACTTCTCCTTTAACAAAAGATTTTAATCCTCCTGTAAAACTTTTCATTACACCAATAGAATAGGCAACATTTCCAAAAACAAATTTTACTGGAATATAATTAGAATCAATTTGTGAATATAACTCTTGACCTGAAGCAGAAGATGAGAAAAATTGTATATTGTTAACTGAGTCTACTCCTGATCCAATAGATAAGAACTCTATATTCTCTGGATGAAATATAAGACTACTAACTACTCCTGTAACACCCTTAGCATTAATCTTTTCTCTCTCGGATAACATTCTATCAGTTGCAAGACTTCTCCCTTCAGCAAAAAGCTGAGTATAACTCTCCAATTCACCTCCAAAAAAAGCTTTCATTCCTGATCTAAGTCCACCTAATACTCCTAGAGCATAAACACTATTCCCAATAATCAAATCATTAGGAGTAAGACCCTTAAGTTGTAAACAATATATTTCATTAGAAGAGAGTCCTGATGTAACCATGTACGAATTATAATATCATATATTTCACAAAAATTTAATATAGATAGAATATGATAAATTATCTAAAGTTTATTTTATAACTATTTAAATTATGATTATGAAAAAAATGATAACAATACCAGATAAAAATTATGAAGCATATATAAGCTATCCTGAAAATAAAGAAAAATTATCATCAATCATATTGATACATGAAATTTGGGGACTAAATGACCATATAAAGAATGTTTCTGATAGATTTGCATCAGAAGGTTATGCTGTTTTAGCAGTAGATCTTCTTTCTTCAGAAGGATTTAAAGGGATTGATCAAAATATTCTTCAAGAAATGAATATCCCAGAAAAAAAAGATGAAGCTCAGAAAAAAATGAGAGAACTTTTAGCGCCTATTAATTCTCCAGAATTTTCCTTAAAAACAATAGAAAAACTTAAAGATGCATATAAATTTCTTACAAAAGAAAGTTTTTATAATGGAAAAATTGGTGTTTTAGGTTTTTGTTTTGGAGGAACTTATAGTTATGAGCTTGCTGTAGCTGAAAGTAATATAGCATTCTGTATTCCATTTTATGGACATGCTCCAAAAGATAGTGATATAAAGAAAATTCAGTCTCCAATTTTGGCATTCTTTGGAGAAAATGATAAAAATTTAGTAGATAATCTTCCAAACCTAGAAAAATTAATGAAAGATAATAATAAATCATTTGAATATATTGTATATCCTAATACTGGACATGCATTCTTTAATGATACAAATAAAAATATGTATAACAAAGAAGCTGCAGAAAATGCGTGGGAAAAAACTTTAGAATTTTTAAAACTGTATTCATAATTTATTATTGATATAGACATCTATCTTTAGATAAGATGAAAAAAAATATAGTTGTGATATAATATAGGTGTAGAAAAAAGGGGGTGAATAATTATGGCATTAGTAGTATATTTAATAGTAGGAATAATACTTGGAGCTCTTGCTACTGTTGTAGTTAAAGAAAGCAAACCTAATTATGTTAAAGATATAGTTTTAGGTTTAGTAGGTGCTATTATTGGAGATTTATTATCAAAAGTTATCTTCAGTACTTCAGCAATAAATAGCATAACAACTGCAGGTTTTATTACAGTTATAGTTTTATCAATAATTGTAGTTGCAATTGGAAGAGCATTTAAAGGAAGTGATGTAAAATAAGGTACAATTAACTTGTACTAAAAAATATAAGGGGGATTTATTCTCCCTTATATTATTTCTATATAATATAAATGGATAATAAGAAAATAATATCTTGGAATATAAATGGGATTAGAGCAATCTTTAAAAAAGGTATAAGTGATTTTTTAAATCAATATAATCCAGATATACTATGCTTCCAAGAAATTAAAGCTAGTGAAGAACAAATTAAGGAGAATATTCCTAAACATTTAAAAGACTATTATGTATATTTCAACTCAGCTGAAAAAAAAGGTTATAGCGGAGTTGCTACTTACTCTAAAATAAAACCTAAAAAAATAGAATACGGACTTACAAAAGATACTATAGATAAAGAAGGTAGAGTACTTAAAACAACATTTGATAAATTCATTCTATATAATATATATTTCCCAAATGGGAAAAGAGATCAAGAAAGACTAGATTATAAAATTCAATTTTATAATGAACTGATAAATGTTCTAAAAGATCATAATAAAAAAGGTGATAAAGTAATTATACTTGGAGATTATAATACAGCACATAAAGAAATTGATCTTGCAAGACCAAAAGAAAATAGTAAAATATCAGGATTCCTTGATATAGAAAGAGAACTCATAGATGAACTTATAAAAGTAGGATATATAGATTCATTAAGAATGTTTAATAATAGTAAAGATATGTATACTTGGTGGGATCCTATAACTAAAGCAAGAGAGAGAAATGTTGGATGGAGAATAGATTATGTATTTGTATCAAACAATATAAAAAATAAATTAACTGATGCCAATATATTATCTAATATTTACGGATCAGACCATTGTCCTGTTTCTATAGATATAAATTTATAAATCATATAATAAAGAATATATTCTTTATCCTTTGTAATATGAGCTATAAAACCTAGATATAAAACTAAGAACCCCTACATATCATACTGACATTGAAAAAGTCCTATTGACTAATTCGAATTACCTACTTTATCAATTTTTTATTACTTTAATAAAAATCTCATTAAACTTGATCATAATAGTGTTATATATTAAAATAAATACAAATGATAAATCATGTAACCTCCGATGAGGTAAAAAATAACATAGATAATTATATCCTACTAGATATAAGAGAAGATTATGAAAGAACAAAAGATGGATTCATACCTAAATCAAAACATATAAAAGGATCCGAACTTGATATCTATACACTTACTGATTTTTTTAAAGAACATAATGGAAAACATATTGTAGTCTATTGCCATTCTGGAGCTAGAGCACAATCACTTATTGAAGTTGTAAATAAAAACAATATATATAATAAATCAAAAATCTCTAACCTAAAAGGAGGGTTTCAGATATGGAAAGCTTCTTTATATGAAATTGAATACCCATAATTTTGCTGTAGTTATAACTACCACAGGAGAAGAAAATTTACTAAGAGCTCTCTCACATATATCTAATATAGATATACCTATATATGTTGTAACACCAGAAAATTATGGACTATCTGGTAATATAAAAATTATAAAAGATAAAGGAGTAGGAAAACCTGCAGCCCTAAATCTTGCAATAAAAACTATTAAAGAAGATATACTTATTCTAACTGATGGAGACGTATACACTAATAAAAAATCAATAGAAAATATTATTCATAATTTTAATGATAATACAGGAATAATTACAGGGAAAGTTATATCCCTCAATAAAAAAGATAATATGTTAGGATTCTGGTCACATTTTCTAACTTATGCTGCAAATAGAATGAGAGAAGAGAAAAACTCAAAAAAACAATTTTTTGAGGGATCTGGATATCTTTTAGCTGTCAGAAAAAAACTTTTGGATAAAATCCCTATTAATACTCTATCAGATGATGCTGTAATATCAAAAATGGTCTATGATAAAGGTTATCAGATAAAATATTTGCCTTCTGCTAAAGTATTTGTTAATTATCCTACAAATTTTGCAGATTGGATGATACAAAAAAAACGTAGCACAGGAGGATATACTAGAGATAGAGTAGAGATAAGGTATGGAAATAGATCATTTCTAAAAGAAGCTATTAAAGGAATAAAATTATTCTTCTCATATCCTAAATCTCTAAAAGAATATTATTATCTTTCAATACTATTTCTAGCAAGAATCTATCTGTGGATTATAATATTCATAGATTTAAAAATCAAAAGAAAGAAATCCAGAGATATTTGGATCAGAGTTGAGAGTACTAAGTAATTAAGATATAATACTTTCTATGCTTACAAAAGATATAGAAAGATCTCACAAAAGAATTAATGATGCATCAAAAATACTCATTCTTATATCCTCTCCAGATGGCGATAGTGTAGGAACTTCAATAGTACTAAAACATATACTAGAAAGTAAGGGTAAATATGTATCTCTATATTCAAATAAACAACTAAAAAATGAGTTAAAGAGTCTTCAATTTAGTGATGAAATTCAAATCACAAATGTTGTTAAAATAGATTTTTATAACTATGACCTACTAATAACTGTAGATACTGCTAATATAGACCAACTTTATAACTATAACACTTATAAAAATTTTAAATTCCCAGATAATTTAGATATTCTCTATATAGACCATCACTTCTCTAATACTAATTTTGGAAAATATAAATTTTATGAACAAGTCTCATCTACTGCTGAAGTCTTATATAAATATCTAATAGATGGTGTATATACAATCTCTAAAGATGAAGCAGATTTACTTTATTATGCAATTGCATCTGATACGGGTTTTTTTAGATGGCAAATAAATCCATATACTATGTATGTTGCATCTAAACTACTTGAGGTAGGAGTAAACTATGATAGATTATCAAATCTATATTTTGAAAATCTAGATGATAAATTTATAGATATATTAGATATGTTTATAAAAAAAACAAAATTCCATAAAAGACTTAGATACAGCTCACTTTATATAGATGATAAATTTATAAAAAAAATGAATATACAAAAGGATCACCTAAAGAATTATATAGATAATTTCAGAGCAAATTTCTTAATGAATTTAGAAAATTATGATATATCAGTTATAATAAGAGAAGCTAAAGATTTCTATATTATATCATTTCGAGGAAAATCATATACTAATAAAATTGACCTTACTAAAATGAATCAATATTCTGATTTCAGAGGAGGAGGACATAAAAATGCATGTAGTTTCTCTTCAGAAAAAAGCTATACACAGATAATTAAAGATATTAATTTTGCACTAAAAGATTTACACTCAAAAATCTAAATACTTTCTACTAATGATTCTAATACATAACTTTTAACTCTATCAGAATCTTTCTCACTACTATATAAAACAACTTTTATAATATATGTAGTAAAACTTGTTTCATCAATATAAATATCAAAACTTTCAACCTTAAATGAAGCCTTTTGCATTATAGATTCTATTTTTAATTTAACATCACTAAATTTCTTCGATTTTTCTATCTCATATTTAACTTGAGTCTTAAATTTCTTGACTTTATCAAACTTCTGAACAGCTGCTTGAATCAAAATACTGTTAGGAATCTTTAAAGGAAACCCATCATCACCCATTATGTCTGTATAAAAAATACCTACATTATATATAACTCCAGTATATCCTGGAATTAAGAGATCAGCAGAATAAAATTTTGTAGGATAAGATGGTAGAAGAAAATTATATTGCCAAGTTGTTATCTTAACCCTCTCTCCAATTTCAAATTGATTAAACATTAAAACAACAATACCCGCAAATAAATTAGCTAATACACTCTGAGATGCTAATCCTAATATCACACCTATAAATGCACTCCCTAGTAAGATATTAGTTATATCTATATTTAGTACTCTTAAGACTATAAGAACTAGAATAAAATAAGATATAAAAAGAAACATAAAATTTACTATATTCTGCTCTCGTCTCTTTTTCATACCTGTAGTTCTGAAAAATCTCTTAAAAATCTTATTATCTATAAAGTTTATAATAATAGAACCTAAAACAATAATTACTATTGAAACAACTAAAGAATTAACTGATGAGGATAAATGAAGATATGTAGTAATTCTTTGTAGAAATACAACTAAAACTATTACAAATATAATAAATAAAGATACTGCTATTATAGTATTTCGTCTCTCTTTCATATGCTCTAAGTTATATCATAAATAGGAGACAATATAAAATATATATTCTGCTCTAAATTAAAATCTTCTATAATCCTAAACCCAGCATCTTTTGATATTTGTTCCACCTCACCTTTATCAAATCTATGAACATATCTTAAATCAGGGCTCCTATTCCAAGATAAAAGATAATCATCTTTACCAATATTAGATGATATAATCTTCTCATCAAAATTCCATATAGAGAAAATAAATAATCCACTAGCAGAAAGTATATTTTTTATATCTTTAAATAATTTTAATCTTAGTGAATATGTTGGAATATGATGAAGAAATGCTATTGCAAATATTTTATCAAAATCACCAATTCCTTTATACCACTCATTATTTGAAATATCTCTCTCTATAAATCTATATCCAGGATACTTTTCTTGAGCAATAGATATAAGAGTTAATGAAAAATCTATACCTAAATATTTATTCTTATCCACAATAGTAGATAATCTTCCATTTCCAGATCCTATATCTAAAACCCTATCAGTTTTTTTTATATATCCTTTTAATCTATCAAAACTCTCCCAATTAAAAAATCTTTTTGATGAAAAAGACTCTCCAAAATTTTCATAAAAATCCTTATTTATATCTAATAATTCCTTTTTACTTAATTTCATAATATAATTATACTATTATGTTCCCACAAAAAGATAATAATAATATAAAAATTACTGAAATTACCAACGGAGAAAATACTCCAAGATCAGTTATATTAAGTAATTATAGAAAAATATGTAAAGATAGAAATCTTTTAGAAGATGAATCATTTATTCAAAAACTTAAAATTAAACCTATAAGAACACTCTCAGGAGTAGTTCCAGTTACAGTACTTACGAAACCATTTCCTTGTCCAGGAAAATGTATCTTCTGTCCAGATGATGTAATGATGCCTAAAAGTTATCTTACACTTGAACCAGGAGCTCAAAGAGCTCTAATGAACAAGTTTGATCCATATCTGCAAGTTAAAAATAGAATACAGGCACTCCAAAATATTGGACATAAAACTGAAAAAATTGAATTACTAGTTCTAGGAGGTACTTGGAGTGTTTATACAAGAGTTTATCAAGAATGGTTTATCAAAAGATGTCTTGATGCAATGAATGAATTTAGTTTTACAGAATATAATTATAAAAAAAATATCAGAAATTTTGATAATAAAATATATGAGGAAGAGCCTAATATAAAAGATTGGAATATAGATCAACTCAAGAAATCACAAAAAATAAATGAGACCTCTAAATACAGATGTATTGGAATAACACTTGAAACTAGACCAGATAGAATATCTCAAAGAGAAGTAATACATTTAAGAGAATTAGGAGCTACTAAGATACAACTAGGAATACAAAATACATCTGACAGAATACTCAAAGAAAATAAAAGGGGAGAAGGATCAAAAGAACAAAAAACTGCTATTAATCTCTTAAGACAGGCAGGATTTAAAATACAAATACACTGGATGCCTAATCTATATAAATCTACACCTAAAATAGATAAGAAAGATATAGAAAAAATTTATTCTGACCCTTCATATATGCCCGATGAAATAAAAATATACCCTTGTTCTGTAATTGAAAGTGCTGAACTATATACATATTGGAAACAGAATAAATTTAAACCCTACTCAGAAGAAGACTTAATAGAAGTATTAATACATGCTAAAACTGTAGTTCCTATGTACTCAAGAATAAATAGACTGATTAGAGATATACCTTCAACTTATATAGAAGATGGAAATAAAAAAACTAATCTAAGACAAGTAGTTCAGATTGAAATGGCAAAAAGGAATTTAGTATGTAAGTGCATAAGATGTAGAGAGATTAGAAATGAAGAGATTACAAATATAGATTTTGATATATATAAATATGATACTTCTGTATCTATTGAAAACTTTCTATCTTTTAACTCTAATGGAAAGTTACTAGGATTTTTAAGACTCTCTATTCCTAAAGATAAGAATCATTTTATAAAAGAGCTATCTCAATCTACAATTATAAGAGAGCTACATATATATGGACAAGCTCTAGCTATAAAAGATAATACTAAATCTGCACAACACATAGGTTTAGGGAAAAAACTTCTTATAGAAGCAGAAAAGATATCAATTGAAAATGGATTTCATAAAATTTCTGTAATCTCAGGAATAGGAACTCGAGAATACTATAAAAAAAGAGGTTATAAAAAAAATAATCTATATCAAACAAAAGAAATATGAAGGAAGAGGAAATATATAGTGTAAAACAAATAAATAGACTTTCATCTCAATTACTTAGAGAGAATTTTTCTAATATATATATAAAGGGAGAGATTTCTGGACTCCAATTCAGATCAGAAAGATGGACATTTTTCGACCTTAAAGATGAAGAATCCATAATTAAATGTGTTAATTTTTCAGGTTCTGTATATAAATATAAAGATCTATTAAAGGAAGGAAGTGAGATAATTGTATATGGATATATAGCTATATATGAAAAAACTGGTATTTATCAATGTAATATTAGCGATGTAGTTATACTTAAAGATGATGGAGCAATATATGCAAAAATAGAAGAGATAAAAAAAAGATTATATGAGGAAGGATTATTTAATGAAAATATAAAGAAAAAGATAACTCAAATTCCTAAATCTGTAGGAGTAATAACTTCTCTTGCAAAAGGATCCATGGCATATAAAGACTTTGTAAAAACTTTGAAATCTCGTTTTCCACTAATTGATATATATCTTTATGATGCAAAAGTTCAAGGTATAGATTCTGAAAATGATATTATAAAAGGAATTGAATATTTTAATAATGATAATAGAGTTGATATTATAGTAATAACTCGAGGTGGAGGATCTATTGAGGATTTAATCGCATTTAATTCTGAAAAACTTGCCAGATCAATACATAAATCTGATAAAATTATAGTCTCTGCAGTTGGACACGAAGGAAATACTTCAATATCTGATCTAGTAGCTGATATACATGCATTTACTCCAACACATGCAGCTACATTAATAGTCCCAGATTCTAAAGAAATAATACAAAACCTTCATTTTAATTTAATAAATATGGAGAACAATATAAATAAAAGAGTAGAGGAACTAGATTATAAAATAAATTCTACATTTAACTCTATTCAACAAAGTTCTTTATATAAAATAACCCAGGAGATACAATTTTTAAATGAAACTATTTTTAAAATTAAAGAAAAATTATCTGTACTTGCAAATACAAAAAATATCCTTGATAATAAAATGCAGATAATCCTCAATAAAGTTTCTTTCAATGAAGAGAAATTAAGAAGTGATATAAAAAATAGAAAAAAAATTATAGATTCATATAATCCACTGAATCTACTTTCAAAAGGGTACTCAATAGCATATAAAGATAATAAAATTATAAAAGATATAAATAATATAGATATAGATGATATGGTAAAACTAAGACTTATAAATGGATCACTTTTAACTAAAATTATAAAAAAAGAATAAACTATGACTGAAAAAAAAATCTCTTTCACACAAGCATATAAAAGTTTTGAAAAAATCTCTGAGGAAATAGAAAATAATCAAGATTTATCAATTGAAGAACAATTAGAAAAAATTGAAGAAGCAACTAAACTTTATAAAATATGTATTAAATATCTAGAAGAAACCAAAAATAAAATTATTGCAGTTAATAAGAATATTGATGATGTAGAATTATGAAATCTTTAGATAATAAAGAAAATAAAATTATTCTTACAATACTATTAGCTGTACTTATAATATTTTCTGTAATAACATCTTTAGATAATAAAACTTCATTAATCTCAGTAAATTATAATGGAGTCAATCCAACTGAAAGTATAAATTCTTCCCCTCCATCTGCATCTACTGTAATTTATGCTAAAGATGGAGAGGTAATAGGGAATATATACAACTCACAGGAAACTGCATATCAATATCTTCAGAATCCTTATGAATATCAAGGAAAATCAATTCTATATCACCTTATAAATATTCCACCTTATTCTTCAAATCCTGATGTACTACTTCTTGCAACAGAAACAAAAAAAGATTTTCTTGATGTACTGAAAAATAATCATGTAATATCAACTTCAGATTATAATCAAGCTATAGCAAACTTTGACTCTCCTTATTTCCAAGTTCTACATACTCCATATTTCACAGAATATGTAATAAGAAAACTCTACCAAAAATATCAAAAATACCTTCTTACAGGAGGATTAAAAGTATATACAACAGTATCTCCTTACTGGAATACTATTGCACAAAATATCGTAACCCAAGATGTAGCAAAATATACCCTTCCTTATGGAGCCAGTGATGCTGCTTTAGTTGCTGATAATCCATCAAATGGGCAGATAATAGCTATGGT
>JAJZIL010000009.1 GCA_021810605.1 bacterium | reverse complement strand
TATTACACACAAATTGGATCAAATGGAGTATTAGGGACCTGGAATACAGAGTCGACAGCATTGCCAGGAGGAATAGATCAGGCAACCTCAGTAGAGTATGGCGGATATATTTATGAGATAGGAGGATATAATGGTACTACATATTCATCATCAGTATATTATTCTCAAATAAATGAAGGGATATTAAATATAAGTAATAATGAACTTAATCCATCAGTGAGTATAAATGCACTGAATGGAGATATAACATCAATAGGAAGTGAAAATTTTCTAGGTTCTGGAGTATATGGAGGAAATCTAACAGCATCTGGAGGTACATTAAATTTAAACAATACTAGTCTAAATAGTATTTTAACATCGAGTAATCTTACAATAGATCCTAATTCTGTACAAGCTAGTAATCTAGGGACCTGGAATACAGAGTCGACGACATTGCCAGGAGAATTAGATTATGCAACCTCAGTAGAGTATGGCGGATATATCTATGAGATAGGAGGATATAATGGTACTACTAGTACATATTCATCATCAGTATATTATGCACAAATTGGGTCAAATGGAGTCTTAGGGACATGGAATACAGAGTCAACGACATTGCCACAACCAATAAGTTATGCAACCTCAGTTGAGTATAGTGGATATATCTATGTGATAGGAGGATATAATAGTACAAGTATATTTTTATCATCAGTATATTATGCACAAATTGGGTCAAATGGAGTCTTAGGGACCTGGAATAGAGAATCTATAGTATTGCCAGGAGGAATAATTAATGCAACCTCAGTAGAGTATGGCGGATATATTTATGAGATAGGAGGATATAATGGCACTACTAGTACATATTCATCATCAGTATATTACTCACAAATTGGATTAAATGGAGTATTAGGGACCTGGAATACAGAGTCGACAGCATTGCCAGGAGGAATAGATCAGGCAACCTCAGTAGAGTATGGCGGATATATTTATGAGATAGGAGGATATAATGGTACTACTGAATTATCATCAGTATATTATACACAAATTGGATCAAATGGAGTCTTAGGGACCTGGAATACAGAGTCGACAGCATTGCCAGGAGGAATAACTGGTGCAACCTCAGTAGAGTATGGCGGATATATTTATGAGATAGGAGGTTATAATGGTACTATATATTCATCATCAGTATATTATACACAAATTGGATTAAATGGAGTATTAGGAACCTGGAATACAGAATCAACAGTATTGTCAGTAGGAATAACTGGTGCAACCTCAGTAGAGTATGGCGGATATATTTATGAGATAGGAGGATATAATGGTACTGCATATTTATCCTCAGTATATTATTCTCAAATAAATGAAGGGGTATTAAATATAGGTAATAATGAACTTAATCCATCAGTGAGTATAAATGCACTGAATGGAGATATAACATCAATAGGAAGTGAAAATTTTCTAGGTTCTGGAGTATATGGAGGAAATCTAACAGCATCTGGAAATTTGAATATTTCTGGAGTTGATACAAACACAATAAATGGAAATACTCTATTAACACAAGCAGATTTAAATATACAATCCTTATCTACTCCTACTGGATTATCAGCGGTTTCTAGTATCTCAGGAGGAGAATTAAATGCAGGTACGTATTATTATGAAGTAGTAGCAGAGAATAGTAATGGTCAATCCTTACCTTCTCAATTAACTAAAATAACAACACTTCCAGTGGCAGTACCAACAGGAGTAAGTGCGAGTGTAGGAACATCTGGATCAGTGGGATCTAATTTAGTAGCATCGACAACTTATTATTATGAGATAACAGCAACAACTTCAAATGGAGAGACTACTGTATCATCTCAGGTATCAGGAATAGAAGGTTCAACTGCATATCCTATAACATTGAATTGGGTACAGGATACAGGAGCTACTGGGTATAAAATATATAAATCTACAACATCAGGAGGCGAGACTTTTCTAGCATCAGTTTCTGGAGGATCTACAATAACATATACAGATTCAGGAAATATAGCAACAACAGGTATACTCACACCTAGTACAAATACAGCAACAACAAATACAAATCAAATATCTCTTAGTTGGAATAGTGTTCCAGGAGCAACATATTATGATATATATAGATCTACTTCTAGTACATTTGGTAGTTCAGTAGAGTATGTATCTAATACTAATTCATTTATAGATACCAATATATCTCAGACTACATCTCTTCCTGAGACTACAGTTGGTGCTACATCAGTAGAGTACAATGGATATGTATATGAGATTGGGGGGATTGGTAATGGTGCCATTGGATCTACGGTATATTATGCTCCAATCAATAGTAATGGAACATTAGGTACATGGACTACCACTACATCTCTTCCTGAGATTACAGATGGTGCTACATCAGTAGAGTATAATGGATATGTATATGAGATAGGTGGATATAACGGTAGTGCTGAGGTATCAAATATATATTATGCCTTAATAAATAGTAATGGGTCATTGGGGGCATGGACTACCACTACATCTCTTCCTGAGATTACAGATGGTGCTACATCAGTAGAGTATAATGGATATGTATATGAGATAGGGGGATATAATGGTAGTGCTCATGTATCTACGGTATATTATGCTCTAATAAATAGTAATGGGTCATTGGGGGCATGGACTACCACTACATCTCTTCCTGAGACTACAGTTGATGCTAAATCAGTAGAATATAATGGATATGTATATGAGATAGGTGGATATACTGGTAGTACTTATGTATCAAGTGTATATTATGCCCCAATCAATAGTAATGGAACATTGGGGGTATGGACTACCACTACCTCTCTTCCTGAGACTATAGATAGTGCTACATCAGTAGAATACAATGGATATGTGTATGAGATAGGTGGATATAACGGTAGTACTAATGTATCAAATGTATATTATGCCTCAATCAATAGTAATGGAACATTGGGTACATGGAGTGCTACCACATCTATTCCTGAGGCTACAGATAGTGCTACATCAGTAGAATACAATGGATATGTGTATGAGATTGGGGGGGATAATTATAGTTCTGGTTTTGTATCAAGTGTATATTATTTTAGATCTTTAAATGAGGGAGGTTTCGCACAGATAGCTAAGGGGAGTGTATTGACAAATCTTCAAACTACACAAAGTAATGGAGGAAATATAAATTTATCTGGAGATATGAATATAGGAGGAGGTTTGAATGTATTAGGACAGAGTAATTTTGGCTCTGCAATAAATCTTACAAATCCTAACAATACATTAATTTCAGCATCGTCTCCATTAGATATACAGTCTTCAGGTTTTAGTTTAAATTTAGGGAAAAATAATTATATTTCGCAATCTACATCAAGTCCTTCAATTCCTTCTTGGCCTACAAACACATCTCTTCCTGAGGTTACTACTCAGGGTACATCAGTAGAATATAATGGATATGTGTATGAGATCGGGGGATATAACGGTAGTAGTTATTTATCGGAGGTATATTATGCCCCAATCAATAGTAATGGGTCATTAGGGGTATGGAATACCACTACATCTCTTCCTGAAACTACAGATGATGCCACATCAGTAGAGTACAATGGATATGTATATGAGATAGGTGGATATAACGGTAGTACTACTGTATCTACGGTATATTATGCTCCAATCAATAGTAATGGAACATTAGGTACATGGACTACCACTACATCTCTTCCTGAGGCTATAGATAATGCCACATCAGTAGAATACAATGGATATGTGTATGAGATAGGTGGATATAACGGTAGTACTTATCTATCAAGTGTATATTATGTCCCAATCAATAGTAATGGAACATTGGGCACATGGAGTGCTACAACATCTCTTCCTGAGGGTACATATAATGCTACATCAGTAAAGTACAATGGATATGTGTATGAGATAGGTGGATATAATGGTAGTACTTATTTCTCTACAGTATATTATGCTCTAATCAATAGTAATGGAACAGTAGGTACATGGAATACCACCACATCTCTTCCTGAGATTACTAGTGAGGCTACATCAGTAGAGTATAATGGATATGTATATGAGATGGGTGGAATTGGTAATGATAATCCTGTATCGATAGTATATTATGCTCCAATCAATAGTAACGGAACATTGGGTACTTGGAGTACAACTACATCTCTTCCTAATACTACATATTATGCTACATCAGTAGAGTATAATGGCTATGTATATGAGATTGGGGGGTTTGGTAATTATTCCCCTACATCAACAATAGTATATTCCTCGTCTCAAATAGTAAATTCTTCATCTCCAGGAGATTTTACTATATCCTCAAATGTTAATGGAGGGTATCAAGATATATTTTCATTAGATCCATATGGAAATGCAATATTTGGAGGAGGTATTACTACTGGAGGAATTCCAGCTGATCTTGCTGAAAATGTAATAGGTGCAAATGGTGCTTCCTCTGGAGATATAGTAAGTATTACTAGTGTAAATACTTCATCTGATAGTGTAAATAATTTTACAGCAATTCCAACTACTCATCCGTATTCTTCAAATACTCTTGGAGTTATATCTACTAATCCAAGTATAACTTTACATCAACAACATATTTTAAACTCTGTTCCACTAGCATTAGCTGGGAGAGTAATGGTTAAAGTTACAAATTATAATGGAAATATTACAACTGGAGATATGATAACAGGGTCAATATTTGCAGGATTTGGAGAGGTTGCAAATTCTCAAGGACAAGTAGTTGGTATGGCTTTAAATTCCTTAACACCTTCTACTCCAGGAGTTCAAAATTTTACATATAATGGGAAAGTTTACCTTAAAGGAGAAATATTAATGTTAGTTAAAAATGAATACTATAATCCAATAGTCTCTCCTTCTGGTATATTAAATATCTTTACCTTAGATAGTACTAATAATACAATTAATATTGCAAGTAATATTAATGTATCAGGTACACTGAATATTACAGGAGATTTACTAATAGCAGGACATATAGTTCCAATAGGGACTCTTCCTCAAATAAATCCTAATTTGTCAGCTGGAGTTGGGGCTTCTGCAGTATTAAGTACTGGATCAACTGATATATCTGGAAATATTACTCTCACTACAGGTACTACCACTTCTTTAGGATCAATGCTTAATTTGGTATTTACATCTCCATATAAAATAACTCCAATTGTTATAATTACTCCTAATAACTCGCTTACAGGATCATCTAATCTAGGTGCATATGTATCAGAAACTACAACTGGGTTTTCACTAAACTTTACGAAAGCTCCAATATCAAATAGTACTTATTCATGGAATTATGTAGTAATACAATAACATTCTTTGTAAGTAGTTTTTCCTAACACAATTTATTTTATAATCTTTTTGAAATATATAATTATAAGAGAAGTCTTCTTAAGTAATCGAATTTTAGATTTTGGATATATTTAAGAGTATATTGTTATAATTGAAAAAATCTTTTATCACCATATTTATAATATAATCTTTTATATTCTTCTTTAATAAAATGTGTTTTGAAATATAAAAAAATCTAAAAGTGCTTGTGTAAGTTTAGTGATTTTGATGTTGGAATAGTAGGTTTTCAAAACTAATACTTTTATGGTATTATATTCTAGTTATGAAAAGAAAGATACAAAATCTATTAAATGAAATAAGGCCTTTTATTATGCAACATGGAGGTGATGTAGAATTAGTTTCTGTTAAAGCAGATACAGTTGAGGTTAAGATGATGGGGGCTTGTGTTGGGTGTTCTCTTTCATCAATAACATTAAAGAATGGTATTGAGAGTATTATAAAAGATGAATTCCCAGAGATAGTAAAAGTTAGAGCAATAGAGGAATAAATTATGAAAGAATATACTACAAAAGAAGGTAAAAAAATAATATTAGATGTTGATAGAGATATTTGTATTGGAGCTGCAAGTTGTATAGCAATAGCTCCTTTAACTTTTGGAATTGATGATGAATCAAAAGCATATATATTGAATGAGTCTATTGATGATTATGAGACAATACTAGAAGCAGCTAAAAGTTGTCCTGTATCAGCTATTATACTTAAAGATGAGAATGGAGAACAGATATGGCCTTAAAAAAAGATAATAGAGAAAAAGAATATGAATATGGTTTTAGTAGTGATGTAGATTATATATATAAATCTAAAAGAGGTTTATCTAGGGAAATAATAGAAGAGATATCAAGGATTAAGAATGAACCTAGCTGGATGAAAGATTTTAGGTTAGAGTCTTATGAAATTTTCAAATCTAAAAAAATGCCAGATTGGGGTGCTGACCTTAGTGATATAAATTTTGATGATTTTTTCTATTTTGTTCGTTCTTCTGATAAAAATACAAAAAGTTGGGATGATGTACCTCAATCTGTTAAAGATACATTTGATAAATTAGGTATTCCAGAAGCGGAAAGAAGTTTCTTAGCTGGAGTTGAAGCACAATTTGAAAGTGAAGTAGTATATCATAGTCTTCTAAAAGAGGTAGAAGATAAAGGTATTATATTTACAGACACAGATACTGCATTAAGAGAATACCCAGAAATATTCAAAGAATATTTTTCAACAGTTATTCCTCCTGCAGATAATAAATTTGCAGCACTTAACAGTGCAGTTTGGTCTGGAGGAAGTTTTGTATATGTTCCAAAGAATGTGAAGTTAGATATACCCCTACAAGCATATTTTCGAATCAATGCAAAATCTATGGGACAATTTGAGAGGACTTTAATAATTGCTGAGGAGGGATCATCAATTCATTATGTAGAAGGTTGTACTGCTCCAATATATGATGAAAATAGTCTTCATTCAGCAGTAGTAGAGATTATATGTAAAAAAGGATCAAATGTTAGGTATACTACTATTCAGAATTGGTCTAAGAATGTATATAACTTAGTTACAAAAAGAGCAATAGCATATAGTGATGCTAATATGTATTGGGTAGATGGTAATTTTGGATCTAAAGTAACTATGAAGTATCCTTCAGTATATTTAATGGAGGATGGAGCTCATGGAGAAGTTTTATCAATGGCATCTGCATCATCAGAACAACATATAGATGCAGGTTCTAAAATTATACATGTCTCATCAAATACCTCTTCTAAAGTAGTATCTAAATCTATTTCTAGAAATTCAGGAAGAACTACATATAGGGGTCTTATAGATGCTAAAGAAGGAGTAGAAAATATAAAATCAGATGTTAAATGTGATGCACTTCTGATGGATGAATATTCTAGAACAGATACTTATCCAACAATTAATATAGATCATACAAAAAATCCTACAATTCAACATGAAGCTACTGTAAGTAAGGTAGGAGAAGACCAACTTTTTTATCTACAATCGAGAGGTCTTAGTGAAGATGAAGCTTCATCTATGATAGTATCTGGATTCCTTGAGCCTATTGCAAAAGAGCTTCCAATGGAGTACGCAGTAGAGCTTAATAGACTTATTAAACTTGAGATGGAAGGATCAGTAGGATAAATTTAGTATGAGAAATATTTATATAAATTCAAAAAATATAAAAGGGGAATCATATAAAAAAGAATATAGCATTTATAAAGATGAAATATTTAATTATATTTTGTTTCTATCTTCTGAAGGTATATATAACATAGATTTAAAGTTTTTTATGAAAGAGGAAGGTAGTATATGTTATGTATATATTATAGAAAAGGGAGTAAGTCACCAGAATATTAATATATCTTTAGAAGTTATACATAAAGTTAAAAATACTCAGGCTAAGGTATTTGTAAGAAAAGTAATGTATAGTGATTCTATCTCTTTTATAAGGGGTCTTATAAGAATAAATAAAGGTGCTCAAAATTCTAATGATTATTTTGATGAAAAAACTCTTCTTTTATCTGATAAAGTTGTCTCAAAAGTAATTCCTTCCTTAGAAATTATTCCTGATAATGTCAAAGCATCTCACGCATCATCTGTATCAGGTCCTAATTTAGATGAACTTTTTTATCTTGAATCAAGGGGAATTGATAAGATTAATGCACTAAATCTTATCTCAGAAGGATTTCTTTTATCAAAATTAGATATAATAGAGAACCAAGAATTAATAGATAAAGTAAAAGTCGATATTCAAAAAGGTTTTATATGAAAGATAAGATTATAGGAAAAGATAAAGATTTTATTGTTGGGAAAGGGTATATAATTATACTAGGTAGTGAAGAAATCTTAGTATATAGAGGTAAAAAATCTTTTTTTGCACTAAAGAATGAATGTTCTCATGAAAAATTTCCTTTATCTGATGGAATAATTAATGAAGATAAGTGTAGTATTACCTGTATTCATCATGGGGCAAAATTTTCATTAAATGATGGAAGTGTCCTATCTTTTCCAGCTACTAATAAGATAAAATTATATAAGGTGTATATTAAAGATACTGATGTATATATAGATATTAATTAATACCTATATATCTAATATGAAATCTATATTTTTATCTTAATAGTTTTTTTTAGTTATACTAAAGGTTAAAAGAGTATAATAAGGTAGAGTAAATAGGTAACTAAATATTATTTGTTTATCAGGTACACATCTATTGTTAATTTTTAGTTTTAAAAATTACTTTAATTATCTTATAAGACTATTTCCCTATTGATAAAAATAATAGTTGACTATATAAGCTTTCGTAGAGTATACTCTACTCTGTGTTTAAATTTTACTAATTTAGTATTAGTTTGTATTTTATGAAACTTAATAAAACTGAAGATTATGCAATATTAATTCTTTCATTTCTATCTAAAGAGGATAGAGTAATATCAGTTACTGATATATGTAAAAGTTTAAATCTTCCAATACCTTTTACTAGGAAAATACTGAATATGTTATTAAAACAAAATCTAGTAAAGGGAGTAGAGGGTAGCAATGGAGGTTATATGCTAGAGCAAAATATAGAGGATCTATCCTTATATGATATTCTAGATAAAATCGGATATAAAATAGCTATTACTAAGTGTATAGATTCATCTTGTGTAGTATCATCAGTTTGTATGACTAAGAATGTATTCCAAAAATTAAATGATCAAATTATACTTAAATTTAGAGAAATTAAAATGAAAGATTTTATTACAAATTAAATGGGTAAAAATACTATATTGAAAATTGAAAATTTAGAAGCGGGAGTAAAAGATAAGAGTATTCTTAAAGGAGTTAATCTTGAAGTATCTAAGGGTGATATACAGGTTATAATGGGGCCAAATGGTTCTGGGAAAAGTACTCTTGCAGAAGTATTAATGGGGTCATTCGATTCATCTATATTATCTGGGAGTATTATATTTAACTCACAGGATATAGTTAATAAGAAACCCTATGAAAGAGCACAATTAGGATTATTTTTAGCGTTTCAGTATCCTGTGGAAGTTCCTGGAGTAAATTTTGGAGTATTTCTTCATTCAGCATATAAAACAACTACAGGAGAAAATATATCAATATTTGAATTTATATTAAAACTTAAAAAAGAATCTAAAAAACTTGGTATTGACGAAACATTTTTATCCAGAAATCTTAATGAAGGTTTATCAGGTGGAGAGAAAAAAAGAATGGAGATTTTACAAATTGCAATACTGAAACCTAAACTAGCTATTTTAGATGAAATTGATTCAGGATTAGATATTGATGCTTTAAGATTTGTTACAGATTCAATTAATATTCTTAATAAAGAAGGTATAACATTCCTTATAATAACTCATCAGAAAAAAATACTTGATAAAGTAGATATATCTACCCTTAATATTATGAGTAAAGGTAAAATAGTAAAATCTGGGAATACGGATCTAATTGATCAAATTGAAAGTTTAGGATATAAAAAATTTTTAAAAAATGTCCAGGTATAAAAAAGATTTTCCAATATTTCAAAATACTAAGTTTTATTCTAAAGATTTAGTTTATCTTGATAACAGCGCTACAACGCAAAAACCTCAAGTGGTGATTAATGAATTTTCTCAATTCTATGAAAATTCTAATGCTAATATTTATAGAGGAGTTTATAGATTATCAGAAGAGGCTACATCTCTTTATGAAAAATCTAGAAAAGATGTAGCAGATTTTATTGGAGCAAAAGAAAATGAAATAGTTTTTACTAAAAATACAACAGAAAGTATTAATTTAATTGTTCTAAGTTTTGCTAGATCAATACTTAAAAAAGGAGATTTAGTATTATTATCAATTGTAGAACATCATTCTAATATTGTTCCCTGGCTAATTCTTCAAAAAGAAATTGGTTTTAAAATAAAGTATATTGATATCGATGATACTAGTTTTGAATTTAGTAATATTGATTTATTATTGTCAGAAAATCCTAAAATAGTATCAATTACACATGTTTCTAATGTCACAGGAATTGAAAATAACATAAAAGAAATAGCAAATAAAGCCCACAGAAATGGAGCTATTATTATAGTTGATGGAGCTCAATCTATTCCTCATAAAAAAATAGATGTTGTTGATCTAGATTGTGATTTTTTTGTTTTCTCAGCTCATAAAATGTTAGGACCTACAGGAGTAGGAGTACTATTTGGAAAACAGAAATTTCTTGATGAAATGCAACCTATATTTGGAGGAGGAGAAATGATACTTTCTGTAGAACAGAATAATTGTAGCTTTAAATCTACTCCTTATAAATTTGAAGCTGGGACTATAAATTTTGCTGATACTATAGTTTTTTCAAAGTCATTAGAATATATCAGTAATATTGGAATCAGTAAAATAGAGAAGTATATAAAAGATTTATCTTTATATACATATAAAAGGCTTCAAGAGGTAGATGGAATTAAAATATATGGATTAGAGAATACATCAGGAATATATTCCTTTTCTATAAAAAAAATTCATCCTCATGATATAGCAAGTTTTCTTGATGAAGATAATATAGCAATAAGAGCAGGACATCATTGTGCTCAGGTTTTGATGGAAAGGTTTGAAGTTTATGCCCTTTGTAGAGTAAGTATATATATATATAATGATAAATCTGATATTGATAAACTTGTAGATTCTCTTTCTAAAATTTCTAGATTATTTTAGATATTATGGATAGAGATAATTATATAACAAGAGCATATGTAATGGATTTATACAATAATCCTCATAATCATGGAAAAATTGATGATTATGATTTTTTTCTTAAAGGGAAGAATCCTTTGTGCGGAGATAGAATAACTATTTATATTAAAATTAATAAAGATATAATAGAAGATATATCTTTTGAATCAGAAGGATGTATAATATCAAGTGTATCTTCATCAATTCTTACTGATGAAGTAAAAGGGAGAAGTATATCGGAAATTAAAAAAAATTTGAAATTTTCAGATATAGAAGATAAACTTTTAATAAAATTAAGCTCTAGTAGAGAAAAGTGTGCAAGATTATCCTTTGATACATTTCTGTCTATATTAAACGATAACAATTTATAAAATATTATTATGACAAAAGTTCAAGATTATGATTCTCTAGATTATGATTATAGGAAATATTGGAAAGATAGAGAGTATGAAAATCTTTCTGAGAGAAATATTTTATCTAAAATAATTACTAGTGGATATAACTTTATAGATATAGGTGGTGCTTATGGAAGGCTTACTGATATTTATAAAGATAAGTATAACTATTCAATTCTTTTTGATTATTCATATAAAAATCTTAAAAGAGCTCAGAAATATAAAAATGTTTTTAGAGTCTGTGGGGATATATATAATATGCCTTTCTCTGATAATTCAATTGAGGGAGGAATGTGTATAAGAGTAATGCATCATATTGAAGATCCTAAAAAGGCAATAAAAGAGCTTTCAAGAATAATAAATTCAGATTTTATTCTAGAGTTTGCTAATAAAAATAATTTTGCATCTCTAATGAAACATAAATTCTCAAAAGAGTTTATATCTCAAGATAAATATGAAATCCCACATAATAAAGATTCTCAAGGTTTTCTAGATAATCAAATATTTCTAAATTTTTCTCCTAAATTTATTATAACTGAATTGTCTAATAATAAATTTGATATTAAGAATAAATATTCAGTATCGAATTTTAGACAAAAATTTTTAAAAAAATTTTTACCCTTAAATTTTCTAATAGGGAGTGAAAATTTTCTTCAAGGGTTTTTTTCTAAAATGTCTTTTGGCCCAAGTATATTTTTATATATTGAAAAAAAGAATAAAACAAAATTTATAAAACAAGATTTTTCTGAAATATTGATTTGTGTTAATTGTAAAACTAAACTAATTAATTATAAGTGTAATAAATGTAGAAAAAGTTATCTAGATAAATCAGGTATATTTAATTTTAGACCTACTTTTAATAATTAAAAAAATTATTAGTATTATTATTATCCCAATTATAATATATATATATATAGGAAAATAAATCATATAAAATGTCTTACTTAAGTTAGTATTACTTCCAATATTGTGAGTATCTAGAATAACTGAGTATAATCCCCATGGAATATCCTGTATGTTAAATTCTATATTTCTTTTTTGATTAACTAAAGTATTATCTAAATTAGAAGTTATTTGTCTAGTAAAAAATATAGAATTAATATTCATTGTTGATAATGATGCATTATTATAAGGTCCAGGATTTGATATATATAAAGAATATTTATATGGTGTATTGAATACAAAGAAAGAAAAATTTGAATATTTTGTAATAAGATTTGAATAACCCTTGTTACTTCCTCTTAGGTTTATAAATATATTATCTACAATACTTCCCTCTACTCTACTTAACCCTGCTTCACCTTTTGTTATATTCGATATTATGAGTGCACCATTATAAGATCCATATTTTTCATTTTTTGGTATATTTATCTGTATGGGTATATTAATAGTACTTTTTGGTGATATTATAAAATTGCTTTTTCCTACTGTAATCCAGCTTAATATATTTGTAATGGATTCAGATGCATTATAATAAATTTTCTTCCCACTATAATCTACATTTCTAGCAGTTAGAGATATATTTAGAGGTATTTTTGATTCATTAAATATAGATATATTATCTGATATACTTTTTCCAGGGAGTGTAGTTTGAGATATATATGCAGGAGTAACCCTTATTGTCTCTTTAGATATAGTTTTTGCAAAAACAGATTTACTAAAAAACAAAGATACAGAGAATATTAATAGAATTGTTATAAAAGAATATTTATATCTCATTATTTAAAAGTTTCCGGATATAGTATAATTAATAGTATTAGTATAATTCCCAGAAGCTTGTGAAGAACTAATACTTACAGCATAGTTTATGGTAATAGATTGGTTATTAGCAATAGAGGAGTAAGAAGCAAATTCAGTTGGAGTATTAGAAAATTGTCTGTAGTAAGTTGAGTTTATAAAATCATTATTACAAAAAGGCGATGTATTATTGATTCCTGCATTAAAAATAGTTTGAATCTGTGCTTGTGTTAGATCTGTATTATAGATTGCAACATCAGCAATTCTTCCTTGATAAAATCTTGTTGTCCCTGAAGTACCTCCATTATCATTTCCTATTGCAAAATATGGTGATGGAGTAGATGGTGAATTTCCAGTATTCCAAAATACTTCTTCTCCATCAACATAAAGAGTAGGTTGTCCTGAATTCAATACTAATGTATAAAAATGCCATGCTCCAGGCTGAATATAATATCCAGTAGGTATCCACCTTACATAATCGTAAAGTATTAATAATTGATTTCCTGCAGTTCCATATGTAGTATTACCTATACCTAAACTATAACCATTTCCACTTCCTATATGTATAAATGTTCCATGAGAAGATAGTGATGGATATCTTGCCCAGAGAGTAATTGTAACATTAGTATTTGTAGCATTTGGAAAAGATCCAGTGACTTCTCCTTGTGTTGATGGTCCATCAAATAGTGTAGAATACCCTAAATTTTGATTAGAAATAGGACCTTTCTCTCCTAGAGTATATCCTCCAGAATAAGTTCCATTATTATTATTTCCTGATAAATCATATGCAGTAGTACCACTAGTTTCTGATAACGGAATAAAAATTTGAGGAGAATCAGCTAATATAGCTTGATAAAATGAGTTTGAAGTAGAACAATTATATCCTAATCCTGTATTTGAAGATGATGTATATGGTTGAGCAATTGTTGTAGTTGCTGTATTATTAACAGGAGGTATTTGATCTCCTTGAGAATTAATGAGGTTATTATTTTGGTTTGCATAAAGGTTATATCCGTTCTCTGAGTTAGAAGATATAGTTATAATAGTATTTGTGGGAGATTTATATATAGTTCCAGGAAGTATATTATTAAAATTAATAGTATTAGTATTAATAGTCATTGTTATTGATGGTACAGATTGACTTGAATAGTATTCAAATCCAGATTTAAGAATAAAATTAGGAGATTGAGATACTCCTGTAACTAATTGTCCAAGTGCATCTTTCTCTTTAAAATTAGTAGATTGAGAATAAGGTCCAGATTCTCCAAAGATAGGATCGGAAAGTATATATGATGTTGAAGTATAGTTACTAAGTACTTGAGCATATACAGAACGTATATTAAATATTATAATTCCTAATACAACTATCAAGGATCCTATTTTAAAAATACTTCTTTTCATTTTTTATCTTTAATGATATGTATATGATAATAGAAAACATTATTATGATCAATAGAATTGAAAAATAAGGATTAATTATATAAAAGGTAGAAAATTTATTTATATTATATACCTTTGCAGTATTACCAAAACTTAGTATTAATTGTGCTGAGTAAACTCCTGTATTAAAAAAATTATTATCTATAAACTCACTTTTATATAGTCTTGTACTCTCTGGTAAGTCTAATGATTTTTTTGTATTTATAGGAATTATTTTAACAACTTGTCCAAAAATATTTTTTATTATGATAAATCCATATGGAGCAAATTCTATATTACCTGTATTTTCAAAAGTTGTACTAAATTGAATATTTGGAGAAAAATTAAATAGATTATCTGTACTAAATTTTTTTATAAAACCAGATATATTTATATTTCCTTTTATATTTATTATAAATAAAGGTCTAATTGATTCTATGATTTTTGAAAATTTATTTCTCTGATCAATTGTTATTGCAGCAAAATGTCCTCCAGAAGATGCATTTGAAGGTACTATTATAGAATAAGGTATTTTTATACTCTGAAAAGGTTTTATAGTCGAACTATTTTGTATTATAAACCAGTGTATTGATTTAGATATAGAGTTTATTTTTGAGGAAAATAGAGGTTTATTAGTCTCTTTGTATTGTCTGAATCCAGATACACCTATGGATATATATTGTTTTGTATTACTCCTATTGATTAGTGTAATAAATCCTTTATATCTCTGTCCTCTATTTAAGTTTAATGTATTAAGTACAGGAGATACTTCTAAATTACTAAAATTTTCCCCTTTAGCATATATATTATTTCTTAAAAAAAATAATGATAGTATTAAAGATATTATTAAGATTCTCCTATATTTCATAAATTAGAAATTTCCTGAAGCAATATAGGTTATATTATCTATATAAACTTCAGCTGGAGTACTAACAGATACAGAAGAGAGATAGTTTAGATTTATATTAGCATTTTGCACTATATTATTAGATGATGCGAGTTCTACATTTTGAGATGATGTAAGTCCACCTACACTATCTCCTGATGAATTATATGGATATTGGATATTGATAGCACTACTAGAAGCATTGATACCATAACCTTGAGATCCAACTGAGAGTGTTTGTGTAGAAGAAGGTATAGTATATGAATCTAGACTACTATATAATCCAGAATATTCATCTTCAACACTAATATTTGCTCCATCTTCTGCATTTGTAGATAAAGATAAATAATTAGATTGAGAAGTAATATATGAAAAAGATAGGAGTCCTAGATTAACTGTATTGGATGATACTCCAAAAATAATATATGGAGATACATTTAAAGATAGTTCTACTTGATTATTTTGAAGTTCTGTAACTGTAGTTCCTATTGTTACAGTTGGATTTATTGAGTTATATTGATTAACTATAATATTATTCCAATAAGTGATGTTACTTCCTCCAGCTCCAGCTCCTACAAGTCCTATATATCCTCCATTATTAGTGATATTATATGTTCCAACTAAAGTTCCATTAATTGTAGGAGAATCTCCCGTAGTAGCTTTGTAATATAAGGATGCCTGTGTTCCTGCAGAATTTACTATAACTTGAAATTTATACCAAGTATTAGCAACTATAGGGGAGGTTCCTGATGGACCATTCCAACTAGTCCAAGAATTTGTTGTTGCAAAACCAAATTCACCAGAATTAGTTCCAAAACTGTACATTTGACCTAATCCTGAAGAATTTGTCATAAAAAAGAAATCTCCTGATGCTGTAGTCTCTCCATTGAAAGTAATCTCTTCTCCTGGAAGTAATTGTATATTTTTATACATATAATCTCCATTTGAAGAATTAGCATAATATGATGGAGCTGGGTCTCCTATGTTTGTATTCTGTCCCGCAGACCCTACAGTAGTCCATGAAGATAATAAATTCCCTGGATCAAAATAATTAAATGTGTTATATGGATTTTCTCCTATATTTGCAGAAGGAGATCCATAATATAAATATATTAGAGTATTTGATGAGGCAGCTATATTATTTACATTAACCCAAATTTGGGTTGTTGTTGTATTACATCCACTCTCAATCCAGTAAGGTAAAATTATTCCAGAAGAATCTGTAAACCTTATATCAGCACAATCTGATTGCATCTGACCTGCAGAAATTAAACTTGCAGTATTTAAAGTTAACTCTATTTGATAATTTGTAAGTGCTACAGTATTTGTATTATTGATAGTAATAGTTTGTTGATATTGATCTCCTGAAGGTCCTGATCCATAGGAGGAATAAGATGTTATAACTACACCTATTCCTGCACTATCTCCTGCGGAATCAGAGACATTTATTATATATTGTACTGTTGAAGATGATATAGATGAAGGATTTGTAGCATATATGTTATTAATATTAACCTGGTAGCCTGGAGATTCAGATACATTAGTAGTACTTAAGGTTACTGTATTTCCCGATAAAGAAAAAGTGGATCCTGTAAGATTTGATGTTGCAGTAGATACGTTTATATTACTAAATCCTGATGGGAAAATTATTGTTACACTAGCATCACTAGGTAATCCACCATTTGCTGTAAATATAAGGTTATTGTTACTTACAGCAGATACAGTATTATTACTCATAATATCTTGTATTGGGGTAAGTCGAGCTGCATAAACTTTAAATATAAAAGGGATAATAAGAAAAATAAATATAAAAGAAAATATAAATAGCAACTTTTTCATATTTTTATTATATTATAGCTATAATTATTGTCAATTGTATAGAAATCTTTATAATGTACTATATGTATAAATTTTTTATATCAGTACTTTTGTTAATTTTTTTTATATCACCTGTATATGCAGATGGAGTAATAACTCAATATTATCAAAGTTTAGTAGGAAAGATTAGTCAAGGACAAATAGTCTCTGTTGGTGGAAATAATATAGTTCTAGGAGTTCATCCTACTACTAGTCCAAATGATAATAATATGATAGGTGTTGCTGATTATACAGGTTCAATTTCAGTAGGGATATCTAATACTAAAAGTGTTCCAGTAGTAAGTTCAGGTATAGTTAATGTAGAAGTCTCAAATGTTAATGGAACTATTAAATCAGGAGATTTAATAACCTCATCATTTATTCCTGGAGTAGGAGAATTGAATCTAAATAATGGTGAGATTTTAGGTAAAGCAATAGCAAATTTTTCATATAAAAATTATTTATATAAAAAATATATTACTTTTAATGGGAAAAAATCTCTTATTTATGTAGAATATATACCAGTTGTGATAGGAATATCATATTTCTCTAATAGTAGTAATTTTTCTGGAATAATACTATCTTTAGGAAAGAAAGTTACTGGGAAGAATATTTCATTTTTTAATATAATACTATCTATTATAATAATAATCTCAGGTATTGTGACTCTTATTTATGGAACAAGTGTATCTTTGAAACATTCTTTACTAGGAGTTTCTCGTAATCCTCTTTCAAAGGCATCAATTGAAAAAAATCTTCTTTTTATAATATTATCCTTAATTTTCATATTCTTAATAACCTTATTTATAGGGTATTTTATTCTAATTTTTTAAATTTAATTGACAAATTATTATAAATCATATAAATTTGAATTAATAATTAATTTTATATTTATTCTTATATCATGAAAACAAAATATAACAAGTTCCCAGCGTTATTTTTAGGTGTTTTGTTATCTTTATCTCTAATTATAGCTCTATCTCCATTTTTAGAGTTTTTTAGATTAGATGCTACATCACTGTCTCCTATAACAGATACTCTTTCATCTTCAGGAATAGGTACATCTGGTCCTGAGACAATTAATACTACAGGGGTATCACATAAGATTACTTATACTGCAACAACAGCAATGCCTTCAGGAGATACAATAAATGTGTATATGCAGTATGGATCTACAATTGGATCAGGTCAGACAAATACTGGATTTAGCTCAGTAGCTGTTTCTTCAGGTTTTACTGTTACTGCAGCAGGTACAACTATTGCTACATCATCAAATGCTGTGGTAGGTACTGCTGGAGCTGCATCAGATAGTAATTTTTCAGGATATACATTTACTGAAGTTACAATTACAACAACTGGAGCAATTGCTGCAGGGAATGCTATTGTTATAAATGGTATTACTGCAACTAATCCTCCTGATGTATCAACTTCTACTAATCAGTATGTGATTGATGTTCAGGATACAGTAGGAGATGATGGTTATATGGCTATTCCTATGGTTACAAATAGTACTGTTACTGTAACTGGAAGAGTAACCCCTTCAATAACTTTTTCTCTTTCTAGTAACTCTACTAGTTTTGGAATATTACAACTAGGTTTAGTAAATACTTCTACAGCAGCAACTGATCTAACTCTATCTACAAATGCTAAAGATGGTGCTCAGATAACAGTCTATGATCAAGGAGATGGTACTAATCCAGGTTTATATAATTCACTTGCATCTGCAACAATTCCTTCATCTACAGCTACACTTGCAGCAGGTACTCAAGGATATGGTATACAGGGTTCAGTAGGATCAATTTCTGGTTCAGTTGGAACTATAGCAGTATCATCACCATATAATGGGACATCAGATGCTGTTGGAGGGCTTACTCGTACACCTTCTACACTTGCTACTACTACAACTCCAGTTTATAATGTGGAAGTAATAGTAAATTATCTTGCATCTATCTCTGTAACCACTCCAGCAGGTCTATATACCGATAATGTAACATACTTAGCTAGTGGTAACTTTTAAAAAGTGATACAATAGAGTCATGAAAAAATTTGTATTAGGTTCTATTGTTGTATTATTTTGTTTTACTTCTTTTTCTATAAAAACTTTTGCTGCAGGAAGTTCTTTTGTAGGATCTTTAAATAACAATAATAAATCAAATGAGGGAGCGACTCTTTCGGGTATTACAGTATCTCCAGTTCTCTCAACTATTGATGTAAATAAAGGACAAAGTTTGGTTCATAATATAACTGTATATGATAATAATCCATATCCAGTTACCATAAGTATGGTGTATTCAAATTTTATCTCTGCAAATCAGTATGGACAACCTTCATTTGAAGGTCTTACTAATGCAGAAATAAATGATAATGATATAAGTGTAAGTTCTCCATATAATATAAATATTCCATCTCACAAAATAATATCTATACCTATAACAATAAGTGCAACTTCTTATGCTCTTCCTAGAGAATATTTCATATCAGCTTTTGCAAAAATTACTAAAAATGTACAAAATAATTCAAGTACAGTAAATCTTTCAGGAGCAGTAGGATCATTAATGCTTATAAGAGTAAGTGGTAATTCTAACCAGAGTGGTTTTATTAAAACATTTTCAGCGGAGAATGCTTTTTATACTCAGACTCCAATAAATTTTACAACTAATTTTGTTGATACTGGAAATGTTCATCTTGATCCTCAAGGTGTAATTGATATATATAATATGTTTGGAACTAAGGTAGCAACAATACCATTTAATTCTTCAAGAAATATAGTACTTCCAGTAGGTGTAAATAGTAGAATCTTTAAATCCACTTGGAATTCTAATAACCTACTTATAGGTCAATATACTGCAAAATTAATTGTAAGTTTTGGATATAATACAATAACTACAACTGAGTCAGATTCTAGTTTTTGGATAATACCATTTTGGTTTATTATCATCGCAATTGTGTTAATATTATTTATATTATGGCAAATAATCTCAAGAATGCTGAGAAGATAATCTTACTATTCTTAGTATCATACATATTTATTAGACCTTTATACGCAAGTTCAGTTACGGTAGAAGGTTATACCCCACTTTTATCGAACTACTCGTCCCTTATTTCTAATAATAGTTCAATGAGTGTTAATCCTAGTAAGATTTATTATATGCAAAAAGCATTAGTAAAAATTAGAATTTTTACAGCAAAAAATCATCCATTAATTAATCAACAAGTGGAATTATCCTCTCCTCAGAGTAAATTTAATTTAACTATTATACAGCCTAAAAAACCAACTAATAAGTATGGAACTACATATGGATATGTATATTCAAAATATAATAAATCACAAGAATATACCATATTAGCAATTGATTCAACATATACAGATTATACAATAATTATTAAAAGCAATGTTAACATTCAGTATTTACCATCTCCAAGTTACAGTAATACTAGTATAACTCAAGATTTGACATCTCCAAGTGTTCTTGCTACATCTTTTAATTTTATTTTGTTTTTAATTAACCTTATTATAATGATATATCTAATCTTTATAAAAAAGATAAAGGATAACGGGAAATTTAAAAATGTCATAAGATTTATTAGAGATTTCTCTATATTATATATACTTTCTATATTAATTTTAATATTTGATCCAGTAGAGTTTAATGTAATAATCCTATCATTAAACCTAATTTTAGCTATTATATATTTTTTATATATTTTGTTGTAAAAAATCCCACATAATGATAGATTTATATATATAATTTATATATGCATCTATGTCCATATTTATATTTATAATATTGGCTCTAATTCTGATACTTCTGATAGTATTGTTTGCTTATTTTTATAAAAGATTTCCTTCACAGAAAGAAAAAACCGATCCATTAGTTATAAAAACTGAGCAGATTATAAATGATGCAAATGAGAATGCAGAGAAAATAATAAAAGATGCACAGCTTTTATCTGGAAAGATAAATGAGGTATATAATAATCTATCTCAAAAATTCGAGATAGAAGTAGCTAATATGTATGATAGAAAAATAAAAGAATTAGAATCAAATATTAAAATTAAAGAAACTACAATTGATGATATAAATCAAAAATTTATAACAAATCTAGAGGAAACTGTAAATAATTTAAATTCTAAATCGGAGAATTTTAAAAGTACTTATGATAAGCTTTTATCTGATTTTGAACATTCATTAAATATGCTTTTTCAAGATATTTCAGAAAAAACTCAAAATAATCTATCTAATTTTTCTAAAATGAATTTAGAATTATATGATAAGGATTTACAAGAGATAGAAGATAAAACAACTCAGATAATAAATGAGATGGTGTCAGATGAAAAGGCAAAATTTTCTGCACTATCAGATCAAATAAAGGAAGAATCAGATCAAATGAGACAAGAGTTAATAAATTCACTTAATAAAGATGCTGCTTTAGTTATTGCTAGAGTTGTAAAAGAGGTTTTAAATCTTTCAATATCTCTTGAGGGGCAGGAAGAGTATATATTTGATGTTTTAAATAAACATATAGATGAGATAAAAAATGGACTATAATCTTTTTTCCAAAATAACAGATTATGAGGAATTAGATATATTTATTATGTCTCTTAAAACATATATAGAATATCTTGAAAATTTCGAATTATCTAAGAAAGAGGGGATAGAAGGTGAATTTACTATAAATATTAATGCAACTCTTAGAGGTATAATATCAAACCTCTATGGTGATATATTTATGAAAAAAGATAAAATTAAAAGTATATATGATTCTCTTCTGAAAATAAAAAAGAATGCTAAAATGATAGAACTTACATTTAGTACCGATATAAATAGTTCTACAAAAATAAAACTTAAAAGTTTTTTTCAAGATAAGGTTAATAAAGATATTATTTTAAGATATAAAATAAAACCAGACATAGGAGGAGGTTTGGTTATTAATACTCCTTCAAATTTTTTTGATTTCTCTTTTGATTATGTTTTAAAATCAAGTACAGATAAAATTATAGATATTGTTAAAAATGGTTAAATTTAAAGATATTCTTCACTCTGGAGTAAGTATTGGAAAAGTAATTTCAGTATCTGATATTACTTGTAAGGTAAAAGGTTTTAGAAATCTTCAAATAGGTGCAATTCTATTATTTGAATCTGATTCTTTGGGATTTGTAAAATCTATAAATGAAGATGAAGCTTTGGTATTAATAATTCAGATGAATAATATTCTTCCGGGAGAAATAGTACTTTTATATAAGAATAAATTTGAAGTTCCTGTAGGATTTAATTTTTTAGGAAGAGTAATAAATGTTTTAGGAGAACCAATTGATAGAATGAATATGATAAAAGAGGATGGTTTTAGAAATATATTTCATGATGCATATAGTGTTATACAAAGAGATGATATTGTAAAACAGTTAGAAACTGGGTTTATTAATGTTGATAACCTTATTCCAATTGCATTTGGTCAAAGAGAAGCAATATTGGGAGATAACAAAACAGGTAAAACTGCATTTATATTAGATTTAATTAAAAATCAAAAAGATAAAGCCTTGATAGTATATGTGATAATAGGGAAAAAAATTGATGAAGTTTCTTCTATAATTTCATATTTAAGAGATATAAATGCAATGGAATATACCGTTGTAGTTGTAGCAGAAGCTAATTCTCTTCCTGTTATATCATATCTTGCTCCTTATGCAGGATGCTCAATTGCAGAATACTTTTGGGAGAAAGAAAAAGATGTTGTGATAATTTATGATGATCTAGTAGAGCATGCAAAAAGTTATAGAGAATTATCTTTACTTTCGAATACATCTCCTGGTAGAGACTCATATCCAGCAGATATTTTTGCTCAACATGCTCATCTTCTTGAGAGAGCAGGGAGAATTCAAAATAACAAAGGTTCTCTTACAGCACTTCCTATTGTATCAGTTTATAATAATGATCTTACTGGATATATTCCTACAAATATAATATCTATAACTGATGGTCAAATATTTTTTGATAAAGATCTATTTTTGAAAGGACAAAGACCTGCAATTAATACTTCTATATCTATTTCAAGAATTGGAAAAAGAGTCCAAGATAAATATATACAAGATCTATCAGATGATTTAAATCTTGCGTTAGTAAAATATTCTCAGTCAGAAAAATTTTCCCATTTTGGGACTAATCTATCAAATAATGTATTAGAAGATATATATATGGGAGAAAAAATAGAAAATTTATTCAGACAGTCAGTAGGGGAGGTATTCTCTTTATTCGAACAAAGAGTTCTATTGACTCTTCTTTTATATTATGATCTTCCTAATCTAAATGCTAATGATATAGATTACATAAAGAAAAGAGTAAAAGAAATTAATTATATTGAAAACTTTACTAAAGATAATTTAGATGAATCCTTAGTAAGATTTTTAATTCCAGAAAATAAAGGTAAAAATGAATAATATAAATGATATAAAACAATATTTGTCAGATCTTTCTTCTATGAAGAATTTAACTTCTACATTTGAGCAAGTTGCATCTATCCGAATGAATCAAATAAGAGATCAAGTAGTCATTAGAAAAGAATTTTTTTCTGATGTTTGGGGGATATATTCAAATTTAAAATTATTAGATAGAAATTATGAAACTATTAAATCTGATAGATTTGCAATAATTATAGTGTGTTCTAGTTATGGACTTATTGGTAATATGAATAATCAAATTATAGATCTTGCTAAAAAAGACATTACTGATAAATCTGATATATTTATAATAGGAGAAAAAGGTAAAGCTATATTAGATTTACGGAAAGTCCCATACAAAAAATCTTATATATTTGAGGATGATATTACAGATGATTTTGTATCAATAATACTTTCAGATATAAAAAATTATGGAGATATACGAGTATTTTATGAAGAATTTCAATCTATATCAGTACAAACTCCAAAGAAAATATATCTTAATTTCTCTTCGTATAAAGAGAAATTTAATAAAGTTAATTATAAGGATTATCTATTTGAACCATCATATAAAGAGATTTTGCGATATCTTGAGTCTATAATGGTTAGTATGATGTTTACTCAGATTCTGTATGAGTCGCATTTATCTCAATATGCTAGTAGAATGGTAATTATGAATGAGTCATCTCAGAAAGCCTCAGGTAAGCTTAATAATGCACGGATAGATTATAATAGGATAAAAAGACAATTATCTGATAATGCAATGAAGTTAATATTTACAAATTTTTTAAAAAATGGAACAAAAGTTTAGAGGAAAAGTTATATCTATTGATGGTATTAAGGTTATAATAAAGCTTAATGGAGTAAAACCTAGTATTGGGAATATTCTTTACTCTTCTATTATAGGGGATATCATACTTGAGGTATATGAATACATTAGTGAAGATGAATGTGTATGTATTATTCTTCGTGGAGAGGAATATTTATATATGGGTATTGATGTAGAAGATAGTGGTTCTGCACTTTATGCAAATGTTTCAGAAAAATCATTAGGTAGGATATATAATGCTTTAGGTAGTGTTGTAGATTTAAATGGAGAGATATTTGAAGGAGAACAACTTCCTATAAGACCTAAATCATCAAATGAATTTAATTTGAACTTAAAAGTAGAAATAATAGAGACAGGTATCAAGGCTATTGATTTTCTAACTCCATTTAAAAAGGGAGGAAAAATAGGATTTATTGGAGGTGCTGGAGTAGGAAAAACTGTATTAGTAAATGAGCTTATTCATAATATAGCAAAGTTTCATGAAGGTATATCTATTTTTGCAGGTATTGGAGAGAGAACTAGAGAGGGATTTGAGCTGTATAATACTTTAAAAGAGAATAATATTTTAGATAAAACTATTATTCTCTTTGCTCAAATGAATGAGAGTTCTGCAATAAGATCAAAATTAGGACACACTGCAGCTACAATAGGTGAATATTTTAGAGATAAACAAAAAAAAGATATACTCTTATTTATAGATAACATATACAGATTTGTTCAAGCAAATAATGAATTTTCTATGCTTATGAATAGACTTCCATCAGAAGGTGGTTATCAGGCTACTCTTTCATCTGATCTAAAGGAGTTAGAGGAAAGATTTACTACAAATGAGAATGGATCGATTACATCAATACAGGCAGTATATGTTCCTGCAGATGATATCTCTGATCCTGCTATAATAGAAATATTAAATTTTCTTGATTCATATCTTGTTTTATCTAGAAATATAGCTAAATTAGGAATATATCCTTCAATTGATATAACTAAATCTTCATCGTCAATACTAAATGAAAAAAACGTTGGGGTAAGGCATTATAAGCTTGCAATAGAAGTACAAAGGATACTACAAAAGTACGAAGAGATAGTCAATATTATTGAAATAATAGGAGAAGAAGAATTATCAAAAAATGATAGATTAGATTATCATAAGGCATTAAAATTAAGAAATTTTTTATCACAACCTTTTTTTGTAATGCAATCATCTACTAATAAAGAAGGAAAATATGTAAAATTAGAGGATACTCTTATTGGAGTAGAAAAGATTTTAGGAGGAGAAATGGATAAGATAGATGAGGATAAACTTCGTTCTATAGGTAGTATTGATGAGATAGGTAAACTATGAATACTAATAATGAAAATCTTTTTTATATAAAAATATTATCATTATCTGGTGAAATTTTTTCAGGGGATATATATTCATTTTCTGCAAAAAATGTCTCAGGAGATTTTGATATATTGAAGTCTCACACAAATTTTATATCTCTTTTAGAAAAAGGAGAAATTAAATATAGAGCGAAAGGTTTTATGATTTATACTAATTTAGATATCAATAATGGTCTTTTGATATTTGAAGATGATAAAGCTGAAGTATTTATTAATTTTTAAAGTATTATTATTATTATATAACTTAAAAATATTCCTAATGCAATTATTCCTAAGGAGAGAATAGCTATTTTATAGAAATTTTTTATAATATTATTACTGTTTAATGGATTTCTTCCGGTTTTTGAGATTGTATTTCTTGATCCTCTAATTATAATTATCATAGCAGAAAATATGCTAGAAAAAAGTATTATAAATATAATGGCTAGTTGTAGAAAAGATAAATTTTTATTATTTATTTGCCCTTCTATATATGACAGAGGTGATATATTATTTATTGAAGTGGAATTGTTAATGTATATAATATTTATTGAAACTGGGATTTTCTCTATATAGATATTACTATTTCTATATCTTGTTGCAGTTTTCATATTGAATGATGCAAGAGCTTCACCAACTGATGTTCCATTTCCTGTAAGTAATGAACCTACTCCTGGAATATTTGATATTGTTATAAAATCTCCTGATACAATATCTCCTCCTACATTCGATACATATGTATCTATTATTCCTTTTTCTATAACATTTATAAAGTTTTTATTACTTGTAAATATTATTCCTTTAGTAGAAGATACTCCTATAATAGAATTGAGATTATTATAATTAGATTTGTATACCTTTCCATTTTTCAATGAAAGTATATATCCATTTTGTATATTACTTACTCCTTTGGGATATTGTGTAGAGAAAATATCAGCATAAATATAATTTTTAGGTACTAAAAAAAATAAAGTCAGGAATATTAATATTAATGATATTTTCTTCATTCTAAGAGTAATATATTATAAAACTATATTATCTAATATTCTTTTCTAAATCAACTAAGTTAAAAATCTGTATATCTCTATATATGACTCTTACAAACTCTTGACAAAAGGACTTATTATAATATAATAAAGGTGAATCAGTTAATATTATTAAGTAGTGTATATGTCAAATTTATTTCATGATTTAGATGATTTTGAAAATTCTCCCAAAGAAATTTTAATGGTAGTAGAGAATCCTTCCGGGTATAGAGGAAAAATAGAATATAATAAAAAATATGGAGCAATGTTTTTAGATAGAGTTAGCTATTCTGATCTTCCTTATCCAGTAGAGTATGGGTTTATTCCTAGATCTTGGAATAAATTTGACAATGATCCTATGGATATTATGGCTTTATCTTCTATACCTACATATCCTGGGGTAGTAATAAATGTTAGGGTTCTCGGTATGCTTAAGATGGAAGATTCAGGAGAATTAGATCATAAAGTATTTGGAGTTCCAAATGATGATCCTGTATATAATAATGTAGAAAGTTTTAAAGATATTGATGCTCATACTATAAAAACTATTGAGTTCTATTTCGCTAATTATAAAAAATTAATGAAAAATAAAGAAGTAAAGATTTTAGGTTGGGAAGGTTTAGATGAGACATATAACTTTATTAATGATACTTTAGAAGAGTATAAAAATAAATTTAACAAATAAGGAGGTGATTTATTTTGAAAGAATCAACAAAATTACAAAAAGTATTGTTTTATCTAGGTGTACTTTCAGTTTTATTAGCATTAATAGGACAGATATCTTATCAATTAAGGTTTTATTTTAAACCCTCAGATTGGATATTGGTATCTATAGTATTCCTATTACTTTCACTGGATGCAAAAAGTGGAAGTACCTTTTTAGGTAAATAATTTAGGAATATAAATATGTATAGAAAAGTTATATATACTATGTTCTTTGTTTTATCTATATTATTTCTTGTATCATTTTTTTTGTTACTTGGATTTAATATAAAAACATTGATTGTATCTATATTTTTTGTAGTGATTTTTTTTGCTATATTTTTTATTTTTTGGTCTTATCTAGAGGATATAAAAAAAGTAGATGAGTTAAATCAGAAACTTTCAGCTGGAGACTATATCTTCTCTCCAGTTTTTGAAAATAAGTCCTTGTCTCTTTTGGAAAGTAATATAAAAGATATTGAGAAAAAATTATCCTTTCAAAAAGATAATGAATCTTCAATAGATAAGATGAAAGAAGATTTTATTTATCTAGTATCTCATAATCTTAGAACTCCTGTGGTAACAGTATTAGGTTATATGGAGATATTGCAGGCATCTTCTTCCCTTTCAGATGAAGATAAGAATCTTTTACTAAGAATAAATACTGCTATAAATTCTCTAAATTCTATAATAGAACAAACTCTATCTTTAATGTATCTAGATTCTCCTGATTTTAAGCTTAAGATAGAAACTTTTGATATAAACTCTTTTTTGAAAGGTATTATTGAAGAAAAAATACATAATAGTAATTTGTCAGTAGGATTTTCTTTTAAAGATGAAAAACAAGATATAAGTACAGATAAAAGTTTACTTGAAAAAAGTATTTTGAGTGTAATTGATAATTCAATAAAATTTAATAAAGATGGAGGACTAATTTCTGTTTCAATCTATAAAGAAGATAAATTTATAGTTGTTAAAATTTCAGATACAGGAATAGGGATACCTCAAAAAGATATAGATGATATATTTAAGCCTTTTGTAAGAAAAACTAGTGTATTAAATTATGATTATGATGGTCTAGGTTTAGGACTATATAGCTCAAAACTTATAATGGAGAAGTTAGGAGGTAGTGTAAAAGTAGAATCTATTGAAAATAAAGGGTCTGATTTTTTTCTATATATACCAGTTTTGTAATATTGACTTTTTTTTTTATTTGTTATACTTTAAAACTAACATTGTATTATAACTAATAGTTATGGCTGATATAGTAGATAATTTTTCAAAGTATGCAAGTAAAGAAGATGAGTCTTCAGAGAAGAAGATTCTTAATAAGGGAATCTTGATAGTAGTAGTAATAGTTGTTATAGTAGTAGTTTATTTAATATTGAATTCAGTATTTTTATCTGGTAGTAATTTGAATAGTGCATATAACTCAATGAGTAATAGTTCTGGTTATCAAGCTGTAGTTTTGAATGATTCTAGTTTGAATATATATTTTGGAAAAGTTATAGGAGAAAGTAATGGATCTTTATATCTTACAGATGTTTTTTTTCTAAATGCTAATTCAAGCTCCGTTGGATCTAAAACTTCTTCATCTCAGCAATATTCTTTAGTTCACCTTACTCCAACATATTCATATGGAGCATTAGATGAAATGAAAATTAATAGATCAAATGTTCTATTTACAGAAAATATTTCAAAGCAATCAAGTGTTTATTCTGCAATACAAAATTACTATAAAACACATAAATAAATATGAGAATAAAACATAAGTTAGATAATCCAATAGAGAATGATTTAGAAATCAATTGGTTTAAGATGGTTTGGTTTACTTGTTTTGCATCTATAATTCTATCTTTAGGTATAGTAATAGGTGCTTCATTATCTAATACATTTACATCAAATAATGCTTTTGTAGCAAAGTATGGTACATCTCTAAATGTTTCATCTATAAGCTCAAAAGTGAGTAATAATTCTATAAAATATGGTAATCTAAATTTTGGAATAACTGCTGATTTAGGAACTAATAGTAGTAATAATGGAATATCATATTTTCAAGTAAGTAGTCTAAGAGTTATTTTGTCTAAAGTTTTAGTTTATTCTGCAACATCTAGAAGATGGATAAGTATTCCTGTAAATAGTAATTTAGTAAATCTAGTTAGTTATGAGAATGGTAATGTCTTTTATCTATCTCATTATTCAATTCCTGTAGGTATTTATAGTAATGTTAAAATATACTTTAAATATGTTGCTGCAGTTTTAACAAATGGTACTTTAGTAAATCTACCTTTGTATAATACGAATATTACAACGAATAGTAATTTTAATATATTATCTAATAAGAATACCTATATTGCTCCTGTGTTTAATCTAAATGAAATGATTGGGTCTTTTGGTGGAAATTATACATTCTCTCCTGATATTAGTAATTTTAATGTCGATTATTAATATATAACTATTTAATTTTTATTAATATCTTATTTAAAATTTAACTTAATCCCTATTTGTAATTAGGATAAATATGTGTATATTTGAGATTTAACTAATATAGAGGGGCAGTCTCTAAAGTTTTAGAAATTACTTACAAGTCCAAGCATTAACTCCACCTTCAGAAATTTTTAGAGCCATGGCATATATCTGTGCGGTTGGATTCCATAGACCACCTGAACTATATATATTCCAAGAAGAATAAAAAGTAGATGGCATAAACTGTGCAATTCCAGATGCACCAGATGGATTATATGCTTGTGGATTATATCCACTTTCACAAGATATAATACTATTCATCAGAGCACTACTAATATTATATTTAGCAGCTGCAGCATTTATTATAGATCCATATTGTGCGCTAGAAGGTATACTCATTGCTACAGTATATGAAGAATATGCTCTATCAATCACACCAGTAGTTATATTTTCACTAACTTTTGGTAATTGTTTTACTCTAGTTGTCAATACTACTGATTTTTCAACAAAATAACTAAGACCTATTTTATTAGGTGTTTTATTTTTTGATATAGCTGGTTTTGTTAAAAATAGTATTGGGGATATAAGGAAAGCAGTAACGAGCAGTAAGCTCGCAGGTAGTTTTCCAATTGTATTCATTTATTAAGTTTCGTTATTTAATATTAGCTCTCAATATCTATATAAACTATTAATCTATATTTATAATGAGTAGGAAAAATAAAAACACAGATGCAATTGTATCATGTATTAAAACCGATTGTCAATCAACCATGTATTGAGATGATAATTTTTCTATCTCTTTGAGTAGGTTATCTTTATTGCTATTTTCACTTTGGATCTGTTTTTTTAATGATTGTATTTTATTTTTTATGTATGGATTTTTAATAGATTTTATTATTGTCTGTAAATCTTTTTTCTTCTCATCAATAGTTTTATCTTTTTCTGTATCTATATATTCTTTATTTATATTTTTAAAGATAATCTCTTTTATTTTATCTATATTTTCTTCAAATTGAGTTTCTATAAGATAGCTATATATCTTTTTAGTATTAGATCCTTTTAGATATTCAGGAAGTATAGCTTCTATTCCTATATTTCTTAGCATTTTACTATCAAGTATAAGATATAAAAAATAGATCTCATTGCTAGGTATTTTGAATTTATTTTCTTTTTGCTCATTATCAGGAGTGAGTTCAAAATCCTTTGTGTTATATTTATTTATTGAGTCAAAAGGAATTCCAGTTATTTTATTTAATTCAGATATATAAAAACTTTTCCTTATTTGATTTGGAATAGTATTTATTATAGGTAGAATGCTGTCAATTAATTTTAATTTCTCATCATATTTGGAAATATCAATATTAGCCGTTTCATAATTTATAGCAAATGTTGGAAACTCTTCTGCATGTATTATTATATCTAAATATTTATCTTTTCCTTTATTTGATATGAATTCATCTATATCTTTATATTCTTTTAGATTAATTATTTTTACTGAAAAATCATATTTTTCTGCAATAGTAACACTTTTTTTAAGAGCATTATATCCTGCTGAATCCATATCAAAGGCAAAATATATTTTATTAGTATATCTTTTGATTATATTAAGATGCATTTCAGAGAGAGCTGTTCCCTGTATCCCTACTATATTCTCAACACCTATCTGGTGTGAGTGTATAACATCTATATTACCCTCAGTTATTATTACAAAGCCTTTTTGAGATATTTCTTTTTTAGCAAGATCAATTCCATAGAGTATTTCTGATTTTTTGAATACCTTAGTTTCAGGAGAATTTAAATATTTGGGTTTGATATAATCATCAATAGCTCTTCCAATAAAACCTATGACTTCATTTCTTATATTCTTTATGGGGAATATTAGTCTTCCTCGAAATTTATCTTTGATAGTATTATCTTTAATTATTGATAATCCATATTCTACTAATTTGTCTTTATTTACTCCTTTAGAAATTAAATTTTTAGTTAAAGAATTATCTTTTGGAGAAAATCCTAGAGAATAATCTTTAATACTTTTATCTGATAATTTTCTTGATTTTATATAATTTATACCCTCAGGTGTTTTTTCTAAGGTTTTTTCAAAAAAAATCATAGCATATTTATTTATTTTTAGGATATCATTATTCTCATTATAATTATTATTTGTTTTTTTGAGTTCAATATGAGCTCTTTTTGCTAAATTTTCAATTGCTTCATTAAAATCTATATTGTCTATTTTTTCAATTAAAGATATAACATCTCCACTTTCACCACAACCAAAACAATGGTATATTTGTAGTTCTTCATTTATAGAAAATGAAGGTGTTTTTTCTTGATGGAATGGGCATAAAGTAAAATAATTTACCCCAGATTTTCTTAAATTTAATCTTTCAGAAGCAATGTCTACTATATTGATATTTCTTTTAATATCCTCTATTTGACTTTTGTCTATCATAGTTTTATTATATCATAAAGATTGTACACTTATTTTGTGGTGTTGCATACATTTTTTTTGTCTGCTATAATCTTTTTGTTGATTTTTAAAATATGAGTTCTAAAGATAAATTAGAGTTTGATGGTGTTGTAAGGGAAGCTTATCCTGATCTTTCATTTAAAATCAGTCTAGATAATGGAAAAGATGTTTTTGCCTATCTTTCTGGTAGAATGAAGATGCATTATATCAAAATTCTTTTAGGTGATAGAGTAAAGGTTGAGTTTTCTAAATATGATTTAGGACGAGGAAGAATAACTTATAGATATTAAATTATGAAAGTAAGAGCTTCAGTTAAAAAAATTTGTAGTAATTGTTATGTTGTTAGAAGAAAGGGGTCAGTATATGTATACTGCAAGCGATCTCCTAAGCATAAACAAAGACAAGGATAATTATTATGGCAAACAGTCAAGTTAGAATATCAGGAGTTGATTTACCTTTACCAAAGAGAGTAGAGATAGGTTTGACTGGAATATATGGAATTGGATTATCAACTTCTAGAAAAATTTTAAATCTTGCTAGAGTAGATGAATCAAGAAGAGTATATGATTTATCTGAAGATGAAATATCTAGAATAAGGTCAATTATAGAGTCAGGTGAGTTTGTACTTGAAGGAGATTTAAGACAAAAGGTATATCAAGATATAAAGAGACTTAGAGATATAAGATGTTACAGAGGTATAAGGCATAGATTAGGTCTTCCAGTAAGAGGTCAGATTACTAGGCATAATGCTCATACTAGAAAAGGTAAACATATTGCAGTTGGTGGATTAAAAAAGAAGATAGATAAGAAATAATTATGGCAGTTAAAAAAAATAATAGTAACAATAAAAAAAGTCAATCAAAGATAAAAAGAAGAGTTTCTAAAGGTAGAGCTTATATTGTTACTTCATACAATAATACTATTGTAACTCTTACAGATACAGAAGGAGCAGCATTAGCAGCATCATCTGCAGGAGTAGTTGGTTTTAAAGGAGCAAGAGCTAGAACTCCTTATGCAGCTTCTAGAGTAGCTGAAGATGCAGTAGTGAGGGCTTCTAAATATGGTTTATCTGAGGTTGATGTTTTTATATCTGGTCCAGGTATGGGAAGACAGATGGCAGTTAAAAGTTTGAGGAATGCTGGATTAAAAATACTTTCTCTTTCTGATACTACACCAATACCTCATAATGGATGTAGACCTAAAAAACAACCTAGAACTTAATTAATTATATAAATAAATGGCAAGATATACTGAATCAAAATGTAAACAATGTTTAAGAGAACATCAAAAGCTCTACTTGAAAGGGGCTAAATGTTATACACAAAAATGTGTATTTACTAAAAGAAATGGTGCATTACCAGGATCAAATAGGTATTCATATAGAAGACAAAGTGATTTTTCTGTTCAATTTAGAGAAAAACAAAAAATTAAAAGAATTTATGGTCTTTTAGAGAAACAATTTAAAAGATATTATGAAATTGCACAAAAACAATCAGGAGATACAGGATATAATTTATTACAAGTATTAGAAAGAAGATTAGATAATGTTGTATATAGAATGGGGTATACTCCTAATAGAGCTACAGCAAGACAATTAGTAACACATGGTCATTTTACAATTAATGGAAAAAGTAATAATATACCATCAACTCTTCTTAAAGAGAATGATGTTATTGAGATAAAAATTAAAAGTCAAAAAAATAAGCATTTTGAAGAACCCTTGAGAGGTGTTGAGGCTAATGTTCCAGAGTGGTTAGAAGTTTCAACATATAAAGGTAAAGTTTTAAGCTTTCCTGAAAAGGAGTTCTTTGATCCAAGTATACAACCTAATCTTGTAGTTGAGCTTTATTCTAGATAATTTTATATTTTAAATTTTATGATTGATTATAATTTACAACAAATAAAAACGATAGAAGAGAATGATTTTTATGGAAAATTCTCTATATCTCCTTTAAATAAGGGTTATGGATACACAGTAGGAAATACTTTAAGAAGAATACTCTTATCTTCCCTAAAAGGTGCTGCAATAACTTCAGTTAAGATTGAAGGTGCAGAACATGAATATGCTAGTTTAGATGGTGTTCTAGAAGATGTTATTAATATTATGCTTAATATTAAAGAGTTAAAATTATTCTCTAGATCATCTGGTACAGAAAAAATTACTATTTCTGAAAAGGGAGAGAAAATAGTTAAAGCAAAAGATATTAAAGTTTCAGATTCAATAGAAATTCTTGATCCTGAACAAGTAATTGCTACTTTAACTGATTCAAAATCAAAATTGAATATTGAAATGGAAGTAGAAAATTCTTATGGATATAAACTTATTGATAATGATAAAAGATCATATATTGGTGTAATTCCACTAGATGCAGATTTTTCTCCAGTTAAAATTGTTAATTTTCAAGTAGTAAATACTAGAGTAGGAGAAAATACAGATCTAGATGAACTTATTATTGAAATATTTACAAAATCAATTAATCCTACAATGGCTTTAAAAAATGCTTTAGTAGAAGCTTGTAATGTTTTTAATAATTTATCTGATCAGATAGAGATACCAATATTAAAAGAAGAGAAAAAAAGTAAAAAAACTATAAAAGTAAAAAAAGAAAAAGATGAGACACCTAAGAAAAGTAAAAAAACTAAATAAAGTAAAATCACATAGAGATTCAATGCTAAAAAATTTAGCAGCTTCTGTGATTCAATATGAAGAGGTTAAAACAACTGAAGCTAAGGCTAAAGCTGTATCTTCTCTTATTGATAGAATTATAACAGTAGGAAAAGCAAATGATTTAAATGCAAGACGAAGACTTTATATGATGCTTCCTACAAAACTTTCAGCAAATAAAGTTCTTGATGTCCTAAATGAAAGGTATAAAGATAGGAATTCAGGTTTTACTAGTATAGTACATATAGGAGTAAGAAAAGGAGATAACTCTAGGGTAGTTAAAATAAGATTAATAGATTAATTATGTTTAAAACAAGATTTTTTTCACCAAAAGATATTACAAGAGACTGGTTTATAATAGATGCTAAGGATCAAAACTTAGGTAAAATATCTAGTAAGATTTCTAAAATTTTAATTGGAAAACATAAGAGTAATTATTCTTCAAATTTAGTATTTTCTGATCATGTAGTTGTAATTAATGCAAAACATCTAAAGATATCAGAAAAGAAAATGAGTGAGAAGCTTTATTATACTCATTCAGGATACCCTGGTGGATTGCATGAGAAATCTTTAAAAAGATTACTTGATGAAAATCCTACTTTTGTTCTTTATAATGCTATTGGGGGAATGCTTCCCAAAAATAAATTAAAAGATAAAAGAATGAAATATTTACATATATTTGCAGATAATATGGAAGGATTTGAGAATATAAAATTTATAGATTTAAAATAATATGGAAAAAGAAACTAAGAAAAAAACAGTTAAAGCAGTAAAGGTCTCTAAAAAAGATAATTACTATTATGCGTTAGGAAGAAATAAAACTTCTGTAGCAACAGTAAGGCTTTATTCTGGTAAAGGTGATACATTTATAAATGGAAAAATATTTGAAGAATATTATACTGACCTATTTTCTAAATATACAATATTGAAACCATTTACTTTAACTGGAACTCAAGATGCCTTTTATTTTACTGTAAAAACAAAAGGTGGAGGTATAAATTCTCAAATAAAAGCTATTTCACTAGCTATATCAAGAGCTCTTTCTAAGATTAATCCTGAATATAAAACTACTCTTTCAAAAAATGATATGCTTAAAAGAGATCCTAGAATGGTTGAAAGGAAGAAATACTACAGAGTAAAAGCAAGAAAATCTCCTCAATTCTCAAAACGTTAATATTTTTTGTATATATTTTATATTTAAATATCTTTGAATTCTATCTATTTGGATAATAACCCAGAAACTAAATTTAGAAATATAAGTCTAATTTAGTTAACATTTACTATTGATATAAAAAAACTCTTGACTAATAATGTAGATTAGTATATACTTACACCTTTATGAATTAAAATTATGGAAGATATAAGTAAGGAAATAACAAAAATAGAAAATACTTTATCAGAAATACTCTCAGATATAATAAATGAGACTGGTGGGGGAGTCTTTATATCTTAATTCAATTATCATGATGAATAAAAAAACATTACTTGTACAAGAGAGGTATGGGGGTATTTTAGTTTCCTTAACTTATTCTTATAATAAGAAAAAGGAAATTATATCTCAGATAAATTATATAATTCCTCAAAGAAGAAGTGATGGAGAGCTTATTAATGATGAGATTAAAAATATCCTTGTAGGAAAGAATAACTTTATACTTTCTAATAAAAATAATAATAATGTTGCAGATTATATTAAGATATTAGGAGAAGAACCTAAGATAGAATTTTCAAAAATGTCAATTGCAAATAATGAACAAATTGATTATTTAGCAAGTATACTTAAATTCTATAAAAAAGATATTGATCTTAAAAAAGATGAATATTCCACTAGAATAAAAAAAATAAATGAATTTTCTCATAATGGTAATATATATATGTTTGATAGAGAAGTTAATGAGCTTGCAAAAAGAGGGTTAAGAATAAATCCTACTGTTTTGTCAGAACTTAGACACCAATGTTACTCTGGGAGGTAATTTAAAATTTGTTTTACCATAACAAGTTCAGTAATTAGTTTTTTATTATACAATATACTATTTGTATCTCTACTTTGTTTTATAAAACCCATTTTTTCATATAGCTTTATAGCTGGAATATTATTTTTTCTGACAGATAAATTAATCTGTTTTAACCCAATATTTTTTGAATACTCTATAATTGATTGAGTTAATTCTTTTCCTATACCAGCATTTCTATAATTTTTATGTATGAATATTTCAAATATTCCTTTGTTTTTATAATCATCTGTAATAAGTCCTGAAAAACCTATTATTTTATCATTATGAATTCCACATATAAGTATACAATTATTATCTTCAATAAGCCTCATTATATTTATAATATTTGTATTTTCTGATTTATTAATTATGATTTTTTTTATTTGGAAAAAATCTTCAGATTTAGAAACAAAATTTTTTAAAAATTCATTAAATTCGAATAATAATACATAATCAATTTTTTTTATCACAATTTCATGTCCTTTTTTACTTTTGAAATTTTTAATAAAATGATCTTTCATAGAGAATAATTGATAAAATTTCTAAGAGGATATATCTTTCTTTTTTTCTTCAAATTCTTTTTTTGTTATCTCCTTATTCTTATATCTCTCTTCTAGTCTTTCTATCGCCTTTTCTCTGGCATATTTATCTCTTGGTACGATAATCCATGCGATTATAAGCATAATCAAATATATTATTATAAAGAGGAGTATTAAGTACACAATCATGTAGAATATCAAATATAGATACGTAAAAAAGTCTCCTTGTACTAAATTAGGAAGAATACTTATCATGTTTTATTTTTAAATAATCTCTTTTTGAAATTTCACCATTTGCATATCTCTGGTGTATATTAATATCTTTTTCTGGATGTGTTAGGTGAAATAGCTTTTTATGAATGTGTTCTTTTGATGTTAGAGAGTAAATTACTATAAAGACTATAAACATTATTATCAATGCAGTTGTTAAAACTGAGAATATTATTACAATTATTTCAAAAATTAAGTATAATATTGACATATTAGTATATACTTTACATGAATAAAATAAATTTTTCAATTATAGTTTCTCGTATATTTGATTTCTATATATCTGTTCCTATAATAGCAGTAATACTGATAACCAAATATAATATCAATTTCTCTTTTTTTAATATTTTTCTTTTTATATTAATTCCTCTAATACTATTTTTAATCTTTATATTATTAGAAATAAAGAAAAAGGGACTTAAAAATATAGATTTTGATCTCGAGGATAGTAAAAAGGTTCGTTTAATTTCAATATTCTCAATATTTATATGGATCCTTTTTGTAGTTTTTGTTTTTATATTAGAGCATAAGAATATGCATTTTATAAGTATTCTTCTAGCTTTTGCAGTGATACTATTTGTAGCATTTATTGTTACTTTTTTTTGGAAAATAAGTTTTCATGCAATAATGATAACTTCTCTTTTTATATCATCAATAATATTAGGTAATATATATTTAGAAGTATTTTTATTTTTAATGATTTTTACTGTATCATACTCAAGATATGTACTTAAAAAGCATACAATAGGTCAACTTATAGCTGGAGTATCCTTAGTATCTTTAGTATTTATTATATTATTCTTAATAGTGTTAAAATAAAAAACATATGGAGAGGTCGCATAGTGGACTAGTGCGCTGGCTTGGAAAGCTAGTGTGTTAGAAATAACACCGCGGGTTCGAATCCCGCCCTCTCCGAATTCTTTATATATTTATAATATAGATCATATTATCTAATCACTACTAATCTTGGATTATGATCTGAAATTAATAGTATAAGTTATAGGAGGTATCTTTAGTTTGGCTTAGATTACGATGGCTTTGATTTTAGGATTCTTCATTTATAGAAATCTGAACTAAATTTTACAAATTCTTCAGAGTATATTCTTATCCTATCTATAGAATCTTTATCAGTTAATTTACCATCTTGTGAAAATTTAGATTCTGCAAATGATAAAAATATTTCAGGTTTTGGCATAACATATGTATTAAGTGTTGCTAATGTAGAACGTAATAGTAATTGTGCTCTAGCTGTTCCTATTGCACCAGTAGATGCACCCATTATCCCTACTACTTTTCTATTTAATATATTTGGATTTCTAGATAACCAATCAATAGAATTTTTCAATACTCCAGAATAAGAATAATTATATTCGGGAGTAGATATAATTATTGAATTATATCTATCTACATCTTTCTTAAAATTTAATACAGAAGATGGAGGATTATTCCATAAATCCTCGTTATATAAAGGTATATCTGCAATATCAAATATATTTAAATCGATGATATCTTCAGATATATCTTTTAAATTTTCTAAAAGATACTTATTAAAAGATTTTTCTCTTAAACTTCCTTGAAATGACAATACTTTTAGTTTATTCATACTCTTATAAGTATAACAATTAATATAGAATTTTGCACAATTTTCTAATTATTGCTTATTTATATAATTATATTTATAATAATCAAAGCATGAGTAATTTAATTGAGATAGAGAATTTTTCTAAATCATTTGGTAATACTAAAAGTGTTAGTAATCTTAGTATTTCTGTTAAAGAAGGAGAAATATATGGATTTTTGGGTCCAAATGGTGCTGGTAAATCAACTACAATAAAAACACTTGTAGGAATTTATAAAAAAGATAAAGGAAATATAAAAATAAATCACATTGATATAAATGATATATCATATAAACAATATTTTGGATATATTCCAGATGAACCTTATGTTTATGAAGGATTGAATGCAACTCAATTTTTAAAATTTTTTGCTGAAATGTATTCCATTGATAAGTCACAAATAGATAAAAAGGTTGAAGATGCTTTGAATCTATTCTTTATTGATGAGGATATTAATTTACAAGTACAAGATTTTTCAAGAGGTTCAAAACAAAAATTGATTATAGCTTCCGCTCTAATGCATTCTCCAAAGATTTTGATAATTGATGAGCCAATGGTAGGTTTAGATCCTTCAGCTTCAGTTAAATTTATACAATATATGAAAGATTTTGCTAAAAATGGAGGCTCTGTATTTGTATCTACTCATAGTCTTGATATTGCAACTAAAATTTGTGATAGAGTAGGAATTATTGATAAAGGTCATTTAAGAATGGAGGGAAGTATTAAGGAAGTAGAAGAATTTAGTAAGAAGAGTAGTTTAGAGGAGGTATTTTTTGATGTAGTAAATGAGCAGTAATATATTTTTAAAATATGAAAATATTTCTAATAGTAGATATTTTAAAGAAAAAAATATAGCAAGAAAGTTTGTTATTTTTCTTTTTATAGTATCCATATTTACAGTTATATTGTTGGAATTCTTAATCTTTATCTCACTTTTTTATAATTTCAAGACCTTAAATATGCCAGTTAGTGTGTATATATCTTTGATATCACTCTCATTAATGATTATATTTTTCATATCTTTACTCTCTAGTTTATCCCAATCAATAAATGCCTTTGTTATTCAGAGAAAAGAAGAATTTTTATTGTCATTACCGTCTAAGGCAAGTAATTTGGTTAATTATAGATTTATTAAAACTTTTTATATATCTAGCCTTATAATAATATTATTTTCATTCCCACTTCTATATTCATACTTTTATATTTATAACTATAATTTTATATATTATTTGTTAATTATAGCTCCACTTATAGTAGTATCATTTCTAATATCAAGTATAGTATTCTTTATATCAGTATTTATTACGACTGTTTTTAAAAAATTTAATCTATATTATATATCTTTATTTTTCTATATTGTAGTAATGCTAGTAGGGTTTTTGATCCTTATATACTATATTCCCAATTTCAGACTTCTTTTAAGGTCAGTGAAAGTATCACAATTTGTAAATGTATTGATATCAAAAAAACCAATAGTATATTTCCCTAATTATTTAATTGCTAATATGAGTGTAAATATTAATTATCTGACAAATTTTATTGTTCTTTTATCTGAATCTTTAATATTTTTTCTACTTTTTCAAATTTTTTTGAAATTTGCAGAATTGAGATTATCTAGATATGAAAAGAAGTCATTTTGGAGATTTAATTTTAAAAAGTATTTCGTTGTATCTAAAGATTTAAATCATTTTATATCTGAAGAATTAAGAATATTTAATTCTGGAATAATATTTTTTATTCTTGTTGTAATAGTCTTTATAATATTTTCAATTGGAAAGATAAATATTGGATCTTATTATAATTTTATATTTTCTGGTTTTTGTATAACATTTGGTTATTTTATGGTTCTTTTTGGACTTTATTTTATATTTCCATCCTTTTCTCAAGAGGGGCAGGCAGGATGGATAATTTTTTCATCGCCAATAAAAAGAATATCAATATTTTATCAGAAAAATATAGCATCTTTAATATTTATGCTTTCACATGCTATTTGGATAGTCATTATATGGGCTTTAATTTTTAATATGAATCTTAACTATCTTCTTTATTTTATAAATTTTGCATTCTTTATTACATTAGGAATATCGGTACTATTTACATCTTTAGGTACAGCATATCCAAACTTTGCTAAAAGGGATATCCAAGATCTTTCTACTACTCCATCAGGATTACTATCCACATTTATAGCTATTTTTTATATATTTACTCCAGTATATATTTTTTTTCAATTTGGATTTATATTCTCAATATTAAGTATATATTTATTATTTCTAATAATATTAGTGATATTTATAACTATAGGTAAGAAAAAAATAAATAGTATGAATTTTGCAGTTAGAAATTAAGTAGGTAAGATATTTTACAGAATAAGTATTGATTCTATATGAAAATTCTATTATCCTAATAATTGAAAAAATTATAGCTAAATATTCTTATTTTTGAAGTACTATCTTCTCCTATATTTAAAAATTGAAGCTTTGTAAAACATCTCAAACAAGATTAGTAATCACTCTCTCTAAATTATTAAGATTTCTAATTTTTTTGATATATCTATGATTTTTATATCTTGACTATTTATCTTATGAAAGGTTTAACTATAACTTCATCTCTAAAAGAAATTTTTTGTTGTCTTTGTTAATTGGGTATCGTAGACGAAGTTAGAACTCTAATATCAAACGAGAGCAATATATATTTTAAAACTTAATTTAAAAAATTACTCTTAAATTATGATCTATATAATGATTGTCACCATTAATTAATACT
>JAJZIL010000008.1 GCA_021810605.1 bacterium | reverse complement strand
AAAATAAATACTCCCCCATATATGAGTCCAAAATATATCTAATTTTAATCGATTAAGTTCTTTTTGTAGACTAAATTCTGAAAATATACTCTTAGTTCTTGATTTAATAGCAACTACCTTAATATTCTTATTTTTCTTATATATTAATTTATATCTTTCATAAATTGAGTTTCTATTAAATATGAAATAGTATATGTTGTTTTTGTCTTGCTTGATAATTTCGGATGCTATGCTCTTAGTATAATTTCCAATACCAGTTTCTTTTTCTCCAATTTCTCTAAAATCAATTCCTATATATTTCATAAATTAATTAAATCCATCTGGATTATTTTTATGCCAATTAAAAGCAGTCTGTATTATATCATCTACTTCATACTTTGGTTCCCATTTTAGTTTTTTTTGTATCTTACTATAGTCTGCAATAAGTATATCAGGGTCACCTTCTCTTCTTTGAGTGATTTCTTTATTAACATGAAGATTTGTAATATTCTGAGTTGTTTCAATTATCTCTTTTACAGAATATCCTCTAGATCCACCTAAATTAAATACATCACTGTCTCCTCCATTGATTAGATGTTCTAAAGAGAGTAGATGTGCTTGAGCAAGATCATCGACATGTATATAATCTCTTATACAAGTGCCATCTGGAGTATTATAATCATCTCCATATATCATAATCTTTTCTCTCAATCCGAGGGCAGTTTTTATAATAAGTGGTATAAGATGAGTTTCATTAGGATGGTCTTCTCCAATATTTTTAAAATGAGATGCCCCAGATGCATTAAAATATCTTAGAGATATAGATTTTATTCCATAAATTTCATCATAAAAAGAAAGTAGATCCTCTACTACTGATTTTGTATATCCGTAGACATTAATAGGTTTTTTAATATAGCTTTCTTTCAGTTTATCTTTATAGTCTTTTCCATAGACTGCGGCAGAAGAAGAAAACACAATATTTCTTATTCCCCTATTTTTCATAAATTCCATAACATCGGTAGATCGATCAATATTATTACTGATATATTTATAAGGGTCTTTCATAGATTCTCCAACTTCTATAAAGCTTGCAAAATGTATTATTCCAGAAATTTCCCCATATTTATCTGATATATCTGAGAGATTATTTTTTGAAATATCATTTTTCTCAAATTGGATATTCTTGCTAAGTGATTTTTTATGTCCAGAGTATAGATTATCTAATACGATAATGCTATATCCAGATCGTTCTAAAAGATCTATTGTATGAGATCCTATATATCCAGCTCCTCCAAGAACCAAAATCTGTTTTGATGTACTCATAATTCTTTTTAATAATGTATTTTAAATGATATAATCATATTATGAAATATGCAATAGTACATGATGATTTTATGCAAAAATTTGGGGGTGCAGAGAAAGTAGTCTATTCTTTATCTGAAATTTATCCAAAAGCAGATATTATAACTTCTATATCAAATAGTTTAAATTTAAAAATTTTTAAAAATCTTAAAACCTCTCGTTTTCAAAAATATAAATTTATGAAGAAGTATTCAAAAAAACTTTTTTTTCTATATCCTATTATTTTTGAGACACTTAATTTTGATGATTATGATATAGTCATATCTTCTTCTTCTAGGTTTGCACATGGGATAATTACATCCCCTAGTACAATGCATATATGTTATATGCATTCTCCCTCAAGATATATATGGGATTACAATGATTATATAAAGATGCAGAAGGTATCTTTTTTACAAGGTCTAGTTCTTCCTTTTATAGTATCTTATCTAAGAGTTTGGGATTATGCAGCAGCTCAAAGAGTAGATTATTTTATTGCAAATTCTGAATATACAAAAGAGAGAATTAAGAAATTTTATAATAGAGATAGTATTGTTATATATCCTCCTGTGGAGATTAATAAATATTTAACATTGAAAAATTTATCAAAAGATTTTTATCTTTATGTTGGAAGGATTGTTGAATGGAAAAGAATTGATATTATTATTGAATCATTTAATAAATCTGGAAAAGAAGTTCATATTGTTGGTAATGGAGATAGAGAATATATAGATTATCTAAAAGGTTTATCCAAAGAGAATATTAAATTTCTAGAAAATATTGAAGATAGTGATCTTTTAGATCAATATCGAAGATGTATTGCTTTGATTTACCCACAAAAAGAAGATTTTGGAATAACTCCTGTAGAGGCACTTGCATGTGGAAAACCTGTAATAGCATATTCTAAAGGAGGGGTATTAGAGAGTGTAGTAGAAGGTAAAAATGGATTGTTTTTTGATAATCAAAATGAAATTTCTCTTAGTAGTACAATAGATAAATTTGAGACTTTATCTTTTAGTGAAAAGGATTGTAGGAATTCTGCAAAAAGATTTTCAGAGGATATTTTTAGAAAGAGTATAAAAAATACAGTAGAAGATTTATGGAAAAAAAGATTAAAATAGCAATAGTAACAGATTTCCTTAAAGTTTATGGTGGATTAGAAAGACAGCTTGAAGGTATAATGGATTTGTTCCCTGATGCAGATATATTTACTACCTATTATATCAAAGAAAATCTTCCTGATAGTTTTCAGAAATATAATATAATTGAATCAAAAAATAGTAGATTTTTAAGAAAGATGTCTTCATTTGGAGTTCCTTTCTACCCTATTTCTTTTGAAAATTTTTCTTTTTCTGAATATGATTTGATTCTTTCTCTCACATCTGGTTTTGCAAAGGATATAAATACAGGTTCTGTTAAACATATCTCATATATTCTTACTCCCCCAAGATTTTTATGGAATATGCCCAATTCTACACAAGATAGAATAAAATATAAATTCCCATTAGAAATAATAAATAACTATTTAAGACTGAAAGATTTCTATTCAGCTCAAAGTTTAGATAATATAATATCAAATTCTAATACTGTAAGATTAAGAATTTTAAAATTTTATAGAAAAGATAGTAGGATACTTTATCCATTTGTTGATACAGATAAATTTAATATGACAAAAGATTTTTCAGATAATGGGAATTTTTTGATAGTTTCAAGATTAGAAAAATATAAAAACATACAGACAGCTATAAAAGTATTCAATAGAATTGGAAAAAGACTTGATATAATAGGTGATGGGAAGTATAGAAAATATCTAGAGAGTATTTCAGATAAAAGATATATAAAATTTTATGGTAATATAGATGATAAATCTATGATCAAGTTGATGAATAAATCTCAAGCTTTAATTTTTCCTGGAGCAGAAGATTTTGGGTTGACTCCAATTGAAGCTCAAGCATGTGGAAAATGCGTTATAGCATTAAGAAAAGATGGAGTTTTAGAAAGTATTCTAGAAAACAAAACTGGGTATTTTTTTGAAAATGAATTAGAATTAGAGAAAATCATTAAAAACTTTGATAGTTCAGATATAGATAAGTTTGAGTGTAGAAAGAATAGTTTACGTTTTTCTAAGGAAAATTTTAATTATAATTTAATAAATATTTTATCTAATGCGTAAACAGTATATGTTTTACAGGATAACAATAAGATTCTTTGATATTATAGGATCTTTATTTGCGATTATAATATTTTCTTGGTTAATGATAATTATTGCAATTGCTATTAAAATTGATTCTAAGGGTCCTATTTTTGCTGATACACCTGAAAGAGTAGGTTTGAATTATTCTCCTTTTAAATTTTATAAATTTAGATCGATGATACAAAATGCACATACACTTTTAAAAACAGATAAGCGTTTTAAAAAATTTTATATGGAATACAAAAAAAATAATTATAAACTTAAAAATGATCCTAGAGTTACAAAAGTAGGAAAATTTATTCGTAAGTATAGTTTAGACGAATTACCTCAGTTTTTTAATGTATTAAAAGGAGATATGAGTCTTGTCGGTCCCAGAGCATACTATTTTGATGAGCTAGAATATTATATCTCTAGAGATAGAAAATTTAAAAAAGATATAGAAATCATAACTTCTATAAAACCTGGAATTACAGGTGTATGGCAGGTATCTGGGCGTTCAGAAATTCCTTTTGACAAAAGAATTAAAATTGATTTAGAATATGCAAGTGAGTGTTCAATAAAAAATTATTTCTTAATATTATTAAAAACTCCTTTTGTAGTATTTTCTAGGAAAGGTGCATACTGATGACTGTAATAAGCCTTGATAAGTACAATAAGTCTCATAAAAAGAATCCAATTTATAAAGAGTTGTGGTTTCAAATTACTATTCCTGTGGTATTGATACTTCTTATCTTGGGTTATTTCTTTTTATTATCTCCTGGATTGAGTTTAAAAAATAACTATGATAAAGCTAAGAGTGCATTGACTCTGCTTAATTATTATAAATCAAAAAAAGATTTATCTGGTATAGAGACTCAAATTCCTACTTTAAAAACTAGTTTATCCAATATGAGAAGTGAGATTGGTACTTTAGGTTATATGAACTATATTCCTATTTTAAATAATTATTATTCATTAGGTTATAACCTTATTTATTCTGGTTATTATGCAATTGAAGGTTTTAGTGATGTAGAAAGTGGTATAAATAATATAGCACCATTATTTGGATATACTACTAGTGAGTCAAAAAAAGCATATTCAACAACTGGAAAGCAAAAGATTTATGATATAGTAAAATCACTTCCTCAAATATCACCCTTACTTAAAAAAGCATATCCAGATTTTAGTAAAGCTAATAGTTATATACAGAAGGTAAATATAGCATATGTTCCTTCATCTATAAATAAAAAATATAATATATCAGGATTAAAAAAGACTTTTGCAGGTGTTATCACAGCCCTTCCTACAATATACAATTCTACTTCTGTACTAGAAAGTATACTTGGTGTTCCAAATCCAGAAAAATATCTTTTAATGTTTGAGAATAGTGGAGAAATTAGACCAACTGGAGGATTTATGACAGCATTTGGTTTTGTTAATTTTAATAATGGAAATCTGGGTTCTATTAGTGCAGAGAATATATATAATATAGCAAATGTTATACATTATAAACCTGTTGCTCCAAGACCTCTATATGTTTATAACGGTACATATTATTGGGCACTAAGAGATGCAAATACTTCTCCAGATGTCCCAGAGTCAGTTTCAAATATATATAAATTTTATAATTCGATAAATAATGCACCTCAGATTGATGGTGTAATATTTATTGATACTTGGTTTGTAGATCAACTTATAAATGCAGTTGGAGGAATTACTATGCCATCTGTGTATGGTAATAATCTAGTTTTAACAGGAAGTAATGCTAATTATTATATGGAGTATATGGCAGAAAAATCCGGGTTACCTCAACAAGAAAGAAAAGATTTTATATCTATAATGATGCATGAACTTATTTCAAAGGTTTTCCACTCTACTGGAAATCAGGTATTTAAGGTTTTAAATGTTATGATAAATAATCTTAATCAAAAACAAGTACTTCTATATTTTAATAATCCTAAAGCTGAAAATCTTGTTACTCAGTATGGTTGGGGAGGTACAATTCCTAAATCAAATAAGTACGATTATCTCCAAGTTGTTGAAGCTAATCTTGCAGGTGCTAAGGATAATTATTTTATGGGAGAAACTGTTAATGTTAATATTCAAAAGGTTGCTACAGGATATGAACAATCAGTTTCTGTAACTTGGGTAAATCCAGCAGTATATGATGATTGGTTAGTAGGACCTTATCTTTCTTGGGTTAGAATGTATACCCCTCAGGGATCTAAATTAGTCTCAATGTCAGGTACTAATGGATTTACTCAAGATTATCTAAATACAACTGTTAATAAAACTGTTTTTGGAAATCATATCACAATTAAACCTCGTTTATCTAAATATGATCCCCCTGCAAAAGGGACATTGACGTATACATATATGCTACCAAAGAACATATCATTAAGTAAATTAATATTTCAGAAAGAAGCAGGAATAAAAGGAGAATGGTTAAATGTAAGATATGGAAGTTTTTATAAATCTATCTATATTACTTCTAATACTACAATAAATCTATAAATGCATAATTTATATGAAGGTATAATTTTAAGATCAACTGATTATAAAGATAATGATAAAATTCTGACTCTTTTTACTCGAACAGGAAAAATTTCTTTGATTGCTAAAAGTGTTAAAAATGGAAAAAGGCAAAATCTTTTAGATATAGGGAATCTTATATCTTATAATAAAGTTAAGACTAAGGGGCTAGATATTCTTACTACAGTTATAATCAAAAATTCCTTTGCAAATATAAAAGAGACTAATTCTTTTTATATACTTTTTTTGTTAGAAGTTGTTTTAAAAATTCAGAGAGATTCTACAGATGAGAGTTTAATTTATAATACTCTTATCTTTTGTATAAAACATTTAGAAAATACTCCTAAATTGTATCTATGTTTATTTTTAGAGAAAATGCTTTATTATGAAGGTGTATTTATTGATCTCTATATCTGTAATATTTGCGGTGAAGAATTGAGTAATACTAATAAGATTATAATATCATCAGAAGGGTTATCTCATTTGAGATGTACTAATTTTTCTGAGAGTAATATAGATAATACTACTATAAAACTTTTAAAATATTTATCGATGTTTGATATTGATAAGAATAAAGTGAAATTTAGTATAGATGATATTAACCTTAAGGAAGCTTTATTTTACCTTATATTATTTACAGAAAATTTTTTCTCATCTAAGATAAAATCAACAGTTTATCTTAATATTTAATCTATCTTTTCTTTTTTTATTGAAGCATATATCACAGGAACTATTATAAGAGTGAGGAATGTTGAACTAAATAATCCTCCTATTACTGTTATAGCAAGTGATTGTCCTATTAAAGTTGCAGAAGATGCAAATAATGCTAATGGAAGTAGAGCAAATATTGTTGTTATAGCAGTCATAAGTATAGGTCTTAATCTTATTCTTCCACCTTCTATTAATGCATCATGAATACTCATTCCATCATCAATATTCTGTCTTACTTTTGTGAGTAAAACTATAGCATTTGTTACAACTATACCAATAAGCATTAATGCTCCTATAAGAGCTGGAAGGTTTAGTGTAGATCGAGTTATATATAATCCTACTAAAATACCTATAATAGTGACAGGAAGAGAGAATAGTATTGCAATAGGTTCTGCAAGAGATGAGAATGTTGCAATCATAATTATAAGTACTATGAATATAGATATACCCATTGCCTCATATAATGAATTAAAAGATGAAGTTTGAGTAGAAGATGATCCTTGATTTGTAATACTAACTCCATATTTCTTTACTGTAGTATCTGATAAATTATTTATTTTATTATTTATACTCTGTGTATCTCCAGAAGATATCAATGCATTTATATTAGCAGCTCTTATCCCATTTTGATATGTTATGCTTGATGTATATGGTTTATTTTGGATTGATGCTATAGATGATAAAGGTATACTTTTTCCAAATAAATTAGTTATAGTTATATTATTAAGATTTGGAAGATTATTAATATATATATAAGTACTATAACTATTATTCCCAACTGTATATCCAGATATATTCTGAGGTATGAAGTATGGGGCAATTTCTTCTAATACTTGATCTGAAGTTAATCCATTTTGATTAAGCTTTTTATTATTTAATATAATTTCTTTCTGATAAGTATCATTATTAAGATTTGAAGATAAATTTGATAAATTCTTTATACCCTTTAATTTATTCATCAAATATTTATTTGCATTATATAGTTTTGTTTGTGAATTAGAATTAATTGTTAAAGATACAGTATTTAGATTTCCAACTGCTGAAAGTAGATTAACTTGAGAATTCAGATTTTTTATTTTATTATCATAATTTTCTATATTACTTATTATACTATTAATATTATTAGAACTATTAAAAGCTAAATATATTTGGAATGTATTATTTTGAGATAATCCTCCGACTGATGAATTAAGACTTTTTGCAGATGATGTTGCTCCAACTTGAACTGTATATGATGAAAGAGTATTTATTCCACTAAGATAATTAGTAATCTTTTCTGTTACAGCTTCTGTTGATTTTTGATCTGTTCCAATAGGGAGAGATCCTGTTATTATTGCATCAGGTTGTTGAGGAGAGGGTATAAACCCAGTTTGTATATGATTTATTAAGAATAGAGATGCAATAACTAAAATAAAAGTTATTAATATTGTATATAATTTATGTTTCAGAGAATATTCAAGTAATATTTTATAATATTTTGAAAGGAAAAACTCTTTTTCTTTTATCTGTTTAGCATTCTTTCTTAATAAGAACATCTTACTAAATAGAGGAATTACTATTATTGCTGTAAATAATGAGGCAATTAATGCAGATACAGCAGTAAATGCAAAAGGATTAAAGAATGAACTTGTTATTCCTCCTACAAAAGCAATAGGGAGAAATACTCCTATTGTTGTAAGGGTAGAAGATGTTATTGCTCCACCTACTTCTTTTACTGAAGATATTATTACATTTTCATCTGGATTTTTGTTTTCAGATACATGTCTAAATATATTTTCAATTACAACAATACTATCATCTACAATTCTTCCAAGTGCAACTGATAATCCAGATAGAGACATTATATTAAATGTAATATTTTGTAGATTCATTAAACTTAAAGCAAAAAAGAATGATATTGGAATTGAAAGGGAAGCTATTAATGTAGTATTAGAACTTCTTAAGAATATGAATATTATTATTATAGCAAGTATTATTCCTTGAAGAGTTTCATCAACTATTCCTGAAATAGTACTATTTATTGTTTGTGTATCATTACTTAGTGTTGTGTAGTGAACTCCTTTTGGGAGTGTTGAGTTAATTTTTCCTATTAATGATTGAATTGTTGTAATAGTATTTATATTTTGCTGTCCTGTTATGGATATGACAATTGATTTTTTACCATTTGTACTGACTATCTGATTTCTATATTCTTCAACTATTTTTGTATTAGCAACTTTAGAGAGTTTTACTGGGATTCCCTGATATGTTCCTATAACTGCATTATTAAGAGAATTAATACTTCCAATGTTAGAATATATAGTTAATGCTCGAGATATATTATTTGAGCTATTAACAGTTCCAATTGAACTAGAGATATCAAAAGATTTTATTATATTTATAAAATTTGTATATGAGATATTATATTGTTTTAATTTAGAATAATTCACATTAATATGTAATTCTCTTGTAGTATTTCCATAATATAGTACTTGAGATACTCCAGATATATTATTTAAATCTGGAATAAGGGTATTCATTGCATATTTTTGATATCCTGTCCCATGTAAAGATATTTCTAGTATAGGAAGATCTGTAAAATTAAATTGAGATACTTGAGGAGGATTTACTCCACTTGGAAGTTTTACTGACTGTATATCTTGGTTTAATTGTTGTTCTAGACTATTTTGATCAACTCCATAGTTAGAAGTTACTATAAGGGTTGTAAATCCATTATTAGCATTTTCCTGTATTGTCTGGATTCCGTTAATTGATTTTATTGAATTATATATAGGACTAGTTAAATTATTATAAACTTCAGATGCATTTGCATTAGGGTATGATGCCTGTATGATCAATGTATCTAAATTAACATTAGGGAATACTTCTCTATCAGCAACTATATATGCATAAGCTCCAAATAATACTAAAAATATTAATATTATGAATATTAATACTTTATTTTTTAATGAAAATGATACTATTTTCTCAATCATAGTTTAAATTAGGTTATCTAACAATTAGGATATCTAACTGTTTGAATGTTATCATAAATATATATTTTTTTGCAAGTAGTATTAAAAATTTGTTTTTAATAAAGTTTTTAGATAGAATAAAGACCTATGGATAGTTTAGTTTCATTATCAAAAAGACGTGGTTTTGTATATCCTGCATCTGATATATATGGAGGTTTAGCAAATTCTTGGGATTATGGTCCTCTAGGTTCAATTATGAAAGAGAATATAAAGAATGAATGGTTAAAAGAATTTGTCTTTTCTAGAGATGATATGATTCTTATTGATAGTGCTATTATTCAAAATTCTAGTGTTTGGGATGCATCTGGACATCTGACAAAATTTTCTGATCCAATGGTGGAATGTCTAGATTGTCATAAAAGGTTTAGAGCAGATAATCTTATAGAAGATAAATTAGGAATTGATGTTGATGGTAGAAGTGCTGAAGAGATTGATAAAATTATAAATGAGAATAATATTAAATGTCCTATTACTGCGGGTGTGCTTAGCCAAGTTAAAAATTTTAACCTAATGTTTAATACTAAACTTGGTCCTGTTGATGTATCATCTGATACTGTTTACTTAAGACCTGAAACTTGCCAAGGTATTTTTACTAATTTTGATAATATTATTAAAAGTACTAGATTAAAACTTCCTTTTGGTGTTGCTCAGATAGGAAAATCATTTAGAAATGAAATAACTCCTGGAAATTTTATTTTTAGAACTCTAGAGTTTGAACAAATGGAGATAGAGTACTTTACTAAAGAAGATAATGCAGATAAAGATTTTGAATATTGGTTAAATCTTTTTGAAGAATGGTATAAAAAAATAGGTATAAAAAAAGAGAATTTAAAGAAAGTAGAACTTAATGAGACTCAAAGAGCTCATTACTCTAAAAGAACAGTAGATATATATTTTAATTATCCTTTTGGATTTAAAGAATTACAATCTTTTGCTAATAGATCAGATTATGATCTTACTTCACATTCCAATCTATCTGGGAAAAAACTTCATTATTTTGATGAAGAAAGTAAAACTAATATAGTCCCATTTGTTATTGAACCATCAGTAGGTTTAGGTCGATTATTTCTAGCTATTCTCTCAAACGGATATAAAGAAGAGATTATAGGAAATGATAAAAGAATTGTACTATCTTTATCTCACAGAATAGCACCCTACCAATTAGCAATATTTCCTTTAATTGGGAAAGATGAGAAAATAAATAATATTTCTCAAAATCTGTATTCTAATCTTAGGTGGAAATATAGATGTACATATGATTCTACTGGGTCAATAGGGAAAAGATATAGAAGACAAGATGAAATAGGAACACCTCTGTGTATAACAATTGATAATGATTCTTCCATAGATAACACTGTTACAATAAGGGATAGAGATAGTATGGAACAGGTTAGAGTTAATATAGATAATATAAATGAATATATAGATAAATGTTTTTTGTAATTCCTACACCAATTGGAAATCTAGATGATATAACTAAAAGAGCAATAGATACCATAAATTCTCTAGATTTACTCTATTGTGAAAATACTCAAAATACAAATAATCTTCTCTTAAAGTTTAATATAACTGGGATAAAATTAAAAAAATATGTAGATTATAATGAATCTAGAATTATTCCTGAAGTGATATCTCTTCTTAAAATTGGACAAAGAATAGGTATAGTTTCTGATGCTGGATATCCAACAATTTCAGATCCTGGATATAAACTTATAAGGGCTATTAAAAATGAAGGGTTAAAGTATACTGTACTTCTTGGTGCATCAAGTATTCTTCCTACACTAATATACTCAGCACTTCCATCAAATAACTTTGTATTTATAGGTTTTTTATCTAAAAAACAAGGGAAACTAAAAGAGGAATTATTAAAATACTCTGGTACTACAACAATATTTTTTGAATCTCCTCATAGGATAATAAAAACACTAAAATTTATATTGGATAATTTCCCTCAATCCCAAATAACTGTATGTAGAGAAATCTCAAAATTACATGAAGAAATTATATCTGGAGATATACTTTCAGTATATGAAAAATTTGTAAGTAGGGTAACTATAAAAGGAGAAATCTCTATTGCAATTTTAATTGATAATTGATAGCATGACAAGGATATGTCTGTTATAGAAGTTAAAGATATAAAAAAGAATTATAAAGATCTAGTTGCTGTTGCGGGTGTTAGTTTTTCTGTAGAGAAAGGAGAAGTTTTTGGTCTTCTTGGTCCTAATGGTGCTGGTAAAACTACAACAGTTGAAATGCTTGAAGGTATTACAAAAATTGATGAAGGAGAAGCTTTTATTGAAGGTATTAAAGTTAGTCAAAATAATCATGAACTTCAAAATATAATAGGAGTATCACTTCAGAGTAATAATTTTTTTGATGATCTAAGTTTATCAGAAATACTTAATCTGTTTGCAAGTTTTTTTAATATTAAAATTAATCCTCTAGATTTTCTAGCAGAGGTAACATTGACAGAGAAATCAAAAACAAAATTTAAAGATATGTCAGGGGGACAAAAACAGAGATTCACTATTGCTCTAGCTTTAATTAATGATCCAAAAGTATTATTTTTAGATGAACCAACTACTGGATTAGATCCTCAATCTAGGAGACATCTTTGGGATATTGTATCTGGGCTAAAGAAAAAAGGTAAAACTATAATTCTTACAACACATTTCATGGATGAAGCTGAATATTTGGCTGATAGAGTAGCTGTTATGGATTCCGGTAAAATATTGAAAATGGGTACACCTAAGGAACTTATTCAAGAGCTTATTTCAAAAGGTTTTGTTAAAAAGGTTGTTGCAGATGAAAGAGCAAATTTAGAAGATGTATTTATTGATTTAACTGGTAAAAATTTAAGAGATTAAATATTATGATAAAAAGAGTATACAATTTTACAATCGCAAGTTTAAAAATGACATTTAGAAATAGATTTGCTTTATTTATGTCATTTATGTTTCCAGTTGCAATTATTCTTGCTTTTGGATTTTTTAATAATTCTAATGCACCAAAACTTAATATAGCTGTTATTACAGGAAATAGTAAATCTATCTCTAATGTAAAAAATACTTCGGTATCAGTTGTTGAGAATAATATTATAAAGGAGCTAAAAAAATCTGGAAATGTTAAAGTATCAAAAGTATCTAGTTTATCTGATGGTGAAAGCCAAATAAAGAATAACAACATAGATCTTTTAATGTATGTAACACAAGTATCAAGTATCCAACCAATATTACCTAAATGTCGTGTAGGATATGCATGTCCTCAATTTATTGGTGTAAGTAAGATTCCTCATTATAAAATATCTTTTTATGCTAATAAGTTCTCTTCTAATATAGCTTATGCAGAATTATTTATATCTAGCTTTAAGTATAATGTACTAAAAAGCACACTAACTAGTACAAATGTTTCTATTCCATTTTCTTATTCTCAAACACTTCTTACAAGTGGAAAAGAAGAAAATAGTTATATAGATTTCCTTATCCCAGGAGTTCTTGCTCTATCATTAATGCAGGGGATTATATTTGCTGTTATAAATATTATTGTTAACTATAAAGAGCTAGGAGTATTAAGAAGGTTATCTGTAACACCTCTTACAAAATCAGATTTTATTGCATCTTTAACTTTAACAAGATTAATATTTGGACTTATTCAAATAGCAATTTTAATAGTTATAGCAGCAGTCTTTCTTAATGTACTACCAGTGGGTGGTACTATTGGATTTGTGAATTTAAGTGTAGTAATAATTCTAGGTTCATTAATGTTTGTAACATTAGGTCTTATTATATCAACAATTTCTAATAAAACTGCAACAGTATTTCCAATTGCTAACCTGATAACACTTCCAATGTTATTCTTATCAGGAGTATTTTTTTCAGTAAGTGATCTACCTTCTTGGCTTCAGAATATAGTTAATCTATTTCCACTAACTTTTCTTGCTAATGCACTTAGAGGTATTTATGATCATGGGTATTCTCTTTTAACAATCCATAATGATATTATTGGTATGGCTGTATGGGTTGTTATATTCTTTATTCTAAATGTTATATTTTTTAAGTGGGAATAAATATAAAAGAATAAATATTACTACAAAAGCTACAAGTATAATTAAATCATTTAATTCTCCTGCAATAAGTATAAATGGTGTAATCAAAAGAAGTGTGAAATTATCAGATCCATTATATGATATGGCTTCTGTTATAGTAAGTATTAATGAGAGAATAATTGAGACTAATAATCCTATATTTGATCCTAGAAATATAAAACTAGATGTTACTAAAAATATAAAACTTCCCATATAAGATTTATTATCATTAAGTATATTATACTCCTTTACAGGAATGTTCATTCCTGCAAAAGCTGCAAGGGAATCAGATATACCAGTTATAAATAAAGCCTCTCTTATTAAAAATGTATTATTATAAAATAGAAGTGATATTATAATAAGAGCAATTGAAAAAAATATACCTCCCCAATTAGCTTTCTTCCTTCTACTATCATTTAGAGCATGAAATATATGTAAATATTTTGATGCAATAACTGAGATTAAAGATTCTGTAACTAAAATAATAAAAAATTCTTGATTAAGTAAAAAAGTAGCTACTATAAAAAGTATTGCAGTTTCAAAATGTACTAATTTTCTTAAATATTCTTTATTTTTTTCATTTTCTATTTTAGGGAAAATATATTCAGAAGTAATTAATACTACTATGAATAGTAGATTAAGTAGTATTATATAGTCTATATTTTTTACAAACATATTTTAATAAGTTATTATATCACTTATTATTATGTATATTAAAGGGATTAAAATAATAAGCAAAAATCTATATATATTGTATATATCTCTAGATATGTTAAAATTTGAAAAAGTAGAATTATTTAAAATATAATGGTAGAAAAAGATTTTGGAAATAAAGAAAGAAGCTTTGATAATACTGATATTATAAATAGTTTAGTTAATAATATTAGTTCTGAAAGAGAGGTTTTGATTCCTGAAGATTCTAATATTAATCCATTTTTACAAACAGTTGTAAATAGTGTTTCTAGAGAAATAGATGTATCTAGACCTTTACCTACAAATTACTATTCACATATAACAGATGTTTATTATAAAAATATAAGAAGAGATATTATTTTTTCAAAGCGCTTAATTATTATTGAACATCCTGATTTTAATATTATTTTATTGGGTTTGTTCTCAGATAATAATATTAATCTACATCATCGTAATTTTAAAATAGTTTTATTTTCTGGAAAAAAGAAAGAAGATCAAAAAGATTCAATATTCAAAATTAATTATATAATGAATAGATTAGAAATGGAGGAGTTAAATCAAGAAAGCTCTATATTAATGTTGGAAGAAATGAAAAAAGCATCAGAGAAATTGTCTAGAAAGAAGACATTAAAAGAAAGGATTTCTAAAAGAGTAGGTATCTATCTATATAATAGAACTAATTAAATTATTTCTTCCTGTTGTGGTAGGTATAGTTGATTCTTTTTGAAATTGAGTGTAAAATAATTTCAGATGAATGTAAAGTTTTCTAAGATAAATTTTTTTCTTATTTTCTTTGTGGTTTCCATTATACTATCTGTTTTATTATTTATATTAGGAAATAGGACCCTAGATTCTGGAATATTAGTATTTATAGAGCTTATCTTTTTTATAGGATTCTTTATATTTTCTGGTTTGAAAATGAAAGAGAATGGAGAAAGCCTTAAAAAGATTTTTTCTTTTTCATCTTTAACTTCTGGTTTTACTGCTTTTGTAATTGAGGTTATAAATTTTATAGTTTCAAAACCATATATAGAGAAAACTATTAAAGGTGCATCTTATAAACTTCCATATACTACCTATATGATAATAGTTATAGTATCATTAGTAATTGCTATTATATTTGATATTCTTGTATCAATTCTATTCTCATATATAGGTTTAAAATTGTATAAAGATAATCTTAATAAAACAGATATTTAATAAATTTTTAATATAAACTTCACTTTAATTTAGTACACTATATTGGAGTAAAGGAGAAATAATATATGATTAAAGTAGAGAATCTGTCTAAGGATTATAAGTTAGGTGATGGTACTGATTTTTTTGCACTTAAAGATGTAAATATAGAGATTCCACAAGGTATTTTTGTAGGTGTTTTAGGTCCATCTGGTTCAGGAAAAAGTACATTTATGCATATCGTAGGTGGTATGGATAGACCTACTAAAGGTAATATAACTATAGATAATATAGATATTTCAACTCTTTCTACCAATGAACTCTCTTATTTCAGAAGAAATAAAATAGGTTTTGTATTTCAATCATTTTATCTTATTGAATCTCTAACAGTTATAGAGAATGTTATGACACCTGCAATATTTTCTGGATTAAGTGCATCTGTCTCTAGAAAAAAAGCAAAAGAACTATTAGAAAAAGTTAATATTATAGATAAATTTGATCTTAAAGTATCAAATCTTTCAGGAGGACAAAAACAAAGAGTTGCAATAGCCAGGGCCCTAATGAATAATCCTGATATTATTCTTGCAGATGAGCCAACTGGAAATCTAGATTCTAAAAATGGTGATGAAGTAATGAGTATACTAAAAGATTTAGTAAAAGAGGGAAAGACTGTAATAATGGTTACTCATAATAAAGATCTTGTTGAAGATTCTCCTTTTGTAATATCTTTTGTAGATGGTTCAATTGTAAAAGTAGATAAGAAAAATTTTAAAGAAAAAGAAATTAAAGATAGTAAGTTTAAAAATAAAAATATTAAATTTTCGGAATTAATAAGAAGAGCTAAAGATAATATTTTTCAAAATAAATTGAGAAATCTTCTTACAGCATTTGGTATAGGAATTGGGGTTGCTATGCTTATAATATTACTCTCTTTTGGATTTGGGCTTAAAGCTAATCTTGAACAAGGGTTATCTTCTATAATCTCTACTAATACTATTACAGTAACACCAAGTAAAAATTCTAATTTTTCATTCTCACCTAGCACTACATCATCCTCAAATCAGAAAACACTAGATTTATCAACAGTATCATCTTTTTCAAAAATTAAAAATGTAAAGGCTGATTGGGGTGAAAGTACTTTTTTAGGAAATCTGGTATATAAAAATAATAAAAGTGAGATATTTATAGAATCACTATCTCCGAATAAATACATAGATAGTAATATAGTAAATTCTGTTACTACAGGAAAAATTCCTCAAGGTAGCAATGGAGGATTATTAATTCAGAAAGCTGTAGCTCAAAATTTAGGGGTTAAAAATATAAAAACATTAATTGGAAGTTATGTTAATCTTGCCGTTGGTCCTACTGGTGGAAGTTTAAAATCCAGAAGTACTAGTGCAACTCCTACTAGTCTATATACAAATCCAGAAACATTTAAAATTAAGATTGTGGGTATTACTAGTGGAGATTTATCATATATCTCATATAATCAGTCAATAGTTTGGAGTAAACTTCTAGAGAATGTTAAAAATCCTAAATTTAGTTATATTACTGTACTTTCAAATAATACTAATAATGTATCTTCTATAGCAAACAGTATCTCTAATAAAGGGTATGGTACTCAAACTCTTGAAAGTGTTATTTCTGAGCTAAATACACCATTCTTAATAGTTGATAGTATTCTTGGTATTATAGGTGGAATTTCTCTTGTTGTATCTGCAATAATGATTCTTGTAATAATGTTGATGGAAATTTTAGAGAGGACAAGAGAAATAGGAATTCTAAAAGCTATTGGAGCAAAAAGATCAGATGTAAGAAATCTCTTTGTTTTTGAGACTGTTGTTATTGGTGCAATTGGTGGAATTTTCGGATTAGTTATAGGAATTATAGTAATAAGTATCCTTAATTATGTTATAGACATCTTTATAAAAGCATCAGGAGGATCATCAATTACCTTATTCTCATCACCTTTGTATTTCTATTTTGCAGTATTTTTATTTGGGATAGTGATATCTGTTCTTGCAGGTTTATATCCATCTTCTAAGGCATCTAAGATGAACCCAATAGATGCTTTAAGATATGAGTAAATTGTCAGGAATAGGGTAGTTTTTAAAGTCTTCTATAATATTTTTCCCATATAGTAGTCTATTAAAAGCTTCTGTTTCCATTATAGCCCCTGTAAGAGCATTATGAGGATTAGGTTCAGGAGGCATACCAAGTATATTATATATTCTATTTGTATTAAGTGTAGATATTTTTATATCAATTTTTTTCTGTATCACATAATTAATACAAAGAGTATTTAAATCAAATGTTCTAAATGTAAAAGGAAAATTTAATTGATTCATTTCAAAAGAATGTATTAGAAAGTCCCTATCAAATGCAGGATTCTGTCCTGCTATAATTTTTTCTGTATTTTGGTTCTTTACCCAAGATGAAAATTCTATAATTATCTCTCTTAAACTCTTTTTATCTTTATTATCAACAATTTGGTTTTTCTCAAATCCATTTATTTTTAATGAATCAATATTTATAATAGCTCCATTAAAAATATTACATTCTGCATAGAATCTTTGGTTAGTATTTATAAAATTTATAGCACCTATGCTTATTATTGAATTCTCTTTAGGATCGAGTCCACTTGTTTCTACATCAACTACAATCATTCTACTTTTGATACTACAACTGCTGTACCATAACAGAGTACTTCCGAAATACCTTGTGCAATTTCATTTGTGTCATACTGAACAGCTATAATAGCATTTCCACCAATATCAGATGCATGTTTACACATGAGAGTATATGCTTCATCTCTAGTTTTTTCACACATTTGTGTATATATAGTTATATTACCTCCAAATAATATCTGGATTCCAGCTCCAATATTACCAATAATACTTCTAGATCTAACTATTATTCTTTTAACTAAACCTAGATTTTTGTCTATTTTATATCCATCTATATAGAAAGCAGTTGTTACCATTGAATGATCGAAATTAGATAAGGATGAATTATTAATGTTCATAAAAAAAATATATAAAATAATTATGATTAATTATATATTAATTAATATTATAAGTAAATTTAAATATATATAATTTTATACATATAAATTATCCTATATTAAAGATATATATTCCTATTTCCTTGACAGAAAAATAAACAAGTATTATATTTAAAACAGTTGTGGTGAAAAGTGGTGAAAAGTGGTGAAAGTTTATTTATAAATAATTTATGTTAATAGGAGAATATACATCTAAATTACAAGAGAAAAATAGGGTAGCAATGCCTAAGAAGTTTAGATCTGAGATTGGAGAAAAAATTATTATAACTAAAGGATATGAAAATTGTTTAATACTAGTACCTGAAAATAGGTGGGAATTGATAATTAAAGACATAACTAATAGACCTTTTACAATAACAAGTGCTAGAGATACATCCCGTTTTATTTTAGGATCAGCTTCAGAGGTTATTTTAGATGATCAAGGAAGATTTGTTATACCACAAGCTCTTATCTCACATGCTTATCTTGAGAGTGAAGTTTCTTTCTTAGGTTTAGTTTCATGGATAGAGGTTTGGAGTAGTAGCAAATGGAAGGAAAGAGAAAATTATCTTAGAGATAATGGCGCAAATATAGCTGATGAATTGTCAAGGTTAGATGTATCATGACACTGTTCTTTTACAAAATATAATAAATGAGCTTGATATTAAACAGGATGGAGTTTATTGTGATGCAACTTTGGGTGGAGGTAGTGTGAGTTTTGAAATATTAAAAAAACTTAATAAAGGAGTTTTGATAAGTCTAGATATTGATACAGATGCTATAGATTATTTTAAATCAGAATTTAAAGTAAAGTATAGCACTAATATAGATAAGAATAGTTTTGTTTTTGAAGATAAAACTGTAAATCTAGTAAATGAAAATTTTTCAAAACTAAAGGAGGTAATAAAGGATATTCAAGTGAATAAACTGAATGGAATAGTATATGATTTAGGGGTCTCATCCTTTCAAATAGATAATCCTAAAAAAGGTTTTAGCTATATGTATGATTCAAATCTAGATATGAGAATGGATAAAAGATTGAAAGTTACTGCCCGAGACCTTATAAATGGATTGTATGAAAAAGAGTTGTATAACATATTTAAAATATATTCAGAAGAACCATTTTCAAAGGAAATAGCGAGGAATATAGTGAAAAGAAGAAAGATGAAAAGTATTGAAAAGTCTTCTGAATTGGTAGAAATAGTTAGAAGAAGTATAAGAGGTCAAGCTTATCTCTATCGTCATGTATCAAGAATATTTCAGGCATTAAGAATCAAGGTCAACAATGAGTTGGGCGTTTTGAGTGATTCTCTGCTTCTTTTGCCTGATATTCTTGAGAGTGGCGGTAGAGTAGTATTTTTAACTTATCATTCTGGAGAGGATAGAATTGTAAAAAACTATTTTCTCCACAATGATAATTTTATATCTTTGTATAAAAAACCTGTCTATCCTACAGAGGAAGAAATTTCAAAAAATAGGAGGGCAAGATCTGCAAAAATGAGAGTATATGAAAAAAAATAATAAATCTAACAAATTATTAATAACACTAATCTTTACACTATTTTTAATAGTTGTAGGACAGTTATATCTTATGAATAATATTGATTCATATAATTACTCTGTTCAAAATTTAGTATCAGAATACAATTCATATAATATTAAAAATCAAAATCTGCAAGGAGAAATATCTTCAAATCAATCAATTCTAAGTCTTAAAGGAAATAGTGCAAACGGAAAAGTTAACTATGTACCTTCTAACTCATATAGTTTTAACGTATCTTCAAAATGAGCAATGATTTATTTAAGAAAAAAACTTTTTTCTTAATTATTCTTATATCATTAGCTTTCTTTGTCTTAATATTTAAGCTCTTTAACCTTCAGGTATTAAATAATACTCGTTATTCTATTGAGGCAGCTGCTGAAAATACCTTTATAAATAATATGCCGCCTCTAAGAGGTATTATTGAAAGTTCTACTGGAAGTATTCTAGCTGATAATACTCCTGTATATAGTGTTTATGTCTCACTAAATAATGTAGTTAATCAGAAAAATTTTGAAAATGAAATACATTCTGTACTTGGGATAAAGAAAAACTATCTTGAATCTCTTTTTAAGAGTAAACTTGTTTGGGTAAAACTCTCTTCTGATATAAGTATATCACAGAAGAATAAGCTCTCTAATATTGCATCCTTAACCTTTGAACCATATGAACAGCGTTATTATCCTAATCAACAATTATTTGCACATATACTAGGTTTTCTTGGTAGAGATTATCAGGGGCAGGTTAGTGGATTTTATGGAGTAGAAGGATACTTTAATGGATCTTTAGTAGGTACAGCTGGATATTCAAAAGGAATTGAATCTGCATCAGGAATTCCATTACTGTCTCAAAATTATCAATTTGTTCCACCTAAAAATGGAGATACTATAAAACTAACTGTTAATCCTACTATACAACAAATAGTTTCTCAAAATGTAGATTATTGGTCTAAAAAAGAAGATGCATCTTCAGGTGCTGCTATTGTAATGGATCCTAAAACTGGTGCAATTCTTGCTATGGCAAGTTATCCTAACTTTAACCCTAATACCTATTGGCAATATAAATATGCTAATTTTCAAAATAATGCAATTTCTTTTATATATGAACCTGGCTCAGTGGGTAAACTTATAACTGTTGCAGCAGCACTTCAAACTGGAGCTATGACTCCTTCTACTACTGTGAACGATTCTACAGGAGTATTTAGTGTAGGTGGTCAAAATATATACAACTGGAATAAACAGCCAGATGGAGTAATGAATCTTGGTAGAATATTACTTCTATCATCAAATGTTGGTGCTAGTATTGTGTCAACTAAATATCTATCATCAAAAATAATGTATAATTTTTCTAAAAAATTTGGGTTTGGAAGTTTAACAGGTATAACTCTTCAAGGAGAAGAAACCGCAAATATACCACCTTATCAAAGTTGGAATGAATCAAATCTTGCAACTGACTCATTTGGACAATTTGTATCAGTATCTCCACTTCAGATCATAGATGCATATGATGCTCCTGCAAATGGAGGAAAAATTATGCAACCATATATTGTACAAAGTCTTACAAATTCATCTGGAAAAACTGAAAATTTTACTCCAAAAGTATTGTATAACCCAATATCATCTACTGTTGCATCAGAAATTAATACTATGCTTATTGGAACAACTCAGGGAGAACCTAATTGGGCTCTACATCAAGAAGGTGTAGAAGCATATATGCCTATTATTGCAGGTAAAACTGGCTCTGCACAAATGCCTTCTAAAAAACATCCAGGACAATATAGTACAACCAATTATGTTATGACATATGTAGCTTATGCTCCTGCTAATAATCCTAAATTTATACTGCTTACTATGATGAATTCTCCACATAAACCATTACTGAATCAGTATTATGCAGCCACTACAGCTTGTGTGGAGTGGGGTGCAATAGCATCTAAATTATTTCCTTACTTTGGAATTGCTTCATAAAACTTGATAATTAGTCTTTTTTTTGCGATAATTTTTTCTATATGTATAAATTTATAGTAGAAGGAGATCATCCTTTGTCTGGTACAGTCAATCTTTTAGGTGGAAAAAATAACTTTATTCCTATTATATGTGCTACTCTTTTAACCGATAAACCTTGTATTATCGAGAACGTCCCTAAAATATTAGATGCAAGAGTACTTTTTAAAATTCTCAAAACTCTAGGCTCAGATATAAAATACCTATCCTCTACAAAAGTTCAAATCACTAATAAGAATTTATCTCTAGATAAAGATAAGGAAAAGATTATATTTGAAAATATAAAAAAAATGAGAGGCTCTGTGCTTTTAATTGCACCACTAATTTATCGATTTAAAAATATATCTTTTGTATATCCAGGTGGAGATAAAATAGGAAGCAGAGATCTATCAGCTCATTTTTCTGGATTTAGAAAATTAGGATTAAATATTGATTTTAAAGATTCTACTTTTAATATTAATGGTGATCTAAAAGAAAATAATATCTTTCTATATGAGCCATCTGTTACAGCTACTGAAAATCTTGTGATGCTATGCTCTGTTATAGATGGAGAATCTGTAATTGAAAATGCTGCATGTGAACCTCATGTCAAAGACCTATGTATTATGCTTACAAAAATGGGAGTATTAATTGAAGGTATAGGTACTAATATTTTAAGAATTAAAGGTAATCTTAATCTTTTAGGTGTAGAATTGAGTATATCCTCAGATAGTATTGAAGCTTCAACATATATAGTTTTCGCATTAATGTCAAAAGGGTCAATTAAAATTGAGAATATAGATACCTCTGTTATGAAATCAATTTTTTATGTATTTGATATGTTCAATATTAAATATTCTCTGAGTGAAAATAGTATTGAGATATTTAAAGACCAAGATTTATTCTATAAAAAGGATATGGGGTTTGGGAATTTAGGTATATATACCCAGCCTTATCCAGCATTTCCTACAGATCTTCTCTCTTTAATGATATCATTATCTACACAAGTTAAAGGGGAAGTAATGTTCTTTGAAAAGATGTACGAAAATAGATTGGATTTTGTAGTAGAATTGAAAAAAATGGGTGCAGAATTTACTATATTAGATACTCATAGAATTTTAGTTAAAGGAATAACAAAGCTACATCATGCAAATATAGTATCAAGAGATATACGTTCAGGAGTAGCATATCTATCTGCTATGCTTGCTGCTTCAGGAACAAGCGTCCTTACAGGAATTGAAAATATAGACAGAGGATATCCAAATATAGAAAAAATTCTAACTAGACTCAATGGTAATGTTAAAAGATTGAAAATATGAAAAAATTATTTAGAAAAATTATAAAAGAAATACTTGCAAAAACTTCAAATTTTATAGTTTCTAAAAATAGAATTAAATTTATTACTATTTTTGGAAACTATAACCAAGATGTTGCAGTAGAATGTATATACACAATTCTTAAAGATAACTCATCAAATGTATTTAGAAATTATGTAGATTTTGAAAGAGATCTTGATGTCTCATACTTTATTCTATCAAATAAAGAAAATTTTACCATAATGGGTTTTTTCTTACTAATGATAAAATTCCCTATACTAATTTTTTCAAGGAAATATAAAGATAGAGTTATCATACTAAATCTCTCAACTTTTAATGCTAGTGTTATTAAATATTATTCTGAGTTCATACACTCAGATATATTTCTTCTTCTTGATGTTACTAAAAAAGCTCTAATTTATGAGGACCAAATAATGAAAGATTCTAAAAAAGATGCATATGTAATAATAGATGGAGATTCCACTTCTCGAAAAATTATTACATTTGATTTCTCTAAAAGGATATTAAGTTTTGGATTAAATCCTAATAATGATTTAATTTATAAACCTACTTCAAAATATATAGATATAACATATAATGAAAATCACATAGAAATACAAAATAATTTTAAAAATGTAGATCCAAAAATTCTAGTAGCATGTCTTCTAACCTCTATTGCTTATGGAATTACTTTTCATAATGCTATATCTAGTTTAGAGAAATTCTATATGCCTAATAGGGATTTTCAAAAAGTTTTTGAAAAATTTATAAAATGAAAAGAATTTATCACTTTCTACGAGCACATATATCAACTCTGCCATTTATTTTTGATAGATATCATGCTAAATTGATTGCTGTTACAGGAACAGATGGAAAAACTACAGTCTCAACTCTGATTTACGATATGATAAAAAATGAAGGTTTATCTGTAGCTGTATTTACAACAATTGGGATATCATATAATGGTGGTTTTATCTCTACTGGACTTCATACTACAACTCTAGATACTTATTCTTTAAGAAAAAATCTTAAAAAATTTAAAAATTATGATTTTATAATCATTGAAACTACATCTCATTCAATAGATCAATATAGGATAGCAGGATTAAAATTTGATGCTATTCTATATACTAATATAACAGAAGATCATCTAGATTATCATAAAACTTGGGAGAGATATGCCTATGCTAAATCTAAGTTAAAGAATTATCTAAAAAATAAAGGTTTTGCAGTTATCAATATGGATGATAAAAAATCATTCGAATATCTTTCAAATAGATTTAAGGATATAAATTACTTTACATATTCTATATACAATAAAGGTGCTGATATAAGAGCATATAATATTACAGATAAAAGTTTTGATATAAAGGGTTTAGATTATAATATGTCTTTTAAAACATCACTTTTTGGTGAGTATAATATACAAAATTCACTGCTTGCTATATTTGTATGTTTAAAATTTGATATATCAGAAGATAGTATAAAAAATACTCTAGTTAATCCTCCATATATAAATGGAAGGTTTGATGTTATATCTAAAAATCCTCTTATAGTAGTAGATTTTGCTCATACAGCTAATGCAATATATAATATTTTAGAAAATCTATCTCATCTTAAAAAAAATGGGAAAAATAGAATAATTACTATATTTGGAGCTCCTGGAGATAGGGATAAAATAAAAAGACCAATGATGGGGGAAAATGCATCTTTATTTTCTGATATTATAATAATAACTGCAGATGATCCTCGTTTTGATAATCAATCAGAGATATATATGGATATAACAAAAAATATAAATGACAATTTATTTAAAAAAGATATTAATATCTTTCAAATTGATAAAAGATCTGAAGCAATTGATTTCGCATTAAAGATAGCAAGAAAAAATGATATTATTGCTGTATTAGGAAAAGGACATGAAAAATCTTTATCGATTAAAGGAAAAGAAATTCCTTGGTCAGATAAAGAATATATTTTAAAAAAAATCAAAAATAATGGAAAAAAATAGAGTACATTTTATAGGTATATGTGGGAGTGCTATGGCTCCTATTGCTGTAGAACTTAAAAATATTGGGTTTATTGTAACTGGTTCAGATAAGGGTTTCTTTCCTCCAATATCAACATATCTTAAAAATAACAATATGCAAATCCAAATCGGATATAAAAAAGAACATATTCAATCAAATATTGATTTTATTGTGCTTGGTAATGCAGTCGGTGAGAAAAATATAGAATTTATTGAAGCAAAAAAAAGAAATATTCCAATACTATCATATCCAGAAGTATTACAAAAATACCTTATAAAAAAAGATTCTATTGTAGTAGTGGGGGAATATGGAAAAACTACAATCACTTCCTTTCTCTCATTTATATTCTCTAAACTTAATCTGGATCCATCATATATGTTTGGAGGAGTATCTTTGGATATGGATAAAAGTGTGAGAATTACTAATTCAAAGTATTCAATAGTTGAAGGAGATGAGTATAATGCCTCTCCAACAGATAAATTATCTAAATTTATGTACTATGATCCAAAATATTTAATTCTTACATCTCTTCTTTGGGATCATGTAGACCTGTTCCCACAAGAATCAGACTATATAAATTCATTCAAATCTTTAGTAGAAAAACTTCCTAATAATGGAGTATTATTTATAAATGAAGATGATTCAAGTACCCAAAAGATATATCCTATTGATAATATAAAAATAATAAAATATTCTGTTAAAAATGATAAATCTGATTATTATGGAAAAATTATCTTATATAAACATGGTTATATTGAATTTGTAATAAATGGACAATATAATTTTGAAACTCAACTTATAGGTGATCATAATATTTCCAATCTTACTGCAGGGTTAAGCCTATGCCTATATTTAGGTCTAGATTATAAAAAACTATTCTTAGCTGTAAAAGAATTTAGAGGTGCTAAAAGAAGACTTGAGATTAGATATAGAAGAGAAAATCTTATTGTTATAGATGATTTTGCACACTCTCCTTATAAAATTAAAGCCTCAATTGATGCAGTAAGAAAAAGTTTTCCTGAATATAATATAATCTCAGTATTTGAACCACACTCAATAAGCTCTAGAGATAAAAAAACAATACAGTGGTATAAAGGTATATTTAATAGTTCAGATAAAGTTATTGTTACTGATATATATAGAAAAAATTCTCTATCTGAGTATACTAGATTAAATAGTGAAGATATTGTAAATGTAGTAAAATCTGATGTTCAAAATACTATATATTCTTCAAATATATCACTTATTGAATCAATTGAGTCTTCTTATAAAGGAAAGGATATAATATTATTTATGTCTTCAGGAAGTTTTCAAGGAATGATGGATAAGTATATAGATTCTTTGTAATTCTATCTTAATGATTTAAAATAAAGTATAGTTTTATCAATTCCTAAATTAATAGAAATTTCAGGTTTCCAGGATAATACATTTTTTATACTCTCAATATTATTTATATATTCTTCTAGACAAGTTGAATTATCTATCTTAAGCACAACATTTAGTTTATTTGCAATATATTTTGCTATATTAATATTCTCTACTCCTTTTCCAGAGCCTATATTAATTGCTCCAGTATAAAGTGTATCAAAAGAAAGTATTATTGCTCTTATAAAATCAGTAATATAAATATAATCATAGATATTATTCTCTCTAACCTCAATAAATTTATTTTCATATGCAGAAGATATATATGAATAAATTATATCTGGATTTTTTCTATCATAAGGTCCATATAGATTAGATGCACGAAATATTATTATTGGAAATCCAAACTCATTAATATATTTATAGCAAATTTTTTCTGCTTCATATTTTGTTTTTAGATAATTAGAATCTACCTTGATTTGAGAATCTTCTTTAAAAGGAATCTCTCCTGTATATAACTTGTAATCAGAGATATATATAAATTTCTTTAGTCCTTCATAATCAATTAACTCCTCTAATACAGATTCTAATCCAGTCACATTAATCTTATATGCTATATTAAAATTTTCTGATTCATGCTCATTTAGAGATGCTAGATAGATTATATAGTCTGGAGCAAATCTTCTTATTGATGATAATATTGGGTACATAAGGTTCATATATATAGTTTTTACACCAAGAATTGAAGGCTCTTTATCTAGGTTTAATATTTTTCCCAGATGATACTCTGTAAATTTTATAATAGAATTTCTTCCAATAAATCCAGAACCTCCTATTATTAGTATTTTTTTTTCATTTTCACTTTTATGATTAGTTGCCATTTATTCTATTGTATATATATTTTTTTTTTGATAACATCTTATTATGTCTAAAAATAATAAAGAAAGAAATAATAGCAACATTATATTCACAGTAATAGTAATAGTTGTGGTAGTAATAATGATAGGAATAATATATTTTGCGAATAATTCTATAAATAGTGTTTCAAATGTAACAAATAAACTTGTAAGTTTTGATAATAAAAAGGTATCCCCTAGTGTCGTAAGTAAATTAGAGAATGTATCATTATCCAATATAAAAAGTGCATTATCATCAAAGTCATCAGCAACAAGTGTAACACCAATTACTGGTGAACCTTCAATAGAAAAGGATAATTTGCCTAGGATTATTTATGTAGGGGCAGATTTTTGTCCTTTCTGTGCTGCAGAGAGATGGGCACTAGTAATAGCACTATCTAAATTTGGGACATTTAATACACTTCACTATATGACATCATCAGCAATAGATGTTTATCCATCAACTCCTACATTTACATTTTATAAATTTTCTTATTCATCAGGATATATATCTTTTACTCCAACTGAAACTGCTACTAATGTCCCTTCTCAAGGTGGTTATACTCCTCTTCAGACTCCTACAAGCATAGAAAATAGTATATTTTCAAAATTTGATTCATATCCATATATTGCAAAATCATCAGCAGGATCAATACCTTTTATAGATATTGGAAATAAAGGTTTAATAGTAGGAGCTCAATATTCTCCAGCTACATTAAAGGGTATGAATTGGACTAGTATTATAAATACTATATATAACAAACCTACAAGTAGTCTATCAGTAAAGATATTATCTTCTGCAGGAAGAATAATCCAAAGTATTTGTCAAATAACTAATGGAAAACCTCAAAACGTATGCTCTAAAATATAGTATTCCAATACTATCTCTGATAGCTGTCTTTATATCTATATATCTTTTATATGTACATTATTCCCCAATGTCTTTAGCTTGTCCAGACGTAGGGATTATAAATTGTTCAAATGTTCTTACTAGTAGTTATTCAAGCTTCTTTGGTATTCCTCTTCCAATATTTGGTCTTTTATATTTTATACTTTTAATAGTTCTATCTTTTATAAAAAAAACTGATATTATAATCTTAATTCTATCAACTATATCACTTTTTATTGTAGCAGCACTTCTTTATATAGAGTTTGGATTAATTCATTCAGTATGTCTTTATTGCAGTAGTATACATCTTATTGCAATCAGTATATTTTTTATAAGTCTTTATAAATATTTATTTAGAGCTAATAAAACCCTTTGATCGAAGTTTTCTGTGAAATGTAATTGCAAATCTATGAGCTTCATCCCGAATTCGTCTTATCAGTAGATGAGATCTTTCATGATATCCAATTAATATTGGATCCTTTTCTCCAGGCCTGAATATTTCCTCTCTTTTTTTTGCAAGTCCTACAATAGGAATATCTAAGTCTAACTCTTTTAAAATACTTACTCCAGAATTAAGTTGTGTCTTTCCTCCATCTACAATAATAAGATCAGGAATCTCTGAAAAGCTCTCATCATAGTTTTTATGAGTGAATCTTCTTCTGAGAGTTTCTCCCATCATTAATGGATCATTTGGAGTGTCCTGACTTCTTATCTTAAATTTTCTATAATATGAAGGAGACATATCACCTTTTCTAAAAACTACCATTGATGATACTGGAAATTTTCCTTGTATATTAGATATATCATAACATTCAACTCTACCAGTTTTATATTTTACACCAATTATTTCAAATAATTCTTTTAAAGCTGCAATGTTATCAATTTCTTTTTTATTCTTAAATATATTCTCATCATCTCCAAAATCAACTTTTATGTTCTGAGTAATATAATTTATCTGGTCAATTTGTTTTTTTAACTCTCCTGCTTTTTCAAAATTTTCTTTATTACTTTCTCTAAGCATTTGCTTTTCAATTTTCTTTACCATAGAATATTTTTCTCCAGATAAAAATTTATCAATATTTCTTATATTTTTCATATAAACTTTTTTACTTATTAATGAGTCACAAGGTCCTGGACAAAGATTTATATCATAAAAAATACATAATCTTGATTTAGTAATTTTTTGATTTTCATATATTTTAAGATTACATGTTCTATAGGGGAATATTTTTCTAAGATTACTCAGTAAAGCTATTATAGTTTTTCCAGAAGGATATGGACCAAAATATTTAGATCCATCATTAATCTTTTCTCTAACTCTCTCTATTTTAGGAAATTCATCATTTGTAATTCTTATCCATGCATATCTTTTATCATCTTTTAGAAGTATGTTATATTTAGGTTTATATTTTTTGATTAAATTACTTTCTAATATTAATGCTTCTAATTCATTATCGGTCTCGATATAAGATACTGATACTGAATTTTCAATCATTTTTAATGTCTTTAAATTTAAATCTAGTGTGTTAGAAAAATATTGAGAAACCCTTTTTCTTATAATTTTTGCTTTACCTATATATATAATTTTTTTATCTTTGTCTTTATATAGATAACAACCTGGAGTAAGAGGTAGATTTTTTAAAAAATCTTTTTGAAATATACTAATCTCCTCACTCATAAATATTAATTATTGAAATTTAGAACTGTAGTTTTAATTCTAGTGAGAGACTCTATTAAATATTTAGCTCCTTGTATATTTCCAATTCCAGATTGTTTTACTCCATTAAATGGAAAATTATCTGGGCCTCTAGAATCCTTCCCATTAATCTGTACATTACCAACTTCTAATTTTGATGCAATTAAGAATGCTTTATCTATATCATTGGTAAAAATACTTGATTGCAATCCATATTCAGATCTATTAGCTATATCGATCGCTCTCTCAATACTCTCAACTCTTATTATAGGAAGTATTGGAGAGAAAGGTTCTTCCCATGCAATTCTCATATCTTCTGATACATTATCTAAAACTATTGGATAAATATATCTTCCTTCATCTTCTCCAGAAAGTATAACTTTTGCACCCTTTTTTATAGCATCAGCTTTAAGGATATGAAGATAGTTTACAGTAGAATCATTAATTACTGGACCAAGAGTATTCTTTCTATCTCTAGGATTTCCTAATATAAATTTATCTTTTATCTTTTTGATAAGTTTTTCTATAAATACATCTGCAATAGTGTTATCAATCAAAACTCTCTTTATTGCAGTACATCTTTGTCCTGAAAATGTGAATGCTCCAGTTGCAACTTTGTCAGCTGCAATATCTATATTAGCATCAGAGAGAATGATAGATGCATCTTTTCCACCTAATCCTAGAAGAATAGTAGGGATAACAACTTCTCTTTGAGATAATACTTTTTGTATATGAAGTGCTGTTTTAGTTCCTCCTGTAAAATTTAATGCATTTATTTTTTCTGATTTTAAAAGATGATCTCCTGCTATTTCATTATCTCCTGATACTATATTTAAAACTCCCTTATCTAATCCAGATCTTCTGAAAATTTCTCCTATCACCATGCAAACCACTCCTCCTTGATTAGGAGCTTTTAGTATAGTTGTATTTCCAGCTAGAATTGCTCCTATTATTTTAGGCATTGTTTCATTTAGAGGATAATTGAATGGTGGAATTGATACAACTACTCCTAATGGGACTCTTTGTGTTATAGCAATTTTTTCTCTTCCAAATCCAGGGAATGATTCAGAGTATAAGACTTCTCCTAATACTCTCTGAGCCTCTGCTGCATAGAAATTAATTATATCTGCTGTACGTATAACTTCATCAAGTGATTCATAATATGCTTTCCCTACCTCTTCAACAATAAGGTTTGCAAGAGTCTCACTCTCCTCTCTTATAATTTTTTCAGCATTTCTTAGTATGTTTACTCTGTAATTAATGGGAGTATCTCTCCAAGATACAAAAGCTTTAAAAGATGATTCTATACATTCATCAATTTGCTGAGTATTCATCAATGGGAGTTTCCCTACTAGAGTATCATCAATTGGAGAGAGAGTATCTTTAGTTTTAGAAGTCATTATCCATTGGTTATCAACCAAATATCCAAATTTTTTGTTTCTTATAAATTCTTTAATCATAGATAATAATTTTTAAGTAAAATAAAATCTTTAATGTATGGTTTTATTATAAACCCTTTTATTCCAAATTTGTCTATTTTTTCTATATCATTATAATTTTTAAATTTGTAATCTATAAATACTTTGTCATTAGTATCAATTGGAAATTTAGAAATATTATTTATATTGTTAGTCTTTATTACTATATATTCACTCTCTAATGATCTTACTTTATCATATTCACTCGGATTGTAAGAGTAGGTGATAGTACGTACATTACTATTTTTAAGCTTCTTTATAGCCTCATACATACTATTGTATCCTATTAAATTATCTTTATGATTTAGTAGTGCATAGAATAAATTTAAATTTTTCATGTCTTTTTTTGTAATATATTCACTATTTTGTGAATAAGGTATTCCTATTTTAAATTTAAATTTATTTTTAAAATCCTTAATATCTATTATACTTGGTATTATTATAATATTATCTATATCATACTGCTCTTTTTCTAATCTATATAAGAATTTTTCTGCAGAGTACAGAGTCTTTATATTTTGAAAATTTATGACTATCATATCTATATATTAACATTATATTTGACAACTTGTAATTGTATTGTTGATTTTTCTATGGGATTTGTGTTAGAATGTCATATTAAGTTAATAATTATATTATCAAAATAAACATGTTTAAGAAATTTAAATTAAAATATAGTCATTTAATAATAACTATATTTATAACATTGAATATTATATTTCTTGCACTTATTGCATCAAATCCTTTTTTTGCAAATAAGTCGAGTGTTAATCTACATGCAGCTGCAAGTTGTAAGCTAAGTGGAAATATTGCATACTTTGCATCTGTAGCAATTGTTGTTCAATCAACTAATTCATCAGTACCACTTCCAAATTCTTTATCTCTTTCGATGAGAACAGCTCAATGTCACAATGGTTGGGACAATGGAATTCCTTGGGATCCAGGATATAATAGTTCTCTTCAAGATCCTTTAATAAAATCTACAGATATAACACCTGGATCATATATAGATCAGTTATCAATATTAAATTACCATAAATCTACAGGAGAAGCTCCTAGTACTTATCAGGTATTTCCAGATTATACTGTTGGAGGTAATTCAACAAATAGTACTCTTTTTAGCTGTTCATCTGGTTATGGTTGTAGTCATTTAAATGGTGAAGTTACAAGATCAGTGAATAGTAATGGATCTGAAGTTACTATGAGATATGTTCAGGTTTTAGATTGTGCTTTTTCTCCGGAGAATTATAATCTTAATGGGTTACCTTCTAATTGGACCCAGTCAAATGGTAGTAGAACTATTAATCTTGTAAATGGAACATCTATTCCTGTATATACAATAAGTGTAACTCCTCCAGCACCAGTAGTTAAACCTGTAGTTCCTGTATTATCAGCAAAATTAACATGTAGTGGACTTAATTGGAATATCTCAAATTTCACAAATGGAGATACTGTTAGTGGTGAGGTTAAAAATACATCTAATGGATCTATATATTCATATATCTCTGGATCAAATACTGCATCAGGTAATGTAAATAATTTTGTATCATCACTAGAAAACTCAAATATATCTTACTATGTGAATTTGGGTGTAACTTATGGAGGTGGACAAAATATGTATACGCAGACTGATAGTGTAAACTTTTATAACTGTGTGTCACATACAACACCTACACCTACTCCTACACCTACACCTACTCCTACACCTACACCTACACCTACACCTACACCTACTCCTACACCTACACCTACACCTACACCTACACCTACTCCTACATTAGCAGTAAGTATGGGATGTAATGGTATAACATGGAGTACAGATAATTTTGTAAGTGGTGATAGTATAACTGGTAATATTACAGATACTACAACAAATACTGTTGCAACAACTCTTCCTACAGAAACTATTGCAGCAGGTACATATAATTCATTTGTACAAAGTTTAGAAAATACTCAAGATAACTATACTGCAACATTGACTCTTTCATATTCTGGAGGAAGTACAACTGTATCTTCAGGAAATGTAAACTTTTATCAATGTGTAAATCACGTTACAGCTCCAGTACTTAGTACTGTAACTTTAAGTTGTGTAACAGGATCATCAAATCTTGCAGTAGGTTGGACTAGTCAAGATAACTCTACAACTGGTACATTCTATGGAACTATTAATGATACAACAACAAATACAAATGCTGTTGCTACATTTACAGCTCCAGTATCTCAATTATCTTATATTTGGAATGGTGCTAATTCTACTGACCAATATGTGGTAGTTGGATACATTAATGGAAATGATAGAAAGAGTAATACTATAACTTCTTCAACTTCTAGTGTAAGTCAGTGTATTACACCTCAAGTTCCTATAATGTCTTCTATATCTTTTGTTTGTGAAAATAATACCACTAATAATTTAACTATTCAGTGGCAGGCTAACAATGTTTCAAGTACTGATATTTTCACAGGATATATAACAGATACTACAACAGGAAATGTTATATATAATCTTCCTAATACACCTGCTCAATTAGGAGAATATATTTGGCAAGGTGCTAATGGTACTGATGAATATACAGTTACTGGTTGGTTACAAAATTCAGCAGGACAGAAATTTAATGTAACAACAAGTGTAGCTGTTTCAAGTAGCTGTATCGCTCAAAAACCTGTAACTCCAATTGTTGTTGCACAACAACAATTACCTCAAACTGCAGGAACTGCACCTATAAATATATTTGTATTAGCAGGATTAATAATACTATCAATTGGAGTTTCAGTAATGGTATTCTAATAAAAGTAGTATAAAATATTTTAAAGAGGGGACTATTTTATAGTCCCTCTTTTTTTATACTTGATCAAATATATAAAAAGATATATTATATTTATATGAAATCGAAAGTCTTATTTGTAATTTTATTTTCTCTTGTAATAATAGCTGTACTTTATATTACAACTATATATGCTCAGGAATTGCAGAATGTAGGAAGTAAAAATACTTCTACATACAGTAAAAATATCATATCTCAAAATAACTCAGTTAATATAGTATATTCTAATTTTAATGGCACATTTGGCCCACAAAAATCATTTAGCTTTAAGTATCCATCAGGTTGGAAAGCTATTGATGTGAATCAACTTACTCAGTCAGAAATAGCTTCATTTGGACTAAATGGATCATCTGTTACTGTTAATGTATATCTTTCTTGTAATAATAATATAAATGATAAGGGTAGAAATATTACATTATATGGATATACAGGGGTTGAAAGTATAAATTCAAAAAGTGTTAATTTTTATGCTAAAAACTTTAACATAGTTCTAGTTTCTCAAAGCGCAGATAAAATGCAGATATTTGATTATATTCTTAATTCTTTAAAGTTATATAATAAATTCTCAACTTCTAACTGTAGTTAATTTTTGATATAATAGATACTGTTGCAGAAGTAACTCAGTTGGTAGAGTACTAGTTTTCCAAACTAGTTGTCGCGGGTTCGAGCCCCGTCTTCTGCTAATTTATTTATCTATCTACATAAAATGCCTTTTGATAAATTCACTTATAGAAATTATGCAAAATCTCTTTTGGAATCCAGTAATTTAAAAAAAATAGATTTTTGTGAAATAAGATTTCAAGAAGATTTAATAGAGAATATATATTTTAAAAATCTAAATTTGGAAAATATATATAATCTTGAAAGTAAAGGATTTTCAGTGAGGGTACTTTTGAATGGTAATTGGGGATTTTCTTCATCAAATATTATAACAAAGGTCTCAATTCTGGAGGCTTTCTCTAAGGCAGTAAATATGGTGGTAGGTCTTCCTAAAGGTAGAGTTACTTTAACAACAGAAGATATTTATAAAGATGAAGATATTCAGTCTGTTATAATAAATCCTTTTGATACTCCTATCTCTGAAAAAATACAATATATAAAATCAATACAAAATGATTTATTAAAATATAAAAATATAGATTTCTCTGATGCATCACTTGTTCAAGTATTTGAAAAGAAACTTTATCTAAATTCATCTGGTTCCGATATATATCAAGAAAGAACAAGAATATATCCTCATTTTATGTTATATAAAACTATTCCTGAACTTACAACTTTAAAACTCAATACTAGACCTGTCGGAGAAGGTTATGAGTACTTTAAAAATTATCCATTTCAAGAAGAAATTCCAAAAGCAGCAGAGAATATATATGAAAAATCAAAAGCCAAATCAGTTAAAGAAGGAAAATATAATCTCTTAATTGATCCATCTAATCTGTGGCTAACAATTCATGAATCAATTGGACATTCAACTGAAATGGATAGAGTACTTCTTTATGAAGCAAATTATGCAGGATCATCTTTTGCAACAGTTTCTGGAATGGGCGATTTAGTGTATGGATCTGATAAAGTAAATATAGTAGGAGATAGAAATCAAAAAAATGGTTTGGCTAGTATAAAATATGATGATGAAGGAGTTAAGACAACTCAGTTTGATATTATAAAAAATGGAGTATTAGAGAATCTTCAGACAAATAGAGAAATTGCATCTATCTCTGGAATGAATCACTCTAATGGATGCTCTTTTGCAGATTCATATTCATCCTTTCCTCTACAGAGAATGCCTAATGTATCACTTTTACCAAATGAATCTAAAGATCTTAAACTTGGCGATATGCTGAATATTATGAATGATGGTATATATATTCTAGGAGATGGAAGTTGGAGTATAGATATGCAAAGATATAATTTTCAATTTACAGGAAATATTTTTTATGAAGTAAAATCAGGTAAAATTATAGGAATGATTAAAGATCTTGCTTATCAATCAAATACACAAGATTTTTGGAAAAGTTGTATTGAGATTGGGGGGAAAAGTACCTATTCTCTAGAAGGTGCATTTAATTGTGGAAAAGGACAACCATCACAAGTAGCTCCGGTATCTCATGGAGCTCCAATTTCTTTATTTGAAAATATTAAAGTATTAAATACAAAAAATGAAAATTAATGTAATGAATATTGAAAAATTAAAAAAAATTCTGGAAGATAATAAAAAAGATGCTCAGTATTATGCTATTTTATATGATAATTCTGAGTATAATATACGCTTTTCTGATAGTAAGATTATATCAAATAGAGTATCATCTAATTCTTTTGTTGAAATTACAAGTATTCTTGATAAAAAAGTTGGAGTATCCTCTACAACAGATTTATCAGAAGAATCTGTTATAAAATGTATTAAGAAATCTTATTCAATAGCTTTAGAGGCAGAAGAGAATGAAGAATATACTCCACTTATAGAAGATGAAAAATATGATGATTCTACTGAAAATTCTTTAAATTTTGAAAAAGAAGTAAGTGAAATTGAAGATTATCTACATTTGATATTCAATAAGGATAAAAGAATAAAAATCTTTGGATATATTACAGGAGAGATATCAAATATATCAATTATCAATTCAGTTAACTTATTGAAGAGAACTACTATTCCTAGATTTTCTTATTCAATGAATATTAAAAATGATAAATTAACTCGATCAGTTTGGAGATCAGATATATCTTCAGTGAGTAATATAGATTTATTGAAAAATATATATACACAACTGTTAAAAGATTATAAATATACTAGTATAAAGAAAGATTTAGATCCTGGTAGATATAAAGTAGTTCTATCTCCTTCAGCTTTAGGAGATTTACTTATGTATATGAGCTTCTTTCTTTTAGCTAAGGATGCTGATGAGAAAAGATCTCCTTTCAAAGATCTATTAGGCAAAAAAGTATTTCCAGAATATATTAATCTATATACAGATCCTTTTATAAAGGATATAAAATCAATTCCATTTTTAATTTTTGATACCTCTGGAGTAAATCCTATATTTGATATAGGACAATCTCTTTCAAAGCAGAATATTATAGAAAATGGAGTAGTTAAAGGTTTAATATCTACAAGGTATTATGATCAGAAAATGAAATATAAAAATAATCTTCCTACTGTATCAAATCTAATACTAGAAGGATCTGATAAAGAATATTTAGATTTTATTAAGGATATTGATAATGCAATTTATATAAATAATCTTTGGTATATAAGATCAGTGGATCCTATAACTGGACTTCTTACAGGACTTACTAGGGATGGGGTATATAAAATAGAGAAAGGTAGGTTTGTATATAGTATTAATAATTTTAGATTTAATCAATCTCCCATAAAGGTTTTGGAGAATATTACCTCTTTCTCAAAGTCCTATTTATCAACTCCTAGAGAGTTTGGGGACAGTTTTCTTTCATCTGTTATTTGTCCATATTGTGTAGTTGAAGATTTTAATTTGTCTTCGGTTTCAGAAGCTATTTGATTTTTTAGAAAAAACTATATAATATATATATATATGAACTTTTTAAATAATTCGGATAAACTTTCGTCTTATACCTCAAACCTTAAAAATAACAGTCCAAAAAAATTTAAAGGTGTGAACAGGAGTGTTATTTATTTTTTTGTTTCACTTTTTACTATAGCAGTAGTAGTATCATTTTTTATATTTAAAAAACCTCTTACAACAATTTCAAATGCTGCTAGTAATACTTTTTCTCAGAAATTAGTAATGGCTGAGAATGTAAGTACAATTACTAATAACAGTACATCTAATCTTGATAGAATCGCTGGGGTAAAACTTATAAATCCTCAGATAGATAAAGCTAGAATTCTTGCTGCAGTTATTCCATCAAAGAATTCTGAAATAGAAGGTAGTATAACTTCAACTTCAAATGCTAATGTTTCAATACTTACAAATTTTCTTATTGAACATGGTTCTCCAATGGCTCCATATGCAGCAGATTTTATAAAATATGCTAATATGTATGGAATAAGTTGGAAAACATTAGTTGGAATATCTGGTGTAGAATCAGGGTTTGGAAGAGTAATCCCACAATCTTACAATGGAGCTCTATCTTATAATGCTTGGGGTTGGACAGGGTCAGCTTATGGATTTAATGGTTTTGCAGCTTTTTCATCTTGGCCAGATGCAATTCAGTCAATTGCTCAAGGTATAGCTTCATCATATGGGAATGAGTCTCCTTACCAAATGCAACCTATTTATTGTCCTCCTAATCCTGGATGGGCTCCTGAAGTTGAATCATATATATATCAATTATAAATCTCACTTGTTGATAATCTGTAAATTAGTTATAATAGACTAGTTTTAAGCCTGGGTGGTGAAATGGTAGACACGCTAGCCTTAGGAGCTAGTGCTATTTTTTAGCATGAAGGTTCAAGTCCTTTCCCAGGCAATTGATATAATTTATCTGAAATTATATTTTATAAATATCTTTGATTTAATAATACACAAAATTCTTATACTCAATACTTGAAAAAATAAAATTATATAATCATATCATTTTTTTATCTAATAAAATATTCTTATATATGACAATCTAGAGCTTTTTTGTAATTTTTTTTATAAGATATTATTATATTATTAATAATTTTATATTATAAAAGAATGAAGTTTTTTAAGAATTTTGTATTTTTTTCTCTTTTTTTATTAATTTTTAATTTTATATTTACACATATATTATATGCAGGTACTACTTTCAATTTTAATATTACTGGTAATGCTATCCCTTCTGGTGGTATAACATATTCAACGTCAATTGCATATAATGGCTATGTTTATGAAATTGGTGGGAGTTTTTTTAATGGTAGAGGTACTTTTACACCCAATGTATACTATGCCCCTATTCTATCTTCGGGGGGATTAGGTAGTTGGTCTCCAACAACATCTCTTCCTGAGTCTGTAGAAGGTGCAACATCAATTGAGTATAATGGTTATGTATATGAAATTGGAGGAAATATTTCTGGGAATTCTACATCTGTTCCTACATCTAATGTATATTATGCCCCTATTTTATCTTCAGGGGAATTAGGTAGTTGGTCTCCAACAACATCTCTTATTAATGCTACAGATTATGCAACATCAGTTGAATATAATGGTTATGTATATGAAATTGGAGGAGAAGTTTCTGGGAATTCTACCTCTGTTCCTACATCTAATGTATATTATGCCCCTATTTTATCTTCAGGGGCATTAGGTAGTTGGACTCCAACAACATCTCTTAATAATGCTACAGATAATTTAACCTCAATTGCATATGATGGTTATATATATGAAATTGGAGGAGAAGTTTCTGGGAATGGTACATCAAGTGTATATTATGCTCCTATTTTATCTTCAGGGGAATTAGGTAGTTGGTCTTCAACAACATCCCTTCCCTTGTCTTTATATGGTGCTACATCTATTGAGTCCCAAGGTTATGTGTATGAAATGGGAGGAGCAATACCTGGGAATAATTCTACATCCAATATATATAGTGCTCCTATTTTATCTTCGGGGGAATTAGGTAGTTGGTCTCTAGTAGGAAATTTACCTTCTAATCTAGAGTTCTCTGATACAGTTAAATATAATGGGTATATATATGAGATTGAAGGTCTGATTTATTCTTCTGGAAGTAGTAGTATGTCAGATTATATGTATTTTTCACAAATTTCAGTATCTAATTCTAGTTCTAGTTCTAGTTCTAATTCTAACTCTAGTTCTAACTCTAATTCTAGTTCTAACTCTAATTCTAATTCTAACTCTAGTTCTAATTCTAACTCTAGTTCTAATTCTAGTTCTAACTCTAACTCTAATTCTAACTCTAGTTCTAACTCTAACTCTAACTCTAATCCTGCATATAGTATTTTGGGGTTAAATGGTAATTTATATCCTTTTGGATCTAATAATTATGGGGATATGTATAACGTTCCTAATAATGTTCCATCCAAGATAGGAATTGGATATTCTCAAACACCAAATGATTCAGGATATTATATATTAACTTCTGATGGAGGAGTATATACATTTGGAAATGCTAAATTTTATGGATCATTATATAATATACCTAATATTCCAGTAAAAACACCAGTCTCTATAGTAGCAACTCCAGATGGGTTAGGGTATTATATAGTAACAAAAGATGGAGCAGTATATACATTTGGAGATGCTAAATTCTATGGATCATTATATAATATACCTTCATCAGCAATTATGAATAAAACTGTAGTAGCACTTGTTTCAACTCCAGATGGGTTAGGATATTATTTAGTAACAAAAGATGGAGCAGTATATACATTTGGAGATGCTAAATTTTATGGATCATTATATAATATACCTTCATCAGCAATTATGAATAGAACTACAGTAGCTTTTGGTATAAGTTTAGATGGTTTAGGATATTATATAGTAACTGCAGATGGAGCAGTATACACATTTGGAGATGCTAAGTTCTATGGATCAATGTTTAATATATCTAATCCTTCAGTAATGACTCCTGCATCATTTCTATTATCTTCAGATGGATTAGGATACTATATAATAACTACAAATGGATCAGTATATACATTTGGGGATGCTAAGTTCTTGGGTAGTACATCTGGAGAAGCTATTCCATCATCTTCAGAGTAGATGAAATAGATTTTTTATATTATCAAATAATAAGAATAGGTAATACATATATATACTTAAAGGTGAATATATAAGATGGTATTCTGGGAATTGGAATATAAATTATAGAAGTATTGTAATATCTTTTTTATACAATAGAATTAAAGGATAGGTTTGATAAAATACAGATCATTTATGCAAATTGCTCCCAATTTATAGTATCTGGATTATTAATCCATGTATAATTTTTAGGATTATTTACAAAATTAAGATAGCTAGATCCTTTTTTATTATCTATGATGTTATTATATGCCCATTTTTTCTGTTTTTTTATTTTAGGAACATATTTATAATTAGGGTTTTGAACGAATACTTGTTTAGCATTTTTTTTAATTATATAGTAAGAAGCTCCTTTATATTCAAAAATACCTTTATATATTGTTTTAGCTTTTGCAGATATTAGACTTGAAAATACTAATGCACTAGATTTCTGGTTTATTATTGTATGACCATAATAAGGTGGAATTACAAATGTATCTCCCATTTTAAGTTTAAACATAGATACTTCTGAAATATTTCCAAAATCTAGAATATCTGCTATTGTTTTTACATCTTCTTTATTACGATCTATAGTTTTAGGTTTTTGAAGAAGTATTATTGCATTCCCATGTAAAATCTCAATAATTTCAGGTGCAGCATGTTCAGATCCATCTAATATTTCATGATAGTGTCCATATGTTTTCATAAATTCTATTCCTGCTAAATTCCCAGACATTATAGTAATATCATGTCTAATATTTTCATCTTTGAAAATATTAGAGTGCTCATTTTTATAGAGATGAAAATATTCAGTATAGAATAGTTTTGGGTATACTAATTGATCATTTAAAATAACACTTCGCATTTGAGATAGTTCTCTATCAATAATTTTATATATAGATACATCATCATTTACTGAAAGTAACTTATTTTCAGTCTCACTACATTGTATTCTAACTCCATTAATTGTTTTTAAGTGTATTATCATTTTGTTTTTTATTTTCTAAAAGATCATATTCAATTATGTCATATATAATAAGTTGTAGAACTGTAACTATAGGTATTGCAATTAGAGCACCTAAAAGTCCATCTAGAGTAGATCCTATAAATATTGCAATGATAACAATTAAAGGATTAATTCCAATAACCTTTTTCATAACCTGAGGTCCTATTATATTAGCTTCTAGCTGTTGTATTAGAGCTGCAAATATAACTGAAAAGATAATACACTTAAAAACAA